>NZ_SOGX01000009.1:0-226364 GCF_004403125.1 Cryobacterium sp. TMS1-13-1 | reverse complement strand
CGCGCCTCGACCGGCGGGGGATTGAGGGGTCTTGATCGCTCGTTCCTCGCGCCTCGACCGGCGGGAGGGGGGGGGGAGGGAGTTAGAAGGCGCCTTCTCGGGCTAGGACGGCTTTGGCGGTGCGCCAGAGGATGACGAGGTCGCCGACGAGGGACCAGTTCTCGACGTAGTAGAGGTCGAGGCGCACGGTTTGGTCCCAGGTGAGGTTGGAGCGGCCGCTGACCTGCCAGAGTCCGGTGATGCCGGGCTTGACCAAAAAGCGGCGGTGCACGTGCAGCTCGTACTCGCTGACTTCGCTTTCGAGCGGCGGGCGGGGGCCCACGAGCGACATCGATCCGCGCAGCACGTTGAACAGCTGCGGCAGTTCGTCGAGGCTGTAGCGGCGCAGAAAGCGACCGGCGCGAGTGACGCGGGGGTCGTGCTTCATCTTGAACATGACCGAGTTGCCGGCGACGCGGGGAGTGTCCTGCAGCGCGGCCAGGCGAGTTTCGGCATCCGCTACCATCGAGCGAAATTTGAGCATTTGAAAATGGTGGCCGTTGTGGCCGACGCGTTGCTGGCGAAAGAGCACCGGGCCGGGGCCGCTGAGCAGCACCACCAGGGCGATAGCAGCGAGGGCGGGGGAGAGGGCCACGATGAGCAGGGTCGATGACACGATGTCGAAGGCACGCTTGGTGAACAGGGTGCGGCCTTCGTAGCGGGGTGTTTCGACGTGGATGAGCGGCAGCCCGGCGACCGGCCGGGTGTGAATGCGCGGTCCGCCCACGTCGATGAGGCGAGGCACCATGATGAGGTGGTGGCGGCCGGGTTCGAGGCTCCAGCTGAGCTCGCGCATGCGGGTGGGGGTGATGTCGTCGCTGCTGGTGATGATGACCGTGTCGGCGCTTTGAGCATCGAGGGCTGCGTGCAGGTCGTCTATGTCGCCGAGCACGGGCACGGTGCTGCCGGGCAGGTGGGAGTCGACCGGGCCGGCGGTGACGCAGGCGCCGACCACGAGGTAGCCGGCGCCGAGGCGGGTCTGCAGCTCGCTGGCGATGCGGGCCGAGGACTCCTGGGTGCCGATCAGAATCACCCGGGAGGTGTACCGGCCTTGTGCGCGCTGGGCGACCAGCCACTGGCGCCACATCCACCGGGAGAACACAAGCACGACGATGCCGAGGGGAAACGCGAGCAAAATGTAGCCGCGCGCGACGTCGATTTTCAGCAGATAGGCCACGATGGCCAGCAGACCGAATAGCCGAACGGATGCCCCCACGATCAGCTTGTACTCGTCGAATCCGGTACCGAGCACCCGGTCGGTGCGCGTGCCATAGATGCTGAGCACGGCCATCCAACTGACGATGAGCATGACCGAGACCGAGGTATACGAGACGGCGAGGTCGGTGGAACGCACGGCCAGGTTGGCGCTATCGAAGCCGAACCAGGCGATCTGCACGCCGAAGACCACCCAGACGAGCACGAGCAGGTCGGTGACGGTGAGGCGAGCCGAATAGACAGCGTGCCAGTCGTGGGTTGATTTGGTGGGCTTTCGCGTATGCGTCATGTTCGACAAAATGCGGTCACCTCCCCCGAGTGCGCGAGCGTGCTGTGGCAAGTAGCCAGTGTGCCTAATCCTACGCGAGTGGGTTTTCCCCATTGAGGGGGTATTCGACGGCGGGATGAATGCGGCTTCGCTACCTTGAACGGTCGAATGGGTGAGTTGGGCGATCGCGACGGTGTCTGCGGAACTCGGCCATTCCGCATCCGCTCAAAGAATCGGCGTGTATTTCGACGATGCCACCGGGGCGACGATGAATACTTTCTTCGATACGCGCATTGACTCGTGCACACACCGGTGCTTCACCTTTTCGAGTCGAGCCGGGTTGAAGTAGGGTACGGAGAGGTGTCGTGGTGGGGGCGTGGGGACCTGCCCAGAGCAACGCTCGGCCTCTTCGGCGTTGCCGCCCCATCATTCGCGTACCGGTGACGCGAACCCCTCTATGAGTCAGGAATAACATGAGCGCAGTTGCCTTTATCGGTTTAGGCACCATGGGGCAAGGCATGGCCGCCAACCTCGTTGCCGGCGGGCACGACGTTACGGTCTGGAACCGCAGCGCTGTCGCGGCCGAGGCGTTGCCGTCGGAGCGTGTTGTAGTTGCCGCCAGCATTGCTGAAGCCGTCGCCGGTGCCGAGTTCGTGATGTACGCCCTGGCCGACGACGCCGCGGTGAATGATGTGGTTCTGGGCGCGCAGGGAATTGCGGCGAGCGTGGACGTCACGTCGATCGTCATCGACCTATCGACCATCTCCCCGGCCGCCAGTGCGGCTGAAGCCGCGGCTTTTTCTGCGCGCGGCGTGCGTTTTCTCGACGCGCCCGTTTTCGGTTCCAAGGGAGAGGCGGCCAATGGCGGCCTGTGGATCGTCGTCGGCGGAGATGAAGCGACCTTCGAAAGTTCCAAAGTCGTGCTGGAGCCGATCAGCGCCACGCTGCACTACATGGGGCCGTCGGGGAATGGCGCGAAGATGAAGCTCGTGGGAAATCTCGTTGTTGCTGCCCAGCTGGAAGCGCTGGGGGAGTCGCTGTCACTCGCGAAAAAGGCTGGCTTGAATCTTCACGACGTTCTCGGAGTATTTGCCGTCACTGACTTTCGCTCGCCCATCTTCGACGGTGTCGGAGCTGCGGTTGCCGCAAATGACTACTCGCCGAGCTTTGCGCTCAAGCTCATGCTTAAAGACGGCAACCTCGTGAAGGACTTCGCCGAAAGCCTTGGAGTGGCGGTGCCGGGCACGATCGCTACCGTTGGCACCATCGAGCGAGCCGTTGACGCCGGCTATGGCGAAGAGAACGCATCCGCTCTCATCAAGGTTCTCGCCTCTGACGCCGGAGTGGACCTGGCCGAGTAGCGGGGCGAGGCCGGGGTGCTCGCACGCCTTGGTCGATCGGTCGTACCTCGAGCCTTGACCGGCGGGGTGGGACCACCGTCGGCTGGCGCGAGCCGCCTTAGGAAGTCAGTCATCTCGCATCCGCTGGCAATCTATGGACAACTCAGCTGGCAGAGACCGCATCGCGCAGTTGCGTCTTGACCGAGGCTTTGTACCTAGACTTACGACGTACACCCCGGAACCGTCCCTGTAGTCCTCTTGGGAGGGCCGATCAAACGGCCGGGGTTTTGCTTTTCCTCATACTGCCAGACAGGCCCCTGCTCGGGTCTATGTGGCTGCACACCGCAGGTTTATTGGCTCCGCTGTATGGCGGCACCTGATGGAGCACTACGACCGTCCCGAGTAGGCGAACGTGGGCTCCGGGCGGAATGTCACCATCGCCGAGGTCGCGTCGGTCGCGCGGGTGGTCGGCTTCACCTGGACGACGCTGTGCCAATTATTGGCGTTGAAGGTGCTTGGTCATGTATTCGTCGAGGGCGACCCGCACGAGTTCCGAGTCGGTTTTCACGTGCATCCGATGCTTGAGAGTAGTGATGTCTTCTCTCTGACTCGCGGTGACACGAACGCGGATCGTGGGCGATGAGCCGTGGCCGGCGGTGTTATGCCCGAGGCTCGGCCGACCGCCAATGGCTTTGGCGACTGCTGCCTCGCTCCCGAGCGCCTCGAGCAACAGATGACGGCCGATTGCAGCAGCCTCGTCGCCGTGGTGGCTCTCGCCGGTGGTGCTAGTGCCGTTGGGGTGTTCCTCGAGTTCGGCGAGGCGACGATACCGTTCCTGGTCTTTCTTCGTGAGTGTCACTGGTCTTCCTCCATTTGATGCCGGTAATACGAGCCGAGCGGCATGACGTGATAAATCACGATGGTGCCTGGCGCGATAATTTCGATGAGCACCTCGATAAGACGATCGGTCTGGTCGTGCTGAGGGCCAATGAAGACCCTCCTCGGCGCGCTGGGGCTCCCGCTGTTCACTTTTACTTTGGTGCTTGTGTAGACCGGTTTGCTCATGGCGTGCAACGCATCGTTGTGGGGGATGTCCCATTTGTCCGAGCTCTCGGTCCACTCGATTCCCATAATTCAATTGTGCCACTAAACCCAGTAGTGTGCCACTAAACCCAGATGTTGTTTTCGAGCGCCAGTCGACGGGTGGGAGAACGCGGTGACCTGAGCGAAGGCGCGCAGTTGAACAAACGCTCCGAATACGACTTCGCCTCGCCTGCGAGTTCTGCAATCTGTGGCAGGCCAGCACCGACCATGGTGACGGGCAGTGAACGTTGCACTGCCTTATGCACGGACATGACCACTGCCTCGAGCTCTCCAGCGGGTCCATGACAAAAGTATTGGCATCTTATAGAAAATTAAAAAGAAGCTAATAGTCTTGAAATTAAGCCGTTTGCGGGGCGCCGCCATCCAGTATCCGCTCGTGTCGTCCGCTCTATCAGTGCCAACTATCGGCGTTGAAGGTGCTTGGACGTGCGTGTCCGCGGTGCTGTCGCCCACGTGAGTGTTGCGCGGCACCGGCCTAAGACCCCGCGGCCGCCAGACGATAACCGACGCCGCGCACGGTTTCGATGCGCTCGGCCCCGGAGCTCGTGCGCCCGATCTTTCTGCGCACATTGGCCACGTGTACCTCGAGCGAGCGCCGGTCGGAATCCGTCACGAGACCGCTCGTGGCGTAGCTCTCCCCGCGCAACTCCGGATGCGACTCGGGTCGACTTCGGCCCAGGCCGGGACGGCCGCGATGATGTCAATGGTGACCTGCCGCGCATCGGCGGCGGCACGGCTCGCCGCCCGGGAATGGTCGATCAGCACCCGAATGTCGGTGGCCGCCCGGTGCAGCTCCAACTGCGAGGTGCCGGTGCTGCGCGCCAGCAGCAGATCGGCGAGGATCGTCTCCATCTGCTCGACGCCCCGCACAATCGCCCCGGCCCGCCGCTCCACCGTCTGTGCCTGCTCGCTCGAGCGCTGTCAACGCCCGGTCGCACCTCCCGCTCCGACACGCTGGGCAGCACGATCGATCGACATCCCCGCACACCCAAGATCAATGAACTCAGGAGGAGTATTCGGCGGAAACAACTTGCTCCATTCATCAGAGCGTTGCTACGACCATATGACTTTGCCGCTCAAATCGGCCCGAAACTCACGGGTCGACGCCTGAAACTCATAGTTCGGCGGGAGGACGCCGCAGCCGGTGCGTGAGCCGCCCGCATCCGCTCGCCAGGGCCGCCATCGACCAACGCGAGCTGCCTGTGCAGCATCGTTCAACCGGGTTACGCTGTGGCGCGCTGTCGCCTGCTCGTGGTCACCAATGCGAGGCCGAGGAGGAGAGCGGCGCCACCACCCGCGAGCAGCAACACGGGAGCGTCGTAACCGGTGGAGGCGAGCCCGCTGTAGCCGACATACACCTCATCCGGCGGGACCAGGGTGCCGGTCACGGCCAAGGGCGACCTGCCCTCGGGAACGTAGGTGACAGCGGATGCTGCGGCCGGCACGGTGAAGATGGCGAGCGCGGTTAGCGCGGTGATGGCGAAGAGCTTCTTGAGCATGAGAAATTTCCTTTCAGATCGGTCGTTTTGGCACAAATCGAGACGTCGGGTGGGACTCGAAGGCCTCACCGTACCGACCTTCACCGTAGATATCTACGGGTAAATGATGATTTATCATTTATTCCTGCTAGCTGTTATGCTCTCCTGCCGCGTTGCGCGACGTGGAACAATTGCGTATGCCCAACGAGACTTCGCCCCTGCCGCTCTTCCTCGTGCTGAATGGCCCGAATCTCAATCTTCTCGGCACTCGCGAGCCCGCGCGGTACGGATCCGAAACCCTGCTCGACCTCGAGGCGCGCGTTACCGCCGCGGCCGCCCGGCTGAACGCGCGGGTCGAGTTTTTTCAGAGCAATCACGAGGGCGCGCTCATTGACGCCATCCACGGTGCCCGCGGTGTGGCCACCGGAATCGTCCTGAACGCGGGTGCCTACACCCACACCTCGATCGCCATTCGCGATGCGATCGTCGGCGTCGCCATCCCCACCGTCGAGGTGCACGTCACCAACGTGCATGCGCGCGAGGAGTTTCGTCACACCTCTTATATCGCCGAGAAAGCGGATGCCGTCATCGCCGGCGCCGGCCTGCTCGGCTACGTCTTCGCACTGGAGCTCCTGGTCGCCAAGTACGCCTGATTCGGGCGTTGACCCGCTGCGTCAGACCGAACCGATGCCCGATCGCACTGACCCGCGGTGCTGGTTGCTACATTCTTGCTGACAAAGCGGTTCCGAACTTTGCAGCGCCCGCCTTGCTTCGCAGCTCAAGAAGTTCGTCGACCGTCATGGCGAAGCGATACCAGCCGCGCACCCGGCTGTAGGGTGGCTGTTGCGGCGCCAGCCCTCGACCGAACGGACGAACCATGCCCGATCTCGTTTTGTGCTCCGTCAGGCAACCTGGCGACACCTCAATCTCGGATGTGCACATAACCGGCGGCATCATCACGCAGATCGTGCCCGCCGGCACAGGCTCAACCCGCCCGCACCCAACCCGCCCGGCCCCCGCCGTTGCAGGCCCGACCGGCACTCCCGCCGCCGTGGATCTCGACGGCCGCACCGTCATCCCCGGCCTCTGGGACGAACACGTGCACCTCACCCAGTGGGCGCTCACCGGCGCCCGATTCGACCTCTCGGCGGCAGCATCCGCTCGCGATGCCCTCGAGCTCGTGCGCGCGCAGGCCATTGCTGCGGCGCGGTCGACCCCGCTGATCGGCGTCAGATTTCGCGATGCGATCTGGGCCGACGCACCCACGCTACGCGGTCTCGATGAGGTGACGCGGGGGCATCCGACCGCTTTGATCAGCCACGATCTGCACTGTGTCTGGCTCAACAGCGCGGCCGCCGAGCGTTTCGGCGTGCCGGTCGACGAATCCGGACTGCTGCGCGAGCAGGCCGCGTTCGCCCTCACTATTGCGCTCGGCCAGCTGCCCGATGCCGAGGTCGATGCCCTGGCTGCTCAGGCCGGAAGCCGGGCCGCAGCCCGCGGCGTTGTCGGCATCGTCGACTTCGAAATGACCTGGAACCCGGGCGTCTGGCAGCGCCGCATCGCCAACGGATTCGACTCCCTGCGCATCGAAGCCGGCGTCTACCTGGCCGACCTCGACCGCGCCATTGCCGAACGGATGCACACCGGCGACCGCATCGCAGACACCCGCGGCCTGCTCAGCGTGGGACCGCTCAAGATGCTCATCGACGGTTCGCTGGGAACCCGCACGGCGTTCTGCGTCGACGAGTATCCGGTCGGCGGGCACGGCGTGCTGACCGTGAGTGAAGACGACCTGGTCGAGATTCTCGTGAACGCCAACGCGGCCGGGCTACTGCCCGCGGTGCACGCGATCGGCGATGCCGCGAACACGATCGCGCTCAACGCCTTCGAACGTGCCGCGCTGGCTGGCCCTACCGCCGGCAGCGATCATGCCGACCGTGCTGGCCGCAACAGCGCGACCGCCCTCGCCGACCGGGCCTCCGTCGTCGGACGCATCGAGCACGCTCAGTTTCTGCAGGCCGATGACTTCGCGCGCTTCGCCCGCCTCGGCGTCATCGCGAGTGTGCAGCCGGAACATGCGCTCGACGACCGCGACACGGTGGAACTGAACTGGGCCGCCGGAGCCAACCGCGTCTTCGCCCTGCGCTCCCTGCTCGACGCCGGCGCGACACTCGCATTCGGATCCGACGCCCCCGTCGCACCCCTCGACCCGTTCACCGCCATGAGCGCCGCGTCGTCCAGGGCCCGCAGCGACGGCCGCAAACCCTGGCGACCCGACCAAGTCGTGACCCGCAGCCAGGCACTCGCTGCCTCAGCCCGTGGACGCACCCGCCTGCGCGTCGGCGACGTCGCCGACATCGCCATCCTCGACGGCGACCCGCTGACCGTCTCCGACGCAGTCTTCGAACGGATGCCCGTCGCCGCGACGCTCCTGGCCGGTCGCGTCACCCACGGCGGAGCCCTCTTCGCGGGCTAGTTGTCCACGGACGGGTCTCAGTGGACAACTTCGGTGGGTTAAGGTGGGTCGTCACCCACCAAAGTTGTCTACTGAGTCGATGCCCTGAAACTCACGGCTCGGGATGCCGACCTACCCGAACCGACCTACCCGAACCGACCTACCCGAACCGACCTACCCGAACCGACTTACCCGGAGCGACCTACCCGAACCGACCTGACACGTAGTCCTCGGTCGCCTGCACGCTGGGGTTAGAGAACATCGTGGTCGTGTCGTCGTACTCGATCAGCTTGCCGGGCTTGCCGGTGCCTGCAATGTTGAAGAACGCGGTGCGGTCAGACACCCGCGAGGCCTGCTGCATATTGTGCGTCACGATCACGATCGTGTACTCGCTCTTCATCTCCTCGATGAGGTCTTCAATGGCGAGCGTCGAGATCGGGTCGAGCGCGGAGCACGGCTCGTCCATCAGAATCACATCGGGCTCGACCGCAATGGCGCGCGCGATGCAGAGGCGCTGCTGCTGCCCGCCGGAGAGACCCGATCCGGGACGCGCGAGGCGGTCCTTGACCTCGTTCCACAGGTTGGCGCCGCGGAGGGCTTTTTCGGTGAGGTCGTCGGCATCCGTTTTGCTCATGCGACGGTTGTTGAGCTTGACGCCGGCCAGCACGTTGTCCTGAATCGACATGGTCGGAAACGGGTTCGGCCGCTGAAAGACCATGCCCACCTGGCGGCGCACGAGCACCGGGTCAACGCCCGGTCCATATAGGTTGTTGCCGTCGATGAGCACTTCACCCTCGACACGCGCGCCGGGGATGACCTCGTGCATACGGTTCAGCGTGCGAATGAACGTCGACTTTCCGCACCCGCTCGGCCCGATGAACGCGGTCACCGTGCGGGGTTCGATCACGATCGACACGCCTTCGACGGCGAGAAAGTTGCTGTAGTAGACGTTGAGGTCGTTGACTTCGATGCGCTTGGACATGAGTCCCTTTCTAAGAAGTGTTAGCGGCCCAGCTTGGGCGAGAACCAGTGGGCGATGAGGCGGGCGAGTCCGTTGAGCAGCATCACGATGAGAATCAGGGTGAGCGCCCCGGCCCAGGCCCGGTCGATATACGCCTGCGAATCCGCTCCCTGGTTGGCGTATTGCGTGTACACGAACACCGGCAGCGTCATCATCCGCTCACCGAACAGGTCATAGTTCATGCTTGAGGTGAATCCGGCGATGATCAGTAGCGGAGCGGTCTCACCGATGACCCGGGCGATCGACAGCATCACACCGGTGACGATTCCGGCAATGGATGTCGGCAGCACGACCTTGAGAATGGTCAGCCATTTTGGCACCCCGAGTGCAAAAGCGGCCTCGCGCAGTTCGTTCGGCACGAGCTTGAGCATCTCTTCGCTTGAGCGCACCACGACCGGAACCATCAGCACCGACAGCGCGATCGCCCCGCCGAATCCAAAGCGGATGCCCGGGTCGTCAAACAACAGCGCGAACAGCGCGAAGGCGAATAGCCCGGCAACGATCGAGGGGATCCCGGTCATCACGTCGACGAAGAAGGTGATGGCCTTGGCGAGCTTGCCACGGCCGTACTCGACCAGGTAGATCGAGGCCAGCAGCCCGATCGGCACCGAGATGAGCGTGGCCATTCCGGTCACTATGAGCGTGCCGATGACCGCGTGCAGCACGCCGCCGCCGGCACCGACCACGTTGCGCTGTGAGGAGGTGAAGAACGTCGGCGTCAGAAACGCGGGCAGCCCGTTGACCACGGTCGTGTAGATGATCGACACGAGCGGCAGCAGCGCGATGACGAAGGCCGCCGTCACGAGCGCTGTCATCAAGCGGTCCTTGGCCTTACGCGAACCCTCGACCAGTCGGGAGAGCACGTAGATGGCCACGCAGTACAATACCGTGCCGAACACGACCGTGCCGACGACGTTGAAACCGTCGACGCTGCCTGACAGAAACAGCATGGCGAAAAACGCGGCTGAAACGGCCCAGCTGGCCAACAGCACCCAGAGCGAGGAACGGCGTGGCAGCTTGCCCGCGGTAAGCGAGTTGGTCAGCGGCGAAGCTTCCAAAACGGATGTCATCAGTTGGCTCCCGAAAATGCCTTGCGGCTGTTGATAATGACGCGGGCCAACATGTTCACGAGCAGGGTGACTACGAAGAGCATGAGGCCGGTGGCCAGCAGAATATTCACGCCGACGCCGTGGGCCTCCGGAAAGTTCAACGCGATGTTCGAGGCAATGGTGTTCGAATTCTGAGCGGTGAACAGCTGAAAGATGACCTCGGAGGTGGGGGAGAGCACCATGGCCACGGCCATCGTCTCACCGAGGGCCCGGCCAAGGCCGAGCATCGAGGCCGAGATGATTCCGGGCAATCCGAACGGCAACACCGCCATGCGAATCATTTCCCAGCGCGTTGCGCCGAGGGCCAGGGCGGCTTCCTCGTGCAGCAGCGGCGTCTGCAGAAAGATTTCGCGGCAGATGGCCGTGATGATCGGCAGAATCATGACGGCGAGCACGATGGCGACCGTGAAGATGGTGCGACCGGTGCCCGAAGCGGGGCCCTGGAACGGGGTGAACCACCCGAACCACTCAACCAGGGTGGTGTAGAACGGCTGCACCATCGGGGCGAGCACGCCGATGCCCCAGAGCCCAAAGACCACCGAGGGAACGGCGGCGAGCAGGTCGACCAGGTAGCCGAGCCCCTGAGCGAGCTTGCGCGGGGCGAAGTGCGAGATGAACAACGCAATGCCGATAGCGACGGGCACGGCCATGAGCAGGGCCAAAATGGCCGAGTAGATGGTGCCGAAGACGAGCGGGCCCACGTACGACCAGAAGTTGGTCACATCACCGCTGAAATCATCGGGTGCGGCGACGAACGCCGGCAGGCTCTCCACGAGGAGGAAGACTGCCACGGCGGCGAGCATGGCCAGAATCAGGCTGCCGGCAATGACGGTGGCCGAGGAGAAGATGCGGTCACCCGGCCGTTGCCTGGCCTTGATGGTCGTGGCGGCAGCTGTGGTCATGCCGGGGTCTCCCTAGAAAACAAAAACTGGTGAAATCCTGATGCCGGGTATCGGTGTTGGGGTGCGAACGTCAATAAAAAGACGTGCACACCCCAGTCTGCCCGATCAGCTCCCGCACATGTGCGAAAAGCTGACCGGGCAGGTGTGTTCAGGTGTTACTTGACGGTCGCGAGAACCGCGGCGACATTGTCGATGAGCTCGGAAGTCATCGGTGCGACGCCGGCGAACTCTTCAGCAACGGCCTGCCCTTCGGCGCTGGAGATGAACTCAACGTAAGCCTTGACGAGCTCACCCTGGGCGGCGTCGGCGTACTCGTTGCAAACGATCGCGTAGCTCACCAGAACCAGCGGGTATTCCGCCGGGTTGGTGGTCTTGCGGTTCAGGTCGAGAGAAAGGTCATCGGCTGCGCGGTCGGCCACGAGGGGCGATCCGGCGACTACCTCGGCCGCAGCCTCGGGGGTGTAAGCGACGAACTCGTCGCCGACCATGAGCTTGGCGGTGCTGAGGTCCTTGGCCTGTGAAGCGTCGGCGTAGCCGATCATGTTCGTGCCGTTGGTGACAGCGTCAACGACGCCCGAGGTACCCTTGGCGCCTTCTCCGCCGAACGGGAAGGTGTCAGAGGCCTTTTCGGTCCACACGGTGGGTGCGGTCTGGCCGAGGTAGTCGGTGAAGTTCTTGGTGGTGCCCGAGTCGTCCGAGCGGTGCACGGCGTGAATGACCTCGGAGGGGAGGGTCGCGTCGGGGTTCAGCGCGACGATTGTGGCGTCATCCCAGCTGGTGATGGTGCCGGCGAAGATCTTGGCGAGCGTGTCGGCGTCAATATTGAGTTCGTCAACACCATCGACGTTGAAGATCACGGCGATCGGGGAGATATAGACCGGAAGGTCGACAGCCTTGGAATCGGGAGCGCAGGAGGCGAACGTGCCTGCCAGCTCGTCTTCACCGAGGTAGGAGTCACTGCCGGCGAAATCGGTGCCGCCGGCGATGAAGGCTTCGCGACCGCCGCCGGAGCCGGAGGGCTCGTAGTTGATGGTCACGCCGGTGTTGGCGGTCTGGAACGCGGCGATCCAGGCCTGCTGGGCGGCGTCCATGGCGGAGGAGCCGGCGCCGTTCAGGGTGCCGGTGAGCGTGCTAGCAGATGCATCGTCGCCGGTGGTGGCAACATCGCCTTCGTTTGCTGCGCAGGAGGACAGTGCGAGGCCTGCGGCAATGGCGATGACCGCGGGGCGGCCGAAACGCTTGAAGTTCACGTGAATCCCTTTCAAGAAGAACAAGACATGATTGCTGGTGCATGGGCCGGTGCTGACCCGTAGACGAGGTTAAGTAAATGAAGTAACCGCCGACCGACGCCAAGGTAAACGGAAGGTTAACGGGCGATAACGTTTCCGGCGTGGGCGGGCCGTGATGCGGGGCATCCGTTCTATGAAGCGGTCGCCAGGCAGATGGCGAGGCGGAGTCGGTAAGCATCGGAATGCACTGCGGCGGGGCCGATTATAGGACTGAATTGCCAAAAGGCAATCTCATACCATAGGATTGATCCTTGGTGTCTGGTGTCGTCTTTCGTGGCGGGTCTGGCACCAATCCCGCGTGACCAGCATTCAATACAGAGCGACAGTGAGGGTATGGCCAAAAAAGACGGTGTCATCGAAATCGAGGGCGCGGTAGTCGAAGCTCTGCCCAACGCGATGTTTCGCGTTGAGCTGTCAAACGGCCATCGAGTTCTTGCCCACATCTCGGGCAAGATGCGTCAGCACTACATCCGTATCCTCCCCGAGGACCGCGTGATCGTTGAGTTGAGCCCGTACGACCTGACCCGCGGCCGGATTGTCTACCGCTACAAGTAACGACTGCTGTAAGTAACGGCCGACGGCATCCCGTTGGTACGAAGACAGCGAAAAACAAGGAATCACCATGAAGGTCAAGCCCAGCGTCAAAAAGATCTGTGACAAGTGCAAGGTCATCCGCCGCAACGGCAACGTGATGGTCATCTGCGAGAACCCGCGTCACAAGCAGCGCCAGGGATAATCTCTCTCTTCGAGATTCACCTGCATAAGTAAATAGCAGTTCCGGGAGCCCTTCGGGGTGACACCATCGGTTGGAGGCCGGTGTACAGGAACTGTTACAGACCTCCATCACTAAACAGGAGACACAATGGCACGTCTAGCCGGCGTCGACATCCCGCGCGATAAGCGCGTGGAAGTTGCATTGACATACATTTACGGTGTTGGCCGTACGAGGGCCCTCAAGACTCTCGCCGACACTGGAATCGATGGAAACATCCGCGTCAAGGATTTGAGCGACGACCAGCTCGTCCTTCTCCGCGACTACGTCGAGGGAACCTTCAAGGTTGAGGGTGACCTCCGCCGCGAGGTTGCCGCTGACATCCGCCGCAAGGTTGAAATTGGCAGCTACGAGGGCATCCGCCACCGCAAGGGCCTGCCCGTTCGCGGTCAGCGCACCAAGACCAACGCTCGCACCCGCAAGGGCCCGAAGCGCACCGTAGCCGGCAAGAAGAAGGCGCGCTAGGCCTCGGCCTAGCCCGCTAACGCCTTTAGGATTCAGGAGAAATTCATGGCACAACCCAAGTCGGCCGTACGGAAGCCGCGTAAGAAAGAAAAGAAGAACATTGCTGTGGGCCAGGCCCACATCAAGAGCACCTTCAACAACACGATCGTGTCGATCACTGACACGACCGGTGCCGTCATCAGCTGGGCCTCTTCGGGCCAGGTTGGTTTCAAGGGTTCGCGCAAGTCGACCCCCTTCGCCGCACAGCTGGCCGCCGAATCGGCCGCCCGCCAGGCGCAGGAACACGGCATGAAGAAGGTTGACGTCTTCGTCAAGGGACCCGGCTCGGGCCGCGAAACCGCGATCCGTTCGCTGCAGGCCGCTGGCCTCGAGGTCGGATCGATCAACGACGTGACGCCCCAGGCTCACAACGGATGCCGTCCGCCCAAGCGCCGCCGCGTCTAAAGCACTCGCTGTCATCTCGACGGGCTCGGCACGTGAATGGCGCCGAGCCCCGTCGGGACTCTTTTCTTTCAACTTTTCACACTCTCGTCATTGCAAGTGTCATATAGCGGACACTTAGCCGAAAGGAATCAACAGTGCTTATTGCACAGCGTCCAACGCTCACCGAAGAGAACATCTCGGAGTTCCGTTCACGGTTCATCATCGAGCCGCTCGAACCTGGCTTCGGCTACACCCTCGGCAACTCGCTTCGCCGTACTCTGCTCTCCTCGATTCCGGGCGCTGCTGTAACCAGCATCCGTATCGATGGCGTGCTGCACGAGTTCAGCACCGTCCCCGGTGTGAAGGAAGATGTCACCGAGATCATCCTGAACATCAAGGGCCTCGTCGTCTCGAGCGAGCACGACGAGCCCATCACCGCGTACCTGCGCAAGCAGGGTGCCGGCCAGGTTACCGCCGCTGACATTTCGGCTCCGGCCGGCGTCGAGGTGCACAACCCGGAACTGGTCATCGCAACCCTCAACGACAAGGCGAAGTTCGAACTCGAACTGACCATTGAGCGTGGCCGTGGTTACGTGTCCAGCACCCAGAACCGCAACGAGTTCTCCGAAGCCGGCCAGATTCCGGTCGACTCGATCTACTCGCCCGTGCTCAAGGTGACCTATCGGGTCGAGGCAACTCGTGCCGGAGAGCGCACTGACTTCGATCGCCTCGTCGTTGACGTGGAGACCAAGTCGGCCATCTCGCCGCGCGACGCCATCGCATCCTCTGGTCGCACCCTGACCGAGCTGTTCGGCCTGGCCCGCGAGCTCAACACCGCCGCCGAGGGCATCGAGATCGGCCCAGCGCCGGTTGACGCTGTGCTCTCGACCGAGCTTTCGATTCCGATCGAAGACCTCGACCTGTCGGTGCGCTCGTACAACTGCCTCAAGCGCGAAGGCATCAACAATGTCAGCGAACTGGTCGCCCTGTCGGAGACCCAGCTGATGAACATCCGCAACTTCGGGCAGAAGTCGGTTGACGAAGTGAAGGACAAGCTCGTTGAGCTCGGCCTGTCACTGAAGGATTCGGTTCCCGGATTCGACGGCGCACACTTCTACAGCGGCTACGAAGAAGAGACCAACTAAGGCTCGCGCTTCAACGCTGCCTTTCGATTTTTTGATACTGGAGATTACCAATGCCTAAGCCCACAAAGGGCCCCCGTCTCGGTGGCGGCCCGGCGCACGAGCGCCTCATGCTTGCGAACCTGGCCGCGGCCCTGTTCACCCACAAGTCGATCAAGACGACCGAGACCCGTGCCAAGCGCCTGCGTCCGCTCGCCGAGCGCATGGTGCAGTTCGCCAAGCGCGGCGACCTGCACGCCCGTCGTCGCGTTCTCGCGACGATCACCGACAAGTCCGTCGTGCACGAGCTGTTCACGGTCATCGCCCCGCAGGTCAACGAGCGTCAGGGCGGTTACACCCGCATCACGAAGCTCGGTTTCCGCAAGGGTGACAACGCGTCCATGGTGCAGATGGAGCTCGTTCTCGAGCCCCTGACCCCCAAGGTCAAGCGCTCCAAGACCGCGACCGTTGCCGCGACCCCCGTCGGGTCCGAGAACATCGTTGTCGAAGACGTAGTTGCTGAAGACGTAGTCGTCGAAGACGCTGCCGTCGAAGACGCTGCCGTCGAAGAGACCGTCGTAGCCGAAGATGCAGCCGTCGAAGACGCTGCGCCCGAGGCCGACAAGAAGTAGCACCACCACCGAAGGGGGGCCCACGAAAGTGGCCCCCCCTTTTTTTTCATCCTCCCCCTTCTCGCGAGAGCGCAAAAAGTGCCCGATTGGACCCCTCAATCGGGCACTTTTTGCGCTCTCGACGAAAAGATAGGGTGGGGGGATGGTTGATTACGAGACATCGTTGACGGAACGCGTGGGAGCTGCCCCGGTGCCGGTGGTTCTGTCGCACCCGGACGTCGCTGTGTGGCGCGCGGCCACCGAGAGCGACATCGACGGCATCTGGCAGCTGCGCCAGGCCATGGGCGAGGTCGATCACCCCAACTACCTGACTGCCCGCGGCGCGATCGCCGCCGACTTCGGCTACTCCCACTTTCACGCCGACCGAGACTCGCTCGTCGGCGTCGACGCGTCCGGACGCATCGTTGCAGTCGGCATGGTCATGTTTCCGCCGCGGCAGGTGAGCCTGGTGCGCTCGATGCCGATCGGCGGGGTGCATCCGTCGCTCCGCGGTCGGGGTATCGGCCGCCAGCTGCTGGCCTGGCAGCTGGCGCGGGCGAAGCAGCAGCTCGCTTCGTCGCCCAAACAACTGCCGGGCTGGATCCTGACCTACGCCGACGAACGTTCCCCGCAGAACTCTGCGCTGTTCGAGTACGCGGGCCTGACGCTGGCGCGTTACTTTCTTACCCTCGAGCGTGCACTGGATGCCCCGGTGCGGGTGATCGAGCCCGCCGAAGGTATTCGCGTTGAGGTATATACGGCCGATCTGTCGGCAGCGGTCCATAAAACCCGCGACGAGGCCTTCATGGACCACTGGGCCAGTCAGCCAATGAGTGACGAGAACTGGAACGCCTTCGTCGGCGGCAAATGGTTTCGCCCCGACCTCTCGTTCGTCGCGTGGGCCGGCGACGAGGTCGTCGGCTTCGTGCTGTCGACCGCCAACGAGAACGTCTGGGCCAGCCAGGGGTTCACCGGTAGTTACATCGACCTGGTCGGTGTATTAAGCGGATGGCGTGGCCGCCACATCGCGCAATCCCTCCTGGCGGCCCAGCTGGCTGCGGGGCAGGCGCTCGGCCACGAGCGCGTGACCCTCGCGGTCGACTCCGCGAGCCCCACCGGAGCCCTCGGCCTGTACACGGGCATGGGTTTCGTGCCCACGCATCGCAAGATGGCGTACACCCTCGAGTTCTGACCTCAGCGGTACGGCGGGGCCGTGGGCGCGTCGGCGTCACGCAGCAGCCAGCTCATGTCGGCCAGCGGCGGCAGCGTGGCCAGACGGTCCAGCGCCGCCAGCACCTGGTCGGCGTAGAGCTGCCCGCCGCTCGGGCCCGGATGCACCTGGTCGCCGGCGAGCAGGTCGAGGCGCCCGGCGATCGTGTCGTGCCAGTTGGCGAGCTCGACCCGGCGATTGCCCGCTGCGAACTCGGCCAGGGTCGTATTGACCCCGTCGGTCCAGTCGCGGTCGGCGTAGGCGTTCACGAGCACGAGCTGCCGGTCCGGGCCGAGAATGCGCAGAATGGACACGAGTTCGCTCGCCGTGATCGGGCCGTTGGTGCCGAGACCGATCACGACCACCGGATGCAACTGGCCGGCGGCCTTGAGCGCCAGCAATATGTCGTCTGCGGAATACATTCCGCGCGACACCGAAGCATCGATCGTGATGCCCGTGAGGGTCTCCTGCAATTCCGGGGCAGAGGCGAGCATGACCGAGTCGCCGACGGCGGTGATCAGTCCCTCGGCTGGGGCCGGGGTCGCCGTGGCCTGGCGGGCCGCCTCGGCGGCCGCAGCCTGCGCGGCGGCGCGCGCCGCAGCATCCACTGCCCGTTGGCCGCGTTCGATGCGCAACTGCGCCGAGGTCTGGGCGGGGGCGGTCAGGACGGCGGCCGTGGTGCCGCCGACCAGCAGAAGCGAGAGGGCTGCGGCGGCCGCGACCAGGCGGCGTCGCTGCGCGGGGCCGGTCAGGAGCGTGCCGATCAAACGGATGCTGCCGCGCAGGCCGATCCGCCGGATCGGCTGCTCCAACCAGCGGTAGGACAGGCCCGCGCAGGCCAGCGTGATCGCCGTGGCGAGCAGCCCGATAGGCAGCGGGCCGCCGGTCGGCCACAGCAGCTGCACCAGAACGAGCAGTGGCCAGTGCCACAGGTAGATTCCGTAGGATCGTTCGCCGAGGTAGCGCAGCGGCGCCCGGTCGAGCAGCTGGCCGAAGCGGCCGCCACGCACACCGGCCCAGATGGCGACGGCTGTGGCCAGGCTCACCGCGACCAGGCCGCCGCGGTAGGTTGCGCTGCCGTCCTCGGGCAGCCAGATGGCGAAAGCGATGATCGCCGTGATCGCGGCCGCGCCGAGCCAGGGCCGCAGCCGGGGCAGCTCGTTGCGGTGCCCGCTCGGACGGCGCAGCAACAGCGCGAGGGCCGCCCCGGCGAACAGCCCGAAACTGTGCGTGTCCGAGCCGTAGTAGACCCGGGTCGGGTCGGCGCCGGGCTGATACAGCACGCCCATCCAGATCGCGGAGGCGACGAACAGTGCGGTGACGATGGCCAGCCGCAGACGCGGGCGACGAAGGAGCAGCACGGCCAGCAGCATGAGCGGCCAGACCAGGTAGAACTGTTCCTCGACGGCGAGCGACCAGAGGTTGCGCAGCAGCTCGGGCTCGTTCACGCTGAAGTAGCTGTTGTCCGTCGCGATCGACACCCAGTTGTAGCCGAAGGTCGTGGCCCCCAGCAGCTGAGCGCCGAGGCCGACGAGAACATCGCCGCCGATCAAAAATGCCACGGTGCAGCTGATCAGAATCACCGGAACCAGCGGCGGCACTAGGCGCCGGGCCCGCCGCTGCCAGAACCGGCGCAGCGAGATGCGCCCGGTGCGGGTGTGCTCGGAGACGAGCAGACCCGTGATTAGAAAACCGCTGATCACGAAGAAAACGTCGACGCCGATGAAGCCTCCGGGCAGCAGCACCGGAAAGAAATGGTAGAGCACGACGGCGATCACGGCGAGGGCGCGCAGGCCGTCGAGGCCGGCCAAGCGGCCACGGCGCGCGAGCGGCGCTGCGGCCGCCCGAGCCGGACTGTTTTGCGGTCCGATCACGGGTTCTTCGAACACGGCGGCGCCGGTCGACGACGGAGTCCTCCCGGCAATGGGAGACGGTGCGACAGGGCGGGTCATGGGTAAGACGAGCATTCGGATGCCACGCGCACGGGGGTCATGCGCTGGGCCGGATTCAACGATAACCCGCACGCGCCGCCTAGGCTTACCCTCGTGAATCTTTTCGTACCCCGCGCCGGCCATGCCGCGCCAGGGTCCACGCGCATCAGACTTGACCTCGCCTACGACGGCACGGATTTCACCGGCTGGGCCCGCCAGCCGGGCTTTCGCACCGTTCAGGCCGACATCGAAAACGGGCTCGCCGGCATCCTGCAGAGCTTTCCCCCGCACCCCACGCTGATCGTCGCCGGTCGAACGGATGCCGGGGTGCACGCCCGCGGGCAGGTCGCCCACTTCGACCTCACCGCCGAGCAGGCACACTCCCTCGTGCGCATCCAGCGCGGCACCGGAAACCGCCCGCCGGTCGACCTCGGCACCGCCGTGCTGCGCCGCCTCGGCGGCATCCTGGTGACCAAGCCCGACATTGTGCTGCGCCGTGCCGCGGTCGTGCCCGGCGGTTTCGACGCCCGATTCTCGGCCATGTGGCGCCGCTACGAGTACCGTCTCGCCGACCCCCTCGCGCTGCACGACCCGCAGCAGCGACTGCGCACCACGTGGCATCCGTTTAAACTCGATCTCGCCGCAATGGACGCGGCGGCGGCGACCCTGGTCGGCCTGCACGACTTCGCCGCCTATTGCAAGCCGCGTCCCGGTGCCACGACCATCCGCACGGTGCAGGACTTTCGCTGGCACCGCGACGACGACGGCCTCATCATCGCCACCATCAAAGCGGATGCCTTCTGCCACAGCATGGTGCGCGCCATGGTCGGCGCCTGCGTCGCTGTGGGGGAGGGACGACTCGACGGCAGTACCCTTGCGCACCTGCACTTCGACAAGCACCGCATCAGCGAGTTCAAGGTGATGCAGGCGCACGGTCTCACCCTGATCGACGTCGGCTACCCGGAAGACGCCGAACTGGCGCTGCGCGCCGTCGCCACCCGCAACCGGCGTTCGCTGCCCGGCCCCGTCGAAGTTGCGTCCGCAGCACTCTGAGACTAGTGTTGACCCTTGGTGTCTGTGCGTTGCAGCGCGGCGCCCGAACGTGAGCCCTCCATCGACAGTGTTCTGCTTGACAGAACACGCCCGGAGCGGGATTCACGAACACCTCCGTTCGAAAAAGAAGAAAGCAGCACACTAGTGACGCGCACTTATAGCCCCAAGGCAAGCGAACTCCAGCACGACTGGGTAGTCATCGATGCCACCGATATCGTCCTCGGACGTCTGGCCAGCCACGCGGCAATCCTGCTGCGCGGCAAGCACAAGGCCACCTTCTCCCCGCACATGGACGGTGGCGACTTCGTCATCATCATCAACGCCGAGAAGGTTGCCCTCACTGGCAAGAAGCTCGACCTGAAGATCGCTTACCGCCACTCGGGTTACCCGGGCGGCCTCACGGCGACGAACTACTCCGAGATGCTCGAGAAGCACCCGACCCGTGCGGTTGAAAAAGCGATTCGCGGCATGCTGCCGAAGAACTCGCTCGGTCGCACCCAGCTCACGCACCTGAAGGTTTACGCCGGCTCCGAGCACCCGCACTCCGCTCAGCAGCCCACGCCGTACACCCTCAGCCAGGTCGCGCAGTAGCGCCGGCAACCAGACTTCTCGACTCTTAGATAAAAAGGATTCCCATCATCGTGGCGAAGATCGCAGACCAGATTGACCAGGCTCCGGAGAGCTACTCCACCGAGACTCCGGCCGAAACCGCAACCAAGGCGCCCCGCGCCGTCCTCAACGTTCCCGGCGCAGCCGTCGGCCGTCGCAAGCAGGCCATCGCCCGCGTGCGCATCGTCCCCGGCTCCGGCACGATCGTTGTCAACGGCCGCGAGTTCGCTGACTACTTCCCGAACAAGCTGCACCAGCAGCTGATCAACGACCCGTTCAAGGTTCTTGACCTGCTCGGCTCCTACGACGTCATCGCCCGCATCACCGGTGGTGGCCCGTCCGGCCAGGCCGGCGCGCTTCGCCTCGGCATTGCCCGCTGCCTCAACCTGATCGACGAAGAGAACAACCGCGCCATCCTCAAAAAGAACGGCTTCCTCAGCCGCGACGCTCGAGTCAAGGAGCGTAAGAAGGCCGGACTCAAGAAGGCCCGCAAGGCACCTCAGTTCAGCAAGCGCTAATCCGATTGCCGACGACGATATGACTCGTCTGTTCGGCACGGACGGCGTTCGGGGCCTGGCCAACCGTGATCTCACGGCTGGCCTGGCCCTGAGCCTTGCCCAGGCCAGCGCCGCAGTGCTGACCAAGGGTCGTCGTGCTCAAGCACGCCTCGAACAGGGCCGCCGCCCCGTTGCTGTGGTCGCCCGCGACCCGCGAATTTCCGGCGAATTCTTGACGGCTGCCGTCTCGGCCGGCCTGGCCTCCAGCGGTGTCGACGTGCTCGATGCCGGAGTCATTCCGACGCCCGCCGCCGCATTCTTGATCAACGACATCGGTGCCGACTTCGGTGTGATGATTTCTGCCTCACACAACGCGGCGCCCGACAACGGCATCAAGATCTTCGCCTTTGGCGGAACCAAACTTCCCGACGACGTCGAGGACCGCATCGAGTCCTACATTGGACGCGACACCCTGATGCCGATCGCCGGCGACGTTGGACGCATCCGTCGTTTCGCCGACGCCGAAGACCGCTACGTCGTGCACCTGCTCGGCACCCTGCCGCACCGCCTCGACGGCATTCATGTCGTGCTCGATTGCGCCCACGGTGCTGCCGCTGGCGTTTCGCCGCAGGTGTTCACGGATGCCGGCGCTCGCCTCACCGTGATCGGCGCCGACCCCGACGGACTCAACATCAACGATGGCGTGGGGTCGACCCACCTCGACAACCTGGCGCGCGCCGTGCTCGAGCACGGTGCCGACATCGGAATCGCCCACGACGGCGACGCCGACCGCTGCCTCGCGGTGGACCGCGACGGCAACATTGTCGACGGCGACCAGATCATGGCCATCCTGGCCGTGTCGATGGCCGAGCGCGGTGTGCTCAAGGACCGCACGCTCGTGGCCACGGTCATGAGCAACCTCGGTTTGCGCAAGGCGATGGCGGCCAACGACATCGCGATGGTGCAGACCAAGGTCGGTGACCGGTACGTGCTCGAAGAGCTCAACGCCCACGGGTATTCGCTCGGCGGTGAGCAGAGCGGCCACGTAATCATGACCGAGTTCGCCACGACCGGCGATGGTATTCTCACCGGGCTGCACCTCGTGGCCGAAATGGCGCGCACCGGTAAAACGCTCGCCGAACTCGCATCCGTCATGACGGTCTACCCGCAGATTCTGGTCAACGTGCGTGGAGTGAACCTCAAGGGGCTGGCGGCCGATCAGGTTATTGCTGACGCTGTCGTGGCCGCGGAGACCGAACTCGGCGACACCGGTCGCGTGCTGCTGCGCCCGTCCGGCACCGAACCGATGGTGCGGGTCATGGTGGAGGCGGCCGACCAGCCGACCGCCGACCGCCTGGCGCACTCCCTCGCCGACGTAGTGCGGTCAAGTCTGGCCCTCTAGCCCTACCGACCGGGCCCGGGCCCGGAAACCAGGCCCATGTTCCATCATGGGCCCGCTTTCCGGGCCCGGGCCCCGTCGCATTGTCATGAGTCGAGACGGCCGGGGAACGGACCGGGCGCGCCTGCGTATGCTTCACCCGACCGGCCCAGGTTAGGGAACCAGGCCCATGTTCTACCATGGGCCCCGTTTCCGGGCCCGGGCCCGGTCGCAGGGGACTCGCGGAAGCGCGGGTCAGACCTTGCGCAGCAGCACCTTCGAGACGGCGTGTGTGGGGTCCTTCCGCAGCACGAGTGTCGCCCGCGACCGGGTGGGACGGATGTTCTGCAGCAGGTTGGGCTCGTTGATGCTGGTCCAGATGCTGCGCGCCTTGGCACGGGCCTCGTCCTCGGTGAGCGCCGCGTAGCGGTGAAAGAACGAGTTCGGGTTCGCGAACGCGCCGCGCTGCAGCTTGAGAAAGCGTTCCTCGTACCAGCGGGCGATGTCCTGGGTGCGGGCATCCACATAGACCGTGAAGTCGAACAGGTCGCTCACCGCCAGGCCGTGGCCCGGCCCGGGCGGCTGCAACACGTTCAGCCCCTCGACAATGAGAATGTCCGGCTGGCGCACAACGATCTGCGCGTCGGGCACGATGTCGTAGCTCAGGTGCGAGTAGAACGGCGACCGCACCTCGGGGGCGCCGCTCTTGACCGCGCTCACAAAGCGCAGCAGAGCGCGTCGATCGTAGGACTCCGGGAATCCCTTGCGCTCCATCAGCCCCCGGCGGTTCAACTCCGCATTGGGAAACAGAAAACCGTCCGTCGTGACGAGCTCGACCCTGGGAGTGTCGTCCCAACGGGCGAGCATCTCCCGCAGCAGACGCGCGGTGGTCGACTTGCCGACGGCGACCGAACCGGCGACGCCGATCACAAACGGAGTGGGGCGGGCACGCTGACCGAGGAATCCGCTGGTCGCCCGATGCAGTTTGCGAGCGTTCGCCGCGTACAGATTGAGCAGCCTGCTTAACGGCAGGTAGACATCCGACACCTCGTTGATGTCCAAAGGCTCGCCGATACCGCGCAACTGCACGATTTCGGTCTCCTTGAGCGGCAGCATCGTAGTCGGCGCGAGGGCCGCCCAGTCGGCTCGGTCGAGTTCCACGAAGGGGGTACCGTGACCGTTCATTACAGGGGCCAGCACCGGATCGGACATTCCACCAAGCTTAGTCCGGCTAAAATCGACTTCCATGTGCGGAATCGTAGGTTATGTCGGAAGCAACAAGACCGTTGACGTTCTCATGGGAGGGCTCGGTCGGCTCGAATATCGCGGGTACGACTCCGCGGGTATCGCCGTGATTGACGAGTTCGGGGTGCTCAACACGGCCAAGAAGGCCGGCAAGCTCGTGGCCCTCACCAACGAGCTCAAAGCCCACCCGATCAACGACGGCGCGACCGGCATCGGTCACACCCGCTGGGCCACCCACGGCGGCCCCAACGACGAAAACGCGCACCCGCACCTCGGCGACAATAACAAGCTCGCCCTCATTCACAACGGCATCATCGAAAACTTCGCCCCGCTGCGTGACGAACTGCTCGCCGAGGGCTTCACCTTACTGAGTGAAACCGACACCGAAGTGGCCGCTGTGCTGCTCGGACGCGAATACCAGCGCGTCGGCGACCTGGCCGAGGCTTTTCGCACCGTCGTTGCCCGCCTCGACGGCGCCTTCACGCTGCTGGCCGTGCACCAGGACCAGCCCGGCGTCGTCGTCGGCGCCCGCCGCAACTCGCCGCTCGTCATCGGGCTCGGCGACGGCGAGAACTTTCTCGGCTCCGACGTGGCCGCGTTCGTCGAATACACCCGTCGCGCCGTCGCCATCGGCCAGGACCAGATCGTCACCATCACAGCGGATGCCGTCACCGTCACCGATTTCGATGGTCACCCGGTCGAGACCGAGGAGTTCGATGTCGCCTGGGACGCCTCGGCGTCGGAGAAGGGCGGCTGGTCCAGCTTCATGGCCAAGGAGGTCTCCGAGCAGCCGGACGCCGTCGCCAACACCCTGCGCGGCCGCATCGCCGACGGCCACGTGGTCGTACCCGAACTGAGCGCATTTGGCGATGACGTGCTCGCCGGCATCCGTCGGATCGTCATCATCGCCTGCGGAACCGCCGCCTACGCTGGCCAGGTCGCCAAGTACGCCATTGAAAAGTGGGCGCAGGTGCCCGTCGACGTCGAGCTCAGCCACGAGTTCCGTTACCGCGACCCGGTCCTCAGCGACGACACCCTGGTCGTTTCGATCAGCCAGTCTGGCGAAACCATGGACACGCTCATGGCCGTCAAGTACGCAATGGAGCGGGGCGCCAAGGCGATCTCGATCTGCAACACGCAGGGCGCGACCATCCCGCGCGAGAGTGATGCCGTCATCTACACCCACGCCGGCCCCGAGGTCGCGGTCGCGTCGACCAAGGCTTTCGTCGCGCAGATCACTGCGCTCTACCTGTTCGCGCTGCACCTGGCCCGGGTGCGCGGCAGTCTCACCGAGGCCGAGCAGGCTGCGCAGGTCGCCGAACTGCAGGCCATCCCGGCGAAAATCGAGACCGTTCTGCAGGTCGAAGACGAGGTGCGTCAGCTGGCCCGCTGGATGAGCGACACCCGCGCCGTGTTGTTCCTCGGCCGCCACGTCGGGTTTCCGATCGCGCTCGAGGGAGCACTCAAGCTTAAGGAGCTCGCCTACATCCATGCCGAGGGCTTCGCTGCCGGTGAGCTCAAGCACGGTCCGATCGCGCTGATCGAACCCGGCCAGCCGGTGTTCGTCGTGGTGCCGAGCCCGCGCGGCTCGGCACACCTGCACCCCAAGGTCGTCTCCAACATTCAGGAGATCCGCGCCCGCGGTGCCCGCGTCATCGCCATCGCCGAGGTCGGCGACGCCGCCGTGCTGCCGTTTGCCGACACCGTCATACGCATTCCGCTCGCAGCTCCACTGTTCGAACCGCTGCTAGCCGTGGTGCCGCTGCAAATTTTCGCCATGGAGCTCGCCATCGCCAAGGGCCTCGACGTGGACCAGCCGCGCAACCTCGCGAAATCCGTCACGGTCGAATAGCCCGCAGTGATCAAGGGCATCGGGGTCGACGTGGTCGACCTGGCGCGGTTCACCCGCCAGGTCGCGCGCACGCCGGGCCTGGTACCACGCTTGTTCGCCCAGAGCGAACGCGGTCTGCCGGTACATTCCCTCGCTGCGCGTTTCGCCGCCAAGGAAGCTCTGATCAAGGCCCTCGGCGACAGTGCGGGGGCCACCTGGCAGGAGATGGAAATCGTGAACGACCCACACGGCAACCCGGAATTCAAGCTCAGCGGGGCGGCCCTGCAAGCGGTGAAAGATCGCGGCATCAGCCGAGTGCACGTCACCATGACGCACGACGCCGGCGTGGCCTGCGCCTTCGTCGTGGCCGAGTCGTGAGCGGGTTTCGCGAGGCCGTGATCGACCTCGCCGCGATCCGAAGCAATATGGCGCACCTGCGCGCGCTGGTCGGCACCCCGCACGCCATGGCCGTGGTCAAGGCCAACGCCTACGGTCACGGCGCCGTGCCCGTGGCCCGCGCCGCCCTCGCCGGTGGCGCCGACTGGCTCGGCGTCGCCGACATCGACGAAGCCCTGCAGTTGCGTGACGCCGGAATCGACGCGCCGATCCTGGCCTGGCTGCACGATCCAGACGCCGATTTCAGCGCCGCCATCGACGATGACGTCACCCTCGGCCTCTCGTCAGCACGCCAACTGCAACGGGCAGCGGATGCAGCGGCGGAACTCGGCCAGACGGCATCCGTTCATCTCAAACTCGAAACCGGCCTGAGCCGCAACGGTGTGCACGAGAACGACTGGGCCGAGGTGTTCGCGCTCGCCGCGGCCCTCGAGCAGGTCGGGCTGCTGCGCGTTGACGGCGTGATGAGCCACCTCGCCAACGCCTCAGCCATCGACGACCAGCAGGCGCTGGAGTGTTTCGAGCGCGGTGTCGTCGCCGCCCGTGCCGCCGGATTGGCCCCGACCCTCGTGCACCTTGCCTCTTCCGCGGCGGCACTGCGGCTGCCAGCCGCGCGCTTTTCGATGGTTCGCCTGGGCATCACCCTGTACGGGCTGTCGCCGTTTGACGATGCCAGCAGCGCCGACCTCGGCCTGGTGCCGGCCATGACCCTGCGCGGCCGGGTCGCCCTGGTGCGCCGGGTGGCCGCGGGCGCCGGCGTCTCCTACGACTATCTCTGGCGGGCGCCGGAAGACTCCACGCTCGTGCTCGTGCCGCTCGGCTACGCCGACGGAATTCCGCGGCAGGCCTCCGGCAGTGCGCTCGTGCAGATTCACGGCGCGACCTACCCGCTGGTCGGCCGGGTCGCGATGGACCAGTTCGTGGTCAATCTCGGAGCCGACAATCCAGGCGTCGCCGTGGGCGATACCGTCGTGCTGTTCGGCGACCCGGCCACGGGAGCGCCGAGCGCGACCGACTGGGCCGACGCCGCCGGCACGATCAACTACGAGATCGTCACCCGCATCGGACACCGGGTGCCCCGGCTGCACATCCATGGCTGAGTCGGGTCTGTCTGAACTGCGGCGAACCATCCCCGATGCCGCCGCGATGCACCGCTTCGGTATCGGCCTCGCGGCCACGCTGCGGGCCGGCGACCTGATCGTGCTCACCGGGCCACTCGGCGCGGGCAAGACCACCCTCACCCGCGGCCTCGGCGAGGGGCTGCAGGTGCGTGGCGCCGTCACCAGCCCGACCTTCGTGCTCGCGCGCACGCATCCGAGCCTGGTCGGTGGCCCACCGTTCGTGCACGTCGATGCCTACCGCCTGAACAGCGCCATGGAGCTCGACGACCTCGACATCGACTTCGCCCACTCCATCGTGGTCGTTGAATGGGGTCGCGGCCTGCTCGACGGCATCACCGAGTCCTGGCTCGACATTGAAATCGAGCGACCGCAGGGCCGGTCTGACGCCATCAGCGAAGCGGATGCCGCGGTATCCGTTATCGATCTGGATCACGATCTCGAGGAACCACGCACCGTTACCCTGACCGGCCACGGGCTGCGCTGGACGGATGCGACCGACTTCGGGCAACTTCGACCGCGGCGCTGAGCCCCCGGCCGCTACTTCAGCAGCGCGACGTCCGAGACGAGTTCGATGTGTGCGAGCATCTTCGCCGCGGCCTCGTCGGCATCCTGCGAGCGGATGGCCGCCGTGATCGCTCGGTGCGACGCCAGGGATTGCTCGGGTCGTCCCGGCTGGGCGAGTGACTCGAGCCGCGTTTCGAGGATCATCTCGGCGATGAATGCCATCAGCTGGGCGAGCACGGGGGAGTGCGCAGCCGCCGTGACGGCTTGGTGGAAGAGCTCGTCGCCGTGCGACCCGCGGTCGCCGACGGCGATTTCCTCGGCCATGACTCGGAGCGCATCCTCGATCGCGAGCAGGTCGGCATCCGTTCGGCGTTCCGCGGCGAGCTCGGCGAGTTTCACCTCGAGGGTGCTGCGGGCTTCCACGATCTCGGGGAGCCGGTTGCGATGTTCGCGGAGCCCACTGATCACCGTTGCGATGCTCGGCCGGTAGACGAGAACGGCGCCGGTGCCGTGTTGAACGTCGATGACACCGAGCACTTCGAGGGCCACGAGGGCCTGGGCGAGGGTGGCGCGGGAGACACCGAGCCGTTCCGCGAGCTCGCGTTCGGCGGGTAACAGGTCGCCGGGGCCGAGGTGGGCGGACTCGATGTAGGCGAGAAGCTGGGCCACGAGCTGTTCGTAAAGGCGTGGTTTCGTGACGCGCGTAAGCGGCTGGGGTATTGCGTCCCTCGTCATGTCTGCCTCCCTAAGATCCCTCGGCCCAACTTTACACGGCTCTTGACAAAGTCACCTACTGTCTAGGAGGCTAGTCCAGTGAGCCAATAGCCCACATTCATCTGAACCTATGGAGGAACAACGATGTCCGCTCCCGTTATCTCAATCATCATCCTGGCGGTGATGTTTCTGATCGCCACGCTTTTGCCCGTCAACATGGGTGCGCTGGCCTTCGTGGGTGCCTTTCTACTTGGTGCTGTCTTCCTCGGCATGGAGACCACCGATATTCTCGCCAACTTCCCGGGCGGGCTGTTCCTCACGCTCGTCGGCGTTACGTACCTGTTCGCGATTGCGCAGGGCAACGGCACGATCGACCTGCTGGTGCGCGGTGCAGTGCGGCTCGTCGGCGGTCGGGTGGCCCTCATCCCCTGGGTGATGTTCGTGATCACCGCCGTGATCACGGCCGTCGGTGCGCTGTCCCCGGCCGCGGTGGCCATCGTGGCGCCGATCGCGCTCGGCTTTGCCCGCAAGTACAAGATCAGCCCGCTGCTGATGGGCATGATGGTGATCCACGGCGCGCAGGGCGGCGGATTCTCGCCGATCGCCGTCTACGGCGTGATCGTGAACAGCCTCATCTCGACCACCGGGCTCGACGCGAGCCCGACAGCGGTGTTTCTGTCGAGCCTCATTTTCAACTTTCTGATCGCCGTCGTGCTGTTCATTGTGCTCGGTGGCCGAAACCTGATGTCGAGCCGGGTCGGACATTTCGTGGAACAAGCCGCCGAAGCGCGCATGGCCGTGAGTGTCGGTGCGCGCGCCGGCGGTGATGTGGCGTTCAAGGGCTTCGGCTCCGGCATCTACGGCCCCCGCGACCCCGCGGGCGACGGAGTGCTGGCCACGGCCACCCGCGGAGAGCGCATCCCGCAGCTTGTGACGGTGGCCGGCCTCATCGCCCTCGCCGTGATCGCGCTCGGCTTCAAGGTTGACGTGGGCTTCGTTGCGATCACCATCGCCGTCATCCTCGCCCTCGTCTCGCCTGCGGCGCAGAAGGGCGCGGTCAACAAGATCAGCTGGTCGACCGTGCTGCTCATCTGCGGCATGCTCACCTTCGTCGGTGTTCTCGAAGAGGCCGGCACCATCGAATACGTGTCGGAAGGGGTGGCCAACCTCGGCATGCCCCTGCTTGCCGCACTTTTGATCTGCTACATCGGTGCCGTCGTCTCGGCCTTCGCCTCGTCAACGGCCATTCTGGCCGCGCTGATTCCGCTCGCCGTGCCGTTCCTTGCGACCGGGGATATCAGCGCCATCGGCGTGATCTGCGCGCTCGCCGTCGCGTCGACCATCGTGGACGTGTCGCCGTTCTCGACCAATGGCGCGCTCGTGCTCGCCAACGCCCCCGACGACGTTGACAAGGACCGCTTCTACAAGCAGATCCTCGCCTACAGCGGAATCGTCGTCGTGGCCGGGCCGGCCATCGCCTGGGCGGTGCTCGTGCTGCCCGGGTGGCTGTAACCCGTCACCGACCCCACGCACCTCGAGAAAGGACCGATCATGAGTACCGAAACCGACACCCGTTCTGAAACCGACCGGCAGGGTCCCCTCGCGGGCTACCTCGTTGTGGACCTCAGCCGCGCGCTCGCCGGTCCGCACGCGAGCATGATGCTCGCCGACCTCGGCGCACGCGTGATCAAGGTGGAGAATCCAGGCACGGGAGACGATACCCGCGGCTGGGGCCCGCCCTTTGTGGGCCCCGCGAACGATCCGCAATCCACGTACTTTCTCTCGTGCAACCGCAATAAAGAATCCATCGCCCTCGATCTGAAGAGTGACGACGGCCGGGAGGTGCTCAGCGAGCTGCTGCTGCGCGCGGACGTTGTGGTGGAGAATTTTCGTCCAGGGGTGCTCGACCGGCTCGGATTCTCGCCCGAGGCGATGCACGCTCTCAACCCGGCGCTGGTGATTCTCTCGATCACCGGTTTCGGCCACGACGGCCCGGAATCCAGTCGAAGCGGCTACGACCAGATTCTGCAGGGCGAGGCCGGCCTGATGTCCCTCACCGGCTCCGCCCCCGACGACCCGCAGCGTGTGGGCGTGCCGATCGCCGATCTGCTCTCGGGCATGTATGGCGCGTTCGGACTGCTCGCCGCGCTGCTTCAGCGCGAGCGCACCGGTCAGGGACAGATTGTGCGCACCTCGCTGCTCGCCGCACTGGTGGGAGTGCATGCCTTCCAGGGCACCCGCGCCACGGTGGCCGGCGAGGTGCCGGAGGCCCAGGGCAACCACCATCCGTCGATCGCTCCCTACGGGCTCTTTCCCTGCCGCGGCGGGAGCGTGCAGATCAGCATCGGCAGTGAGAAACTCTGGGCCACCTTCGCAGCCGAGTTCGGCCTCGATGCTGCGCAATCCGAGTGGGCCACCAACGCGCACCGCGTGCGCAATCGGGAGGGCCTCAAGGCTGCCATAGCGGATGCCTTCGCCAACTTCGATGCCGTGACCCTGCTGAAGAAACTGACCGACGCCGGAATCCCGGCCGGCAAGGTGCGTTCCCTGGATGAGGTCTATCAATGGGATCAGGTGCTCTCGCAGGGGCTGCTGATCGACGTTGAACACGAGGTGCTCGGCCGGATCAGCCTCCCCGGGCCTCCGCTTCGGTTCTTCGGACCCGCCGATACGGTCGAGACAACGAACACGATGCACTCCGCTCCGCCCGTGCTCGATCAGCACGGCAACGACATTCGCACCTGGCTCAACCGTTCACTGGAAGGTATCTCACTTTGATTTCTCAACCCGCGCTCGCAACTCGCCACCTCAACGCCACGGAGCTCATCGACGTGGTGCTCGATAACGGGTCCTTTACGAGCTGGGATCAGCCCGTGGTTGACCCCGACCCGAACGAGGCGTACCGGGCCGACCTCGTGAAGGCACGAGCGAAGAGCGGCACCGACGAGGCGGTGCTCACCGGCGAGGGGCTGATCCACGGTCGCCGGGTGGCGATCGTCGTGAGCGAGTTCGCGTTTCTTGCCGGATCGATCGGGCTTTCCGCTGCTGACCGGATTGTGAACGCGATCGAACGGGCCACACGCGAGGGGTTGCCGGTCCTGGCTGGACCGGCATCCGGCGGTACCCGCATGCAGGAGGGCACGTTGGCCTTTTTGTCGATGGTGAAGATCACCGCGGCCGTGCGCGCGCACCGCGAGGCGGGGCATCCGTATCTGGTGTACCTGCGGCACCCCACCACGGGCGGGGTGATGGCCTCCTGGGGCTCACTCGGGCACGTGACGGTGGCCGAGCCGGGCGCGCTGCTCGGGTTTCTCGGCCCGCGGGTCTATGAGGCGCTGTACGGCAAGAAATTTCCGGAAAACGTGCAGGTCTCCGAAAACCTGTTCAACCAAGGGCTGATCGACGCCGTTGTGCCGCCGGAGCAGCTGCCGGAGATCGTGCACCGCGCCCTCACAATTCTCACCGACCGGGCCTCCACGCCGGTGGCGGCACCGGAGACCCTGAACGTGCGGCCGGCAGCGAGCGGCGCGTGGGCATCCATTCAGATTTCGCGCAACCCGCGGCGACCAGACCTGCGCCAGCTGCTCGCCTACGGCGCGCACGACGTGCTGCCGCTCAACGGCACGGGCGAGGGTGAGAAGGACCCGGGGCTCATGCTCGCCATGGCACGGTTCGGGCAGCAGAGCTGCATCGTGCTCGGGCACATCCGGCCGCGGCCTTCGCAAGACACCAGGATGGGCCCCGGATCGCTGCGGGAGGCCCGTCGCGGCATGCGCCTTGCGGAAGAACTCGGGCTTCCGCTGCTCACCGTGATCGACATCGCCGGGGCCGCGCTGTCGAAGGAGGCCGAGGAGGGCGGCATGGCCGGGGAAATCGCCCGCTCTTTGCACGAGCTGATCGGCCTGCGGTCGGCAACCGTGTCCGTGCTGCTCGGACAGGGTGCCGGCGGCGGGGCGCTCGCGCTGCTGCCCGCCGACCGTACGATCGCCGCCCAACACTCCTGGCTGTCGCCGCTTCCTCCCGAAGGGGCAAGTGCCATCGTGCACCACAACACCGAGTTCGCACCGGCCATGTCGGAGGCTCAGGGCGTGAACGTGGCCTCGCTGTACGCCAATCGGATCGTCGACCACATCGTGGACGAGCGCCCCGACGCCGCCGACGAAGGACGGGCGTTCTGCCAGCGGCTGGCTGAAGCCATCGAATACGAGCTGTCCACGCTGTCCACGGTGCCCGTTGACGAGCTACTTCCGCGTCGCTTGGCCCGCTACCGTTCCCTCGGTCGCTGACTCTCGTCCTTTCGACGGATGATCTGACCCTCCAGCCGCAGCGGCCGACGCGCGCAGCGCCTGCCGCATCAAAGCTAGGCTGAGCGGGTGCTACTTGCCATCGATACCTCTGCCGGCACGAGTGTCGCCGTGGTCGACCTTGACCGCGGAATTATCGCCGAACGCGGCGAGGCTGACACCATGCGCCATGCCGAAATCGTCGGCCCGTTCATTCTCGACTGCCTCCTTGACGCGAAGATCACCCCGGCGGATCTCTCCGGCGTGGTCGGCGGCATGGGCCCGGGCCCGTTCACCGGCCTGCGCGTCGGCATCGCCGCGGCGCGCGTGTTCGCCCTCGGCGCCGGCAAGCCGCTCGTGCCGGTGATCAGCCACGACGCCATCGCCTACGGCCACTACCGTCGCGGCCACACCGGCCCGCTCGTCGTCGTCACCGACGCTCGCCGCCGCGAAATCTACTGGAGTGCTTACAGCGAAGCGGATGCCGTCGGCCTGCCCGTGCGCGTCGGCCCACCCGGACTCGCCAAACCGGCCGAACTCGACGAGCCCGCCTGGCAGCACGCGCTCTGGCCGCGCCTCGACGCCGCCACGGTGTCGGCCGGGGAACTCGGCCTGGTCGCCGAACTCAACTATGCCCATCGGCGCCCGTTTGCCGCGAACGAGCCGCTGTATCTGCGCTCACCCGACGTCACGCTCTCGAATGGACCCAAGCGGGTCAGCCGATGACGTGGCAGCTGCGCCGTGCGCACGAGGCAGACCTCGCGGCGATCATGCACCTCGAAACCAGTATCTTTGAAAACGATGCCTGGTCACCGCCGATGATGGCCCGGGATCTCGGCGACCCCGCCTGCTATTACCTTGTTGCTTTTCCCCCGGACGACCCGGATAACATCGCGGCCTACGCCGGGCTGCTCACCCCGCAGGGAGCCACCGAGGGCGACATTCAGACCATCGCCGTCGCCGACTCGGCCCGCGGCCACGGCCTCGGACGCACCCTGATGCAGGCCCTCATCTCCGAGGCCCGCAAACGCGGCGCCCGGCTGGTGTTTCTCGAAGTGCGCGCCGACAACCCCAGCGCCCAACGCCTCTACGATCGGCTCGGATTCGTGGAGGTCGGCGTGCGCCGCGGCTACTACCAGCCCGACAACGTCGACGCCATCGTCATGCGCCTGAATATTCCAGAATTGGAATCTATGCTCACCGCCCCAGAATCAGCCGTGCCCACCTCCGCGGAGAATCCGTGACGACCATGAACCGCACCGCCCTGAATCGATCAGAACCGCTCGTACTCGGCATCGAAACCTCCTGCGACGAGACCGGCATCGGCATCGTGCGCGGAACCACCCTGCTCTCCAATACCATCGCGAGCTCGATGGACGAACACGCCCGCTACGGCGGCGTCGTGCCCGAAATTGCCGCGCGAGCCCACCTCGATGAGCTCGTGCCGGCCATTGACGCGGCCGTCGCCGAGGCCGGCATCCGCTTGAGTGATCTCGATGCCATCGCCGTCACCTGCGGTCCGGGGCTCTCCGGAGCTCTCATGGTCGGGGTCGGCGCCGCCAAGGCGCTCGCCGTCGCCCTCGACAAACCGATTTACGCGGTCAACCACCTCGTCGGCCACGTCGGCGCCGACCTGCTGCGCGGCGCTACCAACACCAACGACACCGAGCCACTCGAGTACCCGACGATCGCGCTGCTCGTGTCGGGCGGGCACACCTCGCTGCTGCTCGTGCGCGACCTGGTCAGCGACGTCGAGCTGCTCGGTGAGACCATCGACGACGCCGCCGGGGAAGCCTTCGACAAGGTCGCCCGGCTGCTCTCGCTGCCCTACCCCGGCGGGCCGCAGATCGACCGGGTCGCAGCCCTCGGTAACCCGAAGGCCATCCGCTTTCCGCGCGGACTCAGCCAGCCCAAGGACATGGCCGCGCACCGCTACGACTTCTCCTTCTCTGGCCTCAAGACCTCGGTCGCCCGCTTCGTTGAACAGCGCCAGGATGCCGGCGAGCCCGTGCCGACAGCCGACGTCGCGGCGAGCTTTCGCGAGGCGGTGGTCGACATTCTGCTCACCAAGGCTCTCGCTGCGTGCGCCGACCACGACGTGCCGCGGCTGCTGCTCGGCGGCGGCGTCATCGCCAACGCTCGACTGCGCCAGGTCGCCACCGAGAGAACGGATGCTGCCGGCGTTGTCCTGCGCATCCCGCCGCTCTCGCTCTGCACCGACAACGGCGCCATGATCGCCGCCCTCGGCGCGCAACTCATCATGGCCGGGCATGAGCCCTCGACCCTCGAATTCGGCGCCGATTCCACCCTGCCGGTCGGTCAGATCCAGGTTTGAGCAACGCCCAGTCGCCGGGTACCCGCTAACGGGATAATCTGGCAGGGCGACCACCGAACGAAACTATGAAGGAGACCGCAGATGTCTGATCCCACCCAGCCCCCCGTCGAACCGACGAACAGCGGCCCGACGAACTCGAATCCGGCCGGTGCCAGCGTTCCCCCCGCCGCGCCGGCCTATCCAAGTTATCCGGCGCCGGGTACGCAGCCCTCCGCCTACGGCCAGGCTCCCGCGTATGGTCAGAATCCCGCGACCGGTCAGAACCCGTATGGCCAGCAGAACCCGCAGGACAAGTACAACGTTCTGTCGATCATCTCCCTCGTCACGTCGATCCTCGCGATCTCGATCGTGGGCATCATCACCGGCCACATCGCCCTGAGCCAGATCAAGAAGACCGGCGAAAAGGGCTACGGCCTCGCCCTCGGTGGTCTGATTGTCGGCTACCTCGGCTTCGTCGTTGGAATTTTGGTGCTCATTGGTTCCATCGGGCTGCTCGTCGGAATCGCCAACAGTGGTGTGAGCGAGCCCTACTAAACCCACCCGGTTCGCAGCACGAGGACAGCAATGAGTACACCGCACCAGGATTCCGACACGCATCGGGATTACACCCGTGCGCCCGCGCCCCCGGGCAGCCAGCTCAGCTGGGAATCGACCGTCACCGCCCCGACCGAGTTCGTGCCGTACAGCTACACCGAAGCGGAGGTGCGGCGCATCACCGGCCGGCGCCGACTCTCGGTCGCCTCCGTCGTCTGCGGGTTCGTCGGGCTCGCGCTCGGCGTGCTCGGAGTGTTCGGCCTGCCGATCGCGCTCGTTGCGATCGTCCTCGCCCTGATCGCGCGCACCACCGAGCATCGGGCGCGTGCCCTCTGGAGCAGCGGCCTGGCGAGCGGCATCGTCGGGATTCTGCTCGCGGCCGGCTGGTTCGTCTACATCAGCCAGACCGTGCTGCCCCTGCTGTAGGCCAACCGTTAGCGCACGCGCTCCACGAGCAGCGCGACCCGATGTCCGGCCACCCGGGTCAAAATCAGCGTCGCGACTTCCGGCCCCTTGAGCTTCAACCGGGTGCGCAGCGTCGCGGGATCAACGTCGACGCCGCGCTTCTTGATCTCGAGCGTTCCGATGCGGCGCTCGAGCAGCGCGAGCCGCAGCTTCTTCTCGTCGAACGACAGCGTTTCAAGCACCCGAAAGGCGGTTGCGAACGGCGTGGGCACCAGAATGTCGTTGGTCAGGTAGGCGATTCCCTCGCTCAGCATGCTGGCCTTCATCGAGCGGGCCAGATCGCCGATCAGTCGCGCCCGAATGACCGCGCCGTCGGGTTCGTAGACGTAGTGGCCGAGTTCGCCGACCGGCTCGTCCTCGCTGTCGGCATCGTTGCTCAGCTCCTGCACGCCATCCCGGGTCAGCAGCAACGCCGATCGACGGATGCCCGGGCGAGCGAGAGCGCCGAACCACAGTCCCATCTCCACCACCTGGCCATCCACCGACACCCACTGGGCCTCCGCGTCGACCGGAATCTGGTCGCGATCGTGGCCGGGCCCGAGCTTCATGCCGAGCGGTAGCGTCGCCGCCAGCAGGTAGGCGAAGTCGAGGGAGGGGGAGTAATCCTCGGAGCGGGTGAGCCGCTTGGTGTTGCTGTGCCCGCTCGTGCGCCGGGCCGGATCGAGCCAGACCGCGTCGAAATCGGTCAGATCAACCGTCTCGGCGTCGGCCTGCAACGCGGAGGCATTGGGGAACGGGGCCAGGTTGTAGCTCGCAACCGTGGCCGTGACCTCGTCGGCGTCGACGGCCACGACCGGCAGATCCATCGCGGCGAGGGCCATCGCGTCGCCGCCGATGCCGCAGCCGAGGTCCGCGACCCGCGGCGCGCGGCCGAGGGTGGCTTCAAGCCCGGCGAATCGCCCGGCGTGCAGTGCGGCAACCCGCAACCGGGTCGCCTGTTCCAGACCGGCCTCGGTGAACAGCATCCGCTCGGCAAATTCTCCAAACTTGGCCACGGCTTTCGCCCGCAGTCGCGACTGGCTCAACACGGCCGACACGAGTCCGGGGGCGTGCCCGGCCTTGCGCAGCTCGCTCACGAGCTTCAGCACATCACCGTTTGCCTCGTAGGGCGGCAGGGAATCCAGCAGCCGTAAACTCGCGGGGGAGAGCAGCTCAACGAGCTCGGTTCGATCCATTCTGCAACGGTACCAAACGGCCCGATCTGGCACTCACGTTGCGCGAGTGCCAGCATCCCCCCTAAACTTCACTTGGCACTCTCGCTGTGAGTCTGCTAACCCAAGTCTTAGAAAGAGGTCAACCGTGTCGGTCTCCATCAAGCCGCTCGAGGATCGCATCGTCATCAAGCAGGTCGACGCAGAGCAGACCACCGCATCAGGTCTGGTCATTCCTGACACCGCGAAGGAAAAGCCCCAGGAGGGCGAAGTTGTTGCAGTCGGCCCCGGCCGCATTGACGACAACGGCAACCGCGTTCCCCTCGACATCGCCGTCGGCGACAAGGTCATCTACTCCAAGTACGGCGGAACCGAGGTCAAGTTCGGTGGCGATGACCTGCTGGTCCTCTCCGCTCGCGACGTGCTCGCTGTGGTCGTGCGCTAAGTAGGTTTCATCACTACCTAGCCTTCAGACTGAAATTGGTCTTTAGACTGAAACTCCCGGATGGCCTGGCCATTCGGGAGTTTTTGTTTGCGCAGTTAGTGTCTCGGCAGGGAGAATATTTATGACGGATGCCGCCGCACCGGCCGATTCGGCCGCTCGCGCCACCCACCGCACCGGCCTCGTCTTCGGCGGCCTGGCCTACGGCCTCTGGGGCGTGCTGCCGCTCTACTTTCTGCTGCTCATCCCCTCCGGCGCCTTCGAAATCGTGGCCTGGCGGGTGCTGTTCTCCCTCGTTTTCTGCGCCCTGATCATTACTGTGACCCGCACCTGGACCGTGCTCGGGCGAGCGTTCAAGCAGCCGCGTCTGGTTTGGACCATGGGCCTGGCCGGTGCGTTCATCTTCGTCAACTGGCAGACCTACGTGATCGCCGCGACCACCGGGCACGTCGTCGAAGCGGCCCTCGGCTACTTCATCAACCCGATCGTCACGGTGCTTCTGGGCGTCTTCGTGCTGCGCGAACGGTTGCGCCGCCTGCAGTGGGTGGCCATCGGCATCAGTTTTCTCGCCGTGATCGTGCTGGCGGTCGGCTACGGCTCGCTGCCGTGGATCTCGCTCATCCTCGCGTTCTCCTTCGGCTTCTACGGGCTGATCAAGAAGCGCGTCGGCCCGAACGTCGACGCCGTCACCGGCCTCACCCTCGAAACGGCCTGGCTGGCCCCGGTCGCCATCATTCAGCTTCTGGTCGTTTCCGGCATGTCCGGCCTCACCTTCGGCACCGTCTCCGGCTGGCACACGGCTGGCCTGCTCGCGGCCGGGGTCATTACCGCTGTTCCCTTGCTGCTCTTCGCCGCCGCCGCCCGGCGCCTGCCGCTGACGGTACTCGGACTCATTCAGTTCGTCGCGCCGGTCATTCAATTTCTCGTCGGCGTAGTCGTTCTGAACGAGGCGATGCCGCTCGAACGCTGGGCCGGATTCGCCCTGGTCTGGGTGGCCTTGATCATACTGATGGTCGATATGGTCGCCTCCGGCCGCGGACCCCGTCGCAGCGCGCTTGAGCCTGCCTAATACCGTCCGATCTAGCTCCGAACCCCCGTCCGGCCCAGCCGATACGCTGAACCGACACGTCACCTCAGCTCGTACCAAAGGATTTTAGATGCCCCGTCGCACGCTCACCGTCGTCGTTCTGCTCGGCGCCCTGGCCCTCACCGGCTGCACCAGCACGACCCCGGCCGTGACGAGCACGACCCCGGCCGCGGTCGTCACGGCCGCTCCGAGCGGTGACGGAACCTTGAGCATCGGCACCCTCTTTCCCACCACCGGGGACAATGCTGCGAGCGGCGCAGCGCAGGTGGCAGGCACCGAGCTCGCCCTGCGCGACATTCTGGCCGAGCAGGCGACGCCGACGCAGCCGATCCAACTCGTGCATCGCAACTCGGCCGGTGACCTCGCCGCCGCCTACGCCGACCTCGCCGCTCGCGGCGTTGACCTGGTCTTGTGGGACGCGACGACCGCGCTGCCAGCGGATGCGCACAGCTCCGTTGGCAGCGCCGCTCTGGTATCACTGGGTGACTTCGCCAACGGTGGCACACCGCTCGCCGCAGACGAGGCATTCACCGTGCGTCTGAAGACCGCCGACCCGGGACTGAACGCCACCTCTGGCAGCGCGGAGGCCTACGACGGTCTGATCACGGCCGCCCTGGCCGCCGTGATCACCGGGGACGACGGGGGCGCATCGCTCGATGCCGGCTGGCCGCAGGTGATTTCGGGAATGGCCGTCTGCCTCTCCTGGGGCGAATGCGTGTATGCGCTGGGGCAGGAGCAAACCATTGATTATCAGGGTGTGACCGGTCGCCGTTCGTAACGATTTGATCGCTTTACCCGGTTGTAACACGCACAGGTAGGTTTCTGTGTCTTTGATTGCCTAATCTGTCACCACGGCAGTCAATCGGCTGACCAGACTTACCTCTCGTTATCTATCAAGGAGCAACATGAGCGTATTCGCGAAGGCCTCCGCCTCCCGCTCCGTTCGTACCCTCGTTACCGGTGTCGCGCTCGTCGGCGTGAGCGCACTTCTGCTCACCGGCTGCAGCAACGACGCTGGTACGGCACCCAGTGATTCTGCGGCGCCGTCGGCGGATGCCGCAGACTTCAATACGGTTGAGGCCGGTGACCGCGACCTGACACTGAAGATCGGCACCATCCTTCCGCAGAGTGGTGGACTGGCGTTCCTCGGCCCGCCCGAAGAAGCCGGTGTACAGCTCGCCGTGAACGACATCAATGAAGCGGACCTCGGCATCAACGTTGAAGCCATCTTCCGCGACTCGGGCGACACCACGACCGACACCGCCACCGTATCGGTGACCGACCTCCTCTCGCAGGACGTCACGGCCATCGTCGGTGCGGCTTCCTCTGGCGTCTCTAAAACCGTGATCGACCAGATCACGGGCGCCGGCGTCGTCCAGTTCTCACCGGCCAACACGTCGCCGGACTTCTCCACCTACGCCGACAACGATCTGTACTGGCGCACAGCGCCCTCAGACCTGCTGCAGGGTGACGTGCTCGGCACCCAGATCGCCGATGACGGCAACGCCACCCTCGGACTCATCGTGCTTAACGATGCCTACGGGACCGGCCTGGCCAAGGCCGTTCGCGAGTCGTTTGAAGCCGCTGGTGGAGAAATCGTAGCCGAGTCGCTCTTCAACGAGGGTGAGTCCAACTTCGCGTCGCAGATTGCGGAGGTCACCGCTGAGGCGCCCGACGCCATCGCTCTGATCACCTTCGACCAGTCCAAGGTGATCGTGCCTGACATTGTCGCCGGTGGTTTCGCCGGAGACAAGCTGTACTTCGTTGACGGCAACCTGAAGGACTACAGCGCTGATTTCCCAGCCGACATCATCACGGGGTCAAAGGGCACGCTGCCCGGCCTCGATGTCGGAACGCTCGGCGACTTCACTGAGCGCCTACTCGAGGTGGACCCGACTCTGACCGATTACAGCTACGCGGCCGAATCGTACGACGCCGTTATGCTGATCGCGCTCGCTGCCTATGCCGGCAACGACGTCTCTGGTGAGTCGATTGCCAGCTACCTGCGTCAGATCTCCGGCGGAACCGGTGACGGCACCACCGTCACCGACTTCGCAGCGGCGGCCGAAGCGTTGAGCGCGGGAGAGCAAATCGACTTCGACGGCTTCTCCGGTCCGGTCACGTTCGATGAGAACGGTGACCCGACCGAGGCGACGATCGGACTCTACGAATACAACTCCGACAACACGTACTCCCGCATCAACTAATCACCTCAGTTCGCTCTGAAGGGCTCCGGCTTCGGCCGGGGCCCTTTTGCGTATTCTGAGCCTGGCGAGCGACGGGCGAGCGGATGCGCCGGCTCGGCCAGCGGCATCCGCTCGGCAGGCCTGAGTGCGCACAGAAGCGGCGCCCGAGAGTGTCTCGGACGCCGCTGCTGGCCGGTGGGGGGAGTTTTGCTGCTAGTCCTGCCCGAGGGTGCCGAGGTACAAACCGATCACCTTGGGGTCGTTCAAAAGCTCACGTCCGGTGCCAGTGTAGGCATCGCGGCCCTGGTCGAGCACATAGCCGCGGTCGCAGATCTGCAGGCATCGACGGGCGTTCTGCTCGACCATAATCGTCGTCACACCGGCCTTGTTGATCTCCTTCACGCGCAGAAAGGCTTCGTCCTGGCGTACCGGGGACAGCCCGGCGCTCGGCTCGTCGAGTAGGAGCACGTGCGGGCCCATCATGAGCGCGCGGCTCATGGCGACCATCTGGCGTTCACCGCCGGAGAGCGACCCAGCGCGCTGAGACATCCGCTTGCCGAGCTCCGGAAAGATCTCGGTCACGAACTCGAGTCGTTCGACGAGGCCCTTGGGCTTCAGAAAGATGCCCATCTCGAGATTCTCTCGAATGGTCAGCGTCGGAAAGACGTTGTTGTTCTGCGGTACGAAACCCACACCCTGCGCGACCAGCTTGTTGGCCTTGAGGTTGGTGATGTTGTTGCCGCGGAGCAGAATTTCGCCCTCGCGCACCCTGACCTGGCCGAAGATCGACTTGAGCAGCGTCGACTTGCCGGCACCGTTCGGGCCGATGATGCCGATCAGTTCGCCGTCGTAGGCGGTGAGCGAGCAGGAGTTGAGAATGTTCACGCCGGTGACATAGCCGGCGGTGACGTTGTTGACCTCGACGACTTTTTCCCGGGTCTCGGTCGGGGACGGGGCGGCCAGCGGTTCAGCGTTCGTCATCGAGCAACTCCTTTATGGCTGACACGTTCTCGGTCTCGGTGCTGAGGTCTTCGCCGATGTCTTCGTCGTGGTGCTGGCCGAGGTAGGCGTCGATCACGGCCGGATTTCTCATGACCTCGTGCGGGTCGCCCTCGGCGACCACCTGGCCCTCGGCCATCACGATCACCCAATCGGCGATGTGCCGCACCATGTGCATGTCGTGCTCCACGAACAGAACGGTCATGCCCTGGGACTTGAGGTTCAAAATATGGTCGAGCAGCGACTGGGTCAGCGCCGGGTTTACGCCGGCCATCGGCTCGTCGAGCATTACCAGGGTCGGGTCGCTCATCAGCGCTCTGGCCATTTCGAGCAGCTTGCGCTGCCCGCCGGACAGGCTCGCCGCGTAGTCGTCCTTCTTGGTATCGAGCTTGAACCGGGTGAGCAGATCGAGTGCTTTAGCCCGGTTCTCCTCCTCCTGGTTGCGCCAGAGAAACGGCATCAGCGCGCGGAACATGTTCTCGCCGGTCTGGCCCTTGGCGCCGAGCAGCATATTGTCCATGACGGTCAGCAGCCCCAGGGCCTTGGTGAGCTGGAACGTGCGAATCTGGCCCATGCGGGCGACCCGGTAGGCGGGAACGCCGGCCAGGGAGCGGCCGTCGAAGGTCCATTTGCCAGCGTCGGGCTTGTCGAAACCGGTCAGCAGGTTGAACAGGGTGGTCTTGCCGGCACCGTTGGGGCCGATCAGCGCGGTGATGGCGCCGCGCGGAACTTCGACGTGGTCGACATCCACCGCGGTCAGGCCGCCGAAGGTGCGGCGCACGCCGTCGACGACGAGAATCGGGTCGACCTTGCGGCACCCCGGTTCGGCATCGCCGACGTGCAGACCGGTCGTTTTGATCGGCTTCTGGGTGGGAACCGGCGGCTCGAGCGGAGCGGCCGAAACAGCGTTATCGGACAAAAGCCAACTCCTTTTTATTGCCGAAGATGCCTTGCGGTCTAAAGATCACGATCAACATAATCGCCACTCCCACCAGGATGAAGCGCAGCTGGCCGCCCTGGATCGCTGTCATAAACGGCAACCAGCCCGCCTCCACGGCTCGAGCGACGAAGCCGGAAAAGAACGACAGCAGCACCCAGAAGATCATCGAACCGATGATCGGGCCGAGCACCGTTGCAGCACCGCCGAGCAGCAGGATGGCGTAGATGAAGAAGGTCAGCGTGGTCTGATAGTTCGACGGCACGACCGCTCGAGGCAGGGCGAAGATCATGCCGGCGATGGTACCGAGCACGCCACCGAAAATGAGCGACTGCATTTTGTAGGCGTACACGTTCTTGCCGAGCGCTCGCACGGCGTCTTCGTCTTCGCGGATGCCCTTGATCACTCGGCCCCACGGGCTGCGCATGATCTGCCACACGATTAGGGCCGCGAGAATCACGATCGACCAGGCCACGATGCGCAGCCAGGTGTCGTAGGCGTTGTTCTCAAACGGCCCGAATCCGTAGCTGCCCTCGGCGAGCGGGTTGAGCGCCGCGAATTCGTTCTTGTAGCCACTCAGGCCGTTGGCCGAACCGGTCACGGAGGCGAAGGTGTTCGTCGTGAACAGCAGCCGCACAATTTCGGCGGCGGCGATCGTGACGATAGCAAGGTAGTCAGCGCGCAGTCGCAGCGTGGGAATACCCAAAATCAAGGCGAAAATAACGGATGCTCCCACCCCCACCAAAAAGGCGCCCCAGACGGGAAATCCGAAGGTCAGGATCGAGATCGCGTAGCCGTAGGCTCCGAGGGCCATGAACCCGGCCTGGCCGAAGTTCAGCAGGCCGGTGTAGCCGAAGTGCACGGCGAGCCCGAGGGCGGCGAGTGCGTAGGCGGCAGTGGTCGGGCTGATCAGCTCGACGGCTGCGTTGCTAAAGATTGCTCCCCAGTCCATGTGAACCCCTAACCAATTCTCTCTTTACGACCCAGGATGCCTTGCGGACGAAACAGCAAGACCAGGATCAGAACGACAAGTGCGCCGACATACTTCATGTCGGACGGAATCCAGAGTGTCGACAGCTCGACGAAGAGGCCGACAACGATCGACCCGATGAGGGCTCCGAATGCGGTTCCGAGGCCACCCAGAGTGACGGCGGCAAAGACCAGCAGCAGCATCTGGAATCCCATATCCCAGCTGACACCGGGGCGGAAATACGCCCAGAGCACCCCACTGAGTCCGGCGAGGGCCGCTCCGACCACCCAGACGATGCGGATCACTCCGTCGACGTCAATGCCGCTCGCCGAGGCGAGGCTGGGATTGTCCGAAACGGCGCGGGTGGCCTTGCCGATACGAGTGCGCAGCAGAAAGTAGGCCACGCCAAGCAGCACGACGACACTGATGCCCATACTGGCCATATCGATCGGTGACAGCGAAATCGGACCGAACTTGAGGTCGGTCATTCCCGCCCCGGGAAGCTGGCTCGTGCTGCCGCCGAAGAAATACTGGTAGAGGTAGCGCAGTGCGAGGGATAGCCCGATGCTCACGATCATGAGTGGGATCACTGCGACGCCCTTGCGGCGCAGTGGTTTCCAAATGACCGCATCGAGGCCGTAGCCGAGGAATCCGCTCAACACGATCGCAATGAGAATGGCCAGCCAGATCGGAAGGCCGAAGTTGACCGAGAAGACCAGGGTCATCAGCGCGCCGAACGTGATCATCTCCGCGTGCGCGAAGTTGCTCAAGCCCGTGGTGCCAAAGATCAGCGACACGCCAATTGCCGCGAGGGCGAGCAGAAGGCCAAAGTTCAGGCCGTTGAAGAATCGGTTCACGAACTGGTCGAAAAAGCTCACCGTGTTGCGGACGCCCTCACCGAGGAAGAAGTTGACCGAGCGACGGTCGGTCAGCCCGAACTCGGTTTCGATCACGTTGCCGCCCTCGGTGACGATGACGCCCTCCGGAAGGGTGTCTTCGTCGAGGGTGACCTCGTAGGTGCCCTTTTCGGGAACCCCGATGGCCCATCGGCCATCGGCATCCGTTACCGTGTCGGCCTCGTAGCCGTTGCCGGACACGGAGATCGCTACGTCGCCGAGGGCTTCCCCGTTGAACTGCACGTTGCCGGAGATCGTGAAATCGAACTCCGTGCCCACCTCATCGGCGTGCGCGGTGCCCGCCGAAAAGGTGGCCATGGTGAGGGCCGCGAGAAGTGTCACAAACAGAATCACGAGCATCCTGGGAACGTATCTCTGAGCCGTATGTATGGGCTGCACGGGACCTCCATGTTGGTGCCGACCGATGGGTAACCGGGCGGGCGCCGGGTGACTAATGCCAACTTCTCTGTTGAGAGTATTTGCCGATTATGTCCTATATGTTTCGAAACTCCGCACCGGCTGGCTAATGGTGTGCGGAATGTGATGAGCCCAAACACGCTTAACATTGAAGGACCGGTCAATTTCCTTCACGTCCCGTGGGGTGGTAACGCGATTTTCCGGACAATTTTCTGTTTTTTGCTACAGGTAAGGGGTTTCATGGATCAGCCAGATCCGTTCGGATTCACCGGACTCACCTACGACGACGTGCTGCTCCTGCCGGGGCACACCGACGTCATTCCGAGCGAGGCGGTCACCAAATCCCGGTTGACCCGGCGCATTGATGTGTCGCTGCCGCTGCTCTCCAGCGCCATGGACACCGTGACCGAGACCCGCATGGCGATCGCCATGGCCCGTGAGGGTGGCCTCGGAATTCTGCACCGCAACCTGTCGATCGGGGATCAGGCCGAACAGGTCGACCTGGTCAAGCGCAGCGAATCCGGCATGATCACCAACCCGGTCACCACTTCGCCCGACGCCACCGTCGCCGAGGTTGACGCCCTGTGCGGCCAGTTCCGCGTGAGCGGGCTGCCCGTCATCGACGGCGACGGAATTCTGGTGGGCATCATCACCAACCGGGATATGCGCTTCGTGCCGCACGCCAGGAAGGCGCTCACCAGGGTCAGCGAGGTCATGACCAGGTCCCCGCTGATCACCGGCAAGGTCGGAATGGCTCCCGAAGACGCCCTGGCGATTTTCGCGAAGCACAAGATCGAAAAGCTGCCACTGATCGACGCCAACGGCAAGCTCACCGGCCTGATCACCGTGAAAGACTTCGACAAGAGCGAGGAATACCCCCTCGCCACCAAGGACGACGGCGGACGCCTGCGCGTCGGCGCCGCCATCGGCTTCTTCGGTGATGCCTGGCAGCGCGCGACCGCTCTGCTCGAATCCGGGGTGGACGTGCTCGTGGTCGACACCGCCAACGGCGACAGTGCCGGCGTGCTCGACATCATTCGTCGTCTGAAGTCGGACAAGGCGTTCGCTGACGTCGATGTGATCGGCGGAAACGTCGCCACCCGCTCGGGCGCCCAGGCGCTCATCGACGCGGGTGCCGACGCCATCAAGGTCGGCGTGGGCCCCGGCTCGATCTGCACCACCCGCATCGTGGCCGGTGTCGGCGTGCCCCAGATCACCGCCGTGTATCAGGCCTCGCTGGCCGCGCGCGAAACCGGTATTCCGGTCATCGCCGACGGCGGTCTGCAGTATTCCGGTGACATCGCCAAGGCCCTCGTGGCCGGCGCCGACACCGTCATGCTCGGTTCCCTGCTCGCCGGTTGCACGGAAAGTCCCGGTGAACTCGTGTTCGTCAACGGCAAGCAGTTCAAGACGTATCGCGGCATGGGCTCGCTCGGCGCGTTGCAGACTCGCGGGTCGAAGACGTCGTACTCGAAGGACCGTTACTTTCAGAGCGACGTTCCGAGCGACGAGAAGCTGATCCCCGAAGGTATTGAGGGGCAGGTGCCGTTCCGTGGCCCGCTCGCCGCGGTGGCCTACCAGCTCATCGGCGGCCTGCGCCAGTCCATGTTCTATGTGGGAGCGCGCACCATCACCGAGCTCAAGCAGAAGGGCAAGTTCGTGCGTATCACCCCGGCCGGGCTCAAGGAATCGCACCCGCACGACGTGCAGATCGTGGTCGAGGCTCCGAACTACCGTCGGTAGTTCCGGCGCGGGCCGCCGCTCACGTTGTCTAGGCGGCCCGCGCTGGCGGCCTGCGGATGCCGGGTGACGGCATCCGCAGGAAATGGGGATGTCGGTGGCTCCCTCTAAACTGGAACCATGGAAATCGAGATCGGCCGCTCCAAGCGCGCTCGCCGCGTGTACGCCTTCGACGACATCGCGGTGGTGCCCAGTCGGCGCACCCGTGATCCGGAGGACGTGTCGGTCGGCTGGACCATCGACGCCTACCAGTTCGCCATTCCGGTGCTGGCTGCGCCGATGGACTCCGTCGTCTCGCCCACCACGGCAATCATGATGGGCCAGCTCGGCGGCGTGGGCGTGCTCGACCTCGAGGGGCTGTGGACCCGGCACGAGAACCCCGAGCCGTTGCTCGCCGAAATTCGCAGTCTGCCCGCCGATAAGGCGACCGCGCGCATGCAGGAGATGTACTCCGCCCCGATCCAGCCGGAGCTTGTCACCGCGCGCCTGGCCGAGATTCGCGCCGGCGGAGTCACCGTGGCTGGGGCTCTCTCGCCCCAGCGCACCCAGGAACTCTACGAAACCGTCGTTGCCGCCGGCGTTGACCTGTTCGTCATCCGCGGCACCACGGTCTCGGCCGAGCACGTCTCGCAGAACCAGGAACCGCTCAACCTCAAGAAGTTCATCTACGAGCTCGACGTTCCCGTCATCGTCGGCGGCGCTGCCACCTACACGGCGGCCCTGCACCTCATGCGCACCGGGGCGGCGGGCGTTCTGGTCGGTTTCGGCGGGGGAGCCGCGTCGACCACCCGCGCGACCCTCGGCATCCACGCGCCGATGGCCACCGCCGTAGCGGATGTCGCCGGCGCGCGCCGCGACTACATGGACGAGTCCGGCGGGCGTTACGTGCACGTCATCGCAGACGGAGGGCTGGGCACCTCGGGCGACATCGTCAAGGCGATCGCCTGCGGCGCCGACGCCGTCATGCTCGGCACCGCGCTCGCCCGGGCAACGGATGCTCCCGGCGGCGGATTCCATTGGGGCGCCGAGGCGCACCACCCGCAGTTGCCGCGCGGCAAGCGCGTCGAGGTCGGCACCGTCGCGCCGCTCGAAGAGATCCTCTACGGCCCGGCCCCGGTCGCCGACGGCACCGCCAACCTGATCGGCGCGCTGCGTCGATCGATGGCGACCACCGGTTACTCCGATCTCAAAGAATTTCAACGGGTTGAAGTGGTTGTCGCGCCGTACCGAGTGAACTAACGTCGGCTTAAATCAATATCGGTGAGAACTGGCGTCGGTTTAGATCAACAACGAAGTCAGCCCGTTCCGTCGGTACACAGCTTCACCCGCCACAATGCAGTAACGCAACAGTGTTGTTGCAACACGCCGCTTGAACTTGAACACGGAGTCTGAACAGGAGTAGTCATGGCCTCCCACAATTCGGTACCGCACATTTCAGCAGGGACTAATTCAGCCGTCACTAATTCAGTCGTCACTAATTCAGTGACGCGATCCTCGAGATTAGGGCCGGAGGAGCGCGAGGCGGCCCTGGCCAAGCTCAAAGACAGAGAGCTCGACATTCTCGTGGTCGGCGGCGGAATCGTCGGTGCCGGGGCCGCTCTCGATGCCGTCACGCGCGGGTTGAGCGTCGGCATTCTGGAGGCGCGGGACTGGGCCTCTGGCACATCGAGCCGGTCGTCCAAGCTCGTGCACGGCGGCATCCGCTATCTGGAGCAGCTGGACTTTCGTCTGGTGCGGGAGGCGCTCACCGAGCGGGGCCTGCTGTTGCAGCGCATCGCGCCGCACCTCGTGAAGCCGGTGCGGTTCCTGTATCCCCTCAAGAAACGCTTCACCGAACGGTTCTACATCGGTGCAGGCATGCTGCTCTACGACATCTTCTCGTACACCGGCGGGCGTCCGCCCGGCGTGCCGCACCACCGTCACCTGTCCAAGAACCAGGTGCAAAAGCTTATCCCGAGCCTGACCAACAACGCCCTGGTCGGCGGAATCACCTACTACGACGCCCAGGTCGATGACGCTCGCTACGTGTCCTCGCTTGTACGCACCGCCTCGTTCTACGGCGCGCACGCCGCCAGCCGGGTGCGGGTCGAGGGATTCATCAAGGTAGGGGAGCGCGTCGTCGGCGTGCACGCCCACGACCTGCAGACCGATGAACGTTTCGACGTGCGGGCCAAGCAGATCGTGAATGCGACCGGTGTCTGGACTGACGATACCCAGCGCATGGTCGGCGAACGCGGCACCTTCAAGGTGCGGGCGTCGAAGGGCGTGCACCTCGTGGTGCCGCGCGACCGGTTCCAGAGCGCGATGGGACTGCTGCTGCGCACCGAGAAAAGCGTACTGTTTGTGATTCCGTGGGGCCGACACTGGCTCATCGGCACGACCGACACCGACTGGTACCTCGACAAGGCGCACCCGGCCGCGACGGCCGCCGATATCGACTACATCCTCGAGCACATCAACTCCGTGCTGAGCGTGCCGCTCACCCGTGAAGATGTCGAGGGCGTCTACGCCGGGCTGCGTCCGCTGCTGGCCGGCGAGAGTGACCAGACCTCCAAGCTCTCCCGCGAACACCTTGTCGGGCATTCCGTTCCCGGCCTCGTCGTCATCGCCGGCGGCAAGTGGACCACGTACCGCATCATGGCCAAAGATGCAGTGGATGCCGCAGCGTCCGCTCTCGACGGGCGCATTCCCGCGTCGGTGACCCACGACATCCCCTTGCTGGGGGCCGAGGGATACCAGGCCGCCTGGAACAAGCGCGGCAAGATCGCCAGGGCGTTCGGCCTGCACACCGTGCGCGTCGAACACCTGCTCAACCGGTACGGCACCCTCACCGACGAGCTGCTCGACCTGATTCGCGCCACCCCGGCGCTCGCCGAACCGTTGCCCGGCGCCGACGACTACATCGGAGCCGAAGTGGTCTACGCGGCCTCGCACGAGGGCGCGCTGCACCTCGAAGACGTGCTGGCTCGGCGTACCCGCATCTCGATCGAGGCGTGGGATCGCGGGGTGTCGGCAGCACCGGTCGCCGCAGCGCTCATGGCCGGCGTGCTCGGCTGGGACCAGGAGCGAATCGACCGTGAGGTCGGCTTCTACCTCACCCGGGTCGCCGCTGAGCGGGCTTCGCAGGAGCAGCCGGACGACGAGTCCGCCGACCGGGTGCGCCTCGAGGCCCCCGATATCGTCGTGACCACCTAGCGGCCCTCCGGTCAGGACCGCGCCCGCTTTGGATGGCCGCCACGGCCTCGAGCGGATGCCCGCGCCCGGTTTGGGTAGCCGCTACGGTAATCGGCGTAGCGGCTACCGAAATAGGGCGCGGTCATCCACTGGTCATGCCAGTGATGGGGCACGCGCATGGATTGCACGGGGGATTCCATGGCTGCTCAGGAATTCGCCGAAGACGATCAGGTCTCGGGCGATCGCCCAGTCCCACCGGGCAAATGTCGGCCCGAGCGCCCGAACCCGGTCTTCGCGGCTCTTCTCAGCCATCACGGCTTGGGCTGTGGTGAGGCCGCGAAGGTACTCCTCCTTGATGTACTTGCCGAGGCCGTCGAACTCGCCGACCTTGTTGATGCTGCGCCAGAAGAAGTCGACGTAGGCGATGAAGCCATCTGCGTCGTCAAAGCGCACCTGCAATTCGGGAGCCTCGAATCCGAGCAAATGGATGTTGGCCCGGCTGACCGATTCGCCGCCCGAGCCTGATTGCGTAGACGCGAACTGGGCCACTCGGAGCGCTGTCGCCCGTCCCTTCGCTCGCGCCGGACCGGCGAGGGCCTCGAGAGACCGATCCAAATCCTCTCGAGTCGCCAGGCTGATGCCCCGCCGGGGAATGTGGATGGCACGATCCATCATCGCGACGGCATCTGCAAACGGCAGAACGCGGGCCATCTCGACCGCGGTGTCAGTGACCGTCGTCACCCGGAGCCCGTCGCGTTCGACGACACGCCGCGGCGGTCCCGCAGTGTGCCGAACGACCCCGTGTCTCGATCGGCCGCCGGATGCCTCGGGGACGGTGATATGGACATCCGTCGGCCAGGCTGCGGGTCGCGGCAACGCCCAGATCGCCGCCGCGGAATGGTGCGAGAACACGGGCGGTTCGGGACAAACTGCTGCGTAGGCGCGAATGCGGGACAGGTAGCGAGCGTTCGGGCCGAGCTTCGACCACAAACTGGTGCCCACATAGACCCCATAACGGATGCGCATGAGCTGCCCCCGCGAGAATTCACGGCGCAATTCCTGCTCGAGGCCGAGCGCTGCAGCGTCGCAGCGTAAGACGAGGCCATCCGCTCGTGTGATGGCCACGAGGGTGCTGAGCGGATCCACGGATGCGACTGACATGACATGAGAGTGGCACGCGAAGTGTCTGGAGCGGTCGCCCGGGCGCAATCTGTGCATAACTCGGCGGCGCGGCGGCTTGGGCGCGCCCGGTTTGGGTAGCCGCTACGGTAATCGGCGTAGCGGCTACCGAAATGGGGCGCGGGCACCCTTGGGGCGCGGGCATCCGCTGGTCGAGCGCACGAGTGAAGCGGAGGCGCGGCGAGGGGCGCGCGGCGGCAAAAGCGGCTCCGGTAGAATAGGGCTACTGCCCTCTACCTCAGGAGTCATGACAATGGTTGATGTTCGGCGGGTCAAACTTCCCGGCGTGGGGGTACTGCACACCTTCATCACGGATGACGGTGGCAAGGTCGGCGTCATCGCCCACCGATCTGGCCACAGCGACCTCATTACCTTCGCCGATGATGAAGGTGGCCCGGACGCGAGCAAGGTTTCGCTGCGGCTTAGCGAAGACGAGGCGCACACCCTCGCCGAGCTGCTCGGAGGTACCCAGATCACCGAGTCGCTCAGCGCCCTCGACCAGATCCCGGGCCTCAGCATCGACTGGTTCACCGTCGACTACGAAGACCACATCGCCGGCCAGGCCCTGGGCAATCCGGCCGACCGTGGCATCGCGGGCCTCACCGTCGTCGCCGTGGTGCGCGGCGAATCCGCCAACCCGGCCCCCGCCGCCGACTTCAAGGTCTTCCCCGGTGACACCCTCGTCGTCGCCGGCTCGCCGGAAAAGGTCGTCAAGGCCTTCGCGTTCTTTCGTACCGGTGAAGTGAAGGCGAAGACCGTCGACGCTCCACCCGGGGGGTAAGCGATGCACGTGGGCGAAGACCTCCTCGTTCTCGGCATCCTGCTCGTCGTCGCCTACGTTCTTGGCCGCCTGGGCAAGGTGATCGGGCTCCCCACCATCCCGATCTACATGATCGTGGGCGTGCTCGCCAGCCCCAACACCGACTTCTTTCCCCTCGACTTCGAATCCGGCGATATCGAACTCATCGCCGTGTTCGGCCTGATCCTGCTGCTCTTCAGCCTCGGCCTCGAATTCGACCAGGAAGAATTCTTCGGCAACGCCAAGACGCTGATCATCTCCGGCGGTTCCTGGGTGCTCATCAACATGGGCGCGGGTTTCATCTTCGGCATGCTCGTGGGCTGGGGCCCTCGCGAAGCCCTCGTCATCGCCGGTATGACCGGCACGTCGTCGAGCGCGATCATCACCAAACTGCTCATCGAACTGCGCCGCCTGGCCAACAAAGAGACACCGATGATCCTCGGCGTGACCGTCGTGGGTGACATCTTCATCGCGATCTACCTCTCCATCGTCTCCGTCGTGCTCAGCGGCAAAACCGAGATCTGGCCGATCGTGTTGCAGCTGTCCATCGCGTTCCTCTTTCTCGTCGCGATGTTCTCTCTCGCCCGCTGGGGCGGCCGGGTGGTGTCGCGTCTCATGCGCACCAAGGACGACGAACTGTTTACCATTTTGTTCTTCGGCCTGGTCGTGCTGTTCGCCGGCATCGGCGAGATCATCGGCGTGACGGATGCCATCGGCGCGTTTCTGATCGGCGTCGTGCTCGGCGCGAGCAGCTACCGCGCCAAGATCGAACGTGTCGCCGTGCCCCTCCGCGATATCTTCGCGGCGTTCTTCTTTCTCAACTTCGGCCTCGCCCTCGATATCGCCCAGTTCGGTTCGGTGATCGGTGTGGTGTTCATCGCCATCGGGATGACCTTTGTGCTCAGCCTGCTCTCGGGCGCGCTGCTGGCGTGGCTGCACAAAATGGGGCCACGCGAAGCCCTCAATACGGCCGCGATCTTCGTCAACCGCGGCGAGTTCACCTTGATTCTGGCGACCCTGTCGGTGTCGGCCGGGCTCGACCCGCGCCTGCAACCGTTCGCCGGCCTGTACGTGCTCTCCATGGCCATCCTCGGCCCGCTGTTCGCGGCGAATTCGGAGAAGATCGGGTCGGCACTGCGCCACCGGGTGCCGGCATCCGTTACTACGGGGGCAGCGCGCAATCCGATGCGGGACGAGGAGATCGCCCTCGTCGAGGCGGCGACGGCGGCCCAGGCCGCGGACGCTGACGAGCACACCCGGAGCGCGGCCAAACGTGACTCGGTCAATTCCCATGCGGCGGACGATACGGTTACCCAAGCGAAACACTTAGATTCAATGGCCGATTTCGCGCTCGGCCAGCACTCCCCAGATCCCGATGATGACGCCGACAGACCGGCACGCAAACCCGGGCGAGAAACCCATACAGGTGATTATTCGTGATCAGAATGATGCTGCGCCCCCGCTGGGTGCTCGCGCTGCTGCTGGCCCTCGGCGTCGCAGCGGCGTTCGCCCTGCTCGGACACTGGCAGCTTGAGCGCGCCATCGAATCCGGCGTGGTCGTGGAACGCAGCACCGAGCAGGTCAAACCGCTCGCCGAGGTCGTGCAGCCCGACGGTACGGTGACGCAGATCGCGACCGGCCAAATGGTCACGACGACGGGCTCCTGGGTGCCCGGCGACGAGCAGCTCATCACCACGCGCCTCAACGGCGGCATCGATGGTTTCTGGGTGGTCAGCCATTTTCAAACGGATGCTGCCGCCAGCGTCGCCGTCGCGCGCGGCTGGGGTCCCGACCAGGCCACCGCCCAGTCGGTCATGGAGGTATTGGCGACGGAACCGGCGAACGCTCCCGTCACGCTGACCGGACGCTTTCTCACCGGTGAGGCCCCGGAGTTGCCCGACCCGGAGGGCGACTCGATGGAAATGACCAAGGTCGCGCCATCCGCTCTGATCAATCTGTGGGCCGATTTCAGCGACGAGTCGGTCTATTCCGGCTACATCGTCGATGCCGAAGCAGCGCCCGGCCTTGATGTGATCGATTCCCCGGTGCCGGAAGTCGACCAGTCGCTGAACTGGCTGAACATCTTCTATGCCATCGAGTGGGTCGTCTTCGCCGGCTTCGCCGTGTTCCTCTGGTACCGCCTGGTGCGCGACGCCCTTGAGCGCGAAATTGAAGACGCCGAAGCCCTCACTGCGCTCACGTAGAATTAGGCACATGCCTCGTCTACCCAAGCCCGCCGATATCTCCAGAATTCCCGGTGCGCTGCGGCTGTACCAGGTGTCATCGACCATCACCGGCGTCTTCCTGCTGCTGCTCTGCATCGAAATGGTCATCAAGTACGGCTTCGGCCACGAGATCGAGATGGGCGGTTCGCAGGGGTTTCTCGCGCTCGTTCCGACCGACACGGTCGCCGCGATCAACCTCAGCACCGGCATTCTGATCGCGCACGGCTGGTTCTACGTGCTCTACCTGTTCGCCGACTTCCGCCTCTGGAGCCTCATGCGCTGGCCGTTCTGGCGCTTCGTGCTCATCGCCCTCGGCGGCGTCGTTCCCACCCTATCCTTCATCGTCGAGGTTCCCGTTGCTCGCACGGTGAAGCGTTTCCTCGCCGAGAATATCGAAAAGACCGCGGCACTTGCCGAGAAGGCGAAGGCCCAAGCATGACCATTCCAGCGGATGCCCCCATCACCGACTCCGGGCTGGATCGCCCCGTTCTCGTGGTCGACTTCGGTGCGCAGTATGCGCAGCTGATCGCAAGGCGCGTGCGGGAGGCATCCGTTTATTCGGAGATTGTGCCGCACACCATCACCGCCGCCGAAGTGCTCGCCAAGAACCCACGCGGAATCGTTTTGAGCGGTGGACCGTCCAGCGTCTATGCCGAGGGCGCACCAGCTTTCGACGCCTCGATCTTCGAGCTCGGCGTGCCCGTGCTCGGCATTTGCTACGGCTTCCAGGTGATGGCGACCGCCCTCGGCGGGACCGTCGCCCACACCGGGGCCCGCGAATACGGCTCGACCCCGGTCACCGTGAGCAACGCAGGCAACGTGCTGCTGGCGAACCAGCCCGACAGCCAGACGGTCTGGATGAGCCACGGCGACTCGGTCGCCACCGCGCCCGACGGCTTCACCGTGCTCGCCTCCTCGGTGTCGACCCCGGTCGCCGCGTTCGCCAATGACGAGAAGCGGCTCTACGGCGTGCAGTGGCACCCGGAGGTCAAGCACTCCGAAAACGGCCAGCACGTGCTTGAAAACTTTCTGCACCGCGCCGCCGGTATCAACGCCGACTGGAACAGCGGCAACGTCATCGCCGAGCAGGTCGCGAAGATTCGCGCCCAGGTCGGAACCGGCAAGGTTATCTGTGGCCTGTCCGGCGGAGTCGACTCCGCCGTGGCCGCGGCCCTCGTGCACAAGGCCATCGGCGACCAGCTGGTCTGCGTCTTTGTCGACCACGGTCTGCTGCGCCAGGACGAACGCCGCCAGGTTGAAGAGGATTACGTCAAGGCCACCGGAATCCGTCTGGTCACGGTCGACGTGCGCGAGCAGTTCCTGACCGCCCTCGAGGGCGTGAGCGATCCGGAGACCAAGCGCAAAATCATCGGCCGCGAGTTCATTCGCACCTTCGAGCAGGCCCAGGCCGAGCTCATCAAGGAAGCCGCCGAAACAGACGGCGATCCGATCGCCTTCCTCGTGCAGGGCACCCTGTACCCCGACGTCGTCGAATCCGGCGGCGGCAGCGGCACCGCGAACATCAAGAGCCACCACAACGTCGGCGGCCTGCCCGAAGACCTGCAGTTCGAACTGGTCGAACCGCTGCGCACCCTGTTCAAAGACGAGGTACGGGCCATCGGCGCCGAACTCGGCCTGCCGGCCGAAATCGTGCAGCGCCAGCCGTTCCCCGGCCCCGGCCTCGGAATTCGCATCGTCGGCTCGATCACCCAGGAACGCCTCGACCTGCTCCGTCAAGCGGATGCCATCGTGCGCGCCGAGCTGACCGCCGCCGGCCTCGACCGCGAGATCTGGCAGTGCCCGGTCGTGCTGCTCGCCGACGTGCGCTCGGTGGGCGTGCAGGGCGACGGCCGCACCTACGGCCACCCGATCGTGCTGCGCCCGGTGTCGAGCGAGGACGCCATGACCGCCGACTGGACCCGGCTGCCCTACGACCTGCTGGCCAAGATCTCGAACCGCATCACCAACGAGGTCGACGGGGTCAACCGCGTGGTGCTGGACGTCACGAGTAAGCCGCCGGGAACGATTGAGTGGGAGTGATCCCCAAGTAAAGAAGGGCCGGCTCTCGTGAGCCGGCCCTTCTTGTGTGCCCGGCACCGGCATCCGCTCGTGGCCGCGCCCGAAACGGGTGCGCGCTACGGTAACGGGCGTAGCGGCCACCCGTTTTGGGCGCGCTCATGCGTTTCTGGGGCGCTGGCCTACCGGGCGGCGGGCGGAACCGGCGGCCGACCCGACCGCGCGGCGCTCAGCGGGCGGGCCACGTCGCGGGCGACTTCGACCGGATGCGCGAAGGTCTCCGTGCCGACGGTGACGAGCGCGCCCTCGTGGAGCAGCATCATCCGCTTCGCCATGCACCAAAGCGGATGCCGTCACCCCCTCCTCGGCGCCCGAGGGGATCCCGGCCCACTGAGCAAAAATATGCAAAGTGCATCATAGTTGAGCTAATGTGCCTCCATGAGTTCTCTCTTGCAGATTAGAAATGTGCCCGATGATGCTCGTCGTGCGCTGAAAGCGCGGGCCGCTGATCGCGGTGAGTCACTGAACTCCTACCTGCTCGACCTCCTCGACCGAGAGGTGGCACGGCCGACCGTTGGTGAGGTGCTCGCTCGTGCGGCCCGACGGGCTGAGCGGGCAGAGGTATCGGCACTGGAGACGCTCGCGAGCGCCCGAACCGAGCGTTTGGGTCAGCTACAGGAGCGGCCGGGCGCGTGATCGTGGTGGATTGTGCTGCGGTGGTTGACGTATTGACCATCACCGCCGTCACCGATGCGCTTGACTGGGCAGATGACGCGCACACTCAGTCTTGCCCGCGAGATGGGGGAGCGGCCCGTGGCAGAACGCAGATCATGACCAGCCCTGACCTTGGCGACTGGCAGCCGAGCGACCCACGATTTAGCCGATCGGAAGTGTCGGGGGTCGTGGGACGTGGTGACGCGGTCTGGGAGCGCGCCGCCCGGGATGTGCTTCGGTGGCGGGTGAAGACCGCGAGCAGGTTTGCGGTGGACTCACCGGGTGCGGTGTCGCCCGGCGACCGGGTAATCGTCACGGCACGCCTGGTCCACCTGACCGTCGTCGAGCCGGTGGAGGTCGTGGTCGTCGTCGACGAGCCGGACCGGGTCGGGTTTGCCTATCGAACCCTGCCCGGGCATCCGGTCAGCGGTGAGGAGTCGTTCATCGTGCACCGCCATGGCGACGAAGTGCATCTCACCGTGCGCTCGCTCACGAGGGCGGCGCCGCAGCAACCGTGGCGAGCTCTCTACCCGCTGCTCAGAGTCGCGCAGCTGGTCGCGCGCAGGCGGTACTTGCGTTCGCTCCGTTGATCGAACGGGGCATCATGTCCAGGTCGTGCTTCGCTGTCGCCGAATCAGATACTCGTGAAACTTCGGTGCAGTGTATTCGTAGAGACCTTTTTGTAGCCGGTAAACCACACCCTGATCCGCCAGCCTGCCCATCAAGACGTTGACGTTGACGTTGCCCTGCTTGCGAGAGGTGACTTGGTGTATGTCGGCCGTCCGTAGCGGAGGATACTCGCACGCGCCGGCCAGCAGGAGAAGGTCCTGCTCGGCAGGCGTGAGCGCGTCAAGCCGGGGCGCATAAAAATCGTGGTCCAAGCGCCTGAATATCGCCTCGCGGAGCCCTTGAAGTAACTCCACGGTCAAGACGTTCGATGAGGAGTCGATCGCATCCTCCCAGAGCTCGGCACCCCACAACTGAACGAAATACGGATACCCTTCTACGTCGTCCAGTACGGCGCTCACGAGGTCCTCGGTGGCTACTTTGCCAGTGCCATCCAGCGGACGGAGGAACGCTTCACGGGTCTGGGCGCGCGTCAGGCGGCCAACTTCTTCACCGCGGAACATTCGCTCGCTGTAAGTGCGAGCCGGGAGAAGGTTCGCAATCAGGGTAGGCAGGCCGCAAAGCACGAGCGCGATTGGAACCTGCTGCTCCTGAAGCGAGTTGATAGCGGCAACGAGCAGTGAGAGCGGATGCTGCCCATCACGGTTTTTGTCGTCGACGAGTACTTGCGCTTCGTCGAGCATGAGGACAAACCCGCCCTTACCTGATTTCACGGCGATCCGGGCCGTTTCCAAAGGTCGGATGCAAGATGGGACTCCTTCGGATTAGCCGAACCGCCCAGAGATACGGTCACGTCCTCAAACGCGGTGGTCTCCGGCGGCATCTTCCGCGAGATCAAGCCCCGCGAGCGCCTGGTTTTCACCTGGGGCGAGCCGCACGGCGACCCGGATGACACTCCAATCGTCACGATCACCATCGAGCCCGTTGACAACGGCACAAGCATGACCTTCGATCTGCGCGGTGTCGACGGGTCCAAGGGCGATGGATTCTTCTACGACGGATGGCAGGACGTGCTCGATTCGCTCGGGCGCTACCTGAGCTAATCGCGCGTTGCCGCAGCGTTGATCCTCTGCAACAGCCCCACGAGGATCGATTGTTCCTCGATAGTGAGAATCGCGGTGATGGCTCGCTCGGTCTCGACGTGCGGGGCCAGGGCGGCATCGATGAGCCGCTTACCGGCATCCGTCAGCGCGACCAGAGTGCCGCGGCCATCGTCGGGGTTCGCCTCGCGGCTGACCAGACCTCGCGTCTGCAGTTTGTTCAGCCGTTGGGCCACCGCGCTCGTCGAGATCATCGCATCGCGGGCCAGCGCCGCCGGGGCGATCCGGTAGGGCGCACCACTCCGCAGCAGCGTGGCGAGCACGTCGAAAGAGGATGCGTCCAGGCCGTACCGCGTAAAGGTCGCGGCCAGGCGGGTCTCGATCGCCAGAGCGGTGCGGCTCAAGCGGCCGATGACGGCCATCGGGGAGACATCGAGGTCGGGCTTCTCGGTGCTCCACTGCTCAAGGATTCGATCAACCTGGTCTGCCATGGTTCCAGCCTAGCAATTGCTAAGCACTTAGCTATAATAGCTAAGTGCTTAGCAACCGATTCCTGCTGTTGGCGACCACAGCCCTTGCCCCCATTCTCTGGGGCACCACCTACCTGACGACGACGATGTTCCTGCCCGCCGATCGGCCCCTGCTCGCAGCATTCCTGCGCGCGTTCCCCGCAGGGCTGCTGCTGCTGATTCTCTGCCGCCGGTTACCGCACGGCGACTGGTGGTGGAAATCCTGGGTGCTCGGCGTGCTCAATATCGGGGCGTTCTTCGCCCTGCTCTTCATTGCGGCCTACCGGCTGCCCGGCGGAGTGGCCGCCATCGTCGGAGGTCTGCAACCGCTCGTGGTCGCAGTGCTCGCCAGTCGAGTAGTGCACGAGCGCCTGACCGGGCGCGTGCTGGCGGGCGGTGCGGCCGGAGCCTTCGGAGTGAGTCTCATCGTGCTCCAAGCGCAGGCGAGGCTTGACGCTATCGGAATTCTGGCCGCGGTCGGCGGCACGCTGTGCATGGCATCCGGGATCGTGCTCTCCAAGAAGTGGGGGCAGCCCGCGCCGCTGCTCGCGACAACTTCGTGGCAACTCATCGCCGGCGGACTCAGCCTCCTGCCCGTCCTGCTCCTGCTCGAGGGCCTCCCGACCACGCCGTTGACCGCGCCCAACCTCCTCGGCTACGCGTATCTCTCCGTGGTCGGCACCGCATTCGCCTACGTCGCCTGGTTCCACGGCATTGCGCGTCTGGCGGCGAGCACCATTGCCTTCCTCGGCCTGCTGAGCCCGGTCGTTGCGATCCTGCTCGGCTGGGCGATCGCCGGAGAGCACCTTGCCCCGATTCAGATAGCGGGAATCGTCATCGTTCTGGGCTCGATCTCGGCCGCCATCGTTGCCAGGGCCCCAAAGCCTGCCGGTCTTCCACGCAACCTCAGAGGGAGGGGGGTCAAGCGTGGCTCATCGTTCCTTCGGCCGGCTGATCTCGGTGCCGGCCGCGAGTCTGGCGGCATTCCACGAGAGCCCGTCGACAACGCCGGGATCGATGCCGGCGGGGGCGGTGAGCGCAGATTGCGCTTCCTGGAACCTGTGAATGGTGCTGTAGATGGTGGGCTCGATGACGTCTCTACGCAGCACTGACCACGATTGAGCCTCATTGACCAGCCGCTCGACCGTGATCTTACGGTGATCGAACACGTTGTCGATTGCCATCGCCAGATCCCAGTTGATCCGGCCACGCTGGAAGAGGTTCGGAACGGCGTCGTAAATTTGCGAGATGCTGGTGCCATCACTGTCGTGGATAAGTCCGACGTTCTTGGCGTGGGCATCATTGTTTCCAATGAGAACGTGAGAAACCAGTTGCCGCAACCATTGCGTCGTGGCAGTCGCTGATTCCCGGAAGGTTCCCGTCAACTCGGCGATGCGCAGTGCGCTCGGCCTGTTCTGGTTCATGGGCGACCGGGCATCCTGAAACTTCACGTCGGAGTCGCGCCAGTCCAGGCCCAGGGCTTGGGCGACATCCTCCTGATGTACGAGGGTAACGTTTCGGCCAGAGACCCGACGGTCGAATCGTTCGATAGCCAAGAACGTGGTCTGGCCCAGGGCTATTACCTCGCTGCTGAATTGAGAGAGCCCCATGTGCCGGGCGAGTTCATGGCTATAGAACTCGTTGTAGATTCCCCCGGGCCGGGCCGGGATTGCAGTTGCGGTTTGAGGATGTGCGTCGAGTGGGCTCGACCGTGAGGCTCGTGCCAATCGGAACCAAATCGCGCTGGTTGCCGTCCGGCGCATAGCCGCCGAAAAAGTTGGAGACCAAGGTGGCGTCTGGGCGAGTACCCGGAAGAGACGCGAACGATTCGGTCAGGGTGATCAAGCCAGGCCGGTAGTCGCTGTCCCAAGTGAAAATGATGCGGTGCTTGTCGTGCTGCCGGCCGCTCCGATAGGTTTCCACCACGCCGAGATAGTCCTCGTGGAGGAAGACGGACAGTGCGTTAGACATGATCGTCGGTCTTGTCACTGAGAGTGTATGAAATGGTGATGGTGATGCCGAGCGTGTTCAGGGCGCGAAAGAGCCGGGTGATATAGAGGTTGGGTCGTCCCTTCTCCAATTCCTGCAAATATTGGCGGGAGATGGCGAGGTCCTGAGCGAGGTCGTCTTGGCGGATGCCTCGGGACTCACGAACGGCCTTGATCACGGCGCCGAGGTCGCGGAATTTCGTCACCGCCACGGTATTCATTTCAGGCCTCTCGTTCGCGGGGCCGGTGGTAGCCCCTAGCTATGTAGGCATATTCTTGCATACATACATGGAAGAATAAGCTTGCATGCAGGTATGTACGGATATTCTTGCACCGGGTGGCCGCTTGTTTAGCCTTTGGGGGCCTTGATGTATTTGCGGATAGCGCGGATGACTACAAAAGCCAGCCCGAGGAGCACGATGGCGCTGCCGATGTAGCCTAACGTTGCGGTCATGCCGGTGGCTTCAAGCGGGAGCAACGCGTGCAGGTCTGTGAAACTCATTACTTAAGCCAACCACAGTGTGGCGTGCGTGGGGTACGAAAAAGCGCCCCCGTTCCGAAAGAACGAGGGCGCCTGATCAAGCGGATGCCGCTACTCGCGGGTGAGCACGAAGATGCGCAGCATCTCGACGTAGAGCCAGACGACGGTCATGATGATGCCGAAGGCTCCGGTCCAGCCGTACTTGCGCGGCAGACGGTTGTTGACACCCTTCTGGATGAAGTCGAAGTCGAGCACGAGCGAATACGCGGCCAGCAGCACAGCGAGAAGACCGATGAGGATGCCGAGCTTGATGTCGAAGCCGAGAATGCTGATGCTCGCACTGCGCATGCCGAAGGCCTGATCACTGCCGCCGAAAATCATCATTCCCACGTTGATCAGCGAGAACGCGGCGTAGCCGATCATGGCGATCAAGAAGATCTTGGTGGCCTTCTTCGAGGCGCGAATCTTGCCGCTCTTGAACAGTGCGAGCGTGACGCCGACCACGACGAGAGTGGCGAGAACCGCCTGCATCACGACGCCCCCATAGATGTCTTCAAAGACGCGGGAGATGCCACCGACAAACAAGCCCTGGGCCCCGGCGAAGGCGAGGATCAGCGGAGCCGACGGCTCCTTCTTGAAGGTGTTGACCAGACCGAGCACGAAGCCGGCGATGGCGCCCAGAATGAACAGGAACGGCAGCACCGGGGTGGCGACCCAGGAGATCATGGCAGCCACGAGCAGCAGCGCGAAGCCGAGGCCGGTCTTGGTGATGGTGTCTTCGTAGGTCATGCGTTCGGTGTCTTGTGAACCGGCGGCGGGCCGGTTGTACATCGACTGCAGATCGTTGTCAGAAAGGGCCTGCGACGACGCCACTGCGCCACGAGCGCCGAACGCTTCGTTGCGGGAGAAAGCGGGGTTGGAGGATGCCATGGGTTGCTGTACTCACAATCAGCTGATGGGTCATTCGGGTGCGCGCGGGCGAACCGACACGCAGCGCCTGGTGCGGCACTGCATTAAAGGTACCCGAGAGCGCATTCGAATGTGCTGGGGATCAGCCGATTTGCAGCAATTCAAGCCGTGATCTGGTACCCGTTTCGCTGCAGGCGGATGCCGGCCCCCAGCATCCGTTCTGCTGGCGCGGTTAGCCTGACACCATGCAACCGATCGTCATTGGCCACCGCGGGGCAAGCGGCCACCGGCCCGAACACACGCGCTCAGCTTTCAATTTGGCCTTCGCGCTCGGCGCCGACGCCGTCGAACCCGACCTGGTCGCCACCCGCGACGGCGTGCTCGTCATTCGCCACGAAAACGAAATCTCCGGCACAACGGATGTCGCCACTCGCGCCGAATTCGCCGCTCGCCGCGCCGAGAAAGTCGTTGACGGCAAGGCGATCACCGGCTGGTTCACCGAGGACTTCACCTGGGAGGAACTGCGCACCCTGCGCGCCCGGGAACGGCTGCCAGCCCTGCGACAGAGCAATACGACCTTCGACGGCCAGCGCCCGATTCTGCGCCTGCGCGACCTGTTCGACCTCGTCGACGCCGCGGCCGAGCAGAGCAACCGAACGCTCGGGATCGTCGCCGAGATCAAGCACGCCACCTATTTCGGCGGGCTCGACCTGCCGCTGCCCGAACTGTTCGCGGCCGAGGTCTCCGCGGCCGGCTGGAACACCGACCGGCTCACCGTAGAGAGCTTTGAACCGAGCGTACTCGCCCAGGTTCGGGCTCAGGGTGTGCGTGGCAAACGCGTCTTCCTGCTCGAAGACGAGGGGTACCCCGTCGACCAGGTCGCGGAGTACGGCGCCGGCGCGCTCAGCTACGCCGACCACCTCACGGCCGACGGCCTCGCGAGCCTCGCCGCTGGCCGCTCGGCTGGCGGGTCCCGCAGCAGTATGAACTCCAGTACCGCTACGAGTGATATCGGCGTCGATGGCATCAGCGTGCCCAAATCGCTCATCCTCGAAACGGATGCCGCGGGTGACGTGACCGGGGCGTCCGCTCTGGTGGACGACGCCCACGCTGCCGGGCTCGAGATCTACTGCTGGACCCTGCGGCCGGAAAACAAATTCCTGGCAAAATCCTTTCGCAGCGGCACCCGCAAGCGCGACTTCGGACACTGGCAGTCGGAGTTCCGCGTCATTCTCGGCTCCGGCATCGACGGGGTATTCGCCGACCACCCGGATCTGGCCGTGCACGTGCGCGACGCGTTCTGAGCGGCTGCCAGCGTCTCGTAATCCATGTGTTCCGACACGCGTAGGTTTCGAGACACCACAAACACGAATCGAATTGAAACGCGCGCGCTGCGCGGTGCTTTAGGGCTCAGAGTGGCCCGGGAGCCGCATCCGTTACGGGACGGTCGCGCACAATTGTCGCGTGCCGGGCGACGCGCGTTGAGGCTGGATGCGGGATCGCTCGGTGCCGCCCGAGACGGGTGCCCTGAGGAAAGATTGTGGAAACCCAGCGGACAGTCACCGACACCTGAGGAACCTGAGTTGGGTCTCAGAACTTCTCAGGTCGGAGTACCTCGACATCGCTCACGAAGAGGATCATGGCGTAGTCGTCGTAGTAATGCTCCTGAAAATGGGCGGCGATTTCTTCAGCCGTCGCTGCGTCGCACACCACCTCGATGCGGATGTTCCCATTCGTTTCCCAGCCGGCGTTGCGAGTACCACGACTCCCCTTGCCACGAGCGTCAGTGATGGTATACCCGTGGGCGTGAAGCCGATCGATATCCCGGACAAGAGTGCCTTCGAGGGCGGCTTCGGTGACAACGGTCAACAGCTTACGGGTATGGCTTTGCATCGGGTTCAACCTTTCGCGAACGTATGAGCCCACACGGCGAGCGCGTGGTACAGCGGGATCCCGATCAGGACATTGAACGGAAATGTTATCCCGAGCGCACCGGCCAGGGAAAGGGTGGGGTTGGCGTCGGGTACAGAGATGCGCATGGCTGCCGGTACCGCGATGTAGGACGCACTGGCCGCCAGAGTCGCCAAGATGGTCGTTCCTCCGATGGAGAGGCCCAAAGACAACCCCAGCCACGTTCCCACCAACGCCGAAAAAAGCGGCATTGCGATGGCAAAGACCACCAGAAATGGGCCGTGTCGGCGCAGGCTTCCCATCTGTGTGGCCATAATCAAGCCCATCTCCAGCAGAAAAAGAGCGAGAATTCCCTTGAAGAGATCCACGAATAACGGTTGGATGGACGACAGCCCGTCCGGGCCAGCTACCCAGCCGATGAGCAGTCCGCCCAGGAGCAGCACGATGCCTTTCCCCAGAAACACTTCATGGGCGATCGACTTCCACCGCGTCTCGCGCGAGATGCCTCGCGCGAGAACAATTCCCACCAGAATTGCTGGCACTTCCAGCAGCACCAGAAGCAGCGGCATGTGTTCTTCGAACGAGACCTGCTGGCTGCCGAGGTAGGCGACGGCCACGGCGTAGGTTCCCACGCTCACGGAACCGTAATGGGCGGCGATAGAGGCCGCATCCGCTCGCTTGAAACGGCCCAGATAGCGCAGCACCGGGAATGCGACCAGGGTGAGGCCAAAACCCATGGCCACCACGGCGAGCATCTGCGGCAACAGACTGGCGAAAGGCTGCCTGGCGAGTTCCACGCCGCCTTTGAGGCCAATGGCCAGCAGTAGCACGATGCTGACGAACTCGTAAATCGCCGCCGGAAGACGCAATTCTGAACGCAGGAGGCCGGCCACGGCTCCGAGCAGGAAGAAGAGAATGATGGGATCGATCACATTGTGGCTCTCTGATTTACTCTGCTCGAAGTGTGAAGAAGCGGCGCGACTCCATGGTGACCAACCCCGTCAATGCACGCTGACCAATACGTGCTAAGTATAGCGTGCATTGTGGAGCGTGTGTCGGCTATGGTGAGATGATGGCCGACTGGACCTTTCTTACTAATCACGCACACGTTTTGCTCTGCGTTTCTCAAGACCCCGGCATGCGATTGCGCGATATCGCAGTAGAAGTGGGGATCACCGAACGCGCCGCCCAGCGAATAATCGCCGAACTCGTCGCAGATGGCTATCTCACGCGTCAACGCGACGGGCGGCGCAACAGTTATCAGCTCTACCCAGACTTACCGCTTCGACATCCCTTGGAACGCCACCACCAAATTGGTGAGCTTCTCAGAGCCCTTGGATCCGTCGACCGTGAGTAGCCACCGCGGTCGAAACCGCCAGCCGCCTGCGGTGTGGCCCGGTCGACGAACAGTCTGTGCCAACAGCTCGTGCTCAGCAGGGCAGGTGAGTTGTGGTCTGCAATGATTCAGAGAATTCGGACTCGAGCTCCATCTACTCCGGTAAACGGGTCGCTCTGCTGACCCAGCATGGTAAGGAGCGCGTGGTCGGTCCTGTGTTGGAGCGGGAGCTTGGTTGCCGCGTCGAACACATCGTGGGCTACGACACGGATCTACTCGGTACTTTCACCCGCGATATCCCCCGCTCCGGCACGCAGCTTGAGGCAGCACGTAAGAAAGCGCGCGTGGGTATGGAATTGTCGGCATTACCCCTGGGCCTTGCCAGCGAGGGGTCGTTTGGTCAGGATCCGTTCATGGGGATGTTCCCCTGGAACGTTGAATTCCTGATCTGGATCGACCGTGAGCGCGAGTTGGAGGTCGTCGGCGTGGCGCAAGGCAAGGCGAATTTCTCCCACCTGCTGACGGCGGACTGGGCAGCCGCCGAAACGTTCGCCCGCAAATCGAGGTTCCCCGAACACCACGTGGTCGTACGCCCGGAAAGCGAGCACGACCCTCGCATCCGCAAGGGAATCGCCGCCTGGGCGGAACTGGAAATCACCTTTGCGTGGGCGCTGGCGCAATCGGAAAACGGCCACGTGTTTCTCGAAACGGACGTGCGCGCCCATGCCAATCCGACGCGTATGGAAAACATCCGTCTCGCGGCCGAAGACCTCGCACAGAAACTACGTTCCCTGTGTCCAGCCTGCGGCACCCCAGGTTTCTGGAAGGTAGAGCGGGTGGCAGGACTGCCCTGCAGCGACTGCTACGCGCCCACGAACGAGACCCGTGCTGAAACGCATGGATGCCTCATCTGCCCGCATCGCCACACTCGCGAGTTCACCGACCGAAGCTACGCCGACCCGCGTTTTTGCGACAACTGCAACCCGTGATGTTGCCCATGCCCTCGACACGCTGGTCGCGCACATGATGTGCGGCAGGCCAGCCACGAGAGCCGCATGGGTTTTCGGATCGATACCGTTCAGCTAAGCGTTTGAATGGTGATTTCTGGGGCGTGGAGGGGTTGCGGCCATTGGGCGTGGCGGAAGCGGCCAAAAGAAGAGGGAGATAGTCCTCCTCCGCGGTGATGTCGTCGACAAGCTCGACCTCGTCAACGTCTGCGCGGTGGGGTTCACGGTTGTCGGCCCTGCGATCATCCATCCAGTTGACTCGATCAGCAAACGTCGGGGCGTCGCTAAACTCCACAGCCCGACCCGCCCGCGTGTCAGGGGCCTCGCCTACACTGGAAATCGACATGATCACACCTCTTAACGCGGAATCCGCGCCCGCCACCGCCGGCCGCTCGGCCACGCCGATCATTCTTGATTCCAATGGGTATGCGGGCACCGGCAGCGCCCAGCAGAGCCCGCTGCTCGACGGGCTCAACCCGCAGCAGAAAGAAGCCGTCGAATACCGCGGCCAGGCGCTGCTCATCATCGCCGGCGCCGGGTCGGGCAAGACCAGCGTGCTCACCCGTCGGGTGGCGAGCCTGCTCGAAACGCGGGATGCCTGGCCGAGCCAGATTCTCGCGATCACGTTCACCAACAAGGCGGCCGCTGAAATGCGCGAGCGGGTGCGCGCCATCCTCGGCCAAGCGTCCGACGGAATGTGGATCAGCACCTTCCACTCCTCCTGCGTGCGCATTCTGCGCCGCGAAGCCGAGAAGATCGGTCTGTCGAGCACCTTCAGCATCTACGACTCGGCCGACAGCAAGGTCACGCTCAAGCGCATCATCAAGGGTCTCGACGCCGACACCTACGGCTTCACACCCGGGTCGGCGGGCGCCAAGATCTCCAAGCTCAAGAACGAACTCGCCGACGCCGATTCCTATGCCCGCAACGCGAACATGAGCGACCCGCAGGAGGTCATGTTCGTCGAGATTTTTCGGCAGTACTCCGCCCGGCTGCGTGCCGCAAGCGCGCTCGACTTCGACGACCTCATCGGTGAGACCGTCTACCTGTTTCGTGCGTTCCCTAAGGTCGCCGCGCTCTACCGGCGACGGTTTCGGCACCTGCTGGTCGACGAATACCAGGACACCAACCACGCCCAGTACGCCCTCGTGCACGAGCTCACCCGGCCGGTCACGGCCGAACTCGCTCAGGAGATGGAAGACGACGGTGTGCACGTGCGCAATTTGCGCGACGGCAGTGGCGCCATTCCCGGCGCCTCGCTCACCGTGGTCGGTGACTCCGACCAGTCCATCTACGCCTTCCGTGGCGCCGACACCCGCAATATCAGCGGCTTCGAGCGGGACTACCCCGGAGCGAAGGTGATTCTGCTCGAGCAGAACTACCGGTCGACTCAGAACATCCTCTCAGCGGCGAACGCCGTGATCGGCCACAACTTCGACCGTACCGACAAAAAATTGTGGAGCGCGGGCGGCGACGGCGAGAAAATCGTCGGTTTCACGGCGTATTCCGGGCACGACGAAGCCCAGTTCGTCTCCGACGAAATCCAGGTGCTGCACGCGGCCGGCATGGCCTACCGCGACATGGCCGTGTTCTACCGCACCAACGCGCAGACCCGAGCGCTCGAAGAAATCCTGGTGCGCTCGGCCACACCGTACCGGGTGGTCGGCGGCACCAAATTCTATGAGCGGGCCGAAATCAAGGATGCCCTGGCCTACCTCATCGCCGTCGCCAACCCGGTCGATGAACTCGCCCTGCGCCGCATTCTGAACACCCCCAAGCGCGGTATCGGCCCGGCCACCGAGACCGCACTGTCGAGCTTTGCCGACGATAACGAGCTCACCTTTCGGCAGGCGATGCGCAATTGCGCCGCACTGGGTCTCGGCCCGAAGGTGACCGGCACCATCCTCAAACTGGCCGAACTGCTCGATGCCGCCGCGCTCATGCTCGTGCCGACGTCGGTCACCGATGACGGCGTGCCGGTCGGCGGCTCCAACGTCTCCGACGTGCTCGAGTTTCTGCTGGGCGGCAGCGGACTGCTGGCCGTGCTGCGGGGCAGCCGTGACCCGCAAGACGAGGTGCGGGCCGAGAACATCGAGGAGCTCGTCGCCCAGACCAAGGACTTCAACAAGGAGAACCCCGACGGCGGTCTTGTCGACTTTCTCACCCAGGTGTCACTCGTGGCCGCCGCTGACGACCTCGACGACGCGTCGGGAACGGTGTCGTTGATGACGCTGCACACCGCGAAGGGCCTCGAATACGAGGCCGTGTTCCTCACCGGCGTTGAGGAGGGGCTGCTGCCGCATCAGATGTCGGCGAACGAGCCGGGCGGTCCCGCTGAAGAGCGCCGCCTGTTCTATGTGGGCATCACCCGCGCCCGCAAGCGGCTTTACCTCTCACTTGCCATGACCCGGGCCCAGTTCGGCGATATCAACGTGGCGATGCCGAGCCGCTACCTGCAGGAGATCCCGGCCGAGCTGATCGACTGGAAGCAGTCGCCGGGAATGGCCAACTCGCGCGGCGGCACCCAGCCGCGCGCTCTGAACGCGCGCCGCGATGGCGGCTTCGGTGGCTTTGGCAACTCTTTGACTAGTTCGAGCGACGGTTACGGCGGGCGCAGCAGTTACGGCACCAGCGCGAAGCCGGCCGGCCTGCCGCCGGGCAAGCCGAAGACGGAGTGGGCGAACAAGATCACCGGAACGGTGCGCGACAACGGCAGCCTCGAACTGGCGGCGGGCGACCGCATCCGCCACCACGACTTCGGCGAGGGCCGGGTCAACCAGGTCACCGGCGAAGGAACCAAGCGCATCGCGCACGTGCAGTTCGACACAGCGGGCGCCAAAAAGCTGTTGATCAAGATCGCTCCGATCGAAAAGATCTAGCGTGGAGCCCGCCAAGCCCGAAAGCTTGCGGCAGTGGGCGCGCTCCCTGCGCAGCTTCCAGTTCGAGGTCGCCACCCGGGCCGCGGTCGCCGCCGCGCTGCCGCTGAGCGTGCTCGTCCTCACCGGCCAGCTCGACTGGGCCGCCTACGCGGCGTTCGGCTCGATGACGGCGCTGTTCGGTCGCAACGAGCCCTATCGGGTGCGGCTGCGCACGGTCACCGTGGCGGGTGCTCTCATGCTCGCGATCATCACCTTCGCGCTGCTGCTGGCCCTGATCGACGCGCCCCTGATCGTGCTCACCGCCGGACTGGTCGTGGTGATTGCGGCTGGAATTCTGGTCGCGTCCACGGCGGGACTGTTTCCGGCCACTCCCATCTTCTTCGTCTTCGGTTACGCCGTGATCGCGCAACTGCCCACCCCCGGCACCGAGTTCTGGCCGCGACTGCTGGTGGCCGTGGCCTCGGCCGCGTTCGCCTGGCTGCTCACCATGTCGGGCTGGCTGCTGCGGCGGGTCGCCGGGCGGCACGAGCGCGACCTGTTCAAGAACCTGTTGCGCGGCGCGTTCGTTCGTCCCGGTGCGATCCGCGACCGTCAGGTGTGGGTCTCGATCGCCCAGAACGTGGCCGGCGCGCTCGCCGCCGGTTCGCTCGCGCTCGTGGCGGGCATCGGGCATCCGTATTGGGCCGTGGTCAGTGTCGTTGCGGTCTTGCCGCCGCCCGGCGCGAAGCACTCCGTCTCGCGGGCATTTCACCGCATGATCGGCACGACCCTGGGCGTCGTTGTGACCGCGCTCGTGCTGTTGCCGGGCCCGCCGGTCGCCGTGCTCATTCTGGTCGTCGCGCTCGGTCAGTTCGGTGCTGAGATTCTGATCGGCCGCCACTACGGCGCCGCCCTGCTGTTCGTGACCCCGCTCGCCCTCACCGTGGTGCACCTCACGAGCCCGGTGCCGGTGCCGGCGTTGCTCGTCGATCGCGTGTTGGAGACAGTACTCGGCAGCGTCGTCGCCCTGGTCATTGTGCTGCTCGTGCGCGCGCGGGCCCGGAGACGACCGGCGCTGCCGGGGTAGTCAATAACGGGGCTGTCGGCATCCGCTCAAAGCGACCGTCGCCCCCATTTACCCCGGGAAAATGAGGCATAGACGACACACAGACCGTTCACAGGTCATCGATAGCCCATCGATGGGCAGTGGCTCGATGCTCTACTCATGAGCCTCGACACGCGCACCACTCGCACCGGCCCGGCGCTGCTGCATCCTGCCTACAAAAAGCGGATGCGACTGGCCGACACCCTGCAGATCCTCTGCGTGGCGTCGGTCGCCATCGTCATCGCCATCTTTCTCGCCGACGGGGGAGCCGCCCGCTTTTCGACCCCGGCCGACGCGTTCACCTCGCTCGGAATTGTCGCGGGCCTGGTCGGCACCGACCTGCTGCTCGTGATGCTCGTGCTAGCCGCGCGCCTGCCTCCGGTCGACCGCGCCTTCGGGCACGATCAGGCGATGGCCGTGCACCAGTCGCTCGGCAAGCCCGCCCTTTACCTCATCCTCGGCCACGCCGTGCTGCTCATCACCGGTTACGCGCTCGCTGAAAATGTGAATGTATTCATCGAGACATGGAACATGTTCACAGGCCTGCCCGACATGCCGCTCGCCTTTCTCGGCCTCGCGCTCATGATCGGCGTCGTCGTGACCTCGCTCGTCGTGGTGCGCCGAAAGTTTCGCTACGAGGCCTGGCACGCTGTGCACCTGCTGGCCTACCTCTCGGTGCTCGTCGCCATTCCGCACCAGTTAAGCGTCGGTGGCCTGCTCAGCGAGGGTGCCATCGCCCGCTACTACTGGCTGGCCCTGTACGTTGCGGTCGCCGGAAGCATCGTCGTGTTTCGCTTCCTGCTGCCGGTCGTGCGCTCACTGCGGCACCAGCTTCGGGTGGCTTCGATCGAGCAGGTCGCACCCGGTGTGGTCTCGATCACCCTGACCGGACGAAAGCTGGAGCAGCTGCGCGCGACATCAGGACAGTTCTTCATTTGGCGGTTCTGGGCGCACGGACTCTGGTGGCAGGCGCACCCGTTTTCCCTGTCCGCAGCCCCGAGCGGGCGGGGCCTGCGCATCACCGTGCGCGGTCTCGGGGACGCCTCCCGGCAGCTGCCCCAATTGGCGCGCGGCACCCGGGTGAGCTTCGAAGGCCCGTATGGCCTGTTCACCGAAAACGCCCGCACGTCGCCGCGGGTCGTGCTGATCGCGGCCGGCATCGGCGTGGCCCCCATCCGCTCCCTGCTGGAAACCGTCTCGTTCGCGCCGGGCCACGCCACCGTGCTGCTCCGCTCGCACTCGGTCGGCGACACCTACCTGGTCGACGAACTGACGGACCTCTGCCGGGTGCGCGGCGCCCAGCTGCGCGTCATCGCCGGTAAACGACCCAAGGGAGTCAGCACCTGGCTGCCAGCGGATGCCGCCAAAGCCGGGATCACCCTGAAGAAGATCGTGCCGGAACTGACCAGCAGCGACATCTATATCTGCGGCCCCCGGCCGTGGACCGACGCCGTCGTGCGCGACGCCCGTTCCGGCGGGGTTCCCAAGAAGCAGATCCACTACGAAAGGTTCGACTGGTGAGAGCACGTGCAGTAGCCCTGGCCACCCTGGCCTCCGTCTCGATCGTCGGCATAGGCTGGCAGCTGGGCTCCCAGGCAATCGACGCCTCGCAGAGCCTGACCGCCTCCACCGGCGGCACCGCGACGGCTGCGACAGTGACCGCCACAACGGATGCCGCGGCGCAGGCCGCCGCCACCGCCAAGGCGGCCGCTGATGCCGCCACCGCCGCGGCGAACGCTGCCGCCACAGCCCAGGCTGCCGCGTCAGCCGCTGCCGCGTCAGCGGCCGCGCAGTCCGGAACCTTCACCGGCGCGGTGGTGCAGACCCAATTCGGCAACATGCAGGTGTCGGTGACCATCGCCAACGGCGCGATCACCGAGGTCACTCCGCTGCAGCTGACCAACCGCGGCGGCCGATCGGTCGCCATCAGCAACCAGGCCGCGCCGATTCTGCGATCCGAGGTGCTCGCCGCGCAGTCCGCGAACGTGCACAGCGTCAGCGGCGCCACCTACACGACCCAGGGCTACCTGCGGTCCCTGCAATCCGCCCTCGACACGGCGGGCTTTTAAACGTGGCCGCCATCGGATCCGATCACGAACGCACACTCGCCGGCTCGCCGGTGCGTCCCGCGCCCGTGCTGCCGCACGCGGTGGAGTTCGCCCGTGTGGCAGCCCGCACGGCCGCCCGCGCATCGGTCGATCGCACCTGGCCAGCGCTGACTTTCGAGACTATGGGCACGATGGTGAGCCTGCGGCTGGCCCATTCCGATGCGCACACAGTGGGGGAGAGCGCTCGGGTCGAAGCCGCAGAACTCGCCAAGGCGATGTTTCGGCGCTGGGATGAGCGGTTCAGCCTGTACCGGGACGACTCGGAGCTGAGCCGGATCGCCCGTGGGAACATCCGTTTGACGGATTCGAGTGCGAGTGTGCGGGACGCTTACGCGCTCGCGCTGACCTGGCGCGACCGCACCAATGGCGTGTTCACACCGCATCGCGCCGATGGTGTGATCGACCTCTCCGGGGTGGTGAAGGCGCTTGCGATAGCTGAGGCCGGTGCGGCGTTGACCTCTCGGGGCCTGCTCAACTGGTGCATCAATGCGGGCGGCGATGTTCTGGTCAGCGGCGAGCCGGAAGGTCGGTTTGAAGCATGGGAGTCCGGCGACGGCGCGATGTCGACCGGGCACCGGGTCGCCGCTCCGGCAGTGGTCACCGAGCATCCCGAGTGGGTCGTGGCGATTGTCAATCCGGCCGACCGCGGTGACGTGCTGGCCAGCGTGCCGCTGCGGCATCCGCTTCGCGCGGTAGCGACGTCGGGCAGCGCGGAACGCGGCGAACACATCTGGACGGCGCTGAACGGGAAGGTATCGCCGTTTCGTCAGGTGAGCGTGTTCGCCGCCGACATTGTCACGGCAGATGTGCTCGCGACGGCGATCGTGGCCGGCGGCGAAGCGACGCTGAACGAGATGACCGCGCGGTTCGCCATCGACGTGCTTGCCGTGCTGCGCGACGGCCAATTGCTCGCGACACCGGGGCTGCGCCGTGCCGAGTAGACCGGCCCGGACAGCTGGCTCGCCCTGCTTGAAGCCCCATGGGCGTGGGGTGCCGTGACTTGCGAAATATCCGCGCTCACGTCAAAGAGAGGCAGCTCATGGGCGACGCCAATGAGTTCTGGAGCGACGAGAACCGGCAAATCGACGATCTGGACCGTGATCTGGACCGGGAGAATGACGACCCGGATCTGGCGGGGCCGGATACGGATGACCGCAGTATCGACCTCGATCTTGCCCCCGACCTGTACCCTGACATCGACATCGACTTCGACAACGACGACAGCTACTGACCGTCAGTCCGTATCGGCACCGGCAATCACGTCAAGCGGATGCTCCAGCTCATCCTGCGGCAGGCGAAACAGGAGCGTCGCGGTCGGTCCTGGCTCCTGGCTCCTGGCTCCGAGAATACTCCCGGCCGCCCCTGCCGCCTATCGCGCAGCCATGTGAAGGAGCCGACGAGACCTCTGGGGTACGAGACGGCTGGGGTATCAGGCCGGGGCGGGCATCCGCTTGCGAGAAGTGCGACGTACCAGCGCGGCGATGGCGCGCCAGCCGAGCAGGAAGGCGCCGAGCACGATGGTCGTGACGATCGCGAAACTGAGCTGAACGCCCTGGCCGTCGGCCAGGCGCAGCAGGAGGCCGCCGGCCACCGTCGCGAGCCAGATGCCGAGGCCGGTCCAGACCACGCTGAGCGGGTGGCGCCAGGCGCGGAGCAACAGCCAGCCGATGATCAGACCGCCGAGGAACGGCCAGGCAGTCACGCCCAGGCCGGCCAGAGTCTCGCCGTGGCTCAGTCGACCGATCGCGGCGAACAACAGCACGAGGGCGGCGTCGAGCACACCCGCGGTGACGATGAATTGTCGAGACATGGTTTCAGCCTAGGTGCGCTAGACGTTGCCGCCGATCAGTGCACCGATGACATAGGTGACCGCGAGGGCGAGGATGCCGCCGATGACGATTCGGGCGATCGCGCGCGGCTTCGGGCTATTGCCGAGGTGCGCGCTGAGCCAACCGGTGATAACGAGGGCGATCAGCACCGCGACGAAGGTGGCCGCGATGCGCCATTCGGCCGGGGGCAGCAGTACGGCGAGCAGGGGGAGCGCCGCGCCGACGGTGAAGGCGATAGCGGATGCGTATGCTGCGTGCCAGGGATTGGAGACGTCCTGTTCGGTGATGTGCAGTTCAACCTCGAGGTGCGCGGCGAGGGCATCATGCTCGGTCAGTTCGACCGCGACCTGCTGGGCAGTCTGGGGCGACAGGCCCTTGGCCTGGTAGAAGCCGGCGAGTTCGGCGAGTTCCTCGTCGGGCTCGTTTTCAAGTTCCCAGGTTTCCTTCGCGATCAGGGCGCGTTCGGAGTCGCGCTGGCTGCTCACCGACACGTACTCCCCGAGCGCCATCGAGATCGCCCCGGCGAGCAGGCTCGCGACACCGGCGATGAGGATGACGTGGGAGTTCGTAGTCGCGGCGGCGACACCGACGACGAGGGCGGCGACAGAGACGATGCCGTCATTCGCGCCGAGAACTCCGGCGCGCAGCCAGTTCAACCGTGAGGCGAGGCCGGCGGCGTGTGGTTCCACCACGTGAGACAAATTGGTCATGAGTAAGGATAGGCAGGGTGTCGAGGCCTGGTCCAGCAAGGTGTGGCTAGCCTTGCGCGGGCGGTTGGCGTGGGCGGACGCGGATTCAGGGTGCGACCCGACGCCTGATTCACGCGATAGAGTTTCAGATGGTCGGTATGTCTTGATGTCGAGCTATTTTGCGGCAACGACTGCTGTCACCAACAATCTCAATTACCCATCATCATGTAGCGATCTACCGGCACCGGCAGGTGATCGCCACGACGCGGATTGGAAGAGCAGCGTGGACCTTTACGAATACCAAGCGAGAGACCTCTTTGAGGAATATGGTGTACCGGTTCTGCCGGGCATCATCGCCGACACCCCCGCCGAAGTGCGTGCAGCGGCCGAGAAGCTCGGCGGCGTTGTCGTCGTCAAAGCGCAGGTCAAGGTCGGCGGCCGCGGCAAGGCCGGCGGCGTCAAGGTAGCCAAGACTCCGGATGACGCCGAGGCCGCAGGCCAGGGCATCCTGGGCCTGGACATCAAGGGCCACACCGTGCACCGCGTCATGGTGGCGGGAGGCGCCCGCATCAAGCAGGAGTTCTACTTCTCCGTGCTGCTGGACCGGTCCAACCGCTCCTACCTGTCGCTCGCCAGCTACGAGGGTGGCGTTGAGATCGAAATTCTCGCCGTCGAGAAGCCCGAAGCGCTCGCCTACACGGCCGTCGACCCCGCGGTCGGCATCGACCTCGCCGTCGCGAAGCAGATCGCGATCGACGCAAAGTTCCCGGCCGAGCTCGTCGACAAGGTCGCGCCGGTCTTCGTCAAGCTCTACGACGTATTCAAGGGTGAAGACGCGACCCTGGTCGAGGTCAACCCACTCGTCCTCACCGAAGAGGGCGACATCATCGCCCTCGATGGCAAGGTCACGATCGACGAGAACGCCGATTTCCGTCACCCCAAGCACGCCCTCCTCGAGGACGCTGCCGCGGCTGACCCGCTCGAAGCCAAGGCAAAGGCCGCCGGCCTCAACTACGTCAAGCTCGACGGTGAAGTCGGTATCATCGGCAACGGCGCTGGACTCGTCATGTCAACCCTCGACGTTGTCGCCTACGCCGGCGAGAACTTCGGCAGTGTCAAGCCGGCCAACTTCCTCGACATCGGGGGCGGAGCATCCGCTGAGGTCATGGCTGCCGGCCTCGACGTCATTCTCGGTGACCCGCAGGTCAAGAGCGTGTTCGTCAATGTCTTCGGCGGCATCACCGCCTGTGACGCTGTCGCCAAGGGTATCGTGGGCGCGCTCGCCGAGCTCGGAAGCGCCGCCAACAAGCCGCTCGTGGTGCGCCTCGATGGCAACAACGTCGAGGAGGGTCGTCGTATCCTTGCCGAGGCGAACCACCCGCTCGTAACACTGGCCGCCACCATGGACGAGGGCGCCGCCAAGGCCGCCGAACTCGCCCACGCAGCGAAGTAAGGGACAACAATGTCAATCTTCCTCAACAAGGACTCCAAGGTCATCGTTCAGGGCATCACCGGAGGTGAGGGCACCAAGCACACCGCCCTCATGCTCAAAGCCGGTACCCAGGTCGTCGGTGGCGTCAACGCCCGCAAGGCCGGCAGCGTTGTCGTGCACGGCAACGTCGAACTCCCCGTCTTCGGCACGGTCAAGGAAGCCGTCGAGAAGACCGGCGCCGACGTGTCGATCATCTTCGTACCGCCGGTGTTCACCAAGGACGCCGTTATCGAAGCGATCGACGCCGAGATTCCGCTGCTCGTCATCATCACCGAGGGTGTCCCGGTGCAGGACTCGGCCGAGTTCTGGGCCTACGCCATCAAAAAGGGCAACAAGACCCGCATTATCGGCCCGAACTGCCCCGGCATCATCACGCCCGGTGAAGCACTCGTCGGCATCACCCCGGCCAACATCACCGTCAAGGGCCCGGTCGGACTCGTCTCCAAGTCGGGCACCCTGACCTACCAGATGATGTACGAACTGCGCGACCTCGGCTTCTCCACCGCGATCGGTATCGGTGGCGACCCCATCATCGGCACCACGCACATCGATGCCCTCGAGGCCTTCGAGAACGACCCGGAGACGCTCGCCATCGTCATGATCGGCGAAATCGGCGGCGACGCTGAAGAAAAGGCCGCCGAGTACATCAAGGCGCACGTCACGAAGCCGGTCATCGGCTACGTGGCCGGTTTCACCGCCCCCGAGGGAAAGACCATGGGCCACGCCGGCGCCATCGTCTCCGACGGAGCCGGAACCGCCCAGGGCAAGAAGGAGGCCCTCGAGGCCGCCGGAGTCAAGGTCGGCAAGACGCCGAGCGAGGCTGCGACCCTGCTGCGCGAGGCACTTGCCGCACTGTAAGTAGAACGTTTGAGGGGCTCGCCGGGTGACCGGCGGGCCCCTTTTTTTTGCCGGTGGGCGCGCATAACTGCGAAGATTTTGAGCGGATGCCCGGTGCCTGCCCCGAAACGACGCGGGAGTTCCCGCGTGTGCCAGACCGGGGCTGGGAATCTCCGCAGTTCTGCACGGACCAGGTGCGCACGGTGACTGGGCGTGGGCGCGTGCTGGCAGGCATTGTCACCGGGGCGATATAGGCTCACAACGGATGAACCGCATAACGACCGCCCTGCTCGCCGCTCTTGAGGCATTACTTGTTGTCGCCATCGGCATCGGCATCGCCATGGTGCCGCTCACCGTACTCTGGGCCGCCCACTTCGGCCTGTCCGTCGAATGGTTCGTGTTCTGGCGGGCCGCGGCCGATATCTGGCTGCTCGGCAACGGTGTCGACCTCATGGTGCAGCTCGGCCCGGACATGACGGCCGCGCTCGGCCTGGCGGGTGCCGACACCCCTTTTCTGGTCACCGTCGTGCCGCTCGGCTTCGCCATGCTCTCCGTGCTCATGGGCATGCACACCGGCCGTCGCGCCGCCGAAACCCCGCACCGCTGGACCGGCGTCGGTGTCGCCGTGGGCACCTACGCCGTCCTCGCCGCGCTGGTGACCCTGTCCGCCGTCTCGGAGACGGTCACGCCCAACCAACTGCAGGGGCTTCTGCTACCGACGCTCATCTATGCGGTCGGCGTTGTGGTCGGGGCGGAACTGGGGCGGCGCCAGACCGTGGAAGTGGCGGAGCGTCTGGATCCGGTGAGCCGGCGCATCCGCTCGTGGTATCGAAAGCTGCCGCAAACCACCCGCATCGTGATCGCCGGGTCCCTGCGCGGCGGAACCGCTGCCGCCGCGGGGGTGCTGATCGTGTCGGCCGCGACCGTGGCCGTGCTTATCGCTCTCAACTATGCGACCATCATCGGGCTGTACGAGGCGGTGCAGGCCGGGGTATTCGGCGGCGCCACGATCACCCTCGCGCAGCTCGCGCTCATTCCCAACCTCGTCATCTGGGCCGCAGCCTGGTTCATCGGCCCGGGAATCGCGATGGGAGTCGGCACCAGTGTCTCGCCGATCGGCACCGTGGTGGGCACCTTGCCCGGCCTGCCCATCTTCGGCGCGCTGCCGCAGGGCACGCCGGCCTACGGATTTATCGGGCTGCTCGTTCCGGTGTTGATCGGCTTCGCATTCGCCGTCGTGACCCGGCAACGGCTGGATCTCCCCGATGTGCCCGAGCGACGTGTGGCCGAACGAAGCGCGATCGAACACATTCTCACCGGCCTCGGCATGGGCGTGGTCGCCGGAGCGCTGCTCGGGCTGCTCGCCTGGTGGTCGGCCGGCGCGATGGGCCCCGGCCGCCTCGTCGAGGTCGGCCCGAATCCGCTGCTGGTCGGCGCGCTCGCCGCAGCCGAAATCGGTGTCGCTGCGGCCCTCGGCATGCTTGCCGGCCGGGTGCGAGTCCCGTCGGGGCTCCCGGTCAAACGGTAAGCTCAAACGGTGCTGTCTATTGTCGTGCTGATCTCCGGCGGAGGATCCAACCTGCGAGCCCTGCTCGAGGTGTCCGAAGACGCCGAATTTCCGGCGCGAGTCATCGCGATCGGCGCCGACCGCGACGCCGACGGGCTGGAGCTGGGGATCGAATTCGGAATCCCGGCCTTCTCCGTTCCCTTCTCGTCGTTTACAGACCGGGCGGCCTGGGGCGACGAACTGCTCGCCCAGATTCAGCAGTGGCAGCCCGACCTGGTCATACTCAGCGGCATGATGCGACTGCTGCCGCCGCGCGTCGTCGCCGCGCTGTCGCCGAACCTGATCAACACGCATCCGGCCTATCTGCCCGAATTTCCGGGCGCCCACGCCGTGCGTGACGCCCTCGCCGCCGGCGCCGTGCAGACCGGCGCGAGCATCATCGTCGTTGATAACGGCGTCGACGAGGGCCCCATTCTCGTCCAGGAACGCGTCGATATCGAGCCCGGCGACACCGAAACTTCCCTGCAGAATCGCATCAAGATCGTCGAACGACGCCTACTCATCCAGGCCGTGCTCGACATCGCAAACGGACATATGAACCTCAAGGAGAACTCCAAAGCATGAGTGGACACACCAACGCGCCCAGCACATACCGTAACCGGGACCAGATCACCATCGAGCGCGCACTCATCTCCGTGAGCGACAAGACCGGCCTGCTCGACCTGGCCGCCGCCCTCAAAGCGGATGGCGTCGAAATCGTTTCCACCGGATCCACCGCGGCCACGATCCGCGCCGCCGGCTACGACGTCACCGACGTGTCGGCCGTCACCGGGTTTCCGGAATCACTCGACGGCCGGGTCAAGACCCTGCACCCGGGCGTGCACGCCGGCATCCTCGCCGACCTGCGCCTCGAAACCCATGAAGCGCAGCTGGCCGAGCTCGGCATCAAGGCCTTCCAGCTCGTCGTCGTCAACCTGTATCCGTTCGTGGAAACCGCCCTGAGCGGTGCCGAACCGGCCGATGTGATCGAGCAGATCGACATCGGCGGACCGGCGCTCGTGCGAGCATCCGCTAAAAACCACGCCAACGTGGCGATCGTCGTCGACCCGGCCAGCTACGGTGAGATCATCGAGGCCGTCGCTGCTGGCGGTTCGACCCTCAAGCTGCGCCAGAAGCTCGCCTCGCTCGCCTTTGAGCACACCGCCGATTACGACCTGAGCGTGTCGGCCTGGTTCACCGAAAACGTGTACGACCAGTGGCAGGACGACGTCGAGGCGCTCGATGAGGACGTCGAGTTTGCGGCGGCGGCCGACGACGACGAGGACGAGGAGGAGGCGCCGTTCCCCGAGGGGCTCGGCATCGAGGTCACCCGCGAAGCAATTCTGCGCTACGGCGAGAACTCGCACCAGGCCGCCGCGCTCTACGTCGGCGAGGGTGGCCGCGGCATCGCCCAGGCCCGACAGCTGCACGGCAAGGAAATGTCGTACAACAATTACGTCGATGCGGATTCCGCGGTGCGGGCCGCCTTCGACTTCAGCGAGCCGGCCGTCGCGATCGTCAAGCACGCCAACCCGTGCGGAATCGCCATCGCCAAGCCCAACGCGCCGGACGGGATCGCTTCAGCCCACCTGCGTGCGCACGCCTGCGACCCGATCTCCGCGTTCGGCGGCGTGATCGCTGCGAACCGCGTCGTCACGATCGCCATGGCTGAAACGGTCAACGGAATCTTCACCGAGGTGCTCGTCGCCCCGGGATTCGAGCCGGCTGCGGTCGAGCTGCTCACCCAGAAGAAGAACATTCGCCTGCTCGAGCTGCCGGCCGACTACGAGCGTTCCTCGCTCGAACTGCACCAGATTTCGGGCGGGCTGCTCGTGCAGCAGACCGACAGCTTTGAAGAATTCAGCTCGGCCGGCTGGACCCTCGTGGCCGGCCCCGAAGTGGATGCCGCTACTCGCGCCGACCTGGAATTCGCGTGGAAGTCCTGCCGTTCCGTGAAGTCGAACGCCATTCTGCTCGCGCATGCCGGGGCATCCGTCGGGGTGGGAATGGGCCAGGTCAATCGGGTCGACTCCTGCCACCTCGCCGTGAGCCGCGCCGGCGAGCGGGCCGAAGGATCGGTCGCCGCCTCTGACGCATTCTTCCCCTTCGCTGACGGCCTTGAAGTTCTGCTCGCCGCCGGAATCAAGGCCGTCGTGCAGCCCGGCGGATCGGTGCGCGACCCCGAAGTCATCGCTGCAGCCACCGCGGCCGGCGTCTCGATGTACTTCACCGGAGAGCGCCACTTCTTCCACTAGATCGCGCGCAGAGCACCCTGAATCTCGCAGTCAGGGTGCTTTTTGCGTACCCGGGCCGCGCAGGTGTTCCCCCCGCAGCGCGTGCCAGTTATCCTGTTCGAGGCGGTGCCACATAACGGCGCCACCGCACTCGGCTCACAAGGCCCGACACAACGGAGTTTCCATGACCCTCACGCACCCAGCCGCCGCCCTCGATTCCCTCGCGCAGATTCCACTTTCCCACGAGAAAGTGCTGATCACGACGGGAGAACGCTCAGGACTCCTGATCACGGTTGCCGTTCATTCCACCCGGCTCGGCCAGGCCCTCGGCGGTGCGCGCCTGTGGCAGTACGCCACCTGGACCGACGCCGTAGCCGACGCTCTGCGCCTTTCTGCCGCCATGACCCTCAAGAACGCGGCCGCGGGCCTCAATCTCGGCGGCGGCAAATCGGTCATCTACTTGCCGCTCGGCACCGTGCTGACCGATGCCGAGAAGCGCCTGGCGATGCTCGATCTCGGCGACGCGATCGAGAGCCTGAACGGCGCGTACATGACCGCCGAAGACGTCGGCACGAGCGCCGAACTCATGGCGATCGTCGCCGAACGCACGAACCATGTCTGCGGGCTGCCCGCCGCGAGCGGCGGCGTCGGCGAACCGGCCGATGCAACGGCGGCCGGCGTCTACGCGAGCATCGAATCCACCCTGGAGGCGCTCTTCGGCAGCCGGGAGGTACGTGGCCGCCACCTCGTCATCTCCGGACTCGGCCAGGTTGGCGGACGCCTGGCCCGGGCCCTCGCCGCGGCCGGCGCCACGCTCACCGTCACGGATATCAACCCCGACAAGCACGCCCTGGCCGAAGAGCTCGGCGCGAGCTGGGTGTCGGTCGCTGACGCCCACCGCGTGCACGCCGACCTGTTCGTGCCGTGCGGCCTCGGCGGCGTGCTGACGTCCGGCGTTATCGCGGAGTTGAACGTGCTGGGTGTGTGCGGCGCCGCCAACAATCAGCTCGCGGTGCCTGCCGGAGCGGCCCAGCTGGACGCGCGGGGCATCCTCTGGGCACCGGATTTCGTCGTCAACGCCGGGGGAGTCGTCTACCTCGCCATGGCGAGCGAGCCGAACGCCGACCTCGGCCAGATCACGGCCCGCGTCGCTGCTATCGGCACCGTGCTGACGCAGATCTTCACGGATGCCCGCGCGAGCGAGATCACGACGCTCGCGGCCGCCGAGATGCTCGCCGCTGCACGCCTGCACGCCGCCCGGTAGCCTCGTCAGTCCCTGGGTGTTTTCAGGACTGCGCCCGAAACGGGTGGCCGCTACGCCGGTTACCGTAGCGGCTGCCGATATCGGGCGCGGCCACGGGCGCGGCGCGGTTTCCGGCCACGAACGGGCCTGCGGCCGGCGCCGCCGGCGACTACTCGCGCAGGTCGGCCGGGATGGTCGGTAGCACCCGCGCGGCAGCCCGGCGCTCCTTGAGCGTCGTGCGGGCAGCCTTGGCCAGCTCCGTGAGAATAGGAATGCCGGAGAGCAGAATGATGCCGATGATGAAGAACTCGGAGTACTTGGCGACGAATGCGAACTGGCCGAGGAAGTAACCGACCAGGGTGAGGCCGACGCCCCAGGCGAAGGCACCGATCGCGTTGTAGGTCACGAAGCTGCGGTAGCGCATCTTGCCGACGCCGGCAGCGACCGGCACGAAGGCCCGAAATATGGGCAGAAACCGGGCCAGAATGATCGACTTGCCGCCGTGCTTGGCGAAGAAGGCGTTGGTGCGCTCGACGTTCTTCGGGTTGAAGAATCGGTTCTTCTCCCGCGAAAAGACCGCTGGCCCCGCTTTTCGGCCGATGACATAGGCGAGCTGATCGCCGGCGAACGCTGCCACGAACACGACCAGACAGGTCACCCAGATCGGCAGCGGCACCACCCCGGTCGCGGTGAGTAACCCCACCGTGAACAGCAGCGAATCACCCGGCAGGAACGACAGTACGATGAAGCCGGTCTCGACGAACACAACCACGGCAACGCCCAGAAGCACGAACGATCCAAACGAATGGATCAGCCACTCAGAGTCGAGAAAATCGATTCCGAACAGGGTGGGCAGCATGAAGAATCCTTCCGGGACTCGCGATGGCACAGAAATTGGCATGCCCGCGATAGACGTTGCACCCAGACTACGGGACACCCACCTGTGAATTGCCGAGTGGGCGACGCGCGGCAAGCGGATGCTGCCGCACCAGAAAATCCTTGCCTTCCGCCCCCGGGTTCCCATATTCTGGAAGGCTGCCTGATCCGGGGGGCATGAGACACACATAACTTTCAGGCGCCCAGGAGGCAGACATGACAAAGACAGCACCGATCACGCTCGCACTGGTTGCGAACGACGGCGCTCACTTTGGCGCCGGTGCCCCGGTCCCCGCCGCAACTGCGTCCCTCGTCGACTAGCCACCTTCTCGTCGCGCTCGGCCTGGTGCCGACGCCTGCATCGATCTTGTCCCGTCAGCATCCACTCATCACCGCCGCTGGGCACCCCGCTGACGCGTTCGTAGCGCCGATAAGTGTCGTCGTTTGCAATTTTCCTGTCGCCGGTACTGTTTGGTCTGGCGACCACAGTCATTCGCTGCACCGCGCACTCTGAAATTCGGGGGCGCGGGGCGCAGCCGCATCATCATCAGGACTGGACCATGACCACCACCGTTCCACTCGTACCGCCGTCCGAAGCAGACGTCCCAGCAGGCCGGGCCAACACGTTCCGCAGCCTGCAACGGCTCTACCCCTACGCCAAGCCGGCCCTGCCGCGCATCTACCTCGGTATGGTCTCGGCACTGCTGGCCGGGCTCGTGGCCCTCGCCATTCCCCAGGTGCTGGCCGGGCTCGTCGACGGTCCACTGAGCCAGGTGGGGAGCGGCGGCAGCTCCTCACAAATTTGGACAGCGGTCTGGATTGTGCTCGGTCTCGGTGTGCTCGAGGCGATCATGATCGCCCTGCGCCGCTGGTTCGTGCTGACCCCCGGCACCCACATCGAGGCGCGCATGCGCAACCACCTCTATGCCCGGCTGCAGGACCTGCCGGTGAGTTTTCACGACCGCTGGCCGAGCGGCCAGCTGCTCTCGCGGGCCGTGAGCGACCTCAACCTCATTCGCCGCTGGGTGTCGTTCGGACTCGTGCTGCTCGTCGTCAACTTTCTCACCATCGTCGTCGGCGTCGCCATTCTGCTCTGGATGCACTGGCTGCTCGGCGTGATCTTCGTCGTCTGCTCCATTCCGATCTGGATCTACGGCTACGTCTTCGAGGAGAAGTACTCGGTGATCGCGCGCCGCAGCCAAGATCAGGCCGGCGACCTCGCGACCGCCGTCGAGGAGTCGGTGCACGGCATTCGCGTCCTGAAAGCGTTCGGGCGCGGCTCGTTCGCGCTGAAGAACTTCGCCTCGCAGGCCGAAAGTCTGCGCGGAACCGAGATCGAGAAAGCGCGCGCTATCGCCGGAATTTGGCTCTGGCTGCTGCTCGTTCCCGACGTCGCGTTCGCGCTCTGCCTCGTGACCGGCGTCTGGCTCACCAGCCAGGGCGACCTCAGCGGCGGCGAACTGCTGGCGTTCTTCGCCACCGCAACCGTGCTGCGGTTTCCGGTGGAGTCGATCGGGTTTCTGCTGTCGATGACCTTCGACTCGCGCACCGCAACCGACCGATTCTTTGACATTCTCGATACCCCGAACGAGATCACCGACCCCGACAAGCCGTCCACCCTGACCGCGCCGCTCGGCCGACTCGCCTTCGAGAACGTGCACTTTCGCTACCCGGATTCGCCGGAGCGCTTTCCCGACCTGCTCGACGGCATAGACCTCGTGCTCGAACCGGGGGAGACTATGGCGCTGGTCGGGCTCACCGGCTCCGGCAAGAGCACCCTGACCGCGCTCACGACCCGCCTGTACGACGTGACCGCGGGCGCTGTGACGCTCGACGGCGTCGACGTGAGGGCACTCAGTCGCGAGGAGTTGCGCAGCCACCTGGCCATGGCATTCGAGGATGCGACGTTGTTCTCGGCATCCGTGCGGGACAACGTTCTGCTCGGGCGTGCCGACCTGTCCGAAAACACTCCCGAAGCGGATGCCGCGCTCGCGCAGGCCCTGCAGATCGCGCAGGCCGGTTTCGTGCACGACCTGCCGCTCGGCGTGGACACCCTGGTCGGCGAGGAGGGCATGAGCCTGTCCGGCGGGCAACGGCAGCGCCTGGCGCTGGCGCGCGCGGTCGCGGCGCGGCCATCCGTTCTGATTTTGGATGACCCCCTGTCGGCGCTCGATGTGAACACCGAATCGCTCGTGGAGAACGCACTGCGCGAGGTACTCGTCGACACCACGGCGCTCATCGTGGCGCACCGTCCGTCGACGGTCATGCTCGCCGACCGGGTGGCGCTGCTCGAGAACGGCCGTATCACCGCGGTCGGCACGCACTCGGAGCTGCTGCGCACCAGCCCGCACTACACCTTCGTCATCTCCAGCCTCGAAGACGAAGAACGCAGAGAATCGAACCGAGCGGGAGGATCGCTGTGAGTGTCAGCGGCGTCAAGGGCGAGGAACGCCACGACTTCACCAAGGCCGAAAGCAAGCAGATTCGGGCTCGTTCGCTGCGGCTGCTTGGCTCGTTGCTGTTTCCGGTGCGCGCCAAGGTCGTGCTCGCCATTTTGGTCGTGGTCGTCTCGACCGCCGCGCAGGTGTCCGGCCCGGCGCTGATCGCCTTCGGCATCGACCGCGGCTTGCCCGCATTGCTCAAGCAAGACTGGATGCCGCTCGCCGCGACCGGCGCCATCTATCTCGTCGCCGGGGTTCTCGGCGCGCTGCTCATCGCCTGGTACACAGTGTTGAGCGCCCGGGTGAGCCAGGCCGTGCTGATCGACCTGCGCAAGCGGGTGTTCCTGCACACCCAGAAGCTCAGCCTGGAGTTTCACGAGTCGTACACCTCGGGCCGCATCATCTCGCGCCAGACCAGCGACCTCGACGCCATTCGGGAGCTGCTCGACTCCGGCATCAACCAGCTGGTACAGGGCATCCTCTATATGTCGTTCACCGCGATCGCGCTGGTGCTGCTCGACGGCACCAGCGGACTCGTGCTGCTCGGCGCGCTGCTGCCGCTGGTGATTCTCACCCGCTGGTTCCAGGTGCGCTCGCAGAGCCTGTTTCGACAGTCCCGGGTCGCCTCGGCGAGCCTGATCGTGACGTTCGTCGAGACCATGACCGGCATTCGCGCGGTGAAGGCGTTTCGCACCGAAAAGCACAACGAAACGGTGTTCGGCAAACTCGTCGAAAGCTACCGCATGGTCAACGCGCGCGTGATTCAGCTGTTCGGAGTGTTTGATCCGGGGCTCGTGCTGATCGGTAACGTGACGGTCGCTGTCGTGCTGCTCGTCGGCGGATTTCGGGTGGCCGATGGCCAGCTGGCCATCGGTGCGCTGCTCGCGACGCTGCTCTACACCCGCCGGTTCTTCGATCCGATGGAGGAGATGGCGATGTTCTACAACTCCTATCAGTCGGCCGCGGCGGCGCTCGAGAAGATCTCGGGTGTGCTCGAGGAGAGCCCGGGCGTGCCCGATCCGGTCGCCCCGGTCGACCTCTGGGAGGCTCGCGGGCGGGTGCGCTTCGACAATGTGCAGTTCGCTTACCAGGTCGATCGGGAGATTCTCCCGCACTTCGACCTCGACATTCCGGCCGGGCAGACCATCGCCCTGGTCGGATCGACCGGAGCCGGCAAATCCACCCTCGCCAAGTTGATGAGCCGCTTCTACGATCCAACGGATGGCCGGGTGCGGCTCGACGACGTCGACCTGCGCGACCTGCACCCCAAGGACCTGCGCCGGGCGATTGTTATGGTCACCCAGGAGGCCTACCTGTTCAGTGGTTCGGTCGCCGAGAATATCGCCATCGGCAAACCGGATGCTTCGGCGACAGAAATTCGCGCCGCAGCACGAGCCGTCGGTGCCCACGACTTCATCGAGAACCTGCCGAACGGGTACGACACCGACGTGAACAAGCGCGGCGGGCGGGTGTCAGCCGGGCAGCGTCAGCTGATCTCGTTTGCCCGGGCCTTTCTCGCGAACCCGGCGGTGCTCATCCTCGATGAGGCCACGTCGTCGCTCGACATTCCCAGCGAACGGCTCGTGCAGCAGGCGCTGCAGACTCTTCTGGCCGATCGCACGGCCGTGATCATCGCGCACCGGCTGTCGACGGTCGCGATCGCCGACCGGGTACTCGTGATGGAACACGGCCGCATCGTGGAAGACGGCACCCCGAACGACCTTATCTCGGGGACCGGCCGCTTCGCGACGATGCACGCCGCCTGGCGAGACTCCCTGGTGTAGCGGCTAGTCGGGCAGGGGGCCGAGTAGTTCGGGGGCACCGGCCGGGAGCGGATGCGGAGCGGGTTCCTTGAGCTCCACGAAAGTCGTGTGCGTGGCCGTTTCGCCGGTATTCGCCCCGGAATGCTCCTGGGCGGGGAGCCAGCGCGCGACGCCCTCCGGCAGATCGACGTCGATGAATCGGCCGCCGGAGGAGAGACGTCGACGGAATGCGGTCAGGGTGAACATGACGCTGTCGGGATGCCGATGCGGCGTCGATTCGTCGCCGGGTCGGTCCAGATATTCGAGGACGCGTACCCGCTCATTTTCGAAGATCACGCGATAGAACTGCGGGTTGGTGACGACCGGATCGCTCTGCATGCACGCACGTTAGCACCGCGCCAGCAGGGTGCACAAGAGCGGACCACACGGCTTCTTTTTGGATGCCCGAACGGCGATCGGACGGCGCTAACCACCGCCGAACCCGGATCTTGGAAGCGACTACGGCGTGCCGACCGCGGTTCGGTTCGACATCGCCACCCTGCGGCCGCAGGCGAGCAACGTCGCAACTGACCACCTCGACCCCGTGCTCGCGCGCGGCCTGTGGCTGATCAAGTGGCTGCTGGCCATTCCGTACCTGGTAGTACTCACGGTGCTCGCCGGCGGCATGTCAGCCGGAGCTTCTCCGTGGCTGGCGACGCGCAAAGAGGCAACGGCGGAACCACCGACGAGTACCCGCCGTTCCGGCTCGACCAGGGCCCGACCGAACCGGTCCCTGAACCCGTCGCGAAGCGGCTCTGAACCCGAGCCCCAATTGTGGGCGCTACACGCGCGGCGACCAGCGGGCGGCGGCGTAGTCGACGCGGTAGGCGGCATCCGCTTCGATGGTGCTGGCAGCGGCAGACCGCAGCAACGGCGTGTGCTCGGCCTCGTAGTGCGGCAGCGCCTGGGCCGCATGACCGATCGGCGGATGCCCGCCGGCGCGAATCACCCGCCACCAGGCCACGTCGGAACCGTAGCGGGCCATTACCTGGCCGACGGCACGGGCGGCGCGGGAACCGAGCTGCGCGGCCACGCCGCCGTAGGTCATCACCCGACCCGGCGGGATCGAATCGACCACGCCGAGCACCCGGGAGACGAAGTCCTCGGGCCCACTCACTAAAGAAATTAGAGCTGCAGGGAGCCGATGACCTCGCCGAACTGGGTTTCGCCGACATCGACGAAACCGAGCCGGTGGAAGAAGGCCTCCGGGCCGTCGGCGCCCGGCTCCCAGATGACGTTGACGTGGTCGAATCCGCGTTCACGGGCTTCGGCGGCGAGGGCTTCCGCGGCGAACTTGCCGACGCCCTGGCCCTGGGTCTCCGCGTTGACGTTGATGCGCCAGATGCAGGCGCGAAATTCTTCGTGCTCGGAGTTGGGGTCGAAATTGCCGTGGATGAAACCAGCGACGACGCCGTCGAGGAGCACTACGCGCTGCCACGAGGTAGCCGGGTTTATCACCGAGGCGGCCACCGAATAGGAGACCGGCGCGATGAACTGCTCCTGGCCCGGCTTCAGGCTCAGGTTATTGGCCGCAACGATGTTTCGTGCGGATAATTCTTCCAGCTTCAGCTCACCCATGTGTTCAGGCTAACGTGCGCCCGGGGCCGTCGGTAGTCGAGCGAACTTTTGGCATCGGCAATTCATCTGCAAATATATCTCGATGTCAAGATAGTTGCCGGCCTCTAGTAAGCTTGACGATGGTCGTGACGGCCACACTGAATAAAGAGGAGAATTTTTTGTCGAAGATTAAGGTTGAGGGAACAGTTGTCGAGCTCGATGGCGACGAGATGACCCGTATCATCTGGCACGCGATCAAGGAAACGCTCATTCACCCGTACCTCGATATCGACCTCGAGTACTACGACCTCTCCATTCAGAAGCGCGACGAAACCAACGACCAGATCACGATCGACGCAGCCCACGCCATTCAGAAGCACGGCGTCGGCGTGAAGTGCGCGACCATCACGCCCGACGAAGCGCGGGTTGAAGAATTCGGCCTCAAGAAGATGTGGCTCTCGCCGAACGGCACCATTCGCAACATCCTCGGCGGTACCATCTTCCGCGAGCCGATCGTCATCTCCAATATCCCGCGCCTCGTGCCGGGTTGGAACAAGCCGATCATCATCAGCCGTCACGCTTACGGTGACCAGTACAAGGCCACCAACTTTCGTTTCAAGGGCAAGGGCACGCTCAGCATGACCTTCACCCCGCAGGACGGCAGCGAGCCGTCGACCTTCGAGGTGTTCGAAGCTCCCGGCGACGGCGTCGCCATGGGCATGTACAACCTCGACTCGTCGATCACCGACTTCGCCCGGGCTACGCTCAGCTATGGCCTCGAGCGCAACGTGCCGGTGTTCCTCTCGACCAAGAACACCATCCTCAAGGCCTACGACGGCCGGTTCAAGGACATCTTCCAGGACATCTTCGACACCGAATTCAAGACGGCGTACGAAGCGGCCGGTCTCAGCTACGAGCACCGACTCATCGACGACATGGTCGCCTCGGCCATGAAGTGGGAGGGCGGCTACCTCTGGGCCTGCAAGAACTACGACGGCGACGTTCAGTCCGACACCGTCGCTCAGGGCTTCGGCTCGCTCGGCCTGATGACCAGCGTGCTCTCCACCCCCGACGGCAAGATCGTCGAGGCCGAGGCAGCCCACGGTACCGTCACGCGTCACTACCGCCAGCACCAGCTCGGCAAGCCCACCTCGACCAACCCGATCGCGTCGATCTACGCCTGGACCCGTGGCCTGTCCCACCGGGCGAAGCTCGACAATAACGCGGCCCTGGCTGAGTTCGCCCTGACCCTCGAAGACGTCGTTATCAAGACCGTCGAGAGCGGCAAGATGACCAAGGACCTCGCACTCCTGGTCGGCCCGGACCAGACGTACCAGACCACCGAGGAATTCCTCGCCTCGCTCGCTGAGAACCTGCAGACCCGCCTGGCGTAAACCGCACCAGCCCAAAGGACCTCGACCGTTTTCGGTCGGGGTCCTTTTGCGTACACGAGTGGATGCCGACCCGCTGCGGTACCCGAATCTGCGCCCTGGTGGTGAGCCGGCGGTGCGTCAGCCGGCGAGTACGCCGGTCGTTGCGGAAACGTCGGAGGTCGTGCAGAGCTGACCCAGACTCCCCCGCCTGCGGGACCTGGGGACTGCCCCTATCCGGGGGTCGCCGAGCGCGCTACGGTCACGAGCGAACTGTGCATCGGAACAGTTTTTGTTTCTGTTGTGGAACGAGACCACCTCGCACCCTTATCGGATTGGACACCCACGTGAGTTCTTTCTTCAGGCGCACGATGTCGTCGCCGGATGCTGCGCTGAAGCCAGCGTCAACATCTCGCACACGCCGCCGTGCCACAATCGCCGCCGCCGTCACCATTGCCCTGGTGGGCGCATCAACACTCGTCGGCGGGGCTCCGCCCGCGCTGGCAGCGCCAGCCGCAACCGGCCTCGCCGGAAGCATCGGCTCGCCCAGCGGGCAGCGGATGGACTTCACCGCGGGCCGTTACATTGTGACCCTGAGTGACGATGCTGTCGCCCTGTATCGCGGCGGAGTCAACGGGTTCTCGGCGACGATGCCGGGCCTGGGCGCCAAACTCGACGCGCAGAGTCGCTCGGCCGAAACCTACCGGGACTATCTGACTCGCCTGCAGAGTGAACTGGCGGCATCCGTTGACGCCACGGTGGGGGCGTCATACACGCTCGGGCTCAACGGCTTCTCGGCAGAGCTCAGCGGTAAGCAGGCGGCGGCGCTCGCCGCGAAGAAGAACGTGGTGTCGGTGGTTCCCGACACCCTCCTGCACATGACCGCCGAGTCGTCGACCGACTATCTGCGGTTGAGCGGCCCGACCGGGGTCTGGTCCAAGCTGGGTGGCCCGAGCAAAGCCGGCAAGGGCGTGGTGATCGGGGTGCTCGACTCGGGAATCGCGCCGGAAAACCCGTCATTCGCCGGCGACGCGCTCGGCACAACGCCCGGCGACGAGCCGTGGCTCGACGGTGACACGATCACCATGAACAAGGCCGACGGCAGCACCTTCACCGGCACCTGCCAGACCGGCGAGCAGTTCGCTGCGAGCGACTGCAGCACCAAGATCGTCAGTGCGCGGTACTACCTCGACGGGTTCGGCGCCGACCAGATCGGCACGGCCGCGACCGGCGAGTATGTCTCCCCGCGCGACGGCGACGGGCACGGTTCGCACACGGCGAGCACCGCCGGCGGCAACTTCGAGGTCGCCGCCAACGTCAACGGCGTCGACTTCGGTTCCATCTCGGGTGTCGCTCCGGCCGCCAAAATCGCGGCCTACAAGGTGTGCTGGTCAGGCCCCGATGCCACGACAGCGGATGATGACGGCTGCGCCGGCTCCGACATTCTGGCAGCCCTCGACCAGGCGATCGCCGATGGTGTCGACGTGATCAACTTCTCAATCGGCGGCAGCCCGGCTCAAACCACGTTCTCGCCGTTTGACCAAGCATTTCTGGGAGCTGCGGCGGCGGGAATCTTTGTGGCGGCATCCGCTGGAAACGCCGGCCCTGGCCCGTCGACCGTCGACAACGTCGCCCCGTGGATCACCACGGTCGCGGCGAGCACCATTCCGGCCTTCGAAGCCACGGCCACCCTTGGCAACGGGTCGGCCTACGCCGGAGCGTCGATCACCGTGGATCGTACGCCGGGAGCGACGCCGTTGTCGGGTTCCCTGGTGCGGGCTGATCTCGTGTCGGTCGGTGGTTTCGAGCCGGCCGACGCGCTGCTGTGCGCGCCGAACTCGCTCGATACGGCGAAGGTGGCCGGCGCGATCGTGTTCTGCGAGCGCGGCGTCTACGACCGGGTCGCCAAATCGGCCGAGGTATTGCGGGCCGGCGGCAGCGGAATGGTGCTGGTTAACCGCACCCCGCTCGACGTCGACCCGGACGAGCACTCGGTGCCGAGCATCCACCTGGATGCGCCAGCCTTCGACCCGATCTTCGCCTACTCGGCGACCGGCGGTGCGACGGTCACGTTCACTCCGGACAACACGACGGCCGAGCAGACTCCGGTGCCGCAGGTTGCCGGATTCTCCTCGCGTGGACCGTTGCTGGCCGACGGCGGTGACCTGCTCAAGCCCGATATCGCGGCCCCCGGCGTGGGAATTCTCGCCGACGGTGCCAACGCCGCCGGGGAGGACCCGACGTTCCAGTTCCTCTCGGGCACCTCGATGGCCAGCCCGCACATCGCCGGCCTGGCCGCGCTCTATCTCGGGGTGCGGCCGCTCGCGACGCCCGCCGAGATCAAGTCGGTCATGATGACGACCGCGCTGCACACCGTCGATTCCGACGGTGTGCGCGTGACCGACCCGTTCGCGCAGGGTGCCGGAGAAGTCACCCCGTCGGCAATGGACTTTCCGGGGTTGATCTACCAGAGTGGTCCGGCCGACTGGCTGGCCTACCTGCAGGGGATCGGGTTCGATGCCGGCGTTCCGCCGATAGACGCGAGCAACCTGAACCTGGCGTCGATCCAGATCGGTGCCCTCACGGCGCCGGAGACGATCACCCGCACGGTGACGGCCGTCCAGGTCGGCACCTACACCGCCACTCCGATCGAGATTGCCGGCATTGATGCGGTCGTTTCTCCAGCCGAGATGACGTTCACGAACGTCGGTGAGACGCAGAGCTACACGGTGACGTTCACCAGAACGGATGCCCCGCTCGACGTCTTCGCCACCGGCTCGCTGGACTGGGGCTACGGCGATGGCGGCTCGGGTGACCCTGGCGACTTCTTCTCCATCGTGCACAGCCCGATCGCGGTTCGTCCGGTCACCGTCATCGCCCCGACCGAGGTGGCTGGCGCCGGCGTGGACGGCACGGTCGATGTGACCGTCGCCCCCGGCGGGTCGGAGCCGGTAGCGCTGAACCTCAGCGGCCTGGCCAACGGGGTGCACCAGAACAACGCCGACGACCCGTCCAGCCCGCACACCGATGCGGGCACGACCGGCGACCAGTTCGCCTATGAGGTGGAGATTCAGGGCGACCGGCTGGCCCGGTTCGACCTGAACGCCGTGGATGATTCTTCCGACCTCGACCTGTTCGTGCTGCTGCTCGACGGCCCGGGTGGCAACCCGATCGCCGGCTGGCAGTCGGCCACCGGGTCCGCCGATGAGCATATCGACCTGAGCGACCCGGAGGCCGGCTTCTATCAGGTCATCGTGGACGTCTTCTCGGGCACGACCGCGTTTGACGTGAACACGTTTTCGGTTTCGTCTGGCGAGCCCACGAACGGGTTCGCGGCGACGCCGCCGACGATTCAGGGGCCGCAGGGTGTGCCAATCACGTACGCGCTGAGCTGGGCCGGCCTGGTGCCGAACACGCCGTATCTGGGCGTGGTCGACTATGGCGACAGCTCGGCGTCAACGGTTCTCGCCATCGCGGCGAGCGAAGGCAGCGAACCGGTACTGAACACGGTGGCGCCGAGCATTTCGGGCACGCCCGAGATTGGTTCGGTGCTGACGGCTGACCCCGGCCAGTGGACCACCGCGGGTTTGACCTTCGGTTTCCAGTGGCAGAGCGACGGCGTCGACATCGCCGGCGCGACCTCGGCGACGCTCAAGCCGACGGCGGCGCTCGCCGGAACGACACTGACCGTGCTGGTCACTGCGTCGGTGCCGGACGGGGCCAGCGCAACGGCGACCTCGGCCGGGGTCGTGCTGAAGTACGCCGCGAAGGTGGCGGTGAGCCTCAACCACCGAGCCGTGTTCTTCTCCAGTCGCGTCACCGCGTCGATCACGGTCACCAGCAAGGGTGAAGTCGGCGACACTGCCACCATCACGGTCGACACTCGCCGCTTCACGGTGGCGCTCGATGAGAACGGGCGCGGCAGCGTGACGCTGCCGAAGCTCAGCCGTGGCCTCTACAAGGTCGCCGGGCAATACGCCGGCAACGACCTGGTCGCGGCCGCGAAGAGCGCGTCGCGCTCGCTGCTGATCGTGCGGTAGCCGCCGCGGCAGTGGTGCCCGGTCCCTAACCGCACTCTGGACGGGGGCCGGGCCCGGTTTCATAAGGTGGGCCCGGCGACGTGGGGGCGACTGATCAAGCATCAGTCGCCCCCACTCGTGCTTCCGCGTTGCTCCCGCTCCGGTGCTTTCCGGGCCCGGGCCCGGAAACGGGGCCCATGATGGATCATGGGCCTGCTTCCCTAAGGTGGGCCCGGGCCGGGAACGGGTTGCGAGGCTGGGCAGTTTAGGCTGGAGGGATGCGACTGGCGGGATGGATGCGGGGGCGACTCCGGGCATCCGCTGTACCCGAACCGGGCGTCAGCCCGAAACCGCGGCTGAACCGCGACGTGATCGTGCTCGGCGTCATCGCCTTCTTCGTGATGGTGGGCTTCGGCGTCGTCGTGCCGGTGCTGCCGGTCTACGTGCAGAGCTTCGGTGTCGGCAACCTCGAGGTCGGCGCGGTCGTCTCGGCCTTCGCGCTCATGCGGTTCGTGTTCAGCCCCGCCTGTGGTCGCCTGATCGACTGGGCCGGGGAACGAACCGTGCTCGCCGTCGGAATCGGCATTGTCGCACTCTCCAGCGGACTGGTCGGGGCGGCCGACAGCTACCTGCAACTGTTGCTGCTGCGCGGGGCAGGCGGCATCGGCTCCGCCATGTTCTCCGTGTCGGCCATGACGCTGTTGCTGCGCACGGCCGAACCGGGCCGCCGGGCCCGCGCGATCGGCTTCTACCAGGGCGGATTCCTCATCGGTGGCATGGCCGGCCCGGCGATCGGCAGTCTGCTCGCGACCATCTCGCTGACCGCACCCTTCTTCTTCTACGCCGGAACCCTCACCGTGGCCGGCCTGGTCGGGCTGTTCCTGTTGCGCTCGGGCGGCCGGGGCAGCGCGCTGGCCGGCGCCGACGCATCCGCTGTGCGCACGCCGTTTCGCACCGTGCTGCGGGACGAGCGCTTTCGCGCGGCCTGCCTCGCGAATTTCGCTCAGGGCTGGACCTCGCTCGGGGTGCGCACCACCCTCATTCCACTGTTCGTGGTCGTCGTGCTTGGGGGGACGAGCTCGTGGACCGGGATCGCGTTGGCTGCCGCAGCCGTCGCTCAGGCGCTCGCTCTCGCGCCGGCTGCCCGCTTTGTCGACACCGTCGGCCGCAAACCGGCCATTATCGGGGCGTTCACTGTGGCCGGGCTCGCGATCGTTGCCATCTCGTTTGCGCCGAACATCTGGGTGCTCGGCGGTCTGCTCTGCGTCTACGGGGTCGCCGCCGCCTTCATGGGCACCGCTCCCGCCGCGGCGGTCGGCGATGCGGCCGGGGCGCACGGGGGCCGCCCGGTCTCGGTGTTCTCCATGTGCGCGGATGCCGGTGCGATCGTCGGTCCGCTGGTTGCCGGCCTGCTCGTCGACGCTTTTTCGTTCTCGGCCGGATTTGCCGTCGGCGCCGTGTTCCTGCTGATCGCCGCCGCCTATGCGCTGCGGATGCCGTCCGAGCGTCGCGTCGCCGCCTGAGTCCGATGGGGCGGCGTCAGCTCGGTCGCGCGCGTGGCTTATTCAGGACAGGCTAATGCCGTACGCCGAACTTCCGCATGATTGCGGGGCGCTCGCAGGGCGGCGGTGGCCGATTTCCCCAACTAGCCACAGGAAAGCGCGCGTGAGCGGTCGGGTTGGGAATACCGCGGCAAGTTCATGCGTTTGCATGAATATCAAACTCGCCAGGAGGACTTCATGACCGTACAGACCACCGGACTGCACCACGTCACCGCGATTGCCGGTGCCCCACAACGCAACATCGACTTCTACGTGACCGGGCTGGGACTTCGTCTTGTCAAGAAGACCGTCAACTTCGACGACCCGGGCACCTACCACCTGTACTACGGCGACGATTCCGGCCGGCCCGGCTCGCTGCTCACCTTCTTTCCCTGGACCGGCATTCGCAGCGGCCACACCGGCGCCGGCCAGTCGACCACGACCGCGTTCTCCGTTCCGGCCGGCAGCATCGGCTGGTGGAAGGACCATTTCGCCAAGCTCGGTGTGGAATCCGCCGTGACCGGGCGCTCGTCCCACGAGGAGCGGCTCTCGCTGCGCGACCCCGACGGGCTTCAGCTCGACCTGGTGGCATCCTCAACGGTGGATCCGCGCAATCCCTGGGATTCCGCATCCGTTCCCGCTGAATTCGCGGTGCGCGGGCAGCACTCGTCGGTGCTCACCGTCGCCGACCCGGCGAAGACCGTCCAGGTGCTCACGGACGACCTCGGCATGCATGTCATCTCTGAAACGGATGGCCGCACTCGCGTTGGTGCCGGTGATGGCGCGCCCGGAAACCTCGTCGACGTGCTCGCCGACCCCTCCGGAACCCCCGGCCTGACCGCCGGCGGCAGCGTGCACCACGTGGCCTTCCGGGTGCCGGACCGCGCCACCCAGGCCGAATGGCGTGAACAGCTCGCCGACCGCGGTTACGGCGTGACCGCTATCCTGGACCGCCAGTACTTCACGTCGATCTACTTTCGCGAACCCGGCGGCGTGTTGTTCGAACTCGCCACCGACACCCCCGGCTTCGACATCGACGAGCCGCTGCTCGAACTTGGTCGCTCGCTCAGGCTGCCGCCGTGGCTCGAGCCGAGCCGCGAGGCCATCGAGAACGCGGTCGCGCCGATCGTGCTGCCGCCCGAGAACAACCCGGGGGTAGTGGATGCTCCAGCGCCGGTCACTGCCTCGGTCACCGCCTCGGTCACCGAATGAGCGACGCGACGCCGCAGGCCGAGTGGCCGCACCTGTTTCGCCCGGGCTCGGACGACGCCCGCGTGCTGCTGATGTTGCACGGGACCGGGGGCAACGAGCAGGAGATCGCCGGGCTCGCCAGCGCGCTCGATCCCACCGCTGCGATCCTCGCCCCGCGCGGTCGGGTGCAGGAAAACGGCATGAATCGTTGGTTCCGGCGACTGTCCGAGGGTGTGTTCGACACCGCGGACGTGGCCCGACGCGCTGACGACCTCGCCGCGTTTCTGACCTGGGCGCGCGCCACCTACGCGCTCGGCGACCGGCCGATTGTTGCCGTCGGCTTTTCCAACGGCGCCAACATTGCCCTGGCGACGGCGCTTCTGCACCCGGCGGTGCTGCCTCGCGTGATTGCGTTCTCCGGCATGCATCCGCTCGCCCCCTCGCTCGACGCCGACCGCGGGATCGACGCGCGGGTCGCTGCCGGAGATCTGAGCGCATCCGCTGTGTTGCTACTGAATGGTCGAACCGACCCGATGGCTCCGCTCGGCAGTGTGCAGAAGCTCGCGACCATGCTCGAGGAGCGCGGTGCGCACGTGCAGGTGGAGCTGCGCCCCGGTGGCCACGGCATCACCGAATCGGATGTCGCCGCCGCGGTGGCCTGGCTGGCCTAGCCCGCGAGAGCGCAAAAAGTGCCCGTTTGACACGTTCAATCGGGCACTTTTTGCGCTCTCGCGCAACGGGTTAGCGCAGCTCTTTGCGGCCGGAGATGACGCCGCTGACCGTCGCGACGACGGCGAAGATCACCGTGATGATGGGGAAACCGAGATCCCACCAGGCGATGGCCGCCGCACCGAAGATGGCGATCTCGATGAAGGCCTTGCCGAACGGGTCGAGGCGGAATACCGCCTTGGGGGAGCGGAACAGCGCCCAGACCAAAATGGCGAAGGCGGGGGCGGCGAGTCCGACCAGCACCCCGGGCCAGGGGAGCGGCCAGGCGACGAAGCCCCAGATTCCGAGGCTGACGAAGGCGAAGAGTTCGAGCACGAACCGGAGCATGTCGTTGGGGCCGATCTTCGGCAGGTCGCGCGTATTTGTCACCCGTCAATCCTACCGATCCGTCGTGCCGTCGCTTTCCGGGCCCGGGCCCGGAAAGCGGGCCCACGATAGATCATGGGCCCCGGACCGTAAGGTGGGCCCGGGCCGCGCGAGGGTGCTGGGTGGTTCAGGCCGTGCCGGGCCTGGGCCCCGTCCCCTGCTACTTGAAGATGATCGTGCGGGCACCGTCGAGCAGCACCCGGTTCTCGGCGAACCACTTCACCGCCTGGGTCAGCGTGCGGCTCTCCTCGTCCTGCCCGATCGACACCAGCTCGGCCGGAGTGCGCGAGTGGTCTACGCGCACGACGTTTTGCTCGATGATCGGTCCTTCGTCGAGGTCGCCGGTCACGAAGTGTGCGGTCGCGCCGATGAGCTTGACGCCGCGGGCATGCGCCTGGCGGTACGGGTTGGCACCCTTGAAACCGGGCAGAAATGAGTGGTGAATGTTGATGGCGCGCCCGCCCAGCCGTGCGCACAGCTCCGGCGAGAGGATCTGCATGTAGCGGGCGAGCACGACGAGTTCGATATCGAGCTCGTCGACCGCCTCGATGACGCGAGTTTCAAAGTCGGCCTTGCTGGCCGCATCCGTTATGGGCAGTGATTCGAACGGCACGCCATAAAACCCGACCAGGTCGCGCAGGGTGCCGTGATTGCTCAGCACGAGCGGAATCTCCACCGGAAGCTGGCCGCCGCGCTGGCGAAACAGCAGATCGTTGACGCAGTGCCCGGCCGAGGATGCGAGCACGAGCGTGCGCAGCGGGCGCCCCACGACATCGATGATCGACGCCATCGCGTAGCGCTCGATCACCGGGGTCAGCGCCGCCTCGAGTTCGGGTCGGGTCACCGGGGACTGCACCTGGAGGCGGATGAAAAATCGTCCGGTGTCGGCGTTGGAGAATTGCTGGCTCTCCGAGATATTGCCGTGCGCCTGCACGATCGCGCCGGTGACGGCGTGCACGATTCCGGGCTGATCGGCACAGACCAGCGTGATTACCCAGTGATGCGGAGAAGTCATCCGACCAGAATACCGGGCCGGCGAGCGGATGCTGCTGACCGGCCGATCCCGCCGGCACCACGAGCGGATGCTGCTGACCTTCAGCCCCGGCCCGAGCGATCGAGTGTGCCCGAGCCATGCTCGATCCCGACGCGCTGGCTGCCTGCCCGCCCAGTTGACCCGCCAGCACCGTCCGGTACACTCGACGTGGTCGCGCTGAACAAGCCGGCCCCGGGCGCGCACGTCGGCGCGCAGCCGGCTCCGGTGCGAACGACCGGACGCCCGCCGAGCCACCAGTATGAGTGCATCCATGACCAATACCGCCAACATCTTTCTGCCCACCGTGCCGCGCACCCCTGCCGCGAAGGCCACGCAGCCGTTCCCCTGGGTCGGCCTGATCACCCTCGCCGCCGCCGTTTTTCTGTCGGTCACCTCCGAGATGCTGCCGACCGGCCTGCTGCCGGAGATGAGCGAGAGCCTGAACGTCACCGAGAGCCAGATTGGCCTGCTCGTGTCGTGGTTTGCGTTCACCGTCGTCGTCACGAGCGCGCCCGTAGCGATCCTGACCCGCCGGTTTCCGCGGCACGGACTCATCATCATCGTGCTCGTCATCTTCGCGCTCAGCAGCGTGCTCACCGCCATCGCGCCGACCTACGAGCTGGTCGTCGCGGCGCGGGTGCTCGGCGGCGTCGCCCACGGCCTGTTCTGGTCGGTGGTCGGTGCCTACGCCGCCCACCTCGTGCCCAAGGCGCAAATCGGCCGCGCCGTGTCGATCACCGTCGCCGGCGGAACGCTCGCCTTTGTCTTCGGTGTGCCGCTCGGCACCGCGGCCGGCCACCTGCTCGGTTGGCGCCTCTCCTTCGTCGCCCTCGGCGTGCTCATGCTGATCGGCGCCGCCCTGGTCTGGAAGTTCCTGCCCCCGGTCGCCCGGCATTCCACAAGCACGTCCACAACGGATGCCGCCGCATCCGCTCCCCAGGGCGGTCGCCGCGACGCAACCATTCCCGCTGTCGTGCTGATCTGCTTCATCACCGGCATCACCATGGTCGGCCACTACAGCTTCTACACCTACATCGCCCCGTTTCTGCTCGACGGTCTCGGCGTCGCCGCGAGCCAGCTGGCACCGCTGCTCTTCGCCTACGGTGTCGCCGGGGCGATCGGGCTGCTGCTCGTCGGCACCGTCTTCGGTCCGCGTCCGACGCTCGGCCTCGTGCTCGGTCTGGCGGCCAGCGCTGTGAGCGTCACCCTGCTCGCCCTGTTCAGTGCCACTCTGCCGGTCGCGCTCGCCGCTTTCGTGCTCTGGGGAATGGCCTTCGGAACCTTGCCACCGTTAATGCAGACCCGAATGCTGCACGCTGCGTCCCCGGAGATTCGCGACACCGCCTCCGCCTTCTATACCACCGCATTCAACGCTGGAATCGGTGGCGGCGCGCTGCTCGGCGCGGTGCTGATCGAGACCGTCGGGCTCGAGTTCGTGCCGCTGGTCTACGTGGGTTTGCTCGTCGTCGCGCTCGCGCTCGTGGTCGTCACCGACCTGGTCGGCCGCCGCCGCTCCTGACGTTTTCATCACTCTGACTTCGTCCAGGCCGGGCACCGCACCTGAGTCGACCGCTGCACGTTTGCGGCGCCGACGGCAGACCGTCCCATGTCGGCGGGTAGACTAGACCTTCACACCCCGACCTGACAAGCCTGGAGGCCGCATGGTTCAATTCCTCCTCGCGTTTGTCGTTCTCTCGGTGCTCACGCCGTGGCTCACCCGGCGCGTCGGCACCCGCGTCTTCTACCTGATCGCCCTGCTGCCGGCCGGAGCGTTCGCGTACACGCTCACCCAGACCGCCACGGTCACCGCGGGTGGGGCCGTGACCCAGTCCATTCCGTGGATTCCGCAGCTCGGCATCAGCCTCTCCTTTCGGGTCGACACCCTGGCCTGGCTGCTCGCCCTCGTGGTCACCGGCGTCGGCGCCCTCGTGCTGATCTATTGCGCGCGTTACTTCACCGACGACGAACCGAGTCTCGGCCGGTTCGCCGCGCTGCTGCTGGCCTTCGCCGGCACCATGTACGGCCTGGTCACCGCAGACGACCTGGTGATCATGTTCATGTTCTGGGAGATCACCAGCGTGCTCTCCTACCTGCTGATCGGGCATTACACCCATAAACGGGAGAGTCGCGGCGCTGCCCTGCAAGCCCTGATCGTGACGACTTTCGGCGGCCTAGTCATGCTCGTGGGCGTCGTGATGATCTCGGTCGCCTCCGGCACCACGAGCCTGGCCTATATCGTCGCCAATCCGGTGACCAGCACGATGGGTACCTGGGCGATTCTGCTCATCCTGGTTGGGGCGCTCTCCAAGAGTGCGCTCGTGCCGTTCCACTTCTGGCTGCCCGCAGCGATGGCCGCGCCCACCCCGGTCAGCGCCTATCTGCACGCCGCCGCGATGGTCAAGGCCGGCATCTACATCGTCGCCCGGCTCGCTCCCGGCTACGCCGACAGCGAGGGCTGGCTGCCGGTGCTGGTCACGCTTGGCGTCTGGACCATGGTCGTCGGGGCCTGGCGTGCGCTGCGCCAGTACGACCTCAAGCTGCTGCTCGCCTATGGCACGGTCAGCCAGCTCGGCTTTCTCATGATCGCGATCGGATTCAATACCCGCGACACCGCGCTCGCCGGGGCCGCCCTGCTGCTCGCGCACGCCCTCTACAAGGCCACCCTCTTTCTCGTCGTCGGCGTGATCGACCACCGCGCCGGCACCCGGGACTGGCGCAAACTGAGCGGCGTCGGCCGCAGCGCCCCGGCGCTCGCGCTGATCGCGCTCGTCGCCGTCGCGTCGATGGCCGGGCTGCCCCCCTTGTTCGGTTTCGTCGCCAAGGAAGCCGTCTTCACCTCGCTGCTAGACGCTGGCGTCGGGGGATCCGGCTGGGGCTACGCGGCCCTCATCGGCACGGCCGTTGGGTCCGTGCTGACGGTGGCCTACAGCATCCGTTTCTTCTGGGGTGCTTTTGGAACGCGCAGGGAACAGCCGGACACAGTGCTGCACGCGAGCCCGTGGGACACCCTGCTCGCCCCCGGCGTACTCACCGTCGCGACGATCGGACTCGGCCTGTTCGCCGCGCTGCTCGACCCGCTGCTCGCGCCCTACGCCGACACCGTGCCGGGCGCCGGCAGCATCACCGAACCGCCGTACCATCTCGCGCTCTGGCACGGGTTCGAGCCGGCGCTGTACGTCAGCGCTGTCGTTCTCATTCTGGGCGCGCTGTTGTTCCGCGCTCGCCGGGGGGTGGCCAGGTTGCAGGCGAAGGTGCCCGACGTTATCGACGCCGGCCGCGGCTATGGCAAGGCCATCCGCAGCGTCGACCGGGTCGCCGCCCGGGTCACCCACTTCGCCCAGCAGGGCGGGCTGCCGCAGTACCTCGGCACGATTCTCAGTGTGTTCGTGGTCGCCCTCGGCTTCGCAGCGTTCGTCAACCGTACCTGGCCCGAAACGATCGTGCTCTGGGACTATCCAGGCCAGGTATTGATTGCCCTGATCATGGCCATTTGCGCGGTGATGGCGGCTCGGGTCGGGCAACGGATGACCGCGGTCATCCTCGCCGGCGTCACCGGCTACGGCCTCGTCGCCCTGTTCGCCTTTCACGGTGCGCCCGACCTCGCCCTGACCCAGGCCCTGGTCGAATCGATCACCCTGGTGATCTTCGTGCTCGTGCTGCGCCGCCTGCCGGCGAACATCGCCCAGCACAACAAGCCAGTGCGCCGCAAACGCCGCCTGCTGATCGGCAGCCTGGTCGGCCTGGTCATGGGCACGATCGGTTTCATCGCGCTCGGCGCCCGCGACTTTGCGAGCATCGCCGGCGCCCTGCCACGGCTCTCGGTCGACGACGGGCACGGCGACAATATCGTCAACGTGATGCTCGTCGATATTCGTGCCTGGGACACCATGGGCGAGGTGTCCGTGCTCATCGTCGTCGCGACCGGCGTCGCGAGCCTGCTGTTCGTCTCCGGCCGCAACTCGGTCGTGCCGCGCCTGAAGGAATCCCGCAGCCTGCGCGCGGGCGCCAACCGGCGCCGCGTCGTCGCCGACCCGGAGCTGTCCAGCGAGGGGCACGCCGTCACCCGGCAGGCGTTCCTGCTCGCCGGGCGCAAGAACGACCCGCGCAACCGGTCGATCCTGATCGAAGTGCTCGTGCGATTGCTGTTCCACCCGGCCATGATCGTGTCGATCTACCTGCTCTTCGCCGGCCACAACCTGCCCGGTGGCGGCTTCGCTGGTGGGCTGCTCGCCGGCCTCGCCCTGGTGGCCCGCTACCTTGCCGGGGGGCGTTACGAACTCAGCGAAGCCGCACCGATCGACCCGGGCAAGATCCTCGGCCTCGGCGTCATCCTCGCCGTGGGCATGGCCGTCGTCTCGCTGTTCTTCGACGGGATCCCCCTCGAATCGGCCTACTTCACCGCCACAGTGCCCGTACTCGGCGACCTATCCTTTGGCACCTCGACCATCTTCGACATCGGCGTCTACCTCGTCGTGATCGGCCTCACCTACGACATTCTGCGCAGCCTCGGCAGCGAGATCGATCGGCAGAGCGAGAACGACGAAATCGGCCCGCGGCCCGCGCCCGATGACACGGCTGCCCCGGCCGAGCCCTCGACCGACACGGCTGCAGGGCTGAACATCCATCCCCTGCACGAGATCCCGAACGGAGGAGCCACCCGATGAGCGCCTCCCTCACCCTCGTCATCGTCATGGCCGTCATGTACGCGGCCGGCGTCTACGTCATGCTCGAACGCAGCCTGACCCGGGTGCTGATTGGATTTCTGCTGGTCGGCAACGCCACCAACCTGCTCATCTTCATCATGAGCGGACGCCCCGGCAGCTCGCCGATCGTCACCGGCACGAGCGTTCAGGACATGGTCGACCCGATTCCGCAGGTGCTCATGCTCACCGCGATCGTGATCAACTTCGGCATCACCGCGCTGCTGCTCGCCCTCATCTACCGGTCCTGGTGGCTAGCCCAGCTCGGCGACGAGGGCGACACCCTCACCGACGAGCACGCCACGGAAGGTGCCGCCGACGCCACCTTCCGTTCCTCCTCCGACGATGACGACGCCATCGCCGAGTCCATCGACGAGTTCGAGCGCGGCGACGGCGCCACCAGCGATGAAGACACGTCGAAAGCGGATGCTGCCGGCCGCGCCGGCGCATCCGCTTCAGACGAGAGGAACGCGCGATGACCGCTCTGGTTCCCCTGATCGTCTGCCTGCCGCTGCTCGGTGCGGGGGTCGCCCTGATGCTCGGCCAGCGCCGCCGCCTGCAGGTGCTCGTGAGCGTTCTCAGCCTCGGGGCGGCGACCGTAATGAGCGCCGTGCTGCTGGTCCTGGTCGACCGGCACGGACCGGCCGTGGTGCAGGTCGGCGGCTGGGACGCGCCGTGGGGCATCGTGCTCGTCGTCGACCGACTGTCGGCGATCATGCTGCTCATCTCGGCGCTCATGCTGCTCGGCGTGCTGCTGTTCGCCGTCGGCCAGGGCATCATCGACGGTGACCTCGAAACGCCGGTCTCGATCTTTCACCCGACCTACCTCGTGCTGGCCGCCGGCCTGTTCAACGCCTTCGTCGCCGGCGACCTGTTCACCATGTACGTCGGTTTCGAGATGCTGCTCTCGGCCAGCTATGTGCTGCTGACCCTTGGCGGTACGGGAGCGCGCATCCGGGTGGGTATCACCTACATCGTGGTGAGCCTGGTGTCGTCCCTGCTGTTCCTCAGCGCGATCGCCCTCATCTACGGCGCCACCGGCACGGTCACCCTCGCCCTCATCGCCGAGCGGATGCCCGATCTCCCCGCCGATATTCAGCTGATTCTCGGTCTGTTGCTGCTGATCGCCTTCGGGGTGAAGGCCGCGGTCTTTCCGATGTCGTTCTGGCTGCCGGACTCCTACCCGACCGCGCCCGCCCCGGTCACGGCGGTCTTCGCCGGGCTGCTCACCAAGGTCGGGGTGTACGCGATTCTGCGCACCCAGACGCTGTTCTTTCCCGACAAGCAGTTCTCGACGCCGCTCATGGTCGTCGCCGCGCTGACCCTGCTGGTGGGCATTTTGGGCGCGCTCGCTCAGGCCGATATCAAACGCCTGCTGTCGTTCACCCTGGTCAGCCACATCGGCTACATGCTGTTCGGGATCGCGATCGGCACCCCGCTCGCCATCGCCGCGACCATCTTCTACGTCGTGCACCACATCACCGTGCAGACGACCCTGTTTCTGGCCGCCGGGCTGATCGATCGGGTCGGCGGAACTACCTCGCTGTCGCGGCTCGGCGGGCTGCTGAAATCGTCGCCGCTGGTGGCCATTTTGTTCTTTCTCGGCGCGCTCAACCTCGGCGGAATCCCGCCGTTCTCCGGTTTTCTCGGCAAGATCGCCCTGTTCCAGGCCGGCACGATCGTGGCCGACCCGCGCATCTACGTGCTGATCGGGGTCGGCGCGCTCACCTCGCTGCTGACCCTCTACGCCCTTGCCCGGGCCTGGAACCTGGCGTTCTGGCGGCCGAAGAAACAGGTGAAGGACTACACCTCGTCAATGTCGGCGCAGCTCGTGGAAGACCCGCAGGACGCTGGGCTCGTGCTGAAGAAGACGATCTCGCCGCTCATGGTCGGCGCGACCACCTCCATGCTCGTGCTGACCCTGGGGCTGACGGTGTTCGCCGGGCCGATCTTCGCCCTCGCCACCCGAGCTGCTGCCAATATCAGCTCGCCGTCGACCTACATTGATGCCGTGTTCCCGAACGGTACCGGTTCAATCGAAGACAGCAACGTGGGCACCAACTTCGAGGGGGGTTCCCGATGACCACGCCGCGCGAACGGCGGGGCGCCGTCGGCAACCAGATTCCGCCGCTGATCGCCCTGATCGTGCTGTGGATGCTGCTCTGGGGCGAATTCTCCTGGCTCAATCTGCTCGTCGCGCTCGTCGTCGGCATCGTCGTTACCGTGGCGTTTTATCTGGTGCCGGTGCAGCTGAGTGGGCGGCTGCATCCGCTGCACACCGTCGTATTCTTCGTGCGACTGATCCTGGACATTGTGCGCGCCTCGATCGACGTGTCCTGGCTGGCCGTGAAGCCGCGGCTGGTCACGTCGAACGCCATTCTGGAGATTCGACTGCGCACCCGCAGCGACCTCATTCTCACCTGGACCGCCGTGGCCACGTCGATCGTTCCCGGCTCGATCGTGGTCGACATCGACCGGGAATCGTCGATCCTCTACCTGCACGTGCTCAATATGCAGAGCGCTCGCGATATCGAGAGTTTTCGCCGCCGGGTGCTGGACACCGAGCGACGCATCGTGCGCGGGTTCGGCTCAAGCGAAGACGTTGAACGGATGCGCGGGGTGCGGCCCGCAGATCGGCGCGCATCTCGCCTGAAGGGAACCTCATGATGTTGCAGATTGTGGCCGTCGTCGCGTCGATCATGTTCGCGGTCGGCGCGCTACTGGCCGTATACCGCATCGTCGTCGGCCCGAGCGTGCTGGACCGGGTCATCGCCTCCGATGTGCTGGTCGCGACGATCATTTGCGCCCTGGCCGCGGAGATGGCGCTCAACCGGCACACCGACACCCTGCCGGTGCTGCTCGTGCTGGCGCTGTTCGCGGTGCTCGGATCGCTCAGCGTCGCCCGCTTTCTGCCGGCCAGGGACAGCGCATGAGCGCCCTGTTGCACGACGTGCTGACGGCCATTCTGGTGCTCGCCGGCGCCGCGATGTGCCTCGCCGCCGGAATCGGGCTGATTCGCTTTCCCGACGTTCTGTCGCGCCTGCACGCCGCGACCAAGCCGCAGATCTTCGGGCTCATGGCCGTGACAGCGGATGTCGCGATCAACAATTTCTCGGTCGGCACCGTCACCCTCGTGGTCGCCATCGTGGTGTTTCAGGCGCTGACCGCGCCGATGGCCGCGCACCTCGTGGGTCGGGCCGCCTACGAGACCGAGCACCTGCGGCCCGACCTGCTCATCGTTGACGAGCTGCGCGATCGCCGCGCTGCCCGCTGACCCGGCCCGCTCGCCCCAGCGTGGCTCGCGGCACTCATTAGCGATCGTGGCAGCCCGAGCTAGCGGTGCCGGCGAGGCTGCCGAGTGCCGCGCGACCGGAGCCGCGCCGACCAGCGCCACGAAAAGACGCGCGCGGCGGCATCCGCTGATATGCTAGTCGAGTCGCAACTGGCGTAGCACGAAGATGGGTCACCATCGGGGAGCGACTGACACGGTTAGTGGCCGCACGCCTGGGCCGCAACATCCATATATAAGGAGAACTCCGTGCCTGATTCCGCCACCGTCTTGAAGTCGACCTTCAACGAACCGCTCTCGGTCGTTGACCCCGAGATCGCCGCCGTGCTCGAGCAGGAGCTCGGCCGCCAGCGCGACTACCTCGAAATGATCGCGAGCGAGAACTTCGTTCCGCGCGCCGTGCTGCAGTCGCAGGGCTCCGTGCTCACCAACAAGTACGCCGAGGGCTACCCGGGACGCCGCTACTACGGCGGCTGCGAGTACGTCGACGTCGCCGAGCAGCTCGCCATCGACCGGGCCAAGAGCCTGTTCGGAGCCGCCTACGCGAACGTGCAGCCGCACTCCGGCGCCACAGCGAACGCCGCAGTCCTCTCCGCCATCGCCACCCCCGGCGACACCATCCTCGGCCTCGAGCTGGCCCACGGCGGCCACCTCACCCACGGTATGAAGCTCAACTTCTCCGGCAAGCTGTACAACCCGGTCGCCTATGGAGTCGACCCGGAGACCTTCCGCGTCGACATGAATGTCGTGCGCGACAAGGCCCTCGAGAGCAAGCCGAAGGTCATTATCGCCGGCTGGTCGGCCTACCCGCGTCACCTCGACTTCGAAGCCTTCCGCGCCATCGCCGACGAGGTCGGCGCGCTGCTCTGGGTGGACATGGCCCATTTCGCCGGACTCGTCGCCGCCGGCCTGCACCCCTCGCCCGTGCCCTACGCCGACGTCGTGTCGAGCACCGTGCACAAGACCCTCGCCGGCCCGCGTTCGGGCTTCATCCTCTCCCGGGACATGACCCTGGCCAAGAAGCTCAATTCCAACGTGTTCCCCGGCCAGCAGGGCGGCCCGCTGATGCACGTGATCGCCGCCAAGGCGACCGCGTTCAAGCTCGCCGCAACGGCAGAGTTCAAGGAACGTCAGGAGCGCACCCTGCGCGGTGCCCGAATCCTCGCCGACCGTCTGACCGCTGACGACTCGCGCGAGCACGGCATCGACGTGCTCACCGGCGGAACCGACGTGCACCTCGTGCTCGCCGACCTACGCCACTCCGAGATCAACGGCCAGCAGGCCGAGGATGCCCTGCACGAGGTGGGCATCACGGTGAACCGCAACTCCGTTCCGTTCGACCCGCGCCCGCCGATGGTCACGTCGGGCCTGCGCATCGGCACGCCGGCCCTGGCCACCCGCGGATTCGGCGACGCCGAGTTCACCGAGGTTGCCGACGTCATTGCCGCGGCACTCAAGCCCGGCGCCGACATCGCCGCGCTCCGCACCCGCGTCGGAGCGCTCACGCAGGCGTTCCCGCTGTACTCCGGGCTGGAGCAGTAGCTCCTTCGAGAACGGATGCTGCCGGCCGGCCTGGCCGGCAGCATCCGTCTTCTCGTGCCTGCCTGCGAGTGACTCGCGCGATGTACCCCCGCCGCACCTTTGTCTGGGGCCTTGGCCCCGTCCCTGGGCCCAGGTTATAACCTGGGCCCGCGGACGGGGCCCGGGCTCCGACCGAGTGACCTGGACGACAGTACCGACCTGAACCACAACAGTAGGGAACCGCAAATGACGGCAATCACACTCGACGGCGTCAAGACCGCGTCTGATATCAAAGCTGAGCTTCGCGATCGCATCGTGGCCCTGCGCGCGCACGGTATCGTGCCCGGACTGGCCACCCTGCTGGTCGGCAATGATCCCGGCTCGGAGACCTACGTCGCCGGCAAGCACAGCGACTGCGCCGAGGTTGGCATCGAATCGATTCGCATCGACCTGCCCGGCTCGGCGACCAGTGCCGACGTGCGTGCCGCCATCAAGGATCTTAACAACAGCCGCGAGGTGACCGGCTACATCATTCAGCTGCCGCTTCCGGTCGGCCACAACGAGAACGCGATGCTCGAACTGATCGATCCGTCGAAGGATGCCGACGGCCTGCACCCGACCAACCTCGGGCGTTTGGTGCTCGGGATCGAGGGCGAACTGCGCTCCCCGCTGCCGTGCACCCCGGCCGGAATCGTCGAGCTGCTGCGCCGCTACGACGTGCCGATCGTGGGCAAGAAGGTCGTTGTGGTCGGTCGCGGCCTCACCGTCGGTCGCCCGCTTGGCCTGCTGTTCACCCGCAAGGGCCTCGACGCGACCGTCACCCTGACGCACTCGCGTACCGTCGACCTCGCCGGTGAGGTGCGCCGTGCTGATATCGTCGTGGCCGCAGTCGGAGTGCCGCACCTGATCCAGGCCGACTGGGTCAAGCCGGGCGCCGCCGTCCTGGACGTGGGAATCACCCGCGTGCACAACGAAGTCACCGGCAAAGGCCGCCTGACCGGTGACGTGCATCCCGATGTTGCCGCTGTCGCCGGGCACCTGTCGCCGAATCCGCGTGGCGTCGGCCCGATGACCCGCGCGATGCTGGTCTCGAACGTGGTCAAGGCCGCCGAACAGTCGCTGCTCGCGTAACTGCCGGGCTTGCTGCCTGAGCGGCTGGACGTACCTGCGGAGATCTTGCAAATGATGGCGGCGCTCGGCGCTGCGGCTAGGCGAGGGCGGTGCGGTGCAGCTCGGTGTGTTCCAAATAGTTCTGCGCATTGTGACGGATGCTGTCGATCTCGTCGTCGGTCAGCGGGCGTCGAACCTTGGCGGGAACGCCGGCCACGAGGGACCCAGGCGGCACCACGGTTCCGCCGAGCACGACGGCTCCGGCAGCGACGAGGGATCCGGTGCCGATGACGGCGCCGTTCAGAATGGTCGCGGCCATACCGACCAGCACGTTGTCTTCGATCGTGCAGCCGTGCAGCACGGCGCCGTGCCCGACCGAGACGCCGGTGCCGAGGGTGAGCGGAAAGTCGGTGTCGACGTGGCAGGAGACGTTGTCCTGCAGGTTCGAGCCGGCCCCGATCGTGATCGGCTCGAGCTCGGCGCGCAGCACGGAGTTGTACCACACGCTGGCCCGGTCGGCGAGGGTGACGTTGCCCACGATCACCGCGCCCGGAGCGACGAACGCGCTCTCGGCGATGCTCGGCGCCGGCGTGTTGGGCAGGACGATGATTCGGGCGGCGCTGTCAGCAGTCATACGCGCCAGCCTAGCCCGAGGCAGCGAGGCAGCGAGGCAGCGAGGCACCGAGGCACCGAGGCAGCGGGCAGCGGGCCAGCACGGGCCAGCGAGCCCGTGCGGTGAGCCGGCGACCGGCAGCGGCCCGCGCTCGTCGCAAGGCGCAGGCGGCCCGCCCCGGAATCGGGGAGGCCGATCGGGAGGGCCGCTGGCGGGCCGAGTTCGAGACCGAACTCGGCCCGTGGGATCAGATGCCCTGCGCCAGCCGATAGTAGGCCTGGTTCCAGCGCACCTCGCGGGTGAAGTCGCGCAGGGTGGTGGACTTGTCGATCACGAGGAGCTCCGTGCGCGCGATCTCGGCGAAGTCCTGGAAGGCGTCGATGCCGACGGCCGTCGACATGACGGTGTGGTGGGCGGCGCCGGCGGTTAGCCAGGCTGCGGCTGAGGTGGCGAAGTCGGGCTCCGGACGCCAGACGGCGCGGCCGACCGGGAGTTTCGGGAGTGCCTCGGTGGGCTCGACCACCTCGACGACGTTCGCGATGAGACGGAACCGGTCGCGCATGTCGCTCATCGCGACCACGACCGCGGGGCCGGGGGCAGCGTTGAAGACGAGGCGCACGGGATCCTCGCGGCCACCGATGCCGAGCGGGTGGATCTCGAGGGTCGGCTTCTCGGTCGCCAGCGCCGGGTTGACCTCGAGCATGTGGGCGCCGAGGATGAGTTCGGCCCCGGGGGTGAGGTCGTACGTGTAATCCTCCATGAGGCTCGCGCCGCCGGGAAGACCGGCGCCCATTACGTTGGCCACGCGCACGAGGATGGCCGTCTTCCAGTCGCCCTCCCCGGCGAAGCCGTAGCCCTGCTCCATCAGTCGTTGCACGGCGAGGCCGGGCAGCTGGCGGAGCGCGCCGAGGTCTTCGAAGCTCGTGGTGAAGGCGCTGAAGCCGCCGGCCTCGAGAAAGGACTTGAGCCCGATCTCGATCGCGGCGCCGTAGCGGAGCGACTCGTGGCGTTCGCCGCCGGTGCGCAATTCGGGAACGACGTCATAGCGCTCTTCATACTCGGCGATCAGGGCGGTGATCTCAGCATCCGTTGCCGCGTGCACTGCCTCGGCGAGTTCATTGACCGGCCAGGTGTTCACCTGCACCCCGAAGCGCAATTCGGCCTCGGTCTTGTCGCCCTCGGTGACGGCGACGAAGCGCATGTTGTCGCCGAACCGGGCGAGTTTCATGCTGCGGCTGGCCGCCCAGCCAGCGGCAGCGCGGGTCCAGGTGCCGATGGTGCCAGTCACGGCCGGGTTGGAGACGTGGCCGACGATGGTCTTGCGGGATACCCCGAGCCGGGTCTGGATGTAGCCGAACTCACGGTCGCCGTGGGCGGCCTGGTTGAGGTTCATGAAGTCGAAGTCGATCTCGCTCCAGGGCAGCTCCACGTTAGCCTGAGTGTGCAGGTGCAGCAGCGGTTTGGTCAGAGCGTCGAGCCCGGAGATCCACATCTTCGCGGGCGAGAAGGTGTGCATCCAGGCGATCAGGCCGATCACCGCGTCGTCGGAGTTCGCGTCGAGTGCCGCCCGGCGGATCGATTCGGAGTCCTTGAGCACCGGTTTCCACACGATTTTCACCGGGATATCGCTGCTCGCGCCGAGCGCGTCGGCGATGGCTCTGGACTGGTCGGCGACCTGCCGCAGCGTCTCCTCGCCGTAGAGGTTCTGGCTGCCGGTGAGAAACCAGACTTCTACGTGGTCGAGGGTCGTGGTGAGAGAAGGCATGGGTTGAGTGCTCCTTGTGCTGCTAGCGGTTGAAGTATGAGGTGATTGCGGCGTCGAGGCAGGTGGTCACGCCGCCGCGCCGGCGTCGCGTTTGAGGCCCTTGAGTCGGTGCATGACGTCGTTTGCGCCGCGGCCGAAGTAGTCGTGCAGCAGGGAATACTCGGCGAAGAGCTGGTCGTACGCCGTGGCCGACTCGGCATCGGGCGTGTACACGTTCTGGCTGAGCTTGCCCATGGCCTCGCCCGCCGCGCGCACGTCCGGATACGCGCCGGCGGCCACGGCGGCGTGGATGGCGGAGCCAAGTGCAGGCCCCTGCTCGCTGTCAATCGTGGAGATGGGCATCCGCAGAATGTCGCTGTAGGTCTGCATGAGGAACGCATTCTTGAGCAGTCCGCCGGCCACGATGAACTCGGTCACCGGCACTCCGCTGGCGTTGAAAGTTTCCACGATGGTGCGGGCGCCGAACGCCGTGGCTTCGAGCAGGGCGCGGTAGATCTCTTCCGGGCGGGTGGTTAGCGTCGTGCCGAGCACGAGGCCGGAGAGCTCATGGTCCACGAGCACCGAACGGTTGCCGCTGTGCCAGTCGAGGGCGATCAGGCCGTGCCCGCCGACCGGCTGGTCCTTGATCAGTTCGGTCAGATACTGGTGCACGCTCAGGCCCGCAGCTTCCGCCGCGGCAAAGTACCGTTCGGGAACCTGGTTGTTGACATACCAGGCGAAGATGTCGCCCACGCCGGACTGGCCGGCTTCGTACCCGTACAACCCGGAGACGATACCACCGTCAACGACGCCGCACATGCCGGGTACCTCGGCGAGTCGATCCGAATTCATGACGTGGCAGGTGCTCGTGCCCATAATGGCCACCATCTGGCCCGGGTTCACGGCGCGCGCGGCCGGTGCCGTGACGTGCGCATCGACGTTGCCGACGCTGACGTGAATACCCTCGGGTAGTCCCGTCCAGGCCGCGGCTTCGGCCGTGAGGGTGCCGGCGGATGCTCCCAGCTGGCCGATCTCGTGGCTCACCTTGTCGAGGGCGAACCGGGAAAAAGCCGGATTGAGCGCCCCGAGAAATTCCTCACTCGGGTACTCGCCGTCCTGCAGGATTCCCTTGTAGCCGGCGGTGCAGGCGTTGCGCACATACCGGCCGGTGAGCTGCCAGACGATCCAGTCCGCGGCCTCGACCCAGTGGTCCATGCGCTCGTACAACTCGGGATCTTCCTCGAGCAGCTGCAATCCCTTGGCGAATTCCCATTCGCTGGAGATAAGCCCACCATAGCGGGGCAGCCAGCTTTCGTCGCGCTCGAAAGCGAGATCGTTGATGCGGTCGGCCTGGGGCTGCGCAGAATGGTGCTTCCACAGCTTGACGTAGGCGTGCGGACGGTCGGCGTACTCCGGCAGCTCGTTGAGCGGGGTACCGTCGGTGATGACCGGAACCATCGTGCAGGCGGTGAAGTCGGTGCCGATGCCGATGACCCGGGCCGGGTCGATTCCCGCACTGGCTAGTGCTGCCGGAACGGCGCTCTTCAGCACGGCAACGTAGTCCCGGGGTACCTGCAGGGCCCACTCCGGTGGCAGCTTCGCGCCTGTGGCCGCGAGGGTGGTGTCCATAACCGCGTGGGGATAGTCGAGCACGGCCGAGCCGAGTTCGGCGCCGTCCGAGACGCGCACGACGACCGCGCGGCCGGATAGTGTTCCGTAATCGATGCCGATGACGTAGGACTCGGTCCCGGCTGGTGCGTCTGCACGCGATTGCTCTGCGGTCGTGCTCACTGATCGACTCCCTTGGCGGCATGCGGATGCGATCGGTCACGTGCGCGAGATACTCGCCGTCGATGACCGATCACGATTACTAAATGTTAGCGCACTATCACTTCCTGTCAATTGACAATTTCTACCCTGGTTTCGCTGGTCGACAATTGGTCAGAGGACTGTTCGGCTTGGTTTTCGAGCCCTTCTGACGCTATTCATGGTGCGCTAACATGGGGCGACCGGGGTTGTCGCCTCGGAGGGGAGGAGTCGCATGGCTAGGGAGCCTCGGCCGCGCGGTCCGAGCGTACGCATGATCGACGTTGCGAAACTCGCCGGGGTGTCACAACAAACCGTCTCCCGGGTCGTCAACGGGCACAGCAACGTGGGCGCCGAGGTGCGGGACCGCGTCGAACGGGCCATTGCGCAGTTGCGGTACAACCGCAATTGGGCCGCACGCGCCCTGGCCACGAACCGATCCATGAATCTGGGTGTGGTGTCCCATTCCCTTCCGGTGCACGGTTCCGCCCTGGTGCTCTTCGGTATTGCCGAAGAGGCGCGGCGCAACGGCTATGCGACCAGTCTGGTGACCATTCCCCGGGTCGATTCGGCCGGCATCCGTACCGCGCTCGATACGCTCGTCGCCGACGCGGTCGATGGGATCATCGTGCTCGCGCCGATGACGGCCGCCGCCCCGGTGTTGCGGGGGCTGGATCCCGAGGTGGCGATCGTACGGTTCGAGCAGGGTTCACCCGCGAGTTCGACGGCGGTGTCGATGGACGATGCGCTGGGAGCACAGCTGGCGACCCGGCACCTGCTCGATCTGGGGCACGACACGGTCTGGCACGTCGGCGGGCCACCCGGCTGGATGGCTTCGGAAGCACGGCGCGCCGGATGGCTGTCCGAACTCGCGCGGCGCCACCGAACGGTCAATCCCGAGTTCCGCACCGAGGATTGGACAGCCGATTCCGGCTACCGGGCCGGAGTGGCCATTGCCGAGGATCCCACGATCACCGCGGTCCTGGTGGCCAACGACGCGATGGCGCTCGGAGTCATCAAAGCCCTCACCGAACGAGGGATCGACGTGCCCGGCGACGTGAGCGTCGTCGGCTTCGACGACATGAGCGAGGCCCGCTATTTTCAACCTGGCCTCACGACCGTTCGGCTCGACTTCAACGAGGTCGGCCGGCTGGCGGTGGAGCGCGTGCTTCGACTGATGGGCGGCGAGCCCGCGGAGCTGATCCCGGTCATCCAGCCGGAACTGGTGGTGCGCGACAGCACCGCGGCGCCGGGTCAGCGCCGCGCTCGTTCCGCTAGTTGAGCGCACTGCCGTCGCGGGCGGCTCCATCGGCGGCGTGCACCACGAACAGGTCGGGGGTGGTGAAGCCGTGTGCGGCGAAGGCGGCGAGAACCGCGGCCTGTACGGCGGGCACGAGTTCGGTCGGAGTCAGGGCGATGGCCGCGCCGCCGAAACCGCCACCGGTCATGCGCGCACCGATCGCGCCGGCCGCCCGTGCGGTGACCACGGCGAGGTCGAGCTCCGGCGCTGAAATCTCGAAGTCGTCCCGCATCGACCGGTGCGAGGCATCGAGCAGATCGCCGATCGCGGCGCATCCGCTCACCCGCAGGGTCTGCACGGTGTCGAGTACGCGCTGATTCTCGGTGACGATGTGGCGCACCCGGCGAAAGGTTTCGTCGTCGAGCAGCGCCTGCGCTCGGGGTAGATCGTCGACGCTGAGGTCGCGCAGGGCGGGCACCCCCATGATGCGGGCGCCGGCCTCGCAGGACGCGCGGCGCGCGGCGTAACCGCCCGTTGCGTGCGAGTGGCTGACCCGGGTGTCGATGATCAGCAGTTCCAGGCCGGCCGGGTTGAGTCCGAGCGGGATAACCTCGGCCGCGAGGGTCCGGCAGTCCAGAAACACGGCCGCGTCGACCTGGCCGAGCAGTGACGCCGACTGGTCCATGATGCCGGTTGGGGCGCCCACGACGCGGTTCTCGGCGAGCTGCCCGACCCGGGCCAGGGTTGGCCGATCGAGGTTCAGTCCCCAGACATCGTTGAGGGCGACCGCGACGGCGCATTCGAGCGCGGCCGATGAGGAGAGTCCGGCCCCGACCGGCACATCGGAGTCGACATAGATGTCGAACCCCGGCAGGGCTGCGAGGTCGGCTCCGAATTGCCCCAGCGCCCAGGCCACACCGAGCGGGTAGGCCGACCAGCCGGTCAGGTTCTCGGGAACGAGTTCGTCGAGGGACACCGCGACGGTCTCGGCGGCGAAGGAACTGGCCACGCGAATGACCCGGTCGCTTTGCGTTGCCAGGGCAACGACGGTGCGCCGGTCGATGGCGAGCGGCAGCACGAATCCGTCGTTGTAATCGGTGTGCTCACCGATCAGATTCACTCGACCGGGCGCCGACCACAATCCCGTCGCGGTGCGATCGAAGCGGTTCGCAAAGTCGGCCTGGGCGGCGCGATCCAGGGCGTTGACGGTCACGAGGGTGTCCCCGCTGAAACGGCGGCGGAGTCGGCCTCGGCGGCACGCGCGACGGCCGCACGAATCGTGGTGGCGGCATCCTCTGGGGTGACGTCTCCGATCCAGGCACCCATCGCTGCCTCCGAGCCGGCCAGAAACTTGAGCTTGTCCTCGGCACGCCTGGGGCTGGTCAGCTGCAGCATCAGACGGATGTCCGCGCGATGCACCCGAACCGGCGCTTGATGCCAGGCGGCGATATAGGGAGTCGGGGTGGTGTAAATGGCGTCGATGCCGCGCAGCAGTCGACGGTACAACACGGCCAGCTCGTCGCGTTCGGCGAGGGTGGTCTCGGCAAAGTCGGGTACCTGGCGGTGCGGCAGCATGTGCACTTCGATGGGCCAGCGCGCGGCGAACGGCACGAACGCGGTCCAGTGTTCGCCGCAAAGAATCACCCGGTCGCTGGCCTGTTCGCTGGCCAGAATGTCGGTGAACAGGGTGGGCCCATAGCTCTCGAGCGAGTCGGCCAGGCGCTGCGTTCGGGGGGTGACATAGGGGTAGGAGTAGATCTGGCCGTGCGGATGCCGCAGGGTCACGCCGATCTGTTCCCCTCTATTCTCAAACGGGAATACCTGTTCGATGCCCGGCAGCTGCGACAGTACGTGGGTGCGTTCGGCCCAGGCTTCGATCACGGTTCGAGCTCTGGTTACCGACAGGCTCGCAAAGGATCCTTCATTTTCGGGGCTGAAGCAGACCACTTCGCAACGGCCAACGGACCGGCGGGTGCGACCGATGCCGATGCGGTCGAGATCGGCCAGATCGGCGGGGGCATCCGCTAATAGTGGACCAAAGGAGGGGGATTTGTTCTCAAACACTGCTACGTCGTAATTGCTCGGGATCTCCGACGCATTACCTGGCGACTGCGGCGCGAGCGGGTCTTGCGTGGCCGGCGGCAGGAACACCCGGTTTTGGCGGTTGGCGGCGATCGAGACCCACTCGCCGGTGAGCGGGTCCTGACGCATAGTCGCGGTGGTCGCGCGTTCGCTGGGCTCCCGCCGATCGGGGGCGCGATCGGGCGACAAGGTGGTGTCGGGGTCGTCGAAATAGATAAGGTCGCGACCGTCGGCCAGGGTGCTGGATTGCCGGGCAATGGTCTCGTCGGCGACAAAGTGGGGGAGGCGGGGCTCTGAGTTCGTCATGGCACTGCCACAATATCAAATTTGCGCAAGCGAAACCGTAATATTTCGCATTGAAAAGTAAAAGTAAGTAAGTGATACTGGGGGAATGATCGAGAACGACGAGACGCGCAGCCCGCTACCCGATCCACTTCCCGCACACGTTCGTCGGGAGCAAGCACAGCAACTCGTTGACGAACGCGGGTTTGTGCGGGTGAGCGAGCTGCGCAGCGCCTTTGGCATTTCCGGTGTGACCGCCAGGGCCGACCTCGATGCCCTCGAGCTTCAGGGCGGCGTGCGGCGCGTACACGGCGGAGCGGTGCCGGCCCAGTCCCCGGGTGCGGGTCAACGGGCCGAACGTGAGCCCTCGTTCGAGGAAGCGCTCGGAGCATCCGTTGTTCCCAAACAGCAGATTGCCCAGATCGCGGCTGCTCTCGTGCAGAGCGGGCAGAGCGTGATTCTTGACGTCGGCACGACAACCCACGCCATCGCCCGCGCCCTGGTTGCGCGAGAAGACCTGCACGACGTCGTTATCATCACCAGCGGGCTCAGCATCGCGCTCGAACTGGAACAGGCCATCCCCCGATTCACCGTGATCGTCACCGGCGGGTCGCTGCGCCCGCTCCAGCACTCCCTGGTCGATCCCCTCGCTGGCCTGATGCTGGGCCAGATCCACGCGGACCTGGCCTTTATCGGTTGCAACGGCGTCGATCTGGACGGTGGCGTGACCAACATCAACCTCCCAGAGGCGGGGGTCAAGGCGCTCATGCTCGCCGCGGCGGAGCGGGTGATCGTCGTGGCTGATCGTTCCAAGCTCGGCCAGGTGCACCTCGGTCGGGTCGGCCCGCTGAGCGCCTTCCACACCCTGATCACCGATGCCGCCGCCGACGAAGAAACGTTGAATGCGTTGCGCGAGGGCGGGCTCAGCGTTTTGCTCGCCCAAGCGGCGCAGCGCGCGGCCATAGGCTGAACGGATGCGCGCACCCACCGGAATCCAATATGACCTGACCCTGCAGACACCGAGCGGAACGGCCCGAGCGGTTGTGACCGAGGTAGCGGCCGGTCTGCGGGTATATTCCGTGAACGGCATAGACCTGGTCGAGACCTTCGACGAGTTCGTGCAGCCACCGATGGCAGCCGGAATCGTCCTCGTGCCCTGGCCCAACCGCATTCGTGACGGTCAGTGGACTCAGAACGGCATCAAACGTCAACTGGCGCTCACCGAGCCGACCCGGCAGAACGCCATCCACGGGCTGCTGCGCTTTGCCGCCTATCGTGAACTGTCCCGGCAGAGCGACTCGGTGACGCTCGGCGCCACCATCTTTCCCCAGTCGGGCTATCCGTTTCACCTCGAGACCGAGGTGACCTACGCCCTCACGGCCGACGGACTCAACGTCACGCACCGGCTGCAGAACGTCGGAGCCGAGCCGGCTCCGGTGGCCGTAGGGGCGCATCCGTATCTGAAAATCGGCGACGTCCCGACCGGCGAACTCGTTGTGCGCGTGGATGCCGCGACCCACCTCGACGTGGACGACCGCCTCAACCCGACCGGCGAGACCCCGGTCGACGACACCCGGTTTGACCTTCGCGCGGGCATCGCGGTCGGCGACCTCGATCTTGACGATGGGTTTGGCGGGGTTGGAAGTGCTGGCGAACACACCCTCACCGCAGCGGATGGCCGCCGGGTCACCCTCTGGGGCGACGAGAACATGCGCTACGTGCAGGTGTTCACGCCGCGCATCTTTCCGGTGAGCACCGCCGGCGCCGAGCCGATTCGCGGCCAGGCGATCGCCATCGAACCCATGACGGCACCCGCCGATGCCTTCAATTCCGGTGCGGGCCTGCACTGGCTGGAGCCGGGGGAGCAGTGGGTCGTGCGCTGGGGCATCCGTCATGCCGGGTTTGACCTGTCGGCCTAACGCCGCTCAGCCACGACGACGAGCTCGGCAAGCACTTGACGCACGGAGGCGCGGGCGAGTGCCTCCGGGCGGCTCAGGACATCGATCTGCCGGCCTACGCGCAGATCGCGAAACGGCACCAGCACCACACCGTCACCCTCGCGGGGCGCCATCGTGTACCGCGGCAGCAGCGCAATCGCCGCTCCGGTCGCCACGACCGAGGTCGCCACGAAGAACTCGTTGATGCGGTGCACGATGCGCAGCGGCTGTCCGGCCGCGGCGGCGACCACGTTCACCGCCTCGGCGAGCGGGAACCCGACGTGCCCGGTGACCCAGGGTTCCTGGCGAATATCGTCGACCGTCACGGACGCCCTTTCGGCGAGCGGATGCCCGACCGGCACGGCGACATCCAGCGGCTCGAACAGCAGCGGCGTGATTGCGACCGTGTTCGGCCAGTGCGGATCGTGCGGAACCCGGTGCGCAATGACCAGGTCGTAGTCGGCGACCAGGCCGGCAAAGCGTTCGCGCGGCACATCCTCGTCGCCGCAGACGACGGTCGAACCGCCCCGTTCCTGCAGGCGATTCAGCAGCGGGGCGAACCAGGCGAGGCCGGCACTGTGGAAGGCGCTCACGGTCACGGGCAGGCCGGCGTCGTTCTGAAACCGCGCGACGGCCTCATCGGCCCGGGCCATGGCCGTCGATACCTCGGCAGCCGCGCCCGCCAAAGCCACCCCGGCCGGGGTCAACCCGAGTACCCGACCGCGCTTTTCGGTGAGTGGAACGCCGGCTCGCCGCTGCAGTGCGGTGAGTTTCTGCGACACCGCCGACGACGAGACGTGCAGCGCCCGGGCCACCGCGGCGACACTTCCCCGCTCGCCGAGCTCCCGCAATACGGCCAGCTGACGCAATTCCATAAGATCAGGCTAAAGCATCCGTTCAAAAATTGGCACCTAGACTTAACGGATGCCTGCCAGCAGCATTGCCATATGACCACGACGCTGACCTACAGCCCAGACTCGGCGCGTTCTTTCGTGCGCGCGGCTGCTGACCCGTTCCGCTGCTCGCCACCAGCGTGCACCGGATGACTGGCACGCAGCTCCGGGGCAGACCGGCCCGCGGTACGCGCCTGCCGCACGCTCTCGGGCGGTACCGCGTCGACCTCGTGCTGCTGCTTGTGGCCGCGGTCTGGGGCGGCAGCTATCTGAGCGCGAAGGTGCTCACCGAGCAGGCGAGCGTGTCGGCCGTGCTCGCCCTGCGGTTTCTGGTGGCGGCTCTGGCCCTGCTGATCGTCTGGGTCGCGCGGCGCGAACGACTTCCAACGCGGCGAGCGCTCGGGCTCGGGCTGCTCCTCGGGGTGACGCAGGCGAGCATCCTCTGGCTGGAAACCCAGGGAGTCGCGTTCACTTCGGCCACGAATGCCGGGCTGATCATCAGCCTCACCATCATCGTCACGCCGGTGCTGGAGTCGGTCGCGGCCCGGCGCTGGCTGCCGCGTCCGTTCTTTGTGGCCGCGGTGCTCGCGGTCGTCGGCGTCGCCCTGCTGGTCTCGGGCAACGGATTCGCCGAGCCGAATGTGGGCGACTTGCTCATCTTGGCGGCGGCACTCGTGCGATCCCTGCACGTGACCATGATGGGCCACCTCACTCGCGGCCGGAGCGACAGCACGATCACCCTCACCCTGCTGCAGGCGCTCGTCGGCGCGGTCGTGTTCACGGCATTTGACGTTGCCGGGCTGGTCGCGGCGATTTCGACCTTTGATGTAGCCGCCTGGACCGGCGTGCTCTACCTGGGCCTGGCCTGCAGCGTGTTCGCGTTTCTGGCCCAGATGTGGGCGATTCGCCGCACCTCGGCGGCCAGGGCCAGCCTGCTCATGGGCACCGAACCGATCTGGGCCGTGCTCGTGGGAGTGTCGCTCGGCAGCGAAACGCTCGGCCTGGTGGGCGCTCTCGGGGCGATCCTCATCATTGCCGGAACCTTTTGGGGCCAGCGCATCGAGGCTGGTCACCGGATGAGTTTGAAGCGCGCCGGCTAGCGCTCGCGCACGCTCGACTCCGGCCGTAGGTCGAGGCGACGCAGCAGCTGCGCGTTGAGCGCGACGACCACGGTGGACACCGACATGAGCAGCGCGCCGATCTCCATCGGCAGCACGAACCCGATTGGCGCGAGCACTCCGGCGGCGAGCGGAACCGAGAGCAGGTTGTAGCCCGCCGCCCACCACAGGTTCTGCTTCATCTTGCGGTAGCTCGCCCGCGACAGCTCGATCACCGAGAGCACCGAGCGCGGGTCGTCGCTCGCCAGAATGACGCCGGCCGACGCGATTGCCACGTCGGTGCCGGCACCGATCGCGATACCGACATCGGCCTGGGCGAGCGCTGGAGCGTCGTTGACGCCGTCGCCGACCATCGCCACGCGGCGGCCCTCGTGCTGCAACTCGGCGACCTTGCGCGCCTTGTCCTCCGGGTGCACGCCCGCGAACACCCGGTCGATTCCGAGCTCAGCGGCCACCGACTGGGCCACCGCCTCGGCATCGCCAGTGATCATGACGACCTCGATGCCCTGCCGGTGCAGGGCGTCAACGGCTTGCCGTGATTCTTCGCGAATCTCGTCGGCGAGACCGATCGCACCGATGACTTCACCGTCCCGCAGCACGTGCAAAATGATCGCACCCTGACTCTGCCACGCGTCGGTCTCGGCCAGCCGCGCCGCCCCGTGCTCATCGAGCATATTCGGCCCGCCGACACCGATCCGACGCCCGTCGACCAGGCCGGTCACGCCGACCGCCGCGGCAGTCTGAAACTCGCTCGCACGCGGCACGGTCAGCCCGCGGCCCCGCGCCGCCGAGACAATGGCGCGGGCAAGCGGATGCTCACTGTCACCTTCAACCGCGGCCGCCCAGGCGAGCACCTCCTCCGCGGTGATCGGAACCGAAGCCGCGGCATCCGCTTGACGGACGGCGAGGTGGCTGACCGTGGGCTCGCCCTTGGTGAGCGTGCCGGTTTTGTCGAACAGCACCGAAGTGACCTGGCGCATGCTCTCGAGGGCGAGACGGTCCTTGATCAGCACGCCGCCCTTCGCGGCGCGTTCGGTGGCGATCGACACCACGAGCGGAATCGCCAGCCCGAGCGCGTGCGGGCAGGCGATCACGAGCACGGTGATGGTGCGCACCACGGCATCCTGCGGCTGGCCGAGCGCGGTCCACACGATCGCGGTGATCACTCCGGCGCCGAGCGCGAACCAGAACAGCCAGCCGGCTGCCCGATCGGCGATGCGCTGCGCCCGCGACGACGAGCCCTGCGCTTCGGAGACGAGTCGCTGGATTCCGGCCAGCGCGGTGTCATCGCCGACCGCGGTCACGCGCACCCGCAGGGCGGAATCGGTCGCGACCGTGCCCGCCACGACCTGGTTGCCGACAGTGCGTTGCACCGGGCGTGATTCGCCGGTGATCATGGACTCGTCGACGTCGGCCGTGCCCTCGGTGATCTCGCCGTCGGCCGGCACGCGCCCGCCGGGCCGCACCACGACGAGGTCGCCGAGCACCAGATCGCTCGGCGAGACCACCACAATGGCGTCGCCCTCAACTCGCTCTGCCTCATCCGGCAGCAGCGCGGCGAGCGATTCCAGGGCAGTGGTTGTCTGCGCGAGCGACCGCATCTCGATCCAGTGCCCGAGCAGCATGATCACGATCAGCAGGGCGAGTTCCCACCAGAAGTCGAGCTCGGAATCGATGAGGCCGAGGCTCGCGCCCCAGGACGCGAGGAACGCGACCGTGATCGCGAGGGCGATCAGCAGCATCATGCCGGGCTTGCGAGTTTTCAGCTCGGATACCGCCCCGGTCAGAAACGGCCGGCCGCCCCAGACGTACATGACGGTGCCGAGTACGGGGGAGATCCAGCTGACGCCCACCACGTTCGGCAGCGCGTAGCCGGCGAACATCGAAAACATGTGGCTGAATCCGACCACGGGCACAGCGAGCACGAGCATGGTCCAGAACAAGCGCCGAAACTGCCCGACGTGGTCACCGTGCCCGGCGTGGTTCATGGCGCCGTGGTCCATGGCGGAATGGTCCATCGCGGAGTGCTCGGGACTTGTGATTGTGCCGTGGTGCTCGTTGGGGTGCGTCATAGTTTCCTCGGTACTGAATCGATCGATACCCCCTTAGGGTATCCCTAAAGTTGTGCTCACGCATCCGCTGTGCGCGGCCTCACCGGGCCGTGAGTTTCGAGTCGTTGGATTGGTCAAATCGGGTCAAGACTCACAGTTCGCTGCACGAAACTCACGCTTCGGCGAGCGGATGCCGCGGCCAACCACGCCAGAACCCACGACCCGGGTTCGCCCCGAAGATTCCGTGGCACGCCGCATCCAAATGTGCGCACACCGCACCGCACAATCGGGCAGGCTTGACCCATGGCCCAGATCGAAACGGCACCACCCGTTGAATCCCCGCAGGACACCGCCCGCCGCACTGCGCTCACCAGCATGAAGCGGCTCGCCGGCGGGCTGCTCGTGCTCATGGCGCTCATCTTCACGGTCTCGTTCGCCCTGCAGGAACGCTACCCCTGGCTCGAATACGTGCGCGCCGCGGCCGAGGGCGGCATGGTCGGCGCCATCGCCGACTGGTTCGCCGTCACCGCCCTGTTTCGCTACCCGCTCGGCCTACGCATCCCACACACCAACATCATCGCCAACCGCAAGGACGAGATCGGTGCGAGCCTTGGCGAGTTCGTCGAGACCAACTTTCTCTCCGAGGCGGTTATCCGCGGCAAGCTCGAATCCGTGCACCCTTCCCGCCGCCTCGGCGCGTGGCTCAGTGACGAGAAAAACGCCGAAAAGCTCACCGACGAACTCGCTGTCGCCGGCCAGGGGCTGCTCAACCTGCTCGGCGACGACGCCGTCAAGAACCTCATCGAGTCCGTCGCCCGCGAACATTTGATCAAGCCCGAGTGGGGCCCGAGTCTCGGACGGGTGGGGGAACGCGTCATCACCAGTGGGCAGCAGCACGCGGCCGTCGACCTGCTCCTCGACCGCGCTGACGGCTGGCTGCGCGCCCACCCCCAGGCGTTTGGCCGCGTGGTGTCGCAGCGGCTGCCCACCTGGCTGCCCGGATTCGTCGACAAACTCGTCGACGACAAGGCCTACCGCGAGGTGCTCGCCTTCGTCGCGTCCGCCCGACAGGACCGGCAGCATCCGGTGCGAAAAGCCCTCGACGACTACCTCAGCGAGGTCATGCACGACCTGCAGTACGAGCCGGCCATGATCAACCGGGTCGAAACCCTCAAGGCCGAGGTGCTCGACAACGCCAAACTGCGCGAGTTCGCCGGCGACACCTGGGCGGCGGTCAAGGCCTCACTCACCGAGGCACTCCAGGACCCGGCCAGCCCGCTGCGGGGCGGCATCCGTTCGACGCTCGAAGACGTCGGCCGACGACTGACAACGGATGCCGCGCTCGGCTCCCGCATCGACCGCTGGCTCGCCGACACGGCCAGCTATGTCGTGGCCAACTATCGCCATGAGATCGCCGGGGTCATCACCGAAACCGTGGAGCGCTGGCCCGCCGCCGAGACCGCCGCGAAGATCGAATTACAGGTCGGCCGCGACCTGCAATTCATTCGCATCAACGGAACCGTCGTCGGCGCCCTCGCCGGCCTGGTTATTTTCACCCTCGCCCGGGCCGTGTCGCTGCTGTTTTAAGCGACTGGCGGCCCGGGTCTGGCGGAGACCCGCTACCGAGCGGCGGTGTATTCCGCTGCTGCGGCGCGCAGGCGGCCGTGAACGCCGCCGTAGGCTTGCGCGTCTTTCAGGATCCACTTGGGCAGCTTCGCCACCATCGTATAGTTGGGATCGCACACGTTTGCGGCCGGTGCGAGTCCCATTTGGCTGACCAACTGATAGGCATCCATCGTGTCTAGGCCGGTGAGGTCGGATGCCCAATTCACGAGGTCTTTCTGGCTGATCCGAAAGGCATCTTCCAGAGGCCGAGCCGACCCGGTGCTCATGATGAACTCGTCGTTCTCAAGCCGCGGCCAGGCCGAAGCGCCACCCTTGACCAGGTCGAGTGCGATGACGGAATTCATCGCTGACTCGAGGCCGGTTCCACAGACCTCACCCTCACCCTGGCGGGCGTGACCGTCACCGAGCGACAGCATCGCGCCGGCCACATTCACCGGAAGATACAGCGTCGTTCCGGCCCGCGCTTCCGGGGTATCCATGTTTCCGCCGTGGGTGGATGGGGTCACGACCAACCGCACCTCGCCGCTGGCGGGAGCAACGCCGACGGTGCCGTGCATGGGATCGAGCGGGAGAGCCAGCGTGTAATCCGAGTTCGTGGCACGAAAGGTGGCCGTCCAGGCATCCAAATCGATGTCGTAAAACCAGACCCGCTCCGGCAGCGGCTCGTGCAGCATCGCCGTCTCGTGCGTTGCGGAGAGCGCACCAAAGAGCGGGAAGGTGCTCGAAATCGCGTAGGAACGTGCCGGCACGATGGAGACAAAGTGCACGGCCAACAGGTCGCCGGGCTCAGCCCCGATCACCTCGATCGGACCGGAGACAGGATTGAGCTCGGAAAAAGGCACGATTTGGCTGGGAACGTCTGTGGGCGTCGTGACCCGTCCGCCGAAGCAGTCTTCCGTGCTCACCTCGACGATATCGCCGGGGCGAACGCTCAGCAGCGGCTCCCGACCCCCGAACACATAGGAATACTGTTCGGGGAGCGGAGCGAGCTTGTGTACAGCCATCGAGCTACCGCGCATCCGTCATCGCAAACTCCGTGGCCGTGCTGACCTTCATCCGGCCGGTCTTGTACAGCACGAAGGCGATGACGATTCCAATGATCAGCCAGGCCACGCCGACGACCTGCGCCGACACTCGCGCGTTGTAGAGCACAAAGGCGAGAACCACGAAGCCCAGTACAGGGAAGACCAGGTGCACGAACCAGCGCCGGGACTTCTGCCGCACGATGAACCACCACACCACCGACACGTTCAGCAGCAGGAATGCGGTCAGGGCGCCGAAGTTGACCAGGGCCGCGATCACGCCGAGGCCGTCGGGTAGGAGGGTCAGGAATAATCCGAGCACCAGCGAGATCCCGGCCACCAGAAATGTCGCGTTGACCGGCACGCTGTGCTTTTCGCTGACCTTCGCGAGGAATTTCGGCAGCTGGCGATCGCGCGCCATGGCGTACAGCAGGCGAGAGGTGGACGCCTGGGCAACGAGCGCATTGGCGAAACCCCAGGCGATGGCCGTCGAAGCAGCGGTCAGGATATACATGAACGGTCCACCGGCGACGGCGGCCGCTTCATAGAAGGCCACCCCGGCCGGGTCGCCATTGGCGATGAGCGCTGCGGGGTCTTCAACCAGCATCGAGGCCACCCAGGTCTGCACGACGAACAGGACACCCAGCAGGCACAGGGCCGCGATCATGGACCGACCGAGGGACTTGCTGCTTCCGCTGTTTTCCTCGGCCAGGGTGGAGATTCCATCGAAACCGAGGAAGGACAACACAGCAATGGATGCTGCGCCAAACAGCAGCGGGAGGGAGAAGGTGTCAGCGTTGTAGAACGCGTCGAAGCTGAAGCCCTGACCCTTGCCCTGCGAGACTGCGACGATGCCAACGACCAGGAAGATCGCCAGCACGAGGAGTTCGAGCACCAGCATGACCCGGATGACAACCGCGGCCAGGTGGATTCCGAGGTAGTTAATCACGGTGTTCAGTGCAACGAAGGCAATCAGCCACAGCCAGATGGGAACCTGGCTGATGATGCCATTCATCGCGATTGCCGCGACAAAGTACAACAGGGTCGGAATGAGGATGTAGTCGAGCAGGATCATCCAGCCGGCGATGAAGCCCGTTGGGCGGTTGATTCCGCGACCCGCGTAGGTGTAAACCGAACCGGCCATCGGAAAGGCCTGGGCCATCTGCGAGTAGGAATTCGCCGAGAACATCATTGCAACCAGGGCGATGATGTACGCGATCGGCGGCATTCCGCCCGAGTCGTGAAAGACGCCGCCGAAGATGGCGAATGGTGCGATGGGCACCATAAAGATGAGGCCGTAGATGATCAGGTCGCTGAACGTCAGCGTTCTCTTCAGCTCTTGCTTGTAACCAAATTGTTCAATACCCGCACTCGTTGTACTTGCAGAGGTGCCCGGGGTGGTGGAGCTGTTCACGCGTGTTCCTATCGTCATCGACAGCCGTCATTATTTCCATGTGGAAATTTTGTTTATGCTACACCTGACGCAGTGTTCTGACAACTTCTAGGTCGGTGCCGCTGGCCCGCGCCATGCTCATGGGCCGACGTCTGAGATCGATTCCTGCCTGGGCAAAATCCGACCGATTGGCGTCTGAAAAAAGCCGCTCGGCCACCTGGGTAGCGTTGTTTGTGGTGAGCAAGCCACTTTCACACATGGCGGCCAGCAGGTGCACGCCGTCGTAGCATCCTTCGGCGTAGGAGCCGGGCAGCGGTGCGGTCAGTCCAAACCGAGCGACGTACGACTCGAGCAATCGGCGGTGCCGGTCATCATCCTGCAGCAGAAATGTGGGCATTGCGGTGTAGAGCTCCCCGCTGCTGTCGCCGCCCGCCGCGACCAGACAGCTCTCGTCCAGAGCGGTACACAGTCGAACGAACGCCGTGCTGGCATCCAGCTCGGTGACCCCGCGATGAAATTCGATGCCATCGCGGCCGACTAGGGAGACCAAGATTGCATCGGCCCGTGCTCGCTGTGCGGCGGCCACGAGCTCCGCAACGTCGACGTGTCCCATCGGCACGAGTCGGTCCATGACGACGCGCTGCTGCAGATCGCGCAGGACGCGAGTGGCGGCAGCGTGTACCTGACGTGGCCAGACGTAATCATTGCCGATGAGGGCCCATCGTTCTACCCGCCGGTGTTTGGCGAGCCACGCAATCGGCTGACGCAGATGCTCGGCCGGGTCGCTGCCGAGAAATACCGATCCGGCCGTCGCTCGCCCAAACTCGTGCGGCGGCGTAAAGACATAGGGCACCCGATTGTTCACGCGTGCCTCGACGGCCACACGAATATTCGAAGTGTGTGTACCCACCAGCCCGTCGACGAGCCCGGCACCCACCAGTAGATCCACCTCGCGCGCGACGTCTTCCGGGGCTCTGCCGGCATCGACCAGGACGAGGTCGATGGTCGTTCCCGAGGCACGGCACGCTTCTTCGGCCGCCAGAACCGCGCAATTGATAATGGCTGGGCCGGCCACGCCCATCAGGCCCGACAACGGCGCGAGCAGTCCCAGCCGAAGTGTCTGCTGCGTAGGACCGCACAGGAAAACTTCACTGGAGAGCACTACTCTGACCTGGGGCGCCATCTGACCATTATCACGTAGCGGGAATCCCTGACCTTATTTTTCGCGAACATGGAGGAGCGCCATGGCCGAGCAGCTGGGGAGCGGGGCGCGTGCGCTAGGAATCGTGGCACCCCTGGCCGAGCTCGTCTGGGCCCTCGCTGGCCTGGAACGGCGCCTCACACTCGGACTCAGCGTTGCCCTGTCTGAAGAGAACACCACGATGGATCAGTGGCGAATTCTGGAAGCCTTGGACCGCCTCGACTCGCCGACCATGGGTGAGCTGGCGGAGGCGTCCGGCATGGCAAATGCGAGCCTGAGTCGAACGGTGGACTCACTGGAAGATTCGGCTTCGGCGTTCCGCCTGCCAACCGCGACCGACCGTAGACGCATTACCGTACATTTGTCGGATCGGGGCCGGCAGCGGCTCGCACGCATTCGTGAAATCGTCGCCGCGTGGGGGCAAACCATCGAACACCGGTTGGGAGCGGATGCCGTAACAGCCTTGGTCGAGGCTGCCGGCACTGCCGCGCGCGCGCTCGAAGACACCCCAAGAAAACCCTGATGGGGGTTTCGCCGCCAATTGGCTGCAAATCTGGGGCAAGATGATGGGATTTTATCCATTCGGGGCAGAATGAACTTTTGTCCTGTTCCGAAAGGCCCCCATGCACGACCTCGTCCGGTGGGCCCTTCGCCCGGTGATGCTCATTTGGACGGCATCCGCCGAACGGGCGGATCGCCACCTGCCTCGCCCGAGCGATGCCCCGCAGGCCCACGCCCCTGGTATCGACAGCGACCGCGTGCTGATCCTGGGCTGCGGTCCCGCGGTCGGCTGGGGGGTGCTCAGCCATCAGCTCGCCCTGCCCGGCTCGCTCGCCCGCGAACTCTCGGTACGCACCGGGCGCGGCGTCGACATCGACCTCCTGGCCAGCCGTACCATGACCGCCGAGAATGCGCTGACGGCGCTTGCGGACACCCGGCTCGGCCGTTTCGACGCGGTCGTCGTCATCCTCGGCCTCAACGAAGCGCTCGACCTGACCAGCGTCACCGAATGGCGCGACCGGTTGACCGCGCTGCTCCAGGAGCTGGAACGCGAGACGTCACGCAGTACCCAGATATTTCTGCTCGGGATTCCGCCCATCCACAGCATCGAGATCTTCCGACGTCCGCTCGTGCGCATCGCCGATTGCTCGGCCACCGACTTGAACGCGGTCACCGCACGGCTGGCCGCCGGGGCCCCGCGCACCACGTTCGTACCGTTCTCGCCGTCAGCGACGGTCGAAACCGACCGGCACCGCACCCCCGCCGACTACCGCGATTGGGCCGTGCTCCTGGCCGACGCCCTGGCCGACAGCCTCGACTCCGCGCGTGTCGGCATCGTGCGTCCCATCGATCCGCGTCAAACGGATGCAGCCGGCCAGGAACGCGCCCGGCAGGCGGCCGTTGATGGCCTGGCCATTCTCGATACCCCGCCAGAGGCCCGGTTCGACCAACTGGTTGTCCTGGCTCAGCGGCTCTTCGGCACCGAATCAGCGGTGATCAGTGTTATCGATCGCGACCGTCAGTGGCACAAGGCCCGGGTCGGGCTCGCCGCCACGGAGATTCCGCGCGCCGATTTCTTCTGTGCACGCACCATTGAGGGGACCGGTGCTCTTGTTGTCGAGGACGCGCGAACGGATGGCAGGTTCAGCGGCAGCCCGGTCGTGGTGGATGAGCCGCGCATCCGCTTTTATGCCGGGTTTCCCATCGAGTCGCCATCGGGGGAGCGCATCGGCGCGCTCTGCGTGTTCGACCCTCGACCGCGGAAGCTGGCCGAGGTCGACCAGGTGCTGTTGCGCGAGCTCGCGCTACTCGTGCAGCGTGAACTGCGGGTGCCGTCGGGTGCAGCCGAGGCTACCGCCGCGCGGTGAAATGGGCGGTGACCCCGCGGCGTCCCCGAGTCTCCAGTAGCCGACCAGCCCGCTCGTTGCGGAAATCGTAGTGGAGTAGCTCGCCCCGACGCGGAGCACACTGGTGCTGTTCGCCGTCGCCGTAGGTCGTCCCCGACAGTGCTGCCGTTCCGCGCTGCAGGGCGCGCTGGCCGACTCCCGAATCGGTATCGGTTCCGACGGCGAAACTGACGGCGACGGAGGTGCTGGTCGTTGCACCGGCCGGGGAGGTGACCGACCCGCCGCTCGGCGCGGTGTTATCGGATAGTCCAAATTTAGGCACGAAGTGAGCTGGCCGACAGGCCCACTGCTGGGTGCCTTCTTGTGCGCTAGTCAGGACTTTCGTCCCTAGCGCACGGTCGTTTTCGTGTCGCACACTGGCGTAGATTTCGAATCCTGCCGGGCGGGGGTTGAGCATGCAATTCGTGCCGGTCACGGCCCTGAGCTCGGGCTTTGTCCGGCCGTCTGGATCGAGTGGCCAGGTTGGTCGCGCCTCGGCTGGAGCCGCGCACTGTAAGCTCGCGGCGTGAGCGACTCCTTACGGCGCAGACTGCGCGCCCTGCCCGACTTTCCCGACCTGCTGCCCGCTTTCGATCCGTCCAGCGCACCGGCCGACCCGGTCGACCTGTTTCTGCAGTGGCTCGATCACGCGCTCGCCGCGGGCGTGCCGCAGCCGCACGCCTTCAGTCTCGCGACTTCGACCCCCGATGGCCGGGTGTCGTCGCGGATGCTCATTTTGAAGAACGTTGACGGCGGGGCCTGGCAGTTCGCGAGCACGCGCGGTTCCCGCAAGGGACGCGAGCTCGCCGCCAACCCGCACGCGGCGATGAACTTCTACTGGGCCGATCTGGGCCGGCAGGTGCGCGTGGTCGGTGCGGTTTCCCTGTTGTCGGCCGAGGCATCCGCTCAAGATTGGGAGGAACGTCCCGGGGCGGACGGTCGCGCCAACCCCGACTGGCAGCTCTACGCGCTGCACCCCACCGAGGTCGAATTCTGGCAGGCCAGCCCGGATCGCCGTCATATCCGTCACCGCTACGACCTCTGAAAGCCGCCCTAAGGCATCCGCTGGCCTCGTCGGTCTCGGTTGCGGTGGCTAATTCAGGACAGCCGGTCGCGCAGTCGTGGCTGGGCCAGCAATACAGCGGGCGTGAGTGTGCCGTGGCGGCGGATTTCCTGAAGTAGCCACCGAGCGGCCCACTAACCGCAGGTAAACGGGCGGCGGAAACACAAAATGCGCACCGAATCCAGCGGATTCAGTGCGCATTTGCCGCGCCACCTGCGCGATCATTGTGGGCCCCGTCGGGCTCGAACCGACGACCCAAGGAGTAGAATTATTTGGGTTCCGGGGGTTAGTTCGGGATGCCAGATGTTGCTCATTACTAGGCGAACACTGATTAGTTGCCCCTAGGTCTTGTCACCCATTGCCGGTGATTGTTCGGGATAGATTCGGGGTTTAGGTATGGTCCCTGGACGCAGAAACACCCCCGGTGCATTCAAGTCCGGGGGTGTTGCTGGTGTGGGCGCTGGCAGGTCTTAGCCGAAAGGGTGAGCTCGCTACCATCGTTCCCGCCTGCACACTCATTACAGGATCAGGCGGGGTGTCGTTGACGCCGGTCTAGGTGGCCTTGCGGCGGTAGGCGTTCAGGATGACGTGTTCTGCCAGGCTGAAGCCCTCGAAGACGGTTTTGCGCGTCTGGTAGTCGTCGACGGATATGGTGATGGTGCCGTCGGGGTTGTTCGACAGTCGGGCGGTCGCGGAGACGATAACGGCGGCAAGCGCTGTGTTCGGCTCGTTGGCTACGTCGAAGCCTTTGCCCCGGGTGTACGCCTTGACCATCTCGGTAACGACGACGACGTGACGCCCGGCCAGGGTGGCGAGCTCGAAGTCGTCACCCCGGCCCAGGTATTCGGCAACGTCGGTGCCGGTCACGGTCGCCACGGTTAGACCGTGATGCCGGTCAGCTTGACGATCGACTCGACGTTCAGCGGTGCGGCGTCGTAGCGGGCAGTCACGCGGATTGCCTGCTGGTCGTAGTCTCCGAACGTCTGGTCGAGGATCTTCACCGTCGGGGCCTGATCGCGGGCAACTGCAATCTGGGAGAAGTCGGCCAGCACTGCCTGTGTGGTCTTGGTGGTGGTGCCGACAACGGGAATCCGGTTGGTGATGATGACCGGCGAGCCGAACAGACGGAACACGCCGTCGACGGTCGGGTCGGGGGTCAGCACGTACTGATTCGAGCCGGTGGTCTGCTTGATCTTGCGGAGGGCCACGAACGTCTCCGGGCGAAGCATCCACTTCAGGGACGCCATGTTCACCCCGCCGGCCAGTGCCTTACCCCAGGCGTCGATCAGAGCGTCGAGGGTGACGGTGCCGACAGAGGCGACTTCCTGCGTGCCGACGTAGTTGAGGATACCCAGCGGGGTGGTGCCAGCGTCTCCGGTGCCGGCAATGAACGCATTGTCGAGCTTGGTGGCCACGTCACGCACCAGGCGGTCTTTGATCGCGGCTTCGAGGGAGACGACCGACTGCCGGGCCAGCTCGTTACTGAAGCGGGTGAGGGTCTTTACCGACTTGATCGTCGACGGCAGAAGCGTGATTTCGTCGAAGCTCACGTCGGCGTCGGTGATGAGTTCGTTTTCACCCTTCCAGTCGGGGCTGGTTGCTCCACCGAGTTTCGGGACGCGAACGGGGCTGCCGTCGGTGTCGAAGATGCGCGGGCCCGCTGCGAGAAACACGGATGCGTGCTCGAGGGGCTGGACCAGAATGGACTGGACCTGTTCGGCGGTGAGTTCTGCGGCGTTGGCGGTTGATACGGCCATGATGTTTTCCTAACGTGAGGGGTGAGTGTCACGTCGGAAGCCAGTTCCGCAACGCATAAGGGGCAGGTCGCCAGGACCCACCCCTCATTATACCCCTAGGGGTATCATTCTGCGTTATAAACCGCAGTTTCTAGGTCGCTCAATCCTTTTTCGAGTCGTTCGAGAGCTTTCGTCTGCTTCTTTAACTCGCTGACAATGTCGCGTAGCAGTTGGTCTGTCATGGCATCCCCCTATTTCGCGCCGGACCGGAGCAGCCCGGACAAGCTGAACGTATCAGCGATGACCGACGCACCCTGCCCGATATCGCCGGTGGGCTTGCGGTTGGCCAGGTGCGGCTTGGCGGTGAGTAGCGCGTCGACGGCGGCGGTCATGGCCTCGGGGTCGGTCAGGTGGGCATCGTCGAACGGGAGGTCGGTGGCATCGGCCAGACGCCCGCCGGCACGCACTAGCTCGAGGTGCAAGCGCTTGGCGAGGTCGTCGGACTGTCCCGCGCGCTGCCGGTACTTGGCATTCTCGTCGCGGAGCTTGACGACGTACTCACGCGGGAATGTTTCGGCTGTGTCGCCGGTCGTGTCGGTGGTCTGTGCATCGGTGTCGAGCTCGTCGACGGCCTCGATGTCGGTCTGGTCGGTGATGGTCATTAGCTGGTCCTTTCAATGGGGAAGCGGCGGGCGGTGGCGGTGGATTCGTCGTGCAGTCCGGTGATTGTGAAGACAACGCCGATCAGGGCGGGGTCGAGCGGGTTGGCGGTGACGGTTACGACGTCGTTGATCTTCACGGCGGCGCTGGTGACGACGGGCAGGGACAACACCAGGTCCTGCACGGTGATCGTCTGCCCGGCGGGTGTGGCGGTGCGAGCGGCGAGACTGGGACGCCGAATTCTGCCGGGTCCGCTATAGACCGTCACGACGGCGGTTTCGTATTGGCCAGTTGACTCGTTGAAGACGGGTTCACCGCCTCCCCGGGTGACCGTGCAGCGTGTGGTCATGAGCTTTTCGGCCTCACGACGCCCGGCCAGGACGTGCTGTTCGATGTTCACTTCTTGCGTCTCCTTGGTTCGACAGAATTGATCTTTTCCACCACGACGACGCGGTGCGTGCAGGCACATCCTTTGTGGTGCGGCATCGGCTGGTCTTTCGGCCAGACGCGGCCTTCACGCCACCACCACCGACAGAGCTGGCAGGGGTCGGAGTCCATTTGTCGGACGTACCCTTCGACGGCGGTGGACTGACTGATTCCGGTCGAGTAGGCATCCGTAGCGGCACCCAGCGGGGCGTTGCTGGCAAAGCGAATGAGGCGGGCGTCGATATCCTCCCCAGCCTCGAAGTCCACCAGCAACGTCTCAACGCCCCGCTGAAGCCTTGGCTGGTCGTACCCGCGCGGCAGTACTCCCAGAGGCGCGAACGTTTCCCCAGTGAGCCGGTAGAGTTCGGCAGACAACGACAGGTCTGCCAGCGCCACGGCCTTCCCGTTGGCCTGCAAGATCAGGGCGGCGGCGAGCTGCACGAACTGCGCCTTCGTGATCCTGCCCAGCCCGTACACGCGCCACGCCTCGAGTACCTGCGCATTGGTCGATTCGCGGAGCTTCGACAGGCTCGACTGGTAACTCAATCTGCCACCAGGAACGCGGACAGGTCAGCGCCCGACGCGGTGAGGGCTTCGGCGCGCTTGCCCTGCATGATCGTCGTGATCTGAGACGGGCTGTAACCCATCGGGTCGGCCAGCACGGCGACCAGGGGAACACCGATTCCGGCGAGCTTGGCGGCGGCGTCGGCTACCTGTGCCGGCGTGCGGGTATCGGGTGCCTTCCACAGCGTTTCGAAGTCGCGGCTGTTCTGCCCGTCCCGAACCTTCATTACCAGGTCGGCCACCTTGGCCCAGCGGCGACCCAGCGCGCGGTGTTTGCCAAAGATCGCGGCCACGAGAGACGCCTCAGCGCTACTGATCGCGTCGGCGCTCGGCGGCTGGTCACCGTTCAGTCCCAGGTAGTGCGGCGGCAGACCTGAGATAGCGCCGATTTGCTGCGTGAGGATCGCCACGATATCCCCGTAACCGTCGAGCCGGGCGCCGTCGAACTGCCCGAACTTGGTTTCGGAGTTTTCGGACTGCCAGACTCGGCTTGCTTCGGAGCTGAACGGGTTCACGGCGTTGCCGTCGGCGTCTTCCACGATCTCCATGCCGGTGACCCACCGACGCGGGCGGGCGAAGTATTCGGAGCTAACCAGCGCGTCGGACATGATCTTGTTGAGCCCGTCGGTGAGGTCGAGAATATCGGCCATTTCGGAGACTCCCTCGAAGTCGAGCAGCCGGCCAGAGTTGACCAGTGGCACGACGGGGACTTCACCCAGCGGGTTCGGGATGACTTCGACGACCTGCAAGGCGTTTTCTTTGCCGGCGTACTTCGTGATCTTGTCGGCCTCGAGCACGACGGCGTGGTGCGTGGTGCCGGCCAGCCACTTCTTCAGTACGGCGGTAACCTGCCCGGATGCCGGGTCGAAGATCGCCGTTACCTGTTTGGCCGACTCGACAGTGACGCGGGGCCCGTTCGGCCCTGCCCAGACGAACACGAACGACCGGCCGTAGACCAGCGCGTCGAGGTGCGCCAGGTGTGACTGTGCCTCGAGGTCGTTGGCCTGCCAGATGCGCCACAGGTCGGCGTCGGCGTTGTCGTCACCGATTGCCCTGAAGCCGGTCACCTGAAGGCGTTCAGCGATAGACCGAACGGCGAGCTTCGGGAAGTTGACCGACAGGACGCGGAGCTTGTTTCCCAGCGCCTCGGCAGACTTCGGGGACAGGAACGCGGCAGGCTGTGTGCCGGCGTAATAGCTATCGAGCTTGGCCAGTCCGCTCTGGGACTCGTCGAGCTTTGCGGTCAGTGTTTCCAGTAGTTCGCTCAAAACGAAACCACCCTTCTTTTCTTGGTGTTGTTGTGCCAGGCGGCACGGTCCCACGCGACGATTGCAGCGACTGCGGCGTCAATCTTGCGGGGTGAATTGCGCTTGTCCTTCGACACGATCGCGCCGATAGCTGTTTGCACGGCCACCGTCTGCGAGACGTGCAGGGACAGAGTTTTGTTGCCGTCGTGAGTCATCGTGTGATCCATGACGGCGGCGTAAAGTCGATCTGTTGCCGGTCCCATCCGGTTACGGAATCCGGTGTTGTACTCGACGACGCGACGTTCACCGTGGGTTTTACTCCACGCCTCAATCTCGGAGCGCCAGCCCCAGGGGTCACAGGCCAGCTCCACGACGTCGAACGTGTTGAACGCGTCGGTGACGGCCTGCGTAACCTCGGCGCGCGGCACACGCCAGCCCAAAGACTCGGGCTTATTCCACACGTTGATTGGGCTTATGAATCCATCCATCGTGCAGGCGATCAGCGCGGTCGAGTCGCCAGAGGCAGAGCCGTCGAAACCTAGAACGATTCGTTCCCCCGGCTGCAAGGTCCGGTCATCCTTGCGGGTGTCCCACATGCCGAACGGAAGCCAGGAATCCTGTGATCCTGCCCACTGCCCCAGCCGATACCGACGGAAAGCGGCCTCCCGGGTAGTGGCCTGTGTGGCTCGGAGCGCGTCGATCGAGAGGAAGTCACCCAGGGCAGGGTTGGCAATCTGCCATGCTGCCTCATCGTCGACCGCGCACCCTTCCGGCGCGGCCCACTCCCGAAACACAAACGCGGGGTCGGCCTGTTTGCGCCCGTACTTCACCAGGTCCCACATGACCGACTCTTGCGAGTCCGACGGCGTGCTAATCGCCAGCGTCAACGACTCGGCACGCTTGCCAGATGCCGACGTGACCGCCTCCCAGACGTCGCGGTCGACCACGTGCAGCTCGTCGACGATCATCAGCGTCGGGTCCCATCCCTGAAGCGCGGCTACCGTAGCCGGTAAGGCGTAGAACTCGCCCCCGTTCAACGGAGTCACGATCCGGTCCTTATAGACGTGCGCCCGATCCTGAAGCTCAGGGTTCAACTCGATCATCCGGCGCGCTGCCTTGTAGACATGCTGTGCCGTCTGCTCGCTCGACGCGACCACCAGAACCTGCGGGGCGTCGATCTCGTCAGCAAACAGACCATAGAGTGCCAGCAACGCGGCCAGCCCGGTCTTGCCGTTGCCTCGAGGGAGCGACAGAAGCGCCTGTCGTGGTCGCGGTTCTTCCATCGGATAGAGCGCAGCCACCGTCTCGAGCTGCCACGGCCTGAGCACGAAAGGCGTGCCCGAACCTTCACCCTTCGGCACCTTCAGAAACGCCTTGGCGAACGCGTCGATACGGTCCACACCACGCGCCGGAAAGGCATCCCAGGTCAACGGATCAGCGGTAATGGCCGACTTGGCCCCGGGCCTCACGCGTTTACCCCTACGTTGGGCGTATGACTACAAACGATCAGACCGCAGTTATCCAGGCCCAGCTCCGTAATGCAAAGGTGCTCATCACGAAGGCAAGACAGGACAGCACAGTCACCCACGAAACGAAGGACGCGCTCTTGAGCCTGCACACTGCCGTCCGTGCCATCGCACTTCACATCGGCGTTGAGGTCGAATAACCCACCTTCACGCGCTGCACCCGGGGGCCTCAAGATACCCCCTCGGGTACAGTGAGAATATTTGCCATCACCCGGGGGTCCTTACGGGTTCCGTTTAGGGTACCCGCCGCTGGTCCTGTGCCGTCCGGTGCGCCCTTTGCAGCATTACAGGCACGGCATAGCACGTCGACGTCTGCCAACGCCTTAGCGGGCCACCTGAGATGATCGCCTGTCAGGTCTTCCTTGGTGCCACACGTCGAGCACCAGGGCTGAAGCCTGCGAGCTCGAGCGCTGAGTCGTGCCCACGATGACGTGTAGCCGCGCTGCGTGGCGGTGAGCTTGTCTGGTTGCTGTCGACGATGCAGCCGGCACCGATACTCACCAGGTTCACCGCATACGACGCAGAGGGTCAACGTCATGCGCGATACACGATCATCTTGGTATCGCGCTCATGCTCGACAGGTTCGAGCGCGTCGTCGAGGGAGTTGAGCACTACCTCGAGCACGTCGCGGGCTTGGACCAGTGCCGCGCGGTTGGCCTTGGCACGGTCCTCATGCCGGCGGGCGTGAGTCTTCCAGTAGTTCGCTTCTTCTTCAGGGGTTCGAGTGGTCACGATGTTGTCCTTTCGTTATGCGCTCTTGGCAGGTCGGACATAGGGGCTACTTTCGAGGTTTAGGCGGTTGTTGATGTAGCTGCGGCCCTTAGCGGACAGGGTGAGATAGACGCCCGTGTCGATGACGTCATTGAGGTGGTCGTCGTCGCCGTGTTCAATCTCGGACCAGTACGACCGGATGCCTTCGTGAATAGCCAGGCTGCTTGATTTCTGCCATTGGCTGATCTCGTCCTCGTCGGGGCTCTCGAGGTGGACCAACTTGTAACAGTCCTCCATATAGGCGACCTGATCGGGCGTGGCGAACTTGTCATCACGATGAATGAAGGAAAGCGCGCGGTCATCGCTTGCGGTGACCTTTAGCACTTCATCTTCTTTATCTGGGTCTTCTTCACATGGGTCTTCTTTGTAGCTCTCACAGACCCCCGGGGTAGCTCTGTCAGATCCCCCCCCTAGCTCTGTGAGATCCCCCCCTTTGCAGATTGCAGGGTTACGGGCTGAGTGCACGGTGTAACGGTTGCTCAACTGCTGCTTGCCGCTCCACTGTGCTGTCCACGTGACGATGCCGACGGTCTGTAGTTCCTTCAGTGCTCGCTTGACCTGCGGGACCGAACAACGGGCTTCTATCGCCAGGGTCTTCTGTGAGGGCCAGCACACGTTTGTCTTGTCCGTGCGACCGACCAGGGCGACGTAGACCAGAAGTGCATAGGCGCTGATCTCGGTTTCACGCACGACCCAGTTGGGAATCATTCCGAACCCTTCCCGCGGTTTGACCGTCTCGGTCATACTCACGCCTTCCTTCTTGCCCAGACCAGAAACGAGTTACGGCCACTCGGAAACGGCGGCGGGCTGTTCGATCTGCTGTGCCTTCTCGAGGAGCTTTATTGCCAATCGGCGGGCGTCATCCGAGGACAGACGCGCGAGAACCTCGTCTTCGTCGCCGAGGAGGACGACCTGCTTCTCGGTGCCGGTGGTGCCGGTCGTGACGAACGCCATTAGAGGTTCACCATGCCGGCGACGTGGGCGACGTTGATTTTGGCGGGCGTGAGTCTGGCGAAGATTATTTCCCAGACTGCGACCCGGTTGGCTCGTAGGACAGAGGACACGAGTTCGCGCTCGGGGTCCGGGTGAGCGTCGAACCATGCCTGTGCATCACGCTCGTCGATCGCGTGCTGGTCGGTAACGATTACCGACCTGTCCTTGTCGGTGGTGGTCGGTACGCTGGTAATCTGGTTCACGATTGATCCCTTACTTGTGTGTTCGGTGTCGATTGCTCTGCCGTCGTTGCCCTGCCAGGCTGCGGCGGCTTTTTCTTTGCCCCGGGTCACTTAGACCGCCTTGGCAATCTGCGCGTCCAGAAATTCATCGACGCTGAGTTGTGTCCAACGCACGCGACCGCCGATCTTGAAGGCCTTGGGCATGTCGGTGCCGTCGCTGCGCCAGCGGTAAATCGTGGCGACGCTGAGGCCTAGCTGCTGGGCTACGTCGTTGACGTCGAGGTTGCGCCGCTGGCGGCTCGAGACGGTGGGGCTTGTAATGGTCATGATTCTCCAATCATCAGAAACTGCGTATTCTGCTTGTCCGCGATAATCATTTCTTACCGGCTGACTCGATCTTGCCTGAACATTCGGCACTTGTCAACTGTTGCTGATTGCGCGGGCATGCAATAATCAAAATATGCAGACTACAGACCAAGCGCGGGCCGAATGGAAAGCGTGGGAGAAAGCGACCACTGGGCAGACTGTTGACGTCGTGAATCGATTGCGAGAAGCGCAAGGGCTGACGATCAAGCAGCTCAGCGTGAAGCTTGCTTCATTCGGTTGGCCGGTCGATCTTGCGACGCTCAACGGAATCTTAGGGAGCAAGAAGCGCGCATCCCTCAGCGTCGGAGAGGTTTATGCACTGGCTCGGGCGCTCTCGACAACGCCCCTTTATCTCATGCTCGGATTCAGGGCTCAGGGTTCGATTGAGACGGGCCGGGTCTTCGACGACCTGCCGCTCAATAATGTCGACCTCATGCAATGGATGATGGGGTCTTCACCATTTGCGGACACGAAGTTCCTTAGCGAGGATATGCAGCGCGCCAGCGACGAAGAGAAGACTTACGTAAATACAGGTGGTGCCGTCTATGGGGTGTTTATCTATGGAAACGTCATGCGCGCGGTTCTGTGGCAAAACGCCCTGTTGGTCGAGTTGGCGCGTATCGAGGAAGTCGGCATCCGGCACGAGACATTGATTCGGCAGGCTCGAGAGAGGTTGGTGTCAGGTCTTGAAAGCATCCTCGCCATTCGTTTCGATTTCAATGAGCACGACCTAGCCCCGCTGCCCCCGCTGCCCGACGCCTTAGTGCCAATCGAAGCTGATATCGACTTGGACCTGAATGAGATAGACCTGCCAATTGACGGACTTGTGACGGATGACTTGGCGCGCGCGGCTCGGCCTGCGGTTCGACGTCTCATCGAGTCAGAAGAGGCGATGCAGGGCTTGAAGGATCAACGCGCTCGAGCCGGCAAGGGGTCCGGGCGTGTCCCGCCCGCGTAACCCTGTCGGGACTCACGGCGTCGTCAACGTGCAGGAGACGATGCCCGGCAAGTGGCGCGCGCGGACGCTGTACCGGTTCCAGGACGGCAAGCGGCGGCAGGTCGAGCGATTCGCTGAGTCCGAACCTAAGGCGAAGCACGCGCTGAAGGTGGCGCTAACGACAATCGAGACACCTTCCCACCTTGCGATTACGAAGCGGACCAAGCTTGCCGATCTGGCAGACGCCTATCTATTGCTGAAGGAAGAAACAGGCCGGGCCCCGCGCACGATATCGACCTACCGGCACAATGCCGACACCATAATCAAGCGGGGGATAGGTCAGCTCACGGTTGGTGAGGCGACCACGATGCGCCTACAGAGGTTCATAACCGACACGTCGATCAAGCACGGCCACGGCTCGGCTAAGGGCTGCCGGTCGGTGTTGTCGGGGATGCTGGCTCTTGCTGTGCGTAACGACGCGATTGCCACTAACCCCGTCGTCGGCATTGCGGGGATCGAGCGCAAGGCTTCCAGGGCGGCGACTGCACTGCCACTTGATCAGGTGCCGCGATTCTTGGCGACCATCCGCAGTGATACCGAAATGCAGCGGCTTGATCTGGTCGAGCTCTGGGAGTTCATGGCGCGGACCGGATGCCGTATCGGTGAGGCGTTGGCGCTGCGCCGTGACTTTGTGAACCTCGACGCGGCCACGGTGACGCTCGGCGCCAGCGTGTCGCGGGTGAAGGGCCAGGGGCTGATCTTGCGGGAGGCTGGCAAGACGGCGACGTCGGAGCGCACGATCGTCGTGCCGGCTGAGGTCGTGGCCATGTTGCGGGCCCGGTACGCGGTGCAGCCCGGCAACGATCTAGACCTTGTGTTTCCGTCGATGCTCGGCAAGCTGCGCGACACGTCGAACACCGAGTCGGATTGGCGCGACAATCGGGAGCGGCTGGGATACCCCGGCTTCACTTCCCACGGCTTCAGGAAGACGGTGGCCACGGCCCTCGACGCGGCGGGACTGTCGGCGCGGGACATTGCCGACTACCTCGGGCATAAGCATCCGTCGATGACCCAGGACGTCTACATGGCACGCAACACTCAGAGCGTGAAAGCGGCGGCGGCACTCTCGGCAATGTTCGGGGTAAGTTCGGGGTCATGAACCATCTAACTCGATTCATGCCCCGACTTCCGCGTCTTTACGCGGGTATAGTGGGCCCCGTCGGGCTCGAACCGACGACCCAAGGATTAAAAGTCCTTTGCTCTACCAACTGAGCTAGAGGCCCGTAGGTTCTAATCTACCGTGGATTCGCGCTCAGCTTTTCTGGGTAGCGTTGAGGGCAGCAAAAACCAGCCATCTAAACCCGAAGGAGAACCCGCCGTGGCCGACAACTTTCACAAGCCCACCCTGTTCTCCGGGAACAAATTCGAGGCGTTCCAGGGCGGCGATGACCCGGCGAACATCAGCCGCGTCGCGCACGAGACCGCGCAGGCCCTGCTCAACCGGGTGCGCAGCAACCCCGACCCGGCGACGGTCGAGCGCCTCGTCGCCTACACCGACGAAAACGGCATCGACGCGGTCGCCGAGCTGTGGTCGCGGGCCACACCCCGTAGTCTGCCCGGCGCACTCTGGCGCATCTACCTCGTCCGCATGCTGATTCGGCAGGACCCTGAGGGCTGTGCGTACCTGTACCAGCGGGGAACGGATGCTGCCGCCACGATCGATCCGCTCGTCGCGGGTGCCGCGGTGCCGACGGGTCCGGCCGAGATCATTGTGCTCGCCGATGAGATTCTGCGCGGCGTGTTCACGGGAGATTTCGCTGTGGCGCTCGATCGCGGCGCGGCGTACTGCCGGGTCACCGCACTCGGCGCCACGAGCATCGCCGACGACCTCGAGCTGACCGAGCCGCACCGCTCCTCGGAATTGACGACCCGAGCACTGCGGTTCTCCACGACCGCCGCCGAGTTCGCGGCCTGCGCGCGCCTCTGGCGCCGCGACTCCCTGGAGTAGTCCCCGCCCTTGTTTTTGCCGGGCCTGGGCCCGGAATGTGGGCCCATGATCTATCGTGGGCCCGCTTCCGTAGGGTGGGCCCGGAGGCCCGCCCCACGCAACCCGAAAATCCCCTGTGCGCCGACGGCGAACATTCGACGCCGGCCGCCCGGCTCGAATACACTGGAGTCTGGTCGGGCCGCAGTAATCCCGGGTTCCATTATTCGCCGCTTCGAGCGGCCTCGCGCCGAGAGGTGCTCTGCGGCCCGGCTTTCTGCATTCCAGCGGCGGGCGCGATGAGACCGGCCGCCGGCATCCGTTTCGAAGCTTATTTCGCGTATTGACCAATCTGTTAGCGACTTCGCACCGAACCCTAGTCATGGAACGGGACGAGACCTGACATGCTAGATCTCATGACTGCTGATTCCGCCGGAGATCTTGCATGGGCAGCCCCTGCCACCAAGGAGGAGCTGCTCGCTCGAGTAGCGCTCGGCGACCAATCGGCCTTCGGAGAGCTGTATGACCAGATCGCCCCGCGGGTGCTTGGCCTCGTCAAGCGTCTGCTCATCGACCACGCGCAGTCGGAGGAAGTGACCCAGGAGATTTTTCTGGAGATCTGGCAGTCGGCCACGCGGTACGAACCCACGCGTGGCGGGGCGAGTACCTGGATCCTCACCATGGCACACCGGCGAGCGGTCGACCGAATTCGGTCGTCGCAGGCCGGCCGTGACCGCGATACCAAAATCGGAATCCGTGACCTGGCCGTTGCCTACGATCACGTGGCCGAAACCGTTGAAGTACGAATCGAACATGAAAGGGTGGAGAAGGCGATGACTCGATTGACTCAGCTGCAGCGTCAGGCAGTGAGCCTGGCGTATTACGGCGGGTTCAGTCACAGCGAGGTCGCCGACATGCTCCACATCCCGTTGGGCACCGTGAAAACCCGGCTCCGCGACGGACTGATCCGCCTCCGCGACGAATTGGGCGTGGCATCATGACCGACCGCAACGAGCAGCACCCGGCCGACTTCGCCGGCGCCTACGCCCTGCACGCCCTCGACGCCGACGACACGGCCGCGTTCGAAGCGCACCTGGCCGAATCCGAGCGGGCCCGCATCGAGTCGGCCGAGTTGAACGACACCGCGGTGGCCCTCGGCCTCGCCGTGGCACCGGTCCAGCCCTCGAGCGCGCTCAAGGCCAACCTCATGTCGATGCTCGCGTCGACCCCGCAACTCGCGCCACTGCCGCGCGCCGCTGGCCCCGCCACAACGGATGCTGCCGCCTCCGCTTCCGAGACGACTGCCGTCGTTCCCCCGGTCACGTCCGGGACGGCACCGTCCGGGACGACTCCGGCCTCGCCCGCTACGCCGCCGTCCTCCGGCAGCGCACCCGTTGATGCACCCCGCCCACACCTTTCGTCGGCGACCGAGCGTGCCGAGGCGCGCTGGTTCAAGCGGCCGGCGCGGTACCTGCTGGCCGCTGCGGCGGCGGGAGCCCTGTTCGTCGGCGGATCCTTGTTCGGTCAGACCCTCAACAACTACCAATTTGAGTCGCAGCAGGCCGCCGGGCTCGCCCAGATAAACGCGGCCGATGACTCCCAGCGTGCCGCGACGACCACGGCCGCGGGGCAGGAAGCGACGCTGGTCTGGTCGAACACCCTCGGAATCTCCGCCGTGCTCGTTGACGACCTGCCCGCGCTGCCCAGCGATCAGGACTATCAACTCTGGTACATCAACGGTGACGGCCCGGCCTCGGCCGGAACCTTCGACTCGACCGGCGACGGCACCGCCTGGCGCGTGCTCGACGGCACCATGCACGCCGGCGATCAGGTCGGGATCACCGTCGAACCCAACGGTGGGTCCGACCAGCCCACGAGCACCCCGATCGTCGCGTTCCAGAGTTAGCGGTCTCGCCGCGGCCGCTCACCGCTGAGGGGTCGCAGAATGTCCTAATTCTGGCTTCCACAGGGCGATTTTCGTCCCCGCAGTGGGCAGCGGCCGGAGACGCGCCGCACGCGTCCTGATGAGCGCGAAGTAGGCTCGGGGCATGAGACTGCCCTTCACGCTGCTGATCGACCCCGTCCCCGCCGATTCACTGCAGAAGAACTTCGACGACACGTTCCACGAGATGGAATCCAGCGCCCCGGCCCTGCGGGTCGGCGAACTGAGCACGCAGCGTGGCGACGGAATCTTCGAGACCCTCGCCGTCGTCGACGGTCACCCGCAGGAGGTTGAGCCGCACATCAGTCGGCTGCGCAACTCCGCCCTCATCTGCGATCTCCCGGTTCCGAATGCCGAGCAGTGGCGCGCCGCGATCGCCTACGCTGTCGCACGCGTTCCGCAGCGCGGTGAGATCGCGCTCAAGTTCGTGCTCAGCCGCGGTGTCGAGCACGGCCCGGCACCGACCGCCTGGCTGCACGCGGTCGCCGCGGCGGACTTCAGCGCCGTGCGCGCGACCGGCGTGCGCGTCGTGACCCTCGACCGCGGCTACCCGCGTGGGGTCGCCGAGAAGGCGCCCTGGCTGCTGATGGGCGCCAAAACCCTCAGCTACGCGGTGAACATGGCCGCTATTCGCGAGGCCCACCGCCGCGGCGCCGACGACACCATCTTTCTCACCACCGACGGCTTCGTCATGGAAGGCCCGACCTCGAGCGTCGTGCTGCGCAGCAACGGTGCATACGTCACGCCCGCCCCGAGCGGCGCGATTCTGCACGGAACCACGCAGCAGAGCATGTTCGAGTATCTGAGCGGGCAGGGTGCTTCCGTCGAATACCGCGACGTCACGCTCGATGAACTTCGCCAAGCGGATGCCGCCTGGCTTGTCTCCAGCGTGCGCCTCGCCGTATCCGTGGTCGCCCTGGACGGCGAGCCGTTCCCGGCCGACCAGCCGGTGACCGACGCCCTGAACTCGTACCTGCTGGCGCGGACCGCGTAGGGCCAGCCGGGGCATCCGCTTGTCAGCAGAATTGCGACGGGCGGCGGCCTCGCCGGTGCCGCTGGGCCACTGGGCAAACCAACCGTGCGGGACTACATTGTGGACGCAGAAATGCGTTGCCCCTGAGCGGAAGGGGGGTCACGATGATGTCCAGCCTGCTGCCTGGATTGCGCGACCTGCGCACGCCCCGCACTGTCGGCTTTTTTTGGCTGACCAGTCTCTGGGTACTGTTCGGCTCCCAGATTCCCAGTTCGACCGCCGAGGCCGACGGTCTCGCGCACGAACTGTTCCGTCTGGCCGGCGCCTTCGATGCGCCCATTCTGCTCGCCGGCGGGACGGCGTAAGCCGGTCTCGGGAACCCGTGGACCGACGCGCGGGCCGGGCCGCGAGGGCATCAGCTCTGAAAGAGACCGCGAATTGGGGCAATCTGCCACTGCCGCTAGGCTCTGGGTGGACCGAGAGGGATAAATGAGAATTTCTGTCATTGGATGTGGCTACCTGGGCGCCGTACACGCGTCAGCTATGGCCGAATTGGGGCACGATGTTGTCGGAATCGACGTCGACGCCGCCAAGATCGCGCAACTTGCCATCGGCAAACCCCCGTTCTTTGAACCTGGACTTCCCGATGTTCTCACCTCGGCCATGAACAGTGGCCGTCTGCGTTTCAGTACCGATATAGCGGATGCCGCCGGCTCGCAGGTGCACTTCATCGCCGTCGGCACACCGCAGAAGCCCGGCAGCTACAGCGCCGACCTGCGTTATGTCGATGCGTCGATCGAGTCGCTCATTCCGCATCTAGCCGACGGCGATCTCGTCGTGGGCAAGAGCACCGTTCCGGTGGGAACCGCGGCCCGCCTGGCCGAGCTCATCGCCGCCGGTAGTGGCGCGTCGCTGGCCTGGAACCCGGAGTTTCTGCGCGAGGGATTCGCCGTGCAGGACACCATTAGCCCCGACCGCCTGGTCTACGGCGTCGCCCCGGGCGCGCCCGGCGAGCACGCGGTCGAGCTGCTCAACGAGATCTACGCCACGGCGCTCGCCGCCGACACCCCCCTGGTCATCACCGACTACGCCACGGCTGAGCTCGTCAAGGTCGCCGCGAACGCGTTTCTCGCGACCAAGATCAGCTTCATCAACGCCATGGCCGAGATCGCCGAGGTCACCGGTGCCGATGTCACCCAGCTGGCGGATGCCATCGGCTACGACGGCCGCATCGGCCGCCGTTTTCTCGGTGCCGGCGTCGGATTCGGCGGCGGCTGCCTGCCCAAGGACATTCGCGCCTTCACCGCCCGCGCCGAAGAGCTGGGTCGCGGCGAGTCCGTGGCTTTTCTCAAGGAGATCGACAAGATCAACCTGCGTCGCCGCCAGCGCGTCGTCGACCTGACCACCGAGTCCCTCGGCGACACGGTCTACAACGCCAAGGTCGCGGTGCTCGGACTGAGCTTCAAGCCGCACTCCGACGACGTGCGCGACTCGCCGGCACTCGACGTGGCCGTGCAGCTGCGCGGTCTGGGTGCCGAGGTGGTGGCGACCGACCCGGAGGCCATCGAGAACTCGCGGGCGCGGCATCCGCAGCTTACCTACGAGGAGTCCCTCGAAGACACACTGCGGGGAGCGGATGCTGTCGTGCTCGTTACCGAGTGGCCCGAGTTTCGACACCTCGACCCGGTCTGGGCGGGTTCGCTCGTGAAAACGAAAACCGTGATCGACGGCCGCAATGCGCTCGACCCCGCCGTCTGGCGTGCCGCCGGGTGGACCTATCACGGGCTCGGTCGGCCGTAGTACTTCGGACGGGGCCGGGCCCCGTGCAGAACACCCCGTGGGCGCGAGCGTAAACTCGACTGAATGTGGCTTCGGGGAGTACTCGTGGCGGCCCTCGCGGCCCTCGCAGCCTGGGGCGTGCACGCCGCCGCGCCCGCCTTCCCCCTGCTCACCGTGGCCGTGGTGCTCGGAATCATCGTCGGCCAGATCCCGGCCGCACGTCCCCTGCTCGCTGGAGTCCTCGCACCCGGCCTCGCGGTCGCTACCAAGCCGTTCATGCAGCTCGGAATCGTGCTCCTCGGCCTTAAGCTCAGCCTCGTCGACATCATGGCGCTCGGCTGGGTGACCATCGCCACCACCGTCGCGATTGTGCTCATCACCTTCGCCGGCACGCTCGGACTTGGCCGCTGGTTCGGCCTGCCCGGTCATCAGCCCCTGCTCATCGCCACCGGATTCAGCATCTGCGGCGCCTCCGCAATCGGGGCCATGAGCGGCGTCGTCAGGGCGAAAGACAAGGAGACCGCCACCCCGATCGCGCTGGTCACCCTGTGCGGAACTCTTGCGATCGCCGTGTTGCCGCTGTTGTGGCCTCCGCTTGGGCTCAGTGCGCTGCAATTCGGACACTGGGTCGGCGCCGGCGTGCACGACGTCGGCCAGGTCGTCGCGACCGCACAAATTGCCGGCTCGGCCGCCCTCGCCGTCGCCCTCGTCGTTAAACTCACCCGCGTGCTCATGCTCGCTCCGATCGTGGCCGTCGCGTCCATCATCGAGCGCCGCCGTCTCGGCGCGATCGAAGCGGATGCCGCCACTTCGGTCGACCCCGCTGCCGGTGACACTTGGGTGCCCGGCCCAGCCACCCGGAGCATCCGGTCGACGCGGCCACCGATCGTTCCGCTGTTCGTCGCGGGGTTCATCGTCGCGATGCTGGTGCGTACGCTGGTTCCGCTACCCGTCGAGGCGCTCGAGACCGCCGACCTGCTGCAAACCGCACTGCTGGCCATGGCGCTGTTTGCCCTCGGCGCGGCCGTCAATCTTGGCACGCTTCTGCGCACGGGCGGCCGTGCACTCGCCGTCGGGCTGCTCTCCTGGACCCTGATCGCTGTACTGGCCTTGGGTGCCGTGCAGCTTTCCTGACCAATCATGATTGAATTTGCTACTCCTGAGTCAGAAGCAAGCACTTAGGAGCGTACGCGTGGCTGAGATCGTCGTGGCCCGGAGCAAGCAGGCCGCGGGGGAGCTGGTGGCCACAGAAATTCGCCGGCTGATCGAGTCGAAGGCCGATTCTGTGCTGGGGCTCGCGACCGGGTCCACGCCCTTGCCGGTCTATGCGGCCCTCGCGGCGTCCTTCCGGGCGAACCCGCTCGTCGTTCACCGTGGCACCGACGACCGGGTCGATGCCGTTCACCCCGATGAACGCCAGATCAAGCCGCACCTGGGTGAGCACCGATTCGGCGTAGGCGCCGACCAGCTCGTAGGAGCGCGCGTGCACGACTCCGCCGGTCACCACGGTCCTGATCTGCGGTCGCATCGCGAGTTGCGCGGCAATATTGATCGCGTTCGTCACGACCGTGAGGTTGGCGTGCGGGCTGGCCTGCGCAATATCCGCGCGGGCACTGAGCACACCGGCAATCGCCGTGCTGGTCGTGCCGCCGCAGAGCCCGACAACGTCGCCGCGGGTCACGAGTGCGCTCGCCGCCCGGGCGATCTGCAGTTTTTCCGGCGCGTGACGCTCCTGCTTGTAGCGTGCCGGCAGGTCGTAGGCGACGGATTGCCCGATCGCATCGCCGCGCGTGCGGGTGAGTGGCTGCTATTCGGCGAGGGTGTCGAGGTCCCGGCGCGCGGTCGCGGCCGACACTCCGAGCTTGGTGATGATGTCATCGACCTCGACTTGTCCCGAATCGGCGAGCAGATCGAGCACGGCGGCGAGCCGTTCGGCGCGGTTCATGGTCGCTCGCTTTCGTGGGGGGCCGGATCGTCAAGAGACATGCGGGCGCCGGGCCCAAGCAGAAGGGTCATAAAAGGTTCGAATCTGATTGATACTGATCGAAAACTAGGCTTCTCAATCACTGTAGTTGCGCGGAGGAGGTGGGAGCCTCGTCGGCAGGGTGGGGCGGCTCGATGTGGCGTTCCTGTATGTACGTCGGTCTCACGCGCACGGGAGAGGTAGTGTCCGGCAGGTAAATAATTCGGCCGGGTTTGCCTCGGTAGCTGAGATTACGTCATAATCGCAGGACGTGCCCGGCCGACGGGTAAAAAGTCGCCGGGTGAAAACAGGTGCCAGTTCCGCAACCCGAGTCGGAGGCTACATGTCCGTTCAATCCACCCTGGAACGCCGGCAACCCGCGCCCGGACCTACCGGAACCGGCGGCAAGTCCGCCACCCGCACCTTTCGTGGTGACATCGAGGGCCTGCGCGCGATCGCCGTGATCGTCGTCATTTTCGATCACCTGCTCGGCTGGCCGTCCGGCGGATTCATCGGCGTCGACATCTTCTTTGTCATCTCGGGCTTTCTCATTACCAGCCTGCTGCTCAAGGAACACGCCCGCACCGGCCGCATCTCCCTCGTCGACTTCTACCGCCGCCGCATCCGCCGCATCCTGCCGGTATCGCTGCTCGTGCTCGTCGTCACCGTGGCGATCGGCTACCTGCTGCTGCCGAGTGCCCGCGCCCTCAGCACGCTCTGGGACGGTGTCTACTCGGCACTGTTCGTGGCCAACTGGCACTTTGCCTTCGTCGGTGCCGATTACCTGCAGGCCACCAATGCGGTCTCCCCGCTGCAGCACTACTGGTCGCTCGCCGTTGAGGAACAGTTCTACTTCGTCTGGCCGTTTCTGCTCATCGTCATCTTTGCCCTGGCCGGCCGCCGCACACTGAGCGCCCGCGCCCTGATCACGACCGTCGCCGTCAGCACCGGTGTCATCACCCTCGGCTTTCTGGCCTGGAGCTTCTTCGAAACCTCCACCAGCAGCGCCATCGCTTACTTCTCCACCGGCGCTCGCGCCTGGGAACTCGGCATCGGCGCCCTCCTCGCCGCCTCAGCCCCCGGCATCGCCAAACTGCCGGCGGCCCTCCGCCCCGTGCTGGCCTGGCTCGGCCTCGTCCTGATCGTGGCCAGCCTCGTGTTGATCAGCCGAGACTCGCCGTTCCCCGCGCCGTGGGGTCTGCTGCCCGTCGCGGGAAGCGCCCTCATTATCGCTGCCGGCATCGGATCCTCCGAACAGCGCCTGCTCTTTCCCCTCACCAATCCGGTGAGCCGCTACATCGGCAAGATCTCGTACTCCCTCTATCTCTGGCACTTTCCGGTGGTCATCCTGCTCGCCACCGTCTTCGCGACCAACTCGCCGCACTATCTGCTGCTTGCCCTTGTACTCATGGTCGCCCTCTCGATGTTCTCCTTCCACTTCGTCGAAGATCCCATTCGGCACTCGCTCTGGCTCGAAAGTTCGCAAACCCGTCAGCGAGAACGGATGCGCCGCCCCGCCACCCAGCACCGCTCCGGCCTCACCCCGGCCAAGGCCTGGATCGGCGCCCTCGTCGTCGTCACCCTGGTCATCGTCTCGGTCTCTTTTGTTGCGCTGAAGTCCCGCACGTCCGAAGCGTCCGCCGATGCCGCGCCGATCGGTGCAGACGCCAACCTGGGTGTGGAAGCTCCCGTCGAACCCGCCACCCTGCTGGCCACCCGGCAGGCCGCCATTACCTCGGCCCTGGCGAACACGGCCTGGCCCGAGGCGACGCCGGCGTTCGACGCCCTCAGTGACAACTCGGGCGCGCCGGAATGGGTCGACGACAACTGCCTCTCGGTGAGCGAGAAGAACGCCGCCGGCTGTGTCTATGGCGACCCGGCCGCGGCCAAGACCGCGGTTCTGCTCGGCGATTCCATGGCGATCAGCTACATGCCGGCCATCCGCGCCGCGCTCGAACCGCTCGGCTACAACGTGCGTTCGCTCACCATGTTCTCCTGCCCGGCCGTGAACATTTCGGTCGCGGCCAAGAGCGCCTCCGATGCGTCCGCCGCCAAGTGCGACGCCCACCACGCCTGGGTCTACGCCGAGGTCGCTCGCCTGTCGCCCGACCTCGTGCTCATGTCGAGCCTGGCCGGATCCATCGTGCGCCTCGCCAGCGGTAACGAGGGAGCCGATGCCCTCACGGAGTGGCAGACCGCGACGGCCGCCACGATTACCGCGCTGCAGGAGTCCACCGACCACGTCGCTGTGCTCTCACCGCCGCCGGCCAGCACCCCGTTCGCCGAGTGCAAGACCCTCACGAGTGCGCCGACGGACTGCATCTACAGCCCGTCGAACCTGTACCAGAAGGTGGTGACGGCCGAGCAGGCCGCGGTTGAGCAGCTGGGCGATTTCGCCCAGTATGTGAACGTCGTACCGTGGCTCTGCGTCGACGAGCGCTGCCCGGCCTTCATCGACAACACCCCGGTGTTCTTCGACGGCCAGCACTTCGTGCGCGAGGCGAGCACCCAGCTCGGCCCGCTGCTCGCCGAGGCATTGTTCCCGCCGGCCGCGTAGCCGCCCAAGGCGCTCGCGAGTGGATGCTGCCGGCCTGGCCGCCGCATCCGCTCGCCGCGGTCTCGTGGCGCGCGACCGCCCCCGATTTCGGCAGCCGCTACGGTAATCGCCGTAGCGCGCACCCAAATGGGGCGCGCGCATCCGCTCGGGCCGGGGCGCGGGCATCCGCTCGCTGCAGACTCGCCTCAGTGTTCGCGCGGCCGAAACTCCCGCGGCCAATCGCTCGCGCGAATGCGCTTGATCTCCTTGACCACGCCGATGGTTCCCCACTCGTCGAGGCCGAGCCGCGATAACGGTCGCAACTTCTCAATGAGTGGATGCCCGCCGTTCAACACCGCAGACGACACCGCGACGTGCGTCACCTCGCCGAACACTAGCGTGCAATCGCCCAGTTCGAGCGTGGAGTGCAGGCGGCACTCGATCGCCGCGGGGGACTCGGCCACCCGCATCGATGAAACGGTCAGGCTCGGTTCGCGGGTGAGCCCGGCGCGGTCGAACTCGCTCTCCGCCGGCCCAAAGTCGGTCCCGGTCGCATTCACTTCCTCGAACAGCGATTCCGGCGTGAAATTCACCACGAAGTCCCCGGTCTCAATGATATTGCGCACGGTGTCCTTGACACCCACCGAGGTGAATTGCACGATCGGCGGCGAAACGGATGCCACGGTGAAGAATGAATGCGGCGCCAGGTTGTCGACCCCGGCCGCCGAGCGGCTGGACACCCAGGCAATCGGCCGCGGAACCACGAGCGAGTTCAGCAGGCGGTAGAAGTCGCGGCGGGCAAGGTCTCGGGGATCGAAGTCAGTACGCACTCGCTCAGGCTAACAACTCGCCCCCATCCCCGGATCCGCTCACGCCGGCCGGCCTCCCACGATCGATAGAGTGGCCTGATGCCTATCCTTCCCCGCCTGGTGGCCTTCGACCTCGACGATACGCTCGCGCCGTCCAAGTCCGCGCTCGACCCGACCATGATCGACCTGCTGGTGCAGCTGCTCGGCGTCACCGAGGTTTGCGTCATCTCCGGAGGTCAGTTCGGCCAGTTCCAGGCGCAGATCATCGACAACCTGCCCTCGATCCGTCCCGATCTGCTCGCCCGGCTGCACCTCCTGCCCACCTGCGGCACCCAGTACTACCGCAGCGAGGCCCAGGGCTGGACGCAGGTCTACGCCGAAAACTTGAGCGACGAGCAAAAGACCCGGGCCCTCGATGCCGTCGAGCAGACCGCGCGCAGCCTCGGCTACTGGGAGAACGACACCTGGGGCCCCATCCTCGAAGACCGCGGCTCGCAGATCACCTTCTCCGCACTCGGCCAGGCCGCCCCGGTCGCCGCCAAGATCGCCTGGGACCCGACCGGGGAGAAGAAGAACACTCTGCGGGAGGCCGTGCAGGCACTGCTTCCCGACCTTGAAGTGCGTTCGGGGGGGTCGACATCCGTTGATATCACCCGGCAGGGCATCGACAAGGCCTATGGAATGAAGCGGCTGGCCACCCTTACCGGGGTCGATCTCGACGACATGCTGTTCGTCGGCGATCGCCTCGACGAGAATGGCAATGACTACCCGGTCAAGGTTCTCGGCGTCGAGTGTATCGCCGTCGAAGGCTGGCCCGACACCGTCACCCTGCTCGAAGATCTCATTCCCCGCTACGTCGCCGTCTGACCGCCCGGCAGCCCCCGGTACGCCGGCGCGCCGCCGCTAATTCAGGAAGACTGCTGCAGGCAGATGCCGAAATACCGCGGGTCGCCACCTCGGTCCCGGCAGATCTCCTGATTTAGCCACGGGGGCAACTCATCGACCGCGGTCACGAGGTCGGCAGTGCAGTAGCTTTACACGGCCTTTTTTGCTGCAGCGGCTCGTTTTGGCAGCCCCTGACCACCCCTGCAACCCGGCCCAAGATTCCATCCTGAGTTTTTCTCGTGTACATTTCGTCTGTGAAAGAGATACAGGCCCCCGAGAACCGTGAGTGGATCAACTTCGCCAAGGGAGCGGCGATCATCCTCGTCGTGCTCTACCATTCATCGCTGTTTCTCAATGATCTCGGACTGGCCGGCAGCACCCCGCGGCTGCGCCTGGTGCTCAGCTACTTTCCCATGCCGGTGTTCTTTTTCATCGCGGGTCTCACTGCCCGGCGCATGCTCACCTGGAACCTGCACGACCTGTGGCGGCGTCGACTGCTCACCCTGGTCTACTTGTACCTGCTCTGGTCGGTTATTCGCGTACTGTTCTACCTCGTCGTGCCGCACCTGCGGGGAACCGAACGTTCCCCCACCGACCTGCTCAATATCATTCTCCTGCCGGTCTGGCCGACCAGCAGCTACTGGTTCATCTGGGCCCTCGCCGTTTTCACCCTGCTCGCCTGGCTGCTACGGAAATTGCCGATCAGCGTGCAGATCACCCTCGCCGCACTGGTCGCCGCAGCGTCCACGACACCGAACCTGCTCGACCTCGACAATGTCGGCTGGGACCGAGTCGCCGCCAACTTCATCTTCTTCATCGTCGCGGTCTATTTTTCGCACACCGTGTACCGGCTGGCCGCGCGGGTGCGGGTCTGGCACGCCATCGTGCTGGTTGCCGCCTACCTCGGCCTCGCCGTGCTCCTCGTGCCGTTCCACCTCTCCCGCCTACCCGGCCTGATCCTGCTCGAAAGCGCCGTAGCCGTGGCTATGGGTATCGCCCTGGCCACCCTGCTGGTGCGCGTGAAATGGCTGAACTTCATGAACACGCTCGGCCAGTACAGCTTTCAGATCTACTTGCTGCACCTGTTTCTCGTGGCCACCGCCCTCGCCCTGCTCGCCCCGATCGCCGAGGCAGCCTGGCTGGAACGCGCGGCCAACGCCCTGCCGTTTCTGCTCGCCGCAATCGCGCTCGTCGGCTCGGTCTACCTCGCCAAGCTCCTGCGCCGGTTCTCTTTCCTCTGGGTCAGCCTGTTCCGCAAGCGGCAGGCCAAATCGGTCTCGCATCGCGCACGGTTGAACGGAGACCTGCTGTGAAGCCCGCCCGCGCGGCATCCGTTGGCCTGCTGGCCGTTGGTCTGCTCTTGAGCGGATGCTCCGCCGCGCCGACCACGCCCGACCGGTCTGCGCCGCCCGGCCCGGTCGTGGTGGAGCACGACCTGCAGTACGGCACGGCCAAGGGGCAGGACCTGATGCTGAACGCCTGTCTGCCCGAGGAGAAGACTCAGCGCACCCCGGCCGTTATTCTCATCCACGGCGGCGGATTCGACAGCGGCAGCAAAGATTTTGGCGGTATGACCGCCCTGTGTGAGGAGTTGGCCGGCAGCGGCGTGGCGGCGTTCGCGGTGGATTACCGGCTCGCCCCGAAATTCGCCTTTCCGGCGCAGGTGAACGATGTCACCGACGCGCTCGAGTGGCTGCGCGATCCGCAGCAGGTCAGGGAATTCAACATCGACCCCGAGCGCATCGGACTGCTCGGCAGCTCGGCCGGGGCGATCATCGCCTCGTCGATCGGCACCAACGGCTCCGGCAGCCTCACCGAGGGCGACCGGGTTGCCGCGGTCGTAGCGCTGTCGCCGGCGGTTGACCTCACCGAGACGGGCCTCAGGCTTGGTCGTCCCTCGAGGCTGGCCGTCGGGTCGATCCTGCAATACCTCGGTTGCGACGACTTCACCGATTGTCCCAACTCGCGTACAGCCTCGCCGCTGTACGCCGTCGACAAGACCGATCCACCGTTTTACCTCGCCATATCGAAAAATGAATTTGTTCCGGTGCAGCAAGCCGAGGCGATGGCGGACGCACTCACAGCCGTCGGCGTTCCCGTCACCCTCGACGTGAAACCCGGTGAACGACACGCTTTGGAGCTGCTCGACGAGGCAACCCGAGCGAGTATTCGTCAGTTTCTGATCGACAATCTCGTGAACTCCTCAACACGGACGGATTAAATCTTCACTACTGACGCTCCAAAAGTGAGGATTTTTATGCCACCATAGGTTTCTGTCGTCGTACACCCGAAGTACGACGCATTAATCACGCGGAGAGAAGCACGCATGGAACTGAAGCGTCTGGCTCGAATTCTACGAAAGCGATGGATTCTCATCGTGGCTTTCACCTTGTTGGGCGTCGTCGGTGGGGCCGCAGCCGCGTTGCTCACCCCCGTGCAATACCAGGCCTCGACCCGGGTCTTCGTAGCCGCGCAGATTCAGATCGGATCCACCCCCGGTGACCTGGTGCAGGGCAATAACTTTGTCGTGCAGAAGCTGCCCTACTACCTCGACGTGGCAACCAGCCCGCGCGTGCTCGACCCGGTGATCACGAGCCTGGGTCTCGACGAGACCGCCGCCAACCTGGCCGAGCGGGTCACCGCCACCACCCAGCCCGGTTCGGCCGTCATCGAAATCACCGCCCTCGCTTCGACAGCGGATGCCGCGCAGCAGCTCGCCGAGGCCGTGTCGGAAAGCTTCACCGACGTGGTCATCAACCAGCTGGAAACCCCAGCGGACGGCGGAGCCAGCCCGGTCACGGTCGGTGTCCTCGACCCTGCGGTGGTGCCGGACAACCCAGCGCTGCCCCAGCTCTACCTCAACCTCGCTGTCGGCCTGCTCATTGGACTGTTGGTCGGCCTGGTGACCGCATTCCTGATCGGACTGCTCGATCGTCGCATCTACAACCGTGACGACATCGAGCGCCTCACGGTGCTGCCAGTGCTCGGCGGCATCCCCCTTGAAGCGCACGCCAACCCGATCATCACCCCCGACGGTCCGGCCACCGCACGCGCCGAGGCATTCCGGGTGCTGCGCACGAACCTCGAGTTCGCCGACGCCGATACCAGCCGGCGCAGCCTGGTCGTGACGTCGTCCGTCACGGGTGAGGGCAAGACCACCACCCTGGTCAACCTTGCCATCGTACTCGCCGAGAGCGGCGCGACCGTCGCCGTGATCGACGCCGATCTGCGCACGCCCCGGCTGGCCGACTACCTCGGCCTTGACCCAGACCGCGGCCTGACCGATGTGCTGGTCGGGGATGTGCCGCTCAAGGATTCCTTGCAATCGTGGGGCACGCTGCATCCGCTCACCGTGCTCTCCTCCGGCAAGATCCCCACCAACCCGAGCGAACTGCTCGGTTCGACGGCCATGGGCACCGTGCTCGATGTGCTCAGCAGCAGCTACGACTACGTACTCATCGACGCCCCGCCGGTGCTCGCGGTCACCGACGCTGCTGTGCTCAGCCGCTGGACCGGTGGCACGGTTTTGGTGGTTGGCGCCAACCGGGTGCGTGAGGCCGAGTTGCTCGCCGCGTTCGACGCCCTCGAAGCCGTCGGCACGACGCCGCTCGGCGTCGTGCTTGCCATGGTCCCCACCCGCGGCCCCGACGCGCTCGTGCGTGACGGCGGATTCGCGGTCTCGCCGCGCCCGTCCCTGCGCCCGTCCCTGCGGCCGAGCCGATCCGCCGCCGCGACCGCGATCGATCGCGGCCCGACTCCGGTCGATAGCGACATTTCCTCGACAGACAACCCGACCCACACCCGCGTCACCTGGTAATTCAGCGACACCTGCTCAGCCGTACCAGTTCAGCTTCGCCGATCGACAACTCCACCGCCCGAATAGCGCACGTTCGATGACGCACGTTCGAAACCGTCCCACCCAGGCTTTACCCGAAGGGAGCCTCAGTGTCCGTGCACTCGTCGTACCCGCTCGATCCGCTGCCGCCCAAGCAACGGAAGCTTCTGCTCGTCGCCTCAACCGGCGGCCATCTCGCTCAGCTCGTTCGCCTCGCCCCCGGACTTGGCGCCTCGCCGAGCTCGCTCTGGGTCACCTTTGACTCCATGCAAAGCCGATCCCTGCTGGCCGGTCAGCGCCGCATCCACGTGCCCTATGTACGCCCGCGCGACTACCTCGGCATGATGCGCGCGGCCGGAATCGTCCGGCGGGTGCTCAAACACGAAACCTTCGACGGTGCTGTGAGCACGGGGGCCGGCCTGGCCGTGGCCGCGCTGCCCCAGGCCGCGATCAGCGGCGTGCCCAGCCTGTACATCGAGAGCGTCTCGCGAGTGGAAGGCCCCTCACTCAGCGGGCGGGTGCTCGCCGCCAGCCGGCTAGTCAGCGTGCGCACCCAGCACCCGGCCTGGGCGACGGAGCGGTGGAGAACATACCCGAGTGTGCTCTCCACGTACCATGCGCTGGTCAAACACGCGCCGGACCGCCCCAGCCTGTTCGTCACCCTCGGCACCATCGAGGGGTACCGGTTCGACTCCCTCGTCGATGCCGTGCTCGCGAGCGGCCTCGCCGACGACCGCACCGTCTGGCAGCTCGGTTTCACCACCGACCGGACCGACCTGCCCGGTCAGGTACACCAGATGATGCCGACCGCGATGTTCGTCGATGCTGCCCTCACGGCCGACGTCGTGATCACCCACGCCGGCGTTGGCACCTTCATGGGCCTGCTTGAGCTGGGGGTCTTCCCGGTGATCGTGACCCGCCGCAAGCACCGCGGCGAACACGTCGACGACCACCAGATGCAGATCGCCGAGCTCGCCGAATGCCTCGGAGTCGCTCGGGCCGTTGATGCGCCCGATCTGACGGCTGAGATTATCCGCTTCGCTGCCGGCCGCGCGATCGACACCGGCGTGAGCGTTTCGCTGACCACCGACCGATGAGCGCCACCGCACCAGGCGAGCGGATGCCGCGCGAAATTTTCGTGCCGGCCCGCGGACAGTACGACAACATTGGTGACATTCTGCTCCGCCGGCAGCTGCTCGACTGGTTGCGGCCCAACGGCCCGCTGCACATCTATGTCGGCGAAGCCCCCGATGGCTACGCGGAAGGACTCGGCCTGGCGCCGGACGATGTGCAGTACCGGTCCTTTCGTGCCTGGTACGCGGCGGCACTGCGCAGCGCCGCCCGCGGCCGGGCATCGTACGTGTTCAAGCCGGGAGAAATTCAGCTGACCCTGATCGGCATGAAGGAGCACCTCGCCATGCTGCCGGTGCTCGCGCTCGTGCGCGCTCGACATGGCCGGGTGGCCCGGGTGGGCGTGGGCAGCCGCAATTTTGCACCGCTGCCGCGCGCCCTGATGGGTCCGTCTATTGCGCTGTCCAATCTGTCGCTCTGGCGCGATGCCGCCACCGCCGGATATCTCGGGCAGGGCCGCATCATGCCCGACCTCGCCTTTGCGAGCGACGGTCGGGCAGAAAAGCGTGATCTGGCCGACGAGGTTCGCGACGTGCTGGTCGTATCCATGCGCTCCGATCTGGACTACCCGAGCGACGAGTGGCTCGCCGGGGTGCGAGCCGTGGCGGCCGACAATGGCCTCACGATCTGGTGCGTGACCCAGGTTCTGCGCGACGACGACAAGTGCGGCCAACTCGCCGCCGACCTCGACGGGCAGGCCCTGCGCTGGAACGGCACCGGCCACGACGAGCAGGAGCAGTGCCTGCGCGACCTCTACCGAAGGGCGGCGCTCGCCGTGAGCGACCGGCTGCACGTGCTTGTCGGCGCGCTCACCGAGGGAGCAGTTCCGGCCGCGCTCCTGGTCAGCGGACAGCCCAAAGGTGGTCGGGCGGACAAGATCGCCCGGCATTTTGCCGCGGCCGGTCTGCACGACGTGAGCATTGACAGCGCAGGACTCAGTGGCGCCCAGATCCGGGATCGGCTGCAGAACCTGCTCGGCCGGCGCGAGCCCATTTTGGCCGGCCTGGCCGAAGCGCAGGCCGAATTACAGACTGTGCGTCGCCTGCTCGACCAGGTGCTGAGCATCGAAAGTGTGCGGTGAGCATCAGCGAAGCGGACGATACCGAGCCGATCAACATAGCGGCACTCACGATCAACCCGCGAAACGCTGACCCGCTCAATACCACCCCGGTCGCCGCCCAGTGGCACGTATCCCGGCGCACGGCCGAACGTTTCATTGCCGTGCACGTTGGACGCAGCGGTGAGGTCGCCGGCGGCATGAGTCAGGTGGTCAATGGCTATTTGGCGCATTCCTTTGTCGACTTCGAGTTGCGTGTGGTGTCCTCGCGGGACGGCAGCGGCGGGCTGCGCGCGGCCGGGGTTGCAGCATCCGCTTTCTGGAAGCTGCTGCGGCTGGCCAACCCGGAGCGCACCGTCGTCGTTGCACACCTGTCCCAGGGCGGATCCTTCGCGCGGGAAGGCGCGCTGCTCGCCCTGGCCCACGCGCGTGGTTTCGCGACCGTGGCACAGCTGCACGGTAGTTCGTTTGCCGACTTCGCCCGCAAGCGCCCCGGTCTGGTGGGGAGCGTGCTGCGCTCCGCCGACGTGGTGCTGACCCTGTCGGTTGAATCGCACGCTGCGGCGGCGGAGTTCGTGCCGGGGGAGCGGGTCGTACTCGTGCCGAACGCCGTCGCCGCTGGTGCCGTGCGGCAGATCGAGAACCTCGTCGTGTTCGGCGGTGCGGTCAGCAAGCGCAAGGGCGTCGACATGCTCGTGGCGGCGTGGGAACGGCTCGCGCCGCAGCATCCGCTCTGGAAATTGGTCATTGCCGGGCCGATCGGCGACCAGCCTGCGCAGCCGCTGACTGGGGCGGAATTTGTCGGCCCGCTCAGCCATGCTGCCCTAATGGAGCTGCTCGAGCGCTCCGCGATCGCGGTGTTGCCCTCCCGCGACGAGGCGATGCCTATGTTCATTCTCGAGGCGATGGCGCGCACCAATTGTGTCGTGGCGACCAGCGTCGGTGGGGTGCCGGCCGTCCTGGCCGGTGGGGTCGGCATGCTCATGGAGCCCGGCGACGTCGACGCCCTCGAGGCGGCCCTGCACCGGGCGATGACGGATGCCCCCTGGCGCGCCAAAAAGGCGGATCTGGCCAGATCCGCCTTTGAGACTACCTATTCGGCTGCCGCGGTCTTTCCGTTGGTCGAGCGCAGCTGGACCACTGCACTCGAACGACGAAGCGACCGGGTGGCTAAGAGGTACAGGCCAGGTTCGAGAAACCGGACCCAGCAGCCGTGACGGTGTTGGAGCAGTAGACCTTGGTGCCGCTGGCACCCTTGCTGCCCTGTTCGTGGATGAAGAAGCCGAAGCCCGCGGCGTTGACCGGAACGGTGTTATCGAAGAACACGTTGCGCAGGCCCCAGCCGGCAACGCTTCCATTGACCGCGAAGCCGTGCATGGTGCTGTTGGCACCCTGGTTGTAGTAGATCTGCCAGTCGTTGCCCTTGACCTTGACCCATTCCTCGGCGCGCGGCATGGCGTTGGTGCCGTCAATGACGTTGTCGCGGATGATGCCGTTCGAGGTGCCTTCCTTGACCTCGATCGGCTGGGCGCCGGTGAGGCTGATGGTGTTGCCCATCAGGAGGGTGCGGTCGGTGCGGTCGGGCAGGCAGTCGGTCTGGGCGCACCAGTTGGCGTCTGAGGTCCCGATGTAGATGCCTTCACCGTAGAACGGGTCGCGCTTGCCGGTATTGCGAATGGTGTTGCCGACGACTTTGCTGTCGGTGGTGAAAGCCCGCAGGTGGATGCCTTCATAGCCGATGTTGTCAACCAGGGTGTCGGCGATGGTGACGTTCTTGCTGCGGATCACGCTGATGCCCTTGAGGCTGTTGGTGACGGTCATTCCGGCGACCACGAGGTTCGAGGAGTTGGAGATCTGGATGCCGTGGTTGTTCTGGATGCTGCCGACGTTGACCACGGCGGTGCGCGGTCCACAGACCCAGACCGGGTTGCTGGCTGTGCCGTTGACGGTCATGTTGATCTGGGCGTTGTAGGTGCCGGGGGCCATCTTGATGACGGTGCCGGGCTGTGCCTGGGCCGCGGCGGTCATGAGCTCCTTAGCGGTCGTCACGGTGACGGTCGCGGCCGGGCAGTCGGCGTAGCGATGGGTGCTGATCGGTGCCGGGGTGGGCGCGGTGCTCGGCACTGCCGACACGACGAAGGCGTCGACGATGCTGCTGGTTCCGGTGGAGCGGGCATCCTTCTGGCCGGTGCGGGATACCGTGATGGTGTGGGTGCCGGCGGAGAGGCTCGTCGTGCTGTAAGCAACCTGCTTATAGGCCGTGCTCGCGGAGTAGCCGTTGACCGCAGCGACGACCTGGCCGTCAATGGCGACGTTGCTCGTGCCGGAGCTGCTGGTCAGACGGGTGATGAAGGCAATGCTCGAACCCTGGAAGGTTAAGGAAGCGCTGCTCGAGGTGGTCGAGAACTTGACCGATCCGCCGGAGTCGTTGCTGGAGCCGGAGGTGCGCCAGGTGCCGGCGTACGTGACCTGCGCCGATTCGCTGTCGATGGTGGTCGAGCCGGTCGGGGCGTCCGTCGTGGCCGTCGTGGTCACCGGGACCGCGGTGGCGGTCGGGGTGGGCGCCGGCGCTGGCGCGGTTGCGGTTGCGGGGGACTTGGTGAGGAACGCGTCGACGATGCTGCTGGTTCCGGTGGATCGGGAATCCTTCTGGCCGGTGCGGCTGACCTTGATGGTGTGGGTCCCGCTGGAGAGGTTCGTGGTGCTGAACAGGCTCTGCTGGTACTTCGTCGTGGCGGAGTAGCCGTTGACCGTGGCGACCACCTTGCCGTCGATCGAGATATCGCTCGTGCCCGAGCTGCTGGTCATTCGGGTGATGAAGGCCACGGTCGAGCCCGTGAAGGTCAGTGAGGCGCTCGTTGCCGTTGTGGAGGCGAACTGCACCGATCCTCCGTTGTCGGAGGGTGAGCCCGTGGTGCGCCAGGTGCCGGCGTACTTGACCTCTGCGGAGGCGCTGTCGATCACCGTGGTGCCGGCGGGCGCTGTCGCGGCGGAGGCCGCTGCGGAGGCCGCTGCGGTGGGGATCATGGCGCTGAGCGGAACCAGCGCGGCGATGGCGACGGCGGCGATGGTGGCACGTCGGGTGAAGCGGGGGAACAACATAGTGGACCTTCCGGATGTTCATGGACTTGGTTGTTACGTCCGTGAACCCGAGGGTTTTCGACGCACATGATCTTCGTGATGCTCGGCGGTGATCGCCGTGCTCACGTCGTCAATTAGCGTCTGAACTGCTGCACGTTACCCGTGTGCAAATGGGTTTGTGGGCACGAATCAAGCGGATGCGAATGCCTCTCCTCGCGCGGGCGTGCGCGTGCGCTGCAGCGTCAGTCTCGGCGGTCGGCTGCTGCGAAACTGAGCGAGCCTCTTGATTTGGCCCTGACCAGTGCTAATGCCCATTGTGGGCTAAGTCACCGACTCGACGGGAAGGAGGCAGCGGGCTGTCCGACGTGCGGCACCCGTCATTCCTGTGAAAGTGCCTAGAGTGGTTTTTGAACCCTTGAGTTTCTGTCTCCCGGCCTTTTGTCTCCCGGACTTCTGTCGCACTGCTCGGCCACGCGGGTTTGCTGCTGGCGCGAGCAACTCAGCTCAGCGCGTGCAGCGTTCGGCCGCGCGCCGCAGCCGCTACCCGGTGCAGGGGAGGTTGGAGAAGCCCTCGGCCGCGCGGGTGACCGAGTTCGCGCACGAGACCTCGGTGTCGCTCGAGCCCTTGCGGCCCTTCTCGTGGATGAAGAAGGCGTATCCCCCGGCATTGACCGCACCGGAGTTGTCGGTGAAGGTATTGCGCAGGCCCCAGCCCGCGACACTGCCGTTGACCGCGAAGCCGTGCAGGGGGCTGTTGCTGCCCGTGTTTCCGACGATGGTCCAGTCGTTGCCCTTGACCTTGACCCATTCCTGAGCGTCCCGCATGCCGTTGGCGCCGTCGATGACGTTGTCGCGAATGACGCCGTTTGACGTGCCTTCTTTCACCTCGATCGGCTGGGCGCTGGTGCTGCTGATCGTGTTGCCCAGCACCCGGATGCGATCGGTACGATCCGGCCTGCAGTCGGTCTGCGCGCACCAGTTGTTCTCCGAGGTACCGATGTAAACGCCCTCGCCGAACTGCGCATCGCGCTGGCCGGTGCGTGAAATCGTGTTGCCCACGACGGTGCTGTCGGTCGTGAAATCACGCAAGTGGATGCCCTCGTAGCCGATGTTCTCGACGCGCGTGTCGGCAATCGTGACGTTGGTGCTGTGAACCACGCTGATGCCCTTGAGGCTGTTGGTGACGGTCATGCCGGCGATCACGAGGTTTGAGGAATTCTTGATCTGGATGCCGTGGTTGTCCTGAACGCTGCCGACATCGATGACGGCGTCACGCGGGCCGCAGACCCAGATCGGGTCGGCTGTCGTGCCGTTCGCGTGCATGTTGATCTGGTCCCGGTAGGTGCCGGGCGCCAGGTGGATGACGGTCCCGGGTCGGGCACGGTCGACGGCGGACATGAGCTCGGCGGCGTTGCTCACCGCCTCGGTTGCGGCCGGGCAGTCGGCGTAGCGGTGCACGCCGGACGGCGTCTGCACGAGCGGGAGAGCTGGGGCGGCGATCGGCGCCGGTGCTGGAGCGGAAGCGGCTCCGGGATTGACGACGAACGCGTCAATGATGCTGTTGGTACCGGTGGAGCGGGGGTCCTTCTTGCCGGTGCGGGTGATCATGATGGTATGGCTGCCGCTGCCGAGGCCCGTCGTGCTGAACGCGGTCTGCTTGTGTTGGGTGGTCGCGGAGTAACCGTTGACGATTGCGACGACCTTGCCGTCGATGGAAACCGTGCTCTTTCCGGAGCTCGTGGTGGTGCGTGTCACGTAGGCGACACTGGATCCCTCAAAGGTCATCGAGGCGCTGCCCGGGCTGAACTGAAACCGCACCGATCCGCCGCGGTCGGCGGCATTGCCGGTGGTGCGCCAGGTTCCGGAATAGTTGATCTTTGACGACTTGCTGTCGATCACGGTGCGTACGGTCGCGGCGGCCGCCACTTCACCGCCTGGAACAGGAATGGTGAGGGGAGCGAGCACCGCAATCGTGACAGCGAAGAGGGCGGCGACAGCGATCACGGCGTGGCGGGCGGACGTCGTGGGCCGGTGAGCGTGCGGTTTACTGTCAGTGGGCTGGCGAAAAAGGGGCACGGTGGACGTCCTCCGGAGAATCGGGTTCACGAATGGACAGCGGGTGCTGTACGCGTTCGAAGCGCTAGGTACGGTTCGAACGAGCTGATGTAGCGGTCGCACCGGCTGCGCGGGCGAGGGTCGGTTCGTCGACCTTGGCGATCCGGGCAGGAGTGTCGTGATTCCGCGTGATCTGAAGCAGCGTGTCGTTCTGACAGGTGCCTGGTGGCGGATGCTGGCCCGGTGGGTGCATGGTGCGTATTCAGTGTTCGATGACCGACAGCGTAGGGACTACTCGGATTGAACTATGGCACTGAGCCTATCGATCACCAAAGTCGAATCCGTTTCACTTTCCTGTGAAGGTGCCCCGAATGCCGCTGTCCCGCGTGACGAAATATCCCGGCGGGCGGATGCAGCGACTCTGCCGCGCCGTGAGTTCCACCGCGAAAAATCGTTCCAATCGGCACGAGGTTCACGGCTCGGTGGCTGAAATTCGCGGTTTGGCGAGTGGATGCCGCAGCGAGGCAGCTCAGGCGGTGCCCTGCTCGGCCGCGAGGCGCAGCACACGACGGTGCAGCCCAACGCTCACCTTGGCGGTGGCGGCCAGCGCGAGGCGCTTCCAATCGCGGCGGCGCGCGGCGAGCAGCACGAGCCGCCAGGTCAGCCGCGAGCGCAGTTCGGCGACGATCTCGTCGCGCTCCTCGGCGTCGTATGGACCGCTCAGAGCGTCTTTCAGCCCGGACAGCAGCACGTAGCGCAGTCGAAAATAGCCGTACGAGTTGGAGCCGATGATGCGGGTGTCGAGGGTGATCGCGGCAGTGGTGACGGCCTGCTCGACCAACAGCAGCGATTCAGCCCGGCGCGACCCGGAGCGGATGATCGACCCGCCGCGCACGACATAGAAGTAGAGCGTGTCGCTGATCGCGGCGACCCGATCGGACGCGGCGAGCAGCTGCGCGACCATGGCCAGATCGGAGTGCACCCGGGCCGGCGTGAACTCGATCTCGCTGGCGAGAGCACGTCGGAACAGCTTGTTCCAGAGATGCCCGGTGATGTCGCCGTCGAGCAGCAGCCCAAATGCCGCCGCACCGGTGATCGGCTGCGGCAGAGCGGGCGCGGCCAGGGCGCGCCGCTGGCCGGGATAGACGTACTCCGCGCCGCAGATCACCACGTCGGCGCCGGTCGACCGGGCCGCAGTCACGAGCTTGTCCAGCGCGGACTCGGCCCAATCATCGTCACAATCGACGAACCAGAGAAACTCACCCCGGCTTTCGGCGACCGCCCGGCTCCGGGCGAGCGCGACTCCGCCATTGCGTTCCTGCTGAAAGAAATGAACGGATGCGTGCGCGCCGGCCACCCGCGCACCGATCGCGGCCGTCGCATCCGTTGAGCCGTCGTCGACCACGATGATCTCGATGTTGGACAGAGTTTGGCGGAGCAGCCGGTCGATGGCACCTTCCAGAAACTCGGCGGCGTTGTAGGCCGGAACGATGACGCTCACGACCGGCCACTCGGTCGCGTCGGCCTCGCTCACTCGGTCAGCTTTCGAATCGAACGGGTTAACTCCAAAAGCGAAGCCCGGGCCTCGACCACGTGCCGCAGAATCGGTTCCCGGCGGCTGATCACATCGCGGGCGCGACGCTCGAGCGCCGCGGCGTCTGGCAGGGTCCAGTCGATCGTGGCGCCCTTGATGCCGACCGCATCGAGCGTGCGCGCCGCCTTGGAGTGTCCGCCCTCGGCGATCACGAGCGGCAGGGCGCCCTCGGTCAGTCCGATCACCGCCGCGTGCAGCCGGTCGGTCACCACGAGCAGCGACCGCTGGTAGACCGCCCGCAGCTTCACTTCCTGCTCGGCATGGTCCGGTCCATCCCAAACCAGCGCGGTTCCGCCGAGCTTGACGGCGAGTTCCTCGGCCAGCGGTCCGTCGCGTTCGATCTGGGAGACCGCGACGATCTGCAGCCCGAAGGCGCCGGCGAGGCCGCGCATGGCCTGAATCCACTCGGAGTCCGGGCGCCGCCCGTTGTAGCGCACCGACACGGCGAGCAGCGGCCGGTCGGGCGTCGACGCGAGCAGGTCGGCATCCGCTGCCCCGGTGGCAAAAGCCCAGTCGGGAGCGATGCGGCCGTGCCCCATCGCTGCCAGGCTATAGTCGTCGCGCCAGGCCACGAGGTCGCAGAGGCGCAGGGTCGCGGCCACCGGAATGCGCCACTTCGTGTTCTGCCGCACGCCGAACCCGGTGTGCACGGCGTGCCCGCCGCGCAGCCGATTGAGCGCGAGGTGCGGCGCAAGGCGCAGATAGCGCAGCGCGTAGGCGCGTTGCAGCTCCATTTCCCCGGCATTGAAGGCATAAACGGATGCTTCCCGCAGCGTCGACCGTGAAATCTCGCGTCGCCAGTCGGTGCTCGTGCGAAACAGCCGATCGGCGTCGTGCAGACCGAGTCCGCTCAGGTAGGAGTCAGCTCGGGATCCGACGAACACCTGCAGCTCGCCGGCCTCCCGCAGGGCGTCGAGGAAGGCCCGGCGCAGCACGGTGTCGCCGACATTGTCGATCTGGCCCATGGCCGAGGCAAAGATTCTCATGCGCGCTCCAGCGTCGAAATGAGCACTCGCTCCAGGTCGGCGCCGCTCGATTGCTCGGAGAAGCGGGCCAGCCACGGCTCGATGTGGTCGAGCGGGAGCTCGGCTGCGCGCAGAATGGCGTCCGCGAGGTCCGCGGGCCGCGCGGACAACGCGAGCTCGCCCGTGATACCGGGCACAATTGCATCCGCTACGCCGAGCGCCCCCGATACGGCCACCGAGGGATACCCGGCCGCGGCGGCCTCGACCAGTACGTTGCCGAAGCCCTCCCGGCTCGAGGTGAGCAGGGCCACGGCGTTGTCGCCGAACTCGTCGAACCAGGTCTCGACCCAGCCGCGGTGGTGAAAGATCACGTCGGCCTGTCGGGCTGCGGCCTGCACATCGCCAAGCAGCGGACCGCCGCCGAACGACACGACCTCGACAGCGACGCCCCGCCTGGCCAGTTCGGCCGCCGCCGCAATCGCCAGCAGCGGTCGCTTTTGTTCGACCAGCCGGCAAGCCAGCACGATCTGAATTCCGTTGGCCGTCCCGGGCCGCCGCGCCCCGCGCGCCACGATCGTAGCGGTGCCGGTCCGGTCGGCTCCGCTCTCGGTCACGGCTCCGTCTCCGGCAACGCGGGCGTGCACACTCGTCCGGCCCGGCCCGCGCGGTGTTCCGCGCAGCTTCGCAGTGGCCGGGTTGGCGACGACGGTGATGCGGTCTCCGCGCACGCCGAACGCCGAGACCAGCTCAGCGGCGACCGGATGCGAGATGGCGATGACATGGTCAGCCCACCGATATATCCGCTTGGCGATGCCGATCTTGACCCGGTGGGCGAGACTCGAGCCGGGCAGGCCGAGCGAGACCAGATTACGTTCGCTCACGAGCACCCGGGGTCGCACGCGCGCCGGCAGCAGCCGGGCCGCGGTCAGCAGCACGAGGTTGGGATACACCTGCAGGGCCACGGCGACATCGGGCTGCCAGTCGATCAGGCTGCGCCGCAGGGCCGCGGTCTTCGCGACATGCCCGTGCTGTCCGGCGAGAGATCGCCCCTCGACCCCCTCGGGAAGGTATCCCGGCTCCACATCGCCGGCGGTGAGCACAACACGTACCTCGTAGCCCTGGTCGGCGAGCCAGCCCATCCAGGTGCGCGCGACGAATTCCGCGCCCCCGCCGTGCAGCGACGGAATGACAAAGAGGATGCGGCGCAGCAGTGGGTGCGCCGGCTTCGGGTTCACCGGGGGAGGGGTGGTGTCGGGCGATGTGGGCTGGGTCATGCTCGGCCTTCTCTGTCGTCGCGTGGTCGCGAGAATGTGGGTCGGGATCGGGGCTGGTTAGATCGGGGTGGGTTGGCTCGGGCGCCGCTCGCAAGCCCGGTAAAATTGAGGGCGGCGAGGCGCTGCACCTCGGGCAGCTGGGCGGCCAGGCGGGCGCGGTACTCGCCTCGCTGGGCGAGGACCGCGCGCACGACGGGAACCATACGCTCGGCCAGGCCGACGCCCGGTTCTACGCACAGATCCTGCGTGCCGAACAGGCTCATCATGCCCGCGACCTTGCCCTGGGTGGACAGCGCGACGGCGGGAACCCGGTGGTACAGCGCCTGCACGGCGAGGTGCATGCGACCGGTCAGCACGATTGACGCCCCAGCACAGAGTCCGCGCACCTCGGCCGGCGTGAGCAGCCGGTTCACCAGAACCACCCGATCTTCAGCGCCGGCCCCCTGGGCGAACCGGTCGAACACCGCGCGGCAGGCGGCGGCATCGTCGCCGCTGTGCCGCACGACATGCGGCAGCAGCACCACCCGAAGCCCGGCCTCGAGCAGGGCGGTGATGATCACGGCGTACTCCGAGATCTGGTCGAAGCTGCGCCCGACCAGCGCGCTCGCGTTCACCACGGCGTAGGGCGTCGGCGCGGTGCCGAGGTATTCCGTGGCGGCGGTGGGCGAGCTTGTGCGCACCGCGAACACGGCGTCGGCGACGTCGATCACGTTCTTGAATCGGTCGGCGCGAGCTCGCGCGGATGAGACCGGGTCGCGCAGCTGCAGCCGGGTTCCCAACCGACCGGCGCGGCCGAGTGAACGGCGTACCCCCAGATTGGCGTGGCCGTTCCAGCTGAAGCCGAGAATGCGCGCTTCAACTCCGACGCTGCGGGCCAGGCTCGCGACATCCGCTCGCCGTGACGAGGCCCGCACGCTGTAGGCGCCGTCCATGATGTCGGCGCCGACCACGGTCAGTGACAGGGCCCCGCTCAGCACGGCCGCGAGCTGCACCATGGACTGTCGGTGGGCGCGGTCGTTGCCATAGATCAGGTGCGCGATCGGCTCGAGCCGTGCCCGGGCGGAATGTTCCGCCGGAATGCGCACATCAGTGGGGCCCCGCACGAGTACCCGCACCGGCCCTGTGACGTTCTCGAGGTACGCCTCGATCATGGCCTGATCGCCAATGTTTCCCTCGCCGGGCGGGGCAACGAGCACGTGCCAGCGCTCGGTGCCCGCCGGGGCCGGCCCCAGTTGCCCGATCGCCCGGCGCAGTGTGCGCCGATCACGCAGATACGGCAGAGCGGATGCCGCGGCCAGGCCGTGCAAAATCCGGTCCAGTTTGCGCACGATGCGCAGCCGGGTGCGCCCACCGCGGCGGGTTTTGCGCGCGGCAGCGGGGGGCGCCGGAGTGAGCTGATCGGTCGCCGTCGTGGACCCACCGGCAACAGCGGGTGAGGCCTTCGCCGACCGCAGAAAGCTGCGGGCCTGCGCGATCGAGCGAACATCGCGCCGAAACCGGGGCCAGACCAGCATGACGATGCCAATCGCGACGAGCAGCGCAACACCGCCGAGCGCCACCCGGGCGAGGGGCAGTTCGATCGGAATCCACTGCACGGCAGCCCAGGACGCCCCGGTGGCGAAGCCGTAGCCGAGGATGGCGCGAACGCCGGAGAAAAACATGGTGCGCGCCGGGGCATCCGTTACCCGGCTGATCCACCACAGGCCGATCGGCCAGATCAGGGCGACGCCGAGTGAATATCCGGCGGCGACGCCGTAGACGCCCCAGAAGGAGCCGAGCAGCACGAACGCGACCAGTAGCGGCCGGGTGCAGAGGGCGAAGTACAGGTTCTGCTTGGTGACGCCCTTCGACAGAAACACCCAGTAGGTCGCGTAGGCCGCAGCCTCGAAGAACCCGGCGATGGCCAGAATCTGAAAGATTGGCGCGGAGCCGAGCCAATTGCTGCCGAGCGCGATGCTGATGATCGGCAGCGCCTGAGCGCAGGAAAACGCGAGCACGATGGTGACGGCGTGCAGCATGATGGTTTGCCCGAGCAGAATGAACCGGTCGTATTTGGCCGGGTCGTCCTGCAGCCGCGCCAGTACCGGCAGCGCCACCCGGGTGGACGGGCCGTTGATCTGGTTGAGCGGCAGCAGCAGCAGCTGAAAAGCGCGGTTGTATAGGCCGAGCGGGCCCGCGCCGAGGGTCGCGCCGATCACGATGGTGTCGGTGTTGCGGCTGGCGTAGCCGAGCAGCTGGGTGCCGGCCAGGTTGGAGCCGAACGCGATCAGGTGTCGCATCGGCGTCTTGCGGTGAAACCAGCCCGGAAACCAGTTGGTGATGGGAACGAGAATGATGATGGTAAGAATGCCCTGGCTGATCTGCTGCCCGGCGAGGGCCCAATAGCCGAAACCATTGAGCGCCATGACGATGCCGATGGCCAGCCCGCCGACCTGCGCGCCGATCTCCGAGCCGGCCAGTGCCTTGAAATGAAAGTTGCGGTTGAGATCGGCCCGAAACTGGGTGGCGAGGCCGTTCAGCAGAAACGTGCCGGCGAGTACCTGGGTGAGCAGCACGAGCCGGTCGTCGCCGTACAGTGTCGCGATCAAGGGGCTGAACAGCACAGCCAGCAGCATGAGAGCGAGCCCGATCAGGCTGTTGATCCAGAACAGGTTGTCCTTCTGCTGCCGGCTGAGCTCGCGCACCTGAATCGCCGCCGACGACAGCCCGAAGTTGCGCAGCACCTCGCCGACACCGATGATGGCGGCGACCGAGGCGACGAGCCCGTAATCGCTCGGGTCGAGCAACCGGCCCAGCACGACGATGCCGCCGAGCTGCACGCCGATGCGAATGAGCTGGCCGACCAGGGTCGTCGATGCGCCCCGGCCTGCTGTGTGCCCGAGTCCGGCGGTGGAACGGGGAAACGGGGCGGAGGGGGTCGATGGTGGCATCGTCGCGGTCAACGGATGCTCCGGCGGGGCCGACCGGTCAGCTGCAAGGCCCGTAGGTAGGTGCCATAACTCTGCAGACCCAGGGTTTTCCAGTCGCGCCCGTCAAGGTGGGGGCGCGGCCGGGAGCCGGCGGCGCGCATCCGCTCCAGGGTATGGCGCAGGATCAACGGCGTGAGCTCGCCCTCGTACAGATAGATCCAGTCGGGGCCGACCTCCTCGGCCAGGGCCAGATTGGACGGTGTCGATGGCACGAGCACCGGCCGATCCAGGGAGAGGGTGACGAGCAGAACGCCCGAATTGTGCATTTCGCGGTAGGGCAACACAACCAGTTCCGCTTCGCCGACCTCCACCACGAGTTCCTCGTCGGAGACGAAGCGCAGCACCGAGCTGATGCGTTCGTCCTCGGCCTGTTCGGCGGTTATGACCGCACCGAGGCCGCTGGACGGACGGCCGACGATGCGCAGCGTCAGATCCGCGCCCGGCACCGAGCGAAACACCTGCAGCAGGGTTTCGACCCCCTTATAAGGTCGAATCAGTCCGAAATAGAGGATGCGCCCGGGCACGGAGTCCGGCAGCGGCATGCCGGCGAAGCGGTCCCGATAGTGGCCGTGCAAAATGGTGACGGCCTTGGACTCCGGCTCGACCGGAGTGGTCGGATTCAGTCGAATAACGAGCGCCGTCCGGGCATCGAGTGCCTCGAGGGCGCGGGTTTCCGCGTTCTGTCCGGCCTCGTGCGGGGTGAGGTTGTGCATGGTGCGCACGATCGGAATGCGCTGCAGCCGCGCGCGCAGCAGCAGTGCGTAGAGAGCGGCGCGACGAAGCTTCGCCTTGAGCGGCCGGGGAGCGCGAATGAGCAGCTCCGGCCAGTGCACGTGCAACACGTCGTACCGGCCCAGTAGCGCGGTGCGCCAGGTGAAGAACCGCATGGTCACGGCGTCCGGAGCGCCCTCGACGACCTGGTTGACGTAGCGCGTGGTGCCATCGGGTGCACTCAGCGATTGCAACACGGTGATTCTTGTCGTGACCGCACCTGTCGAGCCCGTGCCTGTCGAGCCCGTGCCTGTCGAACCTATCGTCGTCACGCCCATACCCCTTACGGGCCGGCAGGAAATGCCGGCGGTAACTGAGAATCTGTCGGTTTAGAGTAGCGTGCCAGCCGGCGGCACGTTAGAGGCGCGCATACCCCCGTTTGGGGCGAGCGAGTGATCGTCGTGCCGGCGCCGTGCCAAGCCCGGCGGCGGCATCCGTTTTGCCCGGATTCAGCGTCAGAATCAACAGGCAACCAAGCAGCAGGTGCATCGGGCGCAGTGCGTCGATCGCGTTGAATCCGGCGATACAGACGGTGTAGGCGACGAGAGCGGCCGCGGCGCCGACGGCACGTTGGGACAGCGCGTGCGCCACGGCCGAGCCGATCACGAGAAGAAACAGGAGCACTCCGGGCAGACCGATGCTGATCAGCAGCTGCAGCAGCGAATTCTCGATCGTGACCTCGTTGAACAGGCGCCCGGTGATGCCGGAAGTGCCAGGCCCCGACCCGATCCAACCGGTCAGATTCGCGGCCTGCAGGGACACCCAGACGCCGAGGTCGCGGGCCTGCGACGACAGTTCGGCCTCGACCGAGTTGTTGCGGGCGGTAAAGGCATCGAACTGGAAGAGTGCGACGATGCCCGCAACAACGAGCACCGCGAGCAGCGCGAATTTGCCCCAGCGCTTTTCGCCGCGCAGAACCAGCGACACGAAGTAGGCGAAACCGATGGCGATCGCCGCCGACAGGATGGCGCCGCGCGAGACGGTGGCGACGAGGCCGAGGCCGCTCAGGATCGCGGTGACGAGGGCCGCTTTCGAGTCCTCGCGCAGCCAGACGCCGATCCCCAGGGCGCAGGCGACGGCAAAAAACAGGCCGGCGAACAGCGGATGCCCAAACGATGCGGTCGCGCGATACACCGACCAGTGCTGGCTGTCGCTCAGTCCGAGCACCGTGTACAGCGTGCCCCAGATCGGATTGGCGCGCAGCGCCCCCTCGATCAGGGCGTACGCTCCGAGCCAGGCGCCGAGCAGAAGCCAGACCCGCCGAATCCAGAAGGCCTCCCGGCTCGCGGTGCCGATGAAAAGCGGAAGCAACGCGCCGGCGCTGAAACTGATAGTCCAGCCGAGGCTCGCCTGCAGGTCGGGGCTGCGCAGCAGCGTGAACAGCGACCAGACCAGAAAGAGCACCGCGAAGTAGCGGGTAGCCGACTTGAACGGGGCCGGTACCGTCGTGAGCGGAACGTTCGCCGTGGTGGTGATCAACCGGCGCAACGCCCAGATGACGATGATCATGGTGGTCAGCGGCAAGGCACCGATCGGGCCGTCCTGGGGAAGCACGCGGGCCGGAATGAGCGCAAAGATGACCAGTGCCACGGCCGGCAGAACGTGCACGGGCAGCAGGAACAGGGTCACCACGGCGACGAAGGCGAGCAGGGCCAGCGGAATCACGATAAAGCCGAGACTGGCCACGAAGCGCGGCAGCACCAGGCTCGCCACAATGACGATCAGGGCGGCGATCGCGCTGATGATGATCGGCGTGCGGCGCAATCGCAACATGGTGAAATCGAACATCGGCCGCCTTCGGGTGGTAGCGCAGAGTGGTGGCGCAGAAACTGTTGATCGCGCAGGGGATGGACGGGATGGAGCCGCAGCGCTGTTGATTCAATTAGGCGCAACGATAACACGTGAATTTTCCTCAGCGCCAGTGCAGCGGCCGGAAAACCGATACTTTAGGCGGGTTGGGCTGCACAGGCCGCGAAATTCCAGCCGCTCCAGCACCGCACAGCCGACGAAATGGAGTCTTACGGTGAAATTATCCCGACTGACCTACAAGATTCTGCGGCGTGCCCGCGGGAGGGTCTACGCGATTCGGGCGCTGGGTGTGCAGATCGGCAGTGGATGTCGCATCCTCTCTGATATCGCCACCACCGAGCCGTGGCTCATCTCGGTCGGTGACCGGGTGACGATCAGCTCCGGGGTAACCTTCATCACCCACGACGGATCGGGCTGGCTCTACCGCGATGAGCGTGGCCGCCGGTATCGCTTCGCGCCGATTCGGGTGGGCTCGGATGTCTTTATCGGCGCCGGCGTGACAGTGCTGCCCGGAGTGAGCATCGGAGACCGTTGCGTGGTGGGTGCTGGGTCGGTCGTGACGGCATCGGTGCCGGACGGCACCATCGTGGCCGGCGTTCCGGCCCGCCCGATCAAGGCCTGGCCCGAGTTTCACGCGGCGTTGCGCGAGTGGCCGGCCGAGTCCGACATGGTGGGCCAGCGCTACCGGGAGCGGGTCGATTCGATCGCCGAGGGGCTGATGGCCCGGCGCTGACGGCTTCAGCCGGCGCGTTGAGCCGGCGCGTTCAACAGGCCGGCGTCAGCCAGGCCTTGATGAATCCGGCGCTCTGGTACCCGAACTGGTACACCCACTTGGGCGGATCCATCGGCTGCGCGGCGCCGATCACCGCGAGCACCCCTGGGTAACAGCGGGAGATCTGCAGGCGGGCCCGACTCACGTGATAGCTCGAGGTGACCACGATCACGCGGTTCCAGCCCTGAGCGTTCGCGAAGGCGGCGATGGCTTCGGCCTCCCCGCGCGTGCTCGTGGGGTGCGGGTCGAAACACTCCACCTCGATCGCCGTGCCCGGCACGGCCGGGTCGCGCCCGCACAGGTTGGCCGGGCGGGTGTCCCCGCCGAAGGCATCCGAAATGAGCACGTGATCGCTGTACCCGGCCCTGGCCAGATCGAGGGCCTTCTGCACGACGGCCGCACTCCCGAGCCCGCCGAGCACGACGATGGCGTCGGCGCTGCTCGGAGCGTCTTCACGCGGAAACATGACCGTTCGCGTGGTGACGGCTACCAGGCCAACGGTCAGCAGGACGAGCCCGGTGAGGAGCACGAGGGCGCGCTGGCGCCCGGCGCGGTGGTGCCGCGATCTCACTCGCTGCGCGGCAGCATCCGCTCTGCCGGGTCTGCTGTTTCTGCTGAAGGGGATGCCGCTGCTTCACCCGCTGCCGGTGCCCGTCCGGCAAACCAGGTCGGTACTGCAAACGCGTAGCGCAGCACCGGCAGGTCGCGCACCAGTCGCCAGAGCAACAGCGACGCGGCGACCGCGAGGCCAGCGACCAGCGGGGGGAGTGCCGGGCCGAGGTGATCGAGCCAGGCTTGGCCGCGGTAGAGCAGCAGCAGGCTCGTGATCAGCGACACCAGGGGCACATGCACGACGTAGATCGGCAGGGTACTGCGGCCGACATAGGCGAGCCAGGCCATGGCGCGAAAGCCGACCAGGAATCGGGCGACGAGCAGGCCAGCGCCGAGGGCGAACAGGCTCACCACGACGAGCGTTCCGGTGATGAACGGCAGTCGTGAATCCACGGTGAGAATGAGCCCGGCCAACACCAGAAAGGCAGCGCCGAAGCCGAGGCCGAGACCGAGCGCGCCGAGGCGGCTGGGGCGGTTGACGAAGGCGAGGATCCACTCGCGCAGGTAACAGCCGAGCAGAAAGAACAGAAAGTAGCGGCCGATGCCGTTCCAAGCGATGTTGCCGGTGTCCGCGCGGGCGAAGAACAGCACCGACAGCACGACGGCGCCGCCGAGCTGCACCCGCCAGTCGATGCGGTTGCGCATGAGTTTGGCGGCCATGAAAAACAGGGCGAGGGCGTAGAGAAACCACAGGCCGTTGCTCGGGCGCACCGGCGCGAGCAGCAGATCGATCGGGTTGGTCTCGTCGAAGCCGGCCGGGTTGGTCAGGAGCGAGAAATAGCCGAAACGAATGAGGGTCCACAGGAGAAGGGCCCAGACCAGCAGGCTCAGCCGGGTTCGCCACAGCGCTGGCCAGCTGCGTTTGATGATCGAGGCGGCAAACAGGCCGGAGGCGAGAAAAAACAACGGCATGCGAAACACGATGAAGACCAGGTTGATCTTGTTCCAAAACTCCGGCGCGAGGCCGGAGAGCACCGTCCACTGCACCGCGTGCGCGAGGGCCACAAGCAGAATCGCGATGCCCTTGGCCCCGTCAACCCAGTCGACCCGCGTGCGTTCCGCCACGAACTATCTCCCTGCTAGATGGACCACTGCGCGAAGGTTTTGATCATGTCGGTGTGGGCGAACCCGGGGGTGTCGTGCGCGAGCGTGTGGTACATCACCTCGGCGGCAATGGCGACGGGCGCGATTTTATTGATTAGGGCGAGGCCGTTCCTGCTCGGAATGACGACATTGTCGGGGTGAGCGTCGTCGGAGACGAGTACCTTGACCCGGCTGTTTGTCCACGGGGTGGCGCTGATCCGGGCCGGGTTGGTGCCCTTGATCAGGGTGAGGTCGTTGTTGTACGCATCGCCGACGTGGGCCTGGTTCTTGGTGTCGTAGGCGTACAGCCATTCGTTGTCGTAGAGTCCGTTGACCATGTACAGGCCGCGAATGTACGGAATGAGCTTCTTGCCGTAGGTGTAGCAGGCCAGGGATCCGCCAAACGAGGTCGCGCGCAAGAAGTTGCGGCGCACGGTGTACAGCGCGTTCAGGTAGGTCCACGCATTCTTCTGCGCGTTGGTGGCGACGGAGTTGGTGTACTGGGTACCGCCGGCATTGATGCAGATGGCGATGGCGTTCTGGTCGACCACGAGTTCGCCGGGGTACTTGAAGCCGCCGTTGAGCGCGTTGTGCGAACTCGAGGCTGCGTGGTAGAACCAGACGGCTCCGATCGAGGCCGTCGAATTGCGCGACACGGTCTGGGGAATGAACAGGCGGGCGCGGTCGCCGCCGATGTCCACTTCAATATTGTCGTAGAGCTTTTTTCCCTTTTGGGTGAGCACATTGGAGAGGCGGGATACCTCCCCTGGCAGCATCGGGGCGGTCGCGGCCAAGGCTCCGGGTGCGCCCAGCGCACTGAAACCCAGCGTTGCAGCGCCAGCGGACGATAATGTGAGAAACTCTCGACGATCCATTCTGCCGAAGATAGCAGAGAGACTCTCTGAGGTCCAACTCGAATTTCGGGATCAGGTTGTTTGTGCCACCGCGGTCGGCGGATGGGCCGGGCCGAGAGCCACCCGCAGCACGACGGCAGCGATCAGGGTTCCAAGCAGGGCGCCGAGACTGTTGGCGATCACGTCGTTGACGGTGGCAAATCGTTCCGGCAGAAAGACGAGCTGGCCGAGCTCGATGGTGCAGCTGATCAGCGTGCCGATCAGCGTGCCGATAAGTGTTTCGATCCAGTAGCGCCTGGTGCCGGCGAGTAGCACGGCGAGCAGGCCGACCGGAACGAACAAAGCGATATTGGCGCTGAATTCAATGCTCTGGTAGTTGAGCCAGGCCGGTACCCCGTGCGCGCGAAGCCACAGCACGACCGATGAAATCGACCCGTGCAAGCCGCGGTCCACCGGGGTCGGCCAGAACGCGATCAAGGCCAGTGCAGCGAGGTAGGCGAGTGCCAGCCACCCCGCGGCGCGGCGCAACATGGTGTGCCGACGTCGTCGGTTTGCGGTCATGACACCTCCTGGTTGCCGGCCCGTTTGAGCCGGCAGGCCGACTAGTCACTATGCCCTACATTTCAGGCCGTGAACGCCCGGTCTAGTCCGGTTGGGGCCTGTGGAAGTCGGCGAAGTGGATATTTAATGGCAGCCCACCGCGCACCTCCCGTTGCGCTGCTGTCCCGTTCCGCAAGCCGACCCTCCCGAAAGGGGACTGTTGTGGTCAGAGCCAGGCGTGTTCCGCCGCACCGACTGGTGCTCATCACGCTCACGGCCGGCCTCGCCGCCTTCGGGCTGTCAACCCCCGTCGTCGTCGGCTCCGAGCCGGTCGACGCACCCTCATCGCCTGCCGCGCCGCTGCAGACCGAATACACCTACAACGCCGCCGTCGAGACCTTCACGGCCGACCGCGCGCAGGCCGTTCGCCGTATCGACTCCGCCCGCGCCGATATTGCTGCCGCCGAGCTGGCCTGGCAGGCGAGTTCGGCTACCATCGGCGAGAGCGCGGCGCGCACCGAACTCCGTCGGCAGGTCGACGGCGGGCTGAGCCGGGTGGACCATGCTGTTCGTGAGTTGGATCGGGCGAATACGACGAGCGATTTCTCCCTAGCCAGCGCCGAGCATTTCATCTCCCGGCCCGACCTGGCGACGCAGACGGCGGTGCTGGCGGGCATCCGCTTTGATCAGGCGACCGACCTGGCCGACCTGCAGCGATCATTGACCGCGTCGGAGCGGGTCGTGGCGGAGGCGGTTGCGGCCTGGCACGTGGAACAGGCGCGGTTGGCGGTCGAAGAAGCCGCTCGAGTCGAGGCGGCGCGGGCGGCCGTCGAACAAGCCGCCCGGTCGGCGGCGGCCCAGGGGCCGGGAGTTGGCCGGCCGGCCGGTGCGACGACCTCCGTTTCCTTCTCCAAGTTGGTGTGGACGGCGGGTTGGCAGAGCGAGATCGATGCCTGCCAGGGCGCGGTCGATATCGGCGCGCACTACGGGGTACCGGTCATTGCCGAGCACTGGTCGTGCGGTGGATCACGGTTTCCGCGGGAAGGCAGCACAATCACCCTGGGCGGGGCTGCCGGCGGCATCTACCGCGTGGGGTCGGTCGCCGCCGTGCTGAACGTGGCCACCGACACAGCGGACGACGTGCCGCGCGGGTTCGACCTGCTCTACCAAACCTGCATCAACGGCTCCAGTGCAACGATGTCATTCACCGAGCTGACCCGCATCGGCTAATACAAAACCCCCACTCCGCTGGAGTGGGGGTTTTGTGTGCCGTGCTGATTTTCTACTGTCGGGGTAACAGGATTTGAACCTGCGACCTCGTCGTCCCGAACGACGCGCGCTACCAAGCTGCGCCATACCCCGATGGCCCTTGGGCCTAGATCAGTATAGGCGCTCCGAGGCCGTCCTGACGAATTGAGCGAGCAGGTAGGCGGTAGGCCTTATCCAGCGCAAAGGGTCAGCAGGGTTGCCTCGGGCGGGCAAGCGAATCGAACTGGAGCGTAGATCGACGTGCCGAGGCCGGCCGAGACATTCAGAAAGGCGGTGCGCAGTCCGTGGTTCCAGGTGCTCAGGCCCTTCACCTGGCGGCGGGGAATGTCACAGTTGGTTACCAGCGCGCCGAGTCCGGGCACGCAGACCTGCCCGCCGTGGGTGTGCCCGGCCAGAATCAGCTGGGCGCCGTGATTCACGAACGAGTTCAACACCCGCTGGTACGGCGCGTGGGCGACGCCGATGGTCAGCGTGGAGCGCGGAGCCGCGGCCTCCTCCGGATCGGGCCAGACGTCGTCACCGAGGGGATCGTTCGCCCGCAGGTCATCGATCGCGCGGGTGATCAGGTCGAGCCGGTCGCGCCCGATGTGCGGGTCGTCGACGCCGAAGAACTCTACGTGCGTGCCGTTCAGGTCGAGCGATTCGGCGGCATTGTTGATGTCGGTCCAGCCGAGATCGGCGAACACCCGGCGGAGCGCGTCGGTATCGAGCTCCTCGCGCCGCACGGTGCGGCGGCTGGACGGGCCGCCGAAGTAGGCGAGAGGGTTCTTCAACTGCGGCCCGACATAGTCATTGGACCCGTTGACGAACACGCCGGGAATGCCGGCAAACGGAGCGAGAGCGTACTCGATGCCGGTCACGCCGTCTTCATGCCCGAGGTTGTCGCCGGTGTCGACGACGAGGTCGGGCTTCAACGCGGCGAGGCTGCGTACCCACTCCTGCTTGTTTTTCTGCCACGGGGCCATGTGCAGGTCGGAGAGGTGCAGCACCCGAATGGGCGCCGACCCCGGTGCGAGCACCGGAACGCTCACCTGACGCAGCGTGAACCGGGTGCGCTCGACTAGTGCCCCCCAGGCGAAGGCGGCGAGGCCGACCGCGCCAGCAGCGACGAGGGACGTGCCGACGAGACGGCCACCACCGCCGAGGCCACGAGCCGCGGTCATTCGTTCTTCTTGTCGGTGCTGGCGTCCGCATTAGGGGCCGTAAATTTTCCGATGACAATCGTCACGGCGTCGCCGGGGCGACTGGCCGTTCCTTCGCCGGGCTGCACGGCGACAACCTTGCCGTCCTGGGCCTTGTCCGTCGTGGCCTGTTCGAGCTTGGCCACCGTGAAACCGTAGGGAGCGGCGGTGAGTGTGCTGCGGGCATCCGCTTCACTCTTGCCGATGACGGCCGGAATGGTGACGCCGGTGCCATCACTCGAGTAGGCGGTGATGCTCGCGCCGCGGGTGGAGGAGGATCCGCCGGCCGGGTCGGTGTTGGCCACGGTGCCGGCCGGCATCTCGGAGCTCGTCACGCCGCCGTCAACGAACAGGAAGCCGGAGGCTTCGATGGCGGATTTGGCGTCGGACATCGACTTGCCGCGCACGTCGGGTACCGGAACAGACACCGCGTTGATCACGCTGGACGAGGCCTCGGGGAATTCGCCTTCGCCGTACCGTTCGTTGGCCTTGGACATGACGATCGGCCAGATGCGGTGGCGAGCCTCGGCGGTATACATGCCGTTCAGGTAGGCGTTTCTGGACCGCTGACTCTTCCAGTTGGACCCACCCACATTGACCACGCCGACGACGGTGGCCACCTTGGTGGTGGCACCGCTCATCCAAGTGTCCTTGGACCCGTCTGTGGTTCCGGTCTTACCGATCATGGGCAGGCTGTGAGTCGTTTTGTTGTTGGACTGTACGGCCGTTCCACGGGTCATGACCGTTTTCATGGCGTACTGCATGCCGGCAGCGACCGAGGGTTCAACCGACTGCTGGCAGGTGGACTTGGGGATCGGCAGCTCGGTGCCATCGGACCCGATGATCTTGGTGATGGCGATTTCACTGCAGGTCATGCCGTTGTTGGCGATGCCGGCAAAGGCCACCGCCATGGTCAGCGGGGCGATCTCGTTGGTGCCGATCACGGAAGCGGCACCCTGGTCGAGGTCCGCGCGGTCGGCCCGGTGCACACCAAAGGCTTCGGCGGTCGTGCGGATGCCGCAGAGGTCGAGCTTCTTGGCCATGCCGATGAAGCCCGTGTTAATCGAGCCGGTGGTGGACTGCAGGGCCGAGTAGTTGGTGCCGCCCTCGTTGGAGTCGTTGCGCGGGTTGAAAGGCGGCGAGTCGTTGTCGTAGTTCCGCACGCCGAGGCAGCTGTCCTGAAAGTTTCCCCAGTTGGACTTGCGGCGGGAATCGACACGCTCGGTGAGTGCGTGGCCTTCCTTGAGCCACTCGGCCAGGGTGAACACCTTGTAGGTAGAACCGGGCTGGAACCCGCCGGAGCCGCCGTAGGCGAAGTCGGTGTTGTAGTTTACGCTGGTGTAGTTGGCGCCGGTGGCCTGCACGGCCGGGTCCTGGCTGTAGTCCTTGTTCTGGGTCATGACCAGGACGTTGCCCGTGCCGACCTGCACGCTGGACACCACGCCGCCAACGTTCCAGTCATCGACGACCTTGGGAATGTTCGCGTTGAGGGCGGCGACGGCGGTGGCCTGAAGGTCGAGGTCCAGCGTCGTATAGACATTGAACCCGCCCTGGCTGAAGTTGTCGAGGCGTTCCTCTGCGGTCGCGCCAAAGGTCTCATTGTTCTTGAGCACCTTGGTCACGTAGTCGCAGAAGAAGGCGTTGTCGCCGGCGGTCTGGCAGCCGGTGCTGGGCACGGTGATGATGGGCTCGATCGGCGCGGCGACCGCGGCGTCGTAGTCGGCCTGGGCGATCTTGTCGTACTTGAGCATCTCGTTGAGAATGTAGTCGCGACGAAACTTATTGTCGGCGTAGCCGTTTGCCGCACCATTGGTTTCGCTGTCGGGGCGGTCGAGCTGAAACTTGACCGGGTTATTCACGATCGCCACCAGACTGGCCGCCTGCGGCAGGGTGAGCAGTGCCGCGGTGGTGTTGAAATAGTAGTTGGCAGCGGCTTCGATGCCGTAGACCGATCCGCCATACCCGGCAATGTTCAGATAGCCGCGAAGAATGTCTTCTTTTTCGTACTTCTTCTCGATGCCGATGGCCAAACGCATTTCGCGCAGCTTGCGGTCAGCGGTCGGCTTGGTGGCATCGGAATAGCAGGCGTCGGCCTCGTCGGCGTCGGTCATCACCTCGCACTTTTGAATGAGCACGTTCTTCACGTACTGCTGCGTGATCGAGGAACCACCGCGAGTGTCCCCGCCGGCCAGGGTCTGCACGGCACCGTTGAAGCTGGACTGAATGTCGACGCCGCCGTGCTCCATGAAGCGCGGGTCTTCACCGGCGATGGCGGCATCCTTGGCGAACTGGCTGATCGCGTCGGAGGCCACATCGACCCGGTTCTGCTCGTAGAACGAGGCGAGGAGTACGCGGGTGCCCACCGGGTCCGCGGCGTCGGTCGACGCGTAGATGTTGCTCTTCTGGGTGAGCCGATCGATGGAGAGGTACTCGGGCAGGCTGTCGAACACGTTGATCGTGTTCGTGGCGGCCATGCCGGACAGGGCAACGGCTGGGGCGACGGCGGCGGTCACGAGAATACCGGCGACGGCACTCATCCCGACGAGACCCAGGAGACCCCCCAGAGCCCCGCTCACGGTTCGATTTTTGGCAGACATAGACTTGAGCGTAAGCGACAAATCTGAAAGCCCGCCTCAATAGGAGTCACATGCCCGCCTGGGAATACCTCACAACGCCGTTGATGATCCACAACACGGCCGCCATTCTGAACAACTGGGGCTCTGACGGGTGGGAACTCGTGCAGGTCGTACCCGGTCCAGAAGGTGGCCTCGTTGCCTACCTGAAACGCCCCCTCGCCGCCAAGGAAGGGGCATAGTCGTGTCGAAGATCGAAGCACGCCTGGCCGAACTGGGCCTTGAACTGCCCAGCGTCGTGCCGCCGGTCGCCGCCTACGTGCCCGCCGTGATCAGCAACGGTTTCGTCTACACCGCCGGCCAGCTGCCGATGGTTTCTGGCGCGCTGCCCGCTGCCGGCAAGGTCGGCGACGGCCACGGCCTGATCTCAGCCGCTGATGCTCAGGAGTATGCCCGCACGTGCGCGCTCAACGGCCTCGCCGCCATCAAGAGCGTGATCGGTTCGCTTGACCGCATCACCCAGGTGGTCAAGGTCACCGGCTTCGTCGCCTCCGATCCCGCGTTCACCGGCCAGCCGGCCGTGGTCAACGGTGCCTCGAACGTTCTGGTCGAGATCTTCGGCGACATCGGGCGTCACGCCCGCTCCGCCGTGGGTGTTGCGGTGCTGCCGCTCGATGCTCCGGTCGAGATCGAGTTCGTCGTCGCCTTCGCATAAGTACGTGTCCGGCGCGCCGGCGCATCCGCTTTCGAAACGGATGCCCGGCCCGCGGTGGCGAATTCAGGAAAAATGCGACGGCGGCGTCCAGCGCGGCCCGCATTCAGGGGGTGCCGGCACAGGGCTGACCCGGTTTTCCTGAATTAGCCACCGCAAAGAACTGAGGCCGCTCCCTGGTGGGGCGGCCTCAGTGGTTGAACGCGAGTTTGGCGCGGCTACTTCTTCTTCATCTGCGAGGTGATGGTGTTCATAACCATCGTGTCGGCGAGGGTCGTGACATCACCGACGTCGCGCCCCTCGGCCGCGTCGCGCAGCAGACGGCGCATGATCTTGCCGGAGCGGGTTTTCGGCAGCTCGTCGACGATGTATATGTCGCGCGGGCGGGCGATGGCACCGATCTGCTGGGCGACGTGCTTGCGCAGAATGCCGACGATGTCTTCGTGCGAGGCGATTTCGGCCTGACTGAACTTGATCACCACGAACGCGACGACGGCCTGACCGGTCGTTTCGTCGGCGGCGCCGACCACGGCCGCTTCAGCGGTGAGCGAGTGCGCCACGAGCGAGGACTCGATCTCGGCGGTCGACAGGCGGTGCCCCGAGACGTTCATCACGTCGTCGACGCGCCCGAGCAGCCAGATGTCACCGTCGTGGTCGAGGCGGGCACCATCGCCGGCGAAGTACAGCGGGCCGTCCTTCGCGCCGGTGGTTCCCTCGAACTTGTCCCAGTAGGTCTCCTTGAAACGCTCCGGGTCGCCCCAGATGCCGCGGAGCATGGCGGGCCAGGGCTGGGTGACCACGAGGAGTCCGCCGTTGCCGTGGCCAACGTGCAGGCCGTCTTCGTCGAGCACGTCGATGGTGATGCCCGGAACCGGAACCTGGGCCGCGCCCGGCTTCGTCTCGGTGAGACCCGCGAGGGCCGAGACCATGATCGATCCGGTCTCGGTCTGCCACCAGGTGTCAACGATGGGCGTGATGTTGCTGCCGATGACCTCGCGGTACCACATCCAGGCTTCGGGGTTGATGGGCTCACCGACCGAGCCGAGCACACGCAGGCTCGACAGGTCGAACTTCTGTGGAATCTGGCGGCCGAGCTTCATGAAGGTACGGATGGCCGTGGGCGCTGTATACAGAATCGAGACCTTGTACTTCTCGATAATTTCCCACCAGCGACCGGTGTGCGGAGAATCGGGTGTGCCTTCGTACAGCACCTGGGTGGCGCCGTTGGCGAGGGGGCCGTAGACGACGTAGCTGTGTCCGGTGATCCAGCCGACGTCGGCGGTGCACCAGTAAACATCCGTTTCGGGCTTGAGATCGAACACATTCTGGTGGGTGAACGCGTTCTGCGTGAGGTAGCCGCCGCTGGTATGCAGGATGCCCTTGGGGGCGCCGGTCGTACCCGATGTATACAGAATGAACAGCGGATTCTCGGCCGGGAAGGCCTCAGCCTCATGCTCGGGGGAGGCGGTCTCCATGGCATCGGACCACCAGATGTCGCGGTCGTTCCACTGCACGTCCTGGCCGGTGCGCTTGACCACGAGAGCGTTCTTCACCGAGGAGTCGTTGGTCTGGAGGGCAGCGTCGACGGCCGGCTTCAGGGCGCTGATCTTGCCCTTGCGGTAGCCGCCGTCGGCCGTGATGACGAGCACGGCGTTGGCATCGTCGATGCGCGAGCGCAGGCTTTCGGCACTGAAACCACCGAAGATGACCGAGTGCACGGCGCCGATGCGGGCCACGGCAAGCATCGAAATCACCGCCTCCGGAATCATCGGGAGGTAGATGGCCACGCGTTCGCCGGCCTTGACGCCGAGGCCGAGCAGCACGTTGGCGGCCTTTTTGACCTCGATGGTGAGCTCGGCGTAGGTGTAGCTGCGGGAATCGCCGGGCTCGCCCTCGAAATAGAGGGCGACGCGGTCGCCGTTACCGGCGAGAACGTGACGGTCCAGGCAGTTGTACGCGACGTTGAGTTCACCGTCTTCAAACCACTTGGCAAACGGCGGGTTGGACCAGTCGAGGGACTTGGTGAACGGCTTGTGCCAGTGCAGCAGATTACGGGCCTGATCAGCCCAAAATGCGGCCGGGTCCTTCTGCGCTTCGGTGTACAGTTCCGGGGTAGCTGCGGCTTCCGCTGCAAACTCAGGAGTGGGTGGGAATCGGCGCGATTCGTGGAGGAGGGTATCGATGTTGACCGTCATATTTGTAATTCGCTCCTTTGCGGTACGTGCATGCCGGACATTGCCAGCTCAACTGAACCCTAGCGGTTCCGGGCTGATCTCTGTATACAGAGCGACTTTTTGAGCAACAGGAACCCAGAAATTAGATTCGAAATGGCAATTCTGTACGCCCCCAAGCGAGTGTCCTCTCTTTGAAGGACATTGGACTTGCAATTTGTCTCGGGCCGCGTAAACTGAAACACGTCTGGACGAAAGTTCTGACCAGCAAGACGTATGGTTCCCCCCAATCTGCGTGTTGCTAGGCGGCACCTGTTCCCCCCAATAGGTGCCGCCCCTTCTACTTAAATGCGCAGGCCGTCAGGCGCGGGTCGCTTGCGTGGCAGCTCATTTCAGGGCAGGTCGGGCGCGCCAGGCGCGCTGCGTGGGGCTGGTGCCGATCCTCCCCAGACGCGACCAGCAGCCGTTTCTTACCGATCCCGGCGGCGGCCTGCCGGCGCGCTCGGACCCGCTCTACGGTCGGAGCATGGTCCAGCCCTTCGTCGCCGTTCCGTCTTACGCCGTTCCGGGTGTCGCCGGTTCGTCTTGCGCCGGCGCGGTTGCGGCGTCGCCTGCGAATCCGAGCACCGCGGCGGGCACTCGACCGCTCGCTGCGCCGCAGCGAGCGCCGACTCCCCGGCATCGCACGGTGCCCACGGATGCCGCAGGTACCGTGCCGCAGGACAGCGCCGAACCGGCTTACAGCCCGACTCGCCCCGGGACCGACCGTTCCGACCTTCGGGCGCTCGGCCCGCTGGCCGGCTACGCCGAAGACCCCGAGACCACCGACCTGTTCGTCAACGGGGAATCCGGGCTGTGGATTGATGCCGGCCACGGCCTCGCCTTCGCACCGGCCTGGCAGCTCGGTGAGGCGGAGGTACGTGCTCTGGCCGTGCGGCTGATCGCCCTCGGCGGGCGACACATCGACGAGGCCAGTCCCTGCGTTGACGTTCGGCTGGCCGACGGCATTCGGGTGCACGCGGTACTGCCTCCGGTCTCCAGCACGGGAACGCTCCTGTCGATTCGGCTTCCGCACGCCGCGCATCGCAGCCTCGGTGCGCTCGCGGACGCCGGTTTGTTCGGCGTGGGCGAGGCATCCGCTGCCCGGCTGAACCGACTGCGTGCGGCGGTGCGCGGTCGGCAGAACCTGCTCATCACCGGCGCGGCCGGCAGCGGAAAGACCACCCTGCTGGCCGCGCTGCTCGGCGAGGCACCGGCCGACGAGCGCATCGTCGCGATCGAAGACGTGGCCGAGCTACGCATCCTGCATCCGCACGTGGTCGCGCTTGAGGCCAGGCAAGCCAACTTGGAGGGCGCCGGACGTATCGGCCTCGAGGCACTGCTGCGTGAAGCTCTGCGCATGCGGCCGGATCGGCTCGTTCTGGGCGAGTGCCGCGGATCCGAGATTCGGGAGCTGCTCGCGGCGCTGAACACCGGGCACGATGGGGGAGCTGGCACCCTGCACGCGAATTCCCTCGACGACGTACCGGCCCGCCTGGAAGCCCTCGGGGCGCTCGCCGGCATGAGTGCGGCGGCCGTAGCCCGCCAAACGGTGAGCGCGATCGGGCTCGTGTTGCACCTGGAACGTACCGAGGGGGTGCGGCGGCTGGAGGCGGTCGGCCGGTTCACGCTCAATGGTCGGGACCGCCTGGCGATCGAGGCCCTGTGATGCGGCCGTGGGCAGCGATCGCGTGGTGCGATGTGCCTCTGCACACGGTCGCGAGGGGAGGATCCGCTCTTGCGGCACGGTGAATCGGTGCCGCCGATCGAGGAGGTCGCGGCGGTCACCCAACGGCTGGCCGTGCTGCTCTCGGCCGGCGTTTCTCCGGTCTCGGCCTGGGGCTATTTGTTACCAACCTCGGGCGGCCTGCCGGCGGCAACGATTCGTACCGTGCCACGCGCCGGATCGCCCGCGGCGGGCGGCGCGGAGACTGCGACCACGGGCATTCTGCGGGCTGCCGCTCGGGCTGCGGCCCGTGGCGACAGCGTGGCTGATGCGATCGCCGGGCAGGCACGCGGCGAGACCGAATCCGCCTGGCGGGGACTCGCTGCAGCCTGGCAGGTCGCCACCCAGGCCGGGGCACCACTGGCCGGTTGCCTGCGGGAACTCGCCGCGTCACTGCGTGACCTGGCGCAGGTGCAGCGCGACCTCGAGGTCGCGCTGGCCGCCCCGCGCGCGACGGCACGATTGGTCATGGTGCTGCCGGTGATCGGCATCCTCTTTGGCAGCCTGATGGGCTTCGACTCGGTGCACACGCTGTTCGCGACCGCGCCCGGGCTGCTCTGCCTGGCCGGCGGCGGTGTGCTCATGGCCGCCGCTGCGGGTTGGAGCCGCGCGCTGGTACGCCGAGCGGCGCCGACCGAGCTGACTCCCGGTTTGCGACTCGAACTCATGGCCATTGCCATGTCCGGAGGCGGGTCGATCGATCGTTCCCGGGCGTTCGTGCACGCTGCGGCTGAGCGCTATGCGATCGGGTCTGGAGCGGAGTCGGGGGATGATCCAATCGAGCGGGTGCTTGACCTGTCGACCCGGGCGGGGGTTCCCGCAGCGGAATTGTTGCGCAGCGAAGCCGAACAAGTGCGACGGGATGCACGAAGTGCGGGACAGCGTCGAGCCGGGACCCTCTCGGTGACGCTCATGCTGCCGCTCGGCCTGTGCGTTCTGCCCGCGTTCATGCTCGTCGGCGTCGTGCCGCTGCTGATCAGCGTGCTCTCCTCCACCCTCGCCACGTTCTAAGGCTGTGCACAGATCAGCGGATGCGTGCGGCCGCCACTTCCAGATGGGAGCAGAGTGAATGTGCTCGTGCCGCCCAACCCGCGTCGACAGACGCCAGAAGGAGACGAGCCTGTGTATACAAAGATCGGGGTAGTGGAAAAAGCGGCGCCTGTCGCGGTGGTGTCTGCCGACGTGGTGCTGGCCGAAACCGGGCCGGAGGAATCAGCGGCTAACACTGTGCCGCCTGCGCGAAGTGCCCTGCGACGGCTGACCGACGAGGCCGGAGCTGCCACCGCCGAATACGTGGTCGCCACAATGGCCGCGGTTGGCTTCGCCGGATTGCTCATCGTCATTCTGCGCAGCGACGAGGTGCGTGGGATGCTCACCGACCTGGTGCGCCGTGCACTCAGCGTCGGGTAGTCGAGGGCGCGCGCATCGGAGGCAGGCCTGGGCGAGCCGGTCAAGGATGAGCGGTCAGGCGAATCGGGGCAGCATCACGGCCGAGTTCGCCACCGCGCTGCCGGCCGTTGTGCTCGTGCTGGCCTGCTGCCTGGGCGCAGTGCAGGTCGTCGGGGTGCAGGTGCGGCTGACGGATGCCTCCGCCACTGCGGCGCGGGTCCTGTCCCGCGGCGACAGTGTGGCCCGCGCAGCGGCGCTCGTCGCCGGTGCAGTGTCGGGAGCCGGCCTGGCGGCGGAACGACGCGGCGAATTCGTCTGCGCCCGAGTCACCGCGACCGGCTCTGGTCTGTTCGCGGAGCTCACCCTCGAAGCGCGTTCCTGCGCCCTCGCCGGTGGCCAGTGAGCGCGGGCGGGCGGCGGGGCGGGTCCGAGCGGGGGGCAGGCTCGATCCTCGCGATCGCGGTGCTCGGTGCCACCGTGCTGCTGACGGCCCTCGTTGTGTCCACCCTCGCGCTGCTCGCGGTCGGCCGGTCCGTCGCGAATGCCGCTGACGCGGCCGCGCTCGCTGCGGCCGACACCGCATCCGGGGCAATCGCGGGCTACCCCTGCCTAGCGGCGGATGCCGTCGCGGCACTCAACGAGGTGGCCGTAACCCGCTGCGCGGTGACCGGGCTGCTCGCATCCGTTTCGGTGAGTCGCACGGTTCTGGGCATCGAGCTCTCGGCGAGCGCACGGGCCGGGCCGCCGCCGGAGTCTGCACTGCCGGAGGCTGCACCGCCTGAAACTCAGCCGCCCGAAGGCGACCCCACCTAAGAGAGCAGAACCTCGAGGTACCGGTACTCGACCGCCGTAGGACGACCGGAGTCGGAGCCCTCGAACTCCCGGCCGGCACCACGCGCATAGAGATATCGTTTGCCAGCGTCGGCCGGAATCTCAATGCGCGGTTGCGGATCGCCCGAATCGAGGAAGGTCGTCGTGATTGTCTTGCCCTGGAGGGGGCCATCCGTCAACATCGCGGTGTATGTGGCCGTCATTGTACCCATGGGTCTATTCTGCACTCTGGCTTACAAACGGCAAGGGTATCGAGCCGACACGCGGCACGCCCAGAGCGAACTGGATGGTCGCTGGGAGTGGCGTGTATGCCGGCGGGACGCGCCGACCGGCACCCGTCGATTAGGCGGGCACTCCATTCCAGTGTGTATGGTGTGCCTTGGCCCATCATTTGGCCACTACCTATAAAGAGGAGTCTGGTGCCAGGCACTAAGAAGCTGGTCATTGTTGAATCACCGACCAAGATGAAGTCGATCGCCGCGTATCTCGGCGACGGCTACGAAGTTTTGTCTTCGGTCGGTCACATTCGCGATCTGATCGAGCCGAAAAACCTGCCGCCTGAGCTCAAGAAGGGGGCCCTCGGCCGATTCTCGGTCGATGTGGAGAACGGTTTCGAACCGTACTACGTGGTCTCCGACGCCAAAAAGAAGACCGTCAGCGAACTCAAGCGTGCCCTCAAGAATGCGAACGAACTCTTGCTCGCAACTGATGAGGACCGCGAAGGCGAGGCCATTGCCTGGCACCTGCTGCAGGTGCTGCAGCCCAAGGTTCCGGTCAAGCGCATGGTGTTCCACGAGATCACCAAGGACGCCATCCTCGCCGCCAAAGACAACACCCGCGACCTCGATACCGCCCTCGTCGACGCGCAGGAAACCCGCCGTATCCTCGACCGCATTTACGGCTACGAGATCTCCCCGGTGCTCTGGCGCAAGGTCGGCCCGGGCCTCTCCGCTGGCCGTGTGCAGAGCGCCGCGACCCGACTCGTCGTCGACCGGGAGAAGGAGCGCCTCGCGTTCGTCTCGGCCGGCTACTGGGATCTGCTGGCGCGACTGGCGGCATCCGCTTCAGAAACAGACCAGGCCTTTGACGCGAAGCTCGTGCGTCTGAACGGTGAGCGCATCGCCACCGGTGGCGATTTCGACGATTCGGGTGCGCTCAAGCCGACCGTGAAGGCCGTCACCCTCGACGCGTCCGCTGCTCAGGCACTGACGATCGCTCTGAAGAGCCCGGGCGTCAAGCTCGCGGTCACCAAGGTCACTTCCAAGCCGTACCGTCGCAGCCCCGCCGCACCATTCACGACCTCGACCCTGCAGCAGGAAGCTGCGCGAAAGCTGCGCTTCACCGCCCGGCAGACCATGAGCGTCGCGCAGTCGCTGTACGAAAACGGGTACATCACCTATATGCGTACCGACTCGCCGTCGCTCGGGCAGCAGGCTCTCACCGCTGCCCGCACCCAGGCGGCCGCGCTCTACGGCGCTGAAACGGTTCCGGATACCCCGCGCGCCTACAAGGGCAAGAGCAAGAATGCGCAGGAAGCGCACGAGGCAATTCGCCCCTCCGGCGACACCTTTCGCACCCCGACCTCGCTCGCGTCGAGCCTGCGTGGCAACGACTTCAAGCTCTATGACCTCATCTGGAAGCGCACCGTCGCCTCGCAGATGAAGGACGCCACCGGTTTGACCGCCTCGGTGACCATCGCCGCCGGCCCGACCGGCACTTCGGAGCACCCCGCCGCCTCGGGCGCGCTCGCCGAGTTCTCGGCCAGCGGAACCGTCATCACCTTCCGCGGCTTCATGCTCGCCTACGAAGAGTCCAAGGACGAAGAGCGCAACGCGTCGACGGATGCGACCGAGTCCAAGCTGCCGCCACTCGAAGAGGGCCAGACCCTGGCGCTGCTCGACCTTGAGGCCAAGGGTCACGAGACCACCCCGGCCGCCCGCTACACCGAGGCCAGCCTGGTCAAGAAGCTCGAAGAGCTCGGCATTGGCCGGCCGTCGACCTTCGCCTCGATCATCTCCACCATCACCGAGCGTGGCTACGTCACGCCGCGCGGCCAGTCGCTCGTTCCCAATTGGATCGCGTTCTCGGTCGTGCGCCTGCTAGAAGAATTCTTCGGCGACCTGGTCGAATACGACTTCACCGCCGAGATGGAGGACGACCTCGACCGCATCGCCGGCGGCGAAGCCAACCGCCTGGACTGGCTCACGAGCTTCTACTTCGGCAGCGATAAGCACCGCGGCCTCCGCCAGGTCATCGACAACCTCGGCGAGATCGACCCGCGCGTGATTAACTCGGTCGCCATCAGTGACGACATCACCCTGCGCATCGGCAAGTATGGCCCCTACCTCGAGGTCATCGACCCCGACGCTGCAGCGGATGCCCCGCCCCGTCGGGTGAACATTCCGCCGGAACTCGCTCCCGACGAATTGACCGCGGCGAAGGCCCGCGAACTCATCGACGCCCCGGTCGTCACCGACCGTGTGATCGGACTCAACCCGGAGAACGGCAAAGAGATCGTCGCCAAGGACGGCCGCTTTGGCCCGTATGTCACCGAGCTTGCGCCAGCTCCGGCCGAGCCGGTTGTTCCGGTCGTCGTGGCTGTTCCCGTGGAAACGATCGACCCCGCCACCGGCGAGGTCACGGTGACTAAGCCGAAGCGCAAGCCGGCCGTCAAGAAGGTGGCAGCTGCTGACAAGCCGCGCACAGCATCCATTTTCAAATCGATGGATCTGGCCACCGTCGACCTGGAAACCGCGCTGCGCCTGCTCGCCCTGCCGCGCATGGTGGGGCTCGACCCGGAGACCGGCACCGAGATTCTGGCCCAGAACGGCAAGTTCGGGCCGTACCTGAAGAAGGGCATCGACACCCGGTCGCTCACGAGCGAAGACCAGATCTTCGACATCGACCTGCCCGGTGCGATCGAGCTCTACGCCCAGCCGAAGTATGGCGCCCGCCGTGCCTCGAGCGCCCTGAAGGAATTCGAAGCGCCCGACCCCGAAAGCGGTAAGGCGATCAAGATCAAGGACGGCCGGTTCGGCGCGTATGTGACCGACGGGGTCACCAACGCGACGATTCCCAAATCGGAGGACATCGAGGAGATCGACTTCGAGCGGGCCGTGCAGCTGCTCGCTGACAAGCGGGCCAAGGGTCCGGCGGCTCCCCGCAAGAAGGCGCCGGCCAAGAAGGCCGCCGTCAAGAAGCCGGCCGTGAAGAAGGCGCCGACGGCAGCAGCGAAGGCTGCCACCGCCAAGAAGGCTGCTGCGACCCGTGCCGCGAACGCGGCGGCGAAAGCAGCGTTGGCCGGCACACCAGTGGCTCCGGTCAAGAAGGCCGCGGTCAAGAAGCCCGCCGCCAGGAAAGCGCCAGTGAAGAAGTCGGCCAGCTCGGCCGCTGACGCGGCCTCGACCACCACGATTGCGCCGTGACCGGCCTCTTCATCACCCTGGAAGGCGGCGATGGATCAGGCAAGACCACGCAGGCGCTCCTGCTCACCAACTGGCTTGAGGAGCGGGGGCGCACCGTCGTGCGCACCCGCGAGCCCGGCGGAACGGATGTCGGGGTCGCGATTCGCGAGATCGTGCTGCACCACCGCGGCGAGGTGGATCCGCGCGCCGAAGCCCTGCTCTACGCCGCAGACCGGGCCCAGCACGTCGGTACGAAGCTGCGGCCGGCGCTCGCCCGCGGCGATGTCATCGTGCAGGACCGCTACCTCGACTCCTCGGTCGCCTACCAGGGAGCGGGCCGGGTGCTCGGCGCCACCGAGGTGCGGGACCTGTCGCTCTGGGCCGCCGAGGGGCTTCTGCCTGATCTGACCGTGCTGCTCGACCTCGACTCGCGCGCCGCCCGGGCCCGCCTCGACGCCGACGACAAGGTCTTCGACCGGCTCGAGGCCGAGAAGAACGACTTTCACGCCCGCGTGCGCGCCGCTTTTCTCGAGCTGGCCGCCGCCGAGCCCGCCCGGTTTCTGGTAGTGGATGCTGCGGCCCCCGCCGCCGAGGTCGCCGCCATCATCCGAGCTCGAGTTTCCACCCTCCTCTAGCGTTCGGGGCCCCGAACGTGGGCGGGGTGGCAACTCTCTGAGGGATACTGAAGCTATGACCTCGACTGCCTCGTCCGCTGTGCGATCCGGCTGGTCGGTGCGGGTGCGCATCCTCGCCGCCATTCTGGTCGTCGCCGGCCTCGGCCTGGCCGTCGCGGGCGGCACGGCCTACCTCGTGCAACGCGACCGCGCCCTGCGTGACATCGACGCTCGCCTCGCGACGAGCGTCGAGAGCGTGCGCTTCATCGTCACCGGCGTGCCGACCACCAACCTCAACGTGGTCGAGGCATTGCCGGAGGCGTCCGGCGCGAGCTACCCGTCCACCCGGGAGGCGTTGCAAGCGGTCATGGCCCGACTCGTTCCGAGCCCCAACGAGAGCACCCTCGGAATCATCGACGGCGTCCCGGCGCTGATCCCCGGCACCGAGTTGTCTTTCCACCTGGAGGATGATGCCGGGTTCATCCTGCGCATTCTCGATGAAGTGGCCGGTGTCAATGTCGTGCGCGGCACTGCCGTCTCCGAACTCGGCAACCTGCGGTATATCGCCGCGCCGGTGACGGTGGAGGGTAGCGGGGAAGCGGGAATCTTCGTCACCGCTTTTGATCTGGACGCCGAGCTCGGTGAGTTGACGAGCGCTTTTCGCATCTATGCGGCCGTCGCGGCTGCGGCGCTCGTGGCGGTCGGGCTGGTCGGCTGGTTCGTCGCCGGCCGCCTGTTGCGACCGGTGCGCCAGCTGCAGGCCGCCGCGTCGCGGATCACCGCAACCGACCTGCACGAGCGCATCCCGGTGATCGGCCATGACGACATCTCCGAGCTCACCGGAACGGTCAATGACATGCTTGAGCGTCTTGACGAGTCGCTGACCGCGCAGCGACAGCTGCTCGAGGATGTGCGCCACGAGCTCAAGACTCCGATCACCATCGTGCGCGGCCATCTTGAGCTGCTCGATCCGCGCAATCCCGACGATGTCGCATCCGCTCGGGAAATTGCCCTTGACGAACTCGACCGGATGACCGGACTCATCGACGACATCGAGTCGCTCGCCAACGCCCAGCGCGGCAATCTGCAGCGGGTACCAACGGATGCCGGCGACCTCACCGAGCAGTTTTACCTCAAGGTCAGTGCGCTGCCCGGCCATGTCTGGATCCTGGCCGAGCGCGCGCACGTTGTCGTGCCGGTCGATCCGGCCCGGCTCACCCAGGCGTTCCTGCAGCTGGCGAACAATGCCGCCAAACACTCAGCTTCCGGCACGACCATCGAGATAGGCAGCACCGAACACGCGGAAGCGGTGGAATTCTGGATCCGCGACAGCGGCCCCGGCATTCCGACGGAGGCCAAGGCCCGCATTTTTGAACGGTTCGGCCGTGTCGATTCCGGGCGTGGTGTCGAAGGTTCCGGCCTCGGGCTGCCGATCGTCGACGCTATCGCGCGGGCGCACGGCGGCTATGTCGACCTGGTGACGTCGCCCGACGGATCCCGGTTCGGCATACTGGTGCCGCGCCGCGCCGTTGATGTGGTGGCCGCGACATGACCAGCATTCTCATCGCGGAGGACGAGGCTCGAATCGCTCTGTTCGTGAGCAAGGGCCTGAGGGCCGCCGGCTATTCCTCGACCGTGGTCGATGACGGGCTCGACGCCGTGAGCTACGCCCAGTCCGGCACCTTCGACCTGCTGCTGCTTGACGTTGGACTGCCGAGCATAGATGGCTTCGAGGTGATGAAACGGATCAGGGCCGAACGGCTGCCGCTGCCGATCATCATGTTGACCGCTCGGTCCACGACCAGCGACATGGTCGCCGGCCTCGATGGTGGTGCCGATGACTATCTCGCGAAACCGTTCAAATTTGATGAGCTGCTGGCGCGCATCCGCTTAAGACTGCGAGATGCCGAGCAGAGCTCGCCGACGAGGCTGGCCTATGGGGAGCTCGCCCTCGACCTGCGCACCCGCCGTGCAGCGGTGGGGGAGCGCACCGTGGAACTGTCGGCCCGGGAGTTTGCCCTCGCTGAAGAGTTTCTGCGGCACCCCGACCAGGTACTCAGTCGTGAGCAGCTGTTGAGCCGGGTATGGGGTTACGACTTCGATCCAGGTTCCAACGTCGTTGACGTGTACGTGCGATATCTTCGGGCGAAGTTCGGGCCGGAACGCATTGAGACGGTGCGCGGCATGGGATATCGGCTCAAGTAGTCCCGCTCGGGGAAGCAGAAAGCCCGGGTGTGGGCCCGGGCTTTCTCCTGCTCGTTGTTCGACCTGAGCCGCGACGCTCTGCTTAGTCGACGGATGCGGGGCTCTGCACCGATGCCGGGCTGGCCGGCGAGGCGGCAGACACCGGGCTCGCGACGGACGGTGCGGAGACCGGGGTCACGACCGAGACGGCTGAAACCACCGAAACGGCTGAGACCGCCGACGCGACACTTACGGTGCTTGACGTGCTCGAGCTGCTCGACGAGTCGTCGCTTGAGTTGTCGGATGAGTTGGAGGAGTCATCGCTCGAGAAAGACACCGAGTCGTCGAATGTCGAGACACTCGCCGTGCTGAACGGAATCGCCGTGCTCGTCGAGATGGAGCTCACCGGCTGCACACCGATCGAGCTCCCCGAACGGTCCTCAATCTCGAAGGCGTTCGCTGCGGTCACGGCACCGCCAGCGAGAAGTCCGATGCCGAGTGCGGATCCGGCGCCCATAGCAATCCAACGCTTCTTGGCTGTCATCTTGGGGTTCATGGTGTCTCCTTGTAGTTGGCGGGTCGAGCCTGCGCTCGTCTGCTGTTACTTCAAGATTCCTGCCCCAGTATGAGAAGCCTCGGAGCCCGGCGTGAGAGGACTCTCATACTGGCCGAAGGCATCCGCTGGTCTCAGGCTGAGGCGGGGGCGACGACGAGTTCGGTGGCCGCGCCGAGCAATGTCGCGCTGTGTGCGCCCGGGGTCAACACGTGCCCGAGCAGGTGGGTTGCCGAGATGTACCGCGCCCGGTTGAGAAACTGCTCGCCGCGGCGAGGCCACCGGCTGCGTGCGCGGGCAGCCAGGACGCGGCAGCCTTCGGCGGCTTCGGGATTGGAGTGGTCGTCGTGGTGCAGGGCGCTCACGACCAGGTGCGCGTAGAGCGCAGCGGCATCGTCGGCCGGGTCGCCGAGCCCGGCCGTGTCGATGTCGAGCACGCCGGAGATACGTGGGGAGTCGAGCGTGTCGGGGTCCAGAAAGATCTGCCCCAAGTGCAGGTCGCCGTGCACGGTGACGGGGGCGGCGGGAATCGCGGCCGCGCGCATCCGTTCTATGGCAGCGCCGAGGGCGGTGATCCTGGGCGATTCGGCCGGCAGCAGAGAACCCGCCCGCTGCACGTACCAGGGCAGGCGCGTTGACAGCGATGCTCGTGCCGGTCCGGAACTTTCGATCAGGCCGATTTCTGTTGTGAGCCGATCGAGCTCGTCGAGGAAAGGTTCGGGCGAGAATTGCGCGACCACCTGGCTCGCTTCGACACCGTGAACGGACTCCAGGGCGATGAATCCGTCGGCGCTCCAGCCGCGGCTGCGTGGTACCGGAACGCCGGCGGCTTCCCAGAACACGTGGCGGGCATGAAGCGGCCCTGCGGCGGCCGGGCGAACGACTTTGAGATACACCGTGAACTCGGGTGCGACCATACGCACGACGGCGCGTTTTCCTGGCCGATAGGCCGCGATGGTGACGACGAGGCTGCTCGCGTGCAGGCCGAGCCGGGCGAGCAGGACCTGGGCGGCGTCCGGGTAGACCGCCGCGGCCAGGGCCGGCAGCTCGGGATCGTTCGGGTACAGCCAGGCGGCCACGGTTTCGCCGGTTTGCTCGTCACGGAAGGCGAGCACGCCGGGCCGGTCACGTTTGGTCGGATTCGATTCGAGGTAGACGGTGTGGGACTCGGTCGTCTGGGTGCCGGGATCCAGCTCGATCATGTACCCGGCGGTGAAGCCGCGAGCGGTCGTTTCGATGCTGAACCGGTGCAGCCGTACCAGGGTCATTCCGAGCGACTCTGCGACGGCCTCGAGAATCTCCGGCGCCTGTTCCAGCGGACGCGACCCGCCGGGTTTAGTTGTCGTCAACGTCAACGTCAACGTCGTCGTCAACGTCGTCAACGTCGTCAACGTCGTCGTCGTCTACGTTGTCTACTACGTCAATTTCGTCAACGTCATCGTCGATGGTCTGTGATCCGGCCGGGGGAACAGCGACGGGCGGGGCGACCGGAACATCAGCGGTGGCGGTCGAAGTGGGCGTGGGCGTCGGTGCGATTTTGCGCGTGGTATCCGCATCGGTCGTGCTCGAGTCTGAGTCGGTGCTCACGGGATCGATTCGCTGAACCAGCCCGGGCTGGTCGGTGATAGTGAGAGTGGACGTCATCGCGACGGCACCCGCCGATCCGGCGCCGAGGGCGGCCACAATCGCGGCACCGAGGGCGACCTTCCAGAAAGTCTGCATTGTTCCAGTCTGGGGCCTCGACGAAGGTTCTCACGCAGAGCAGCATGAGAGGGTTCTCATCTTGAGTCGGTCGTGACCTCGTGGCTTCCGCAACCGGGCCCATGATCTACCAGTGGCCCACCTTCCGGGCCCGGGCCCGAGCGCGCGCACGCGGGCGGTGTCGGTGGGGCGGGTTACCCTTGACTCATGGCAGTGTGGGACAACCTAACGGGACAGGCCGACGCAATCGCCATCTTCCGGGCGGCGGCGCAGCGGGTGCCCTCCGCCAGTGACAGCAGCAGCTCCGCCGAGTCCAACTCGATGACGCACGCCTGGCTCATCACCGGGCCACCCGGGTCAGGCCGCTCGAACCTCGCGTTCGCCTTCGCCGCAGCCCTGCTCAGCCCGGGCACCCCCGCCGAAGACCTCGCCGCGGCCCGTCAGGTCGAGGCCCGCACCCATCCAGACCTCAGCGTGCTCGCCACCGAGGGCGTAATCATTAAAATGGAATCCGTCAAGGAAGCCGTTGCCCGCTCGCAGTACTCGCCCTCGGTCGGCCGCTACCGCGTCGTCGTGGTCGAAGACGCTGACCGCATGGTCGAGCGCACCTCCAACGTGCTGCTGAAAGCCCTCGAAGAGCCGCCCGAACGCACCGTGTGGATTCTGTGCGCGCCCAGCGAGGCCGACCTGCTCCCCACCATCCGCTCACGCGTACGCACCGTGCGCCTGCGCATGCCGAGCGTCGCCGACGTGGCCGACCTGCTGGTGCGCCGCAACGGTGTCGACCCGGTCATCGCCGAACTCAGCGCCCGCCTGGCCCAGAGCCACATCGGCATGGCCAAGCGGCTCGCCACCAATGCCGACGCCCGGGCCAGACGCGAGGAAACCCTGCGCACGGCCCTCGGCATCCGTTCGGTGTCGTCGGCCGTCAACGCTGCCGCGCGGCTGCTTGCCATCGCCGGCGACGACGCCAAGGCCATCACCCTCGAGCTGGATGCCGCCGAGCGCGACGGCATGCTGCGCTCGCTCGGGGTCGAGGCCGGCCAGTCGGTGCCGCCGGGGCTGCGCAGCCAGATCAAGGCCCTCGAAGACGACCAGAAGCGTCGGGCCGTTCGCAGCCTGCGCGACGGCATCGACCGCATCCTGGTCGACCTCGCCTCCCTCTACCGTGACGTGATGATGGTGCAGCTGGGCCGGGACCAAGCGGTGATCAATCTCGAGCTGCTCGCCGAACTGCGCACCGCGAGTGCGGCCAGCGCTCCAGCGGCCACCGTCGCCACCATGGACGCGATCGCCGTGGCCCGCCAGCGTATCCAGGGCAACGTCGCGCCCGCGCTCGCGCTCGAGGCGATGCTGGTGTCGGCGATCCGTCGTCCCCAGTGACATCGAAACCAGTGACATCGAAACCAGTGACGTCGAAACCAGTGACACAGTGACGTCGAAACCAGTGACACAGCGACGTCGACAACAGCGACTCCCAGCCGCTTTCGGTAGCGTGAGCCGCAGCATCCGCTTCAGGAAAGAGGAAATCCGTTGAACCGCAGTATCCGCGCACTGAGCGCCACGGCCGCCGCACTGGCGCTCACGCTTATTTTGAGCGGATGCTCCGCCTGGTTTGCGGCGGATGCCGCCCCGGCCGAGTCCACGCCTACCGGCGAACAGGTTGACAGCGACCTCGCCCCGTTCTACAGCCAGGTGCTGCAGTGGGACGGCTGCGGCGACGGCCTGCAGTGTGCAGAGGCGTCCGCCCCGCTCTCCTATGGCGATCCGGCCGCCGGGGAGATCTCGCTCGCCCTCGTGCGCCACGTGGCCACCGGGAACGATCGCATCGGTTCCCTGCTGGTGAACCCCGGCGGACCCGGCGGTTCCGGCTACGATTTTGTCGCGGATTCCCTCGACTACGCCACCGACAAAAAACTGCAGGCGAGCTTCGACATCGTCGGATTCGACCCGCGCGGGGTGGGCCGTTCCTCGGCGGTGTCCTGCTACGACTCCGCCGAGATGGACGAGTACCTGTATGGGCTGACCGAGGCGAAACGCGGCACGGATGCCTGGATCGCCGAGCTTGCCGCGTCGTCCGACGCCTTCGCAGCGGCCTGCGCCGACGAGACCGGGCCGCTGCTCGGCACCGTCGACACACAGAGCGCCGCCCGTGACCTCGATCTGCTGCGCGCCGCCCTCGGCGACACGGAGCTCAATTTTCTCGGCTACTCCTACGGCACCTTTCTCGGCGCCACCTATGCCGAGCTCTTTCCCGAGAAGGTCGGGCGCTTCGTGCTCGACGGGGCCGTCGACCCGTCCACGAGCAACTTCGAGGTCACCAAAACGCAGGCGGTGGGCTTTGAAAATGCGCTGCGCGCCTACCTCGCCGACTGTGTGACGGGGGAGGACTGCCCGTTCCGGGGCAGTGTTGACAACGCTCTGACGACAATCGGGGCGCTCATGGCGTCGGTTGACGCGAGCCCGATCACGGCAACGGATGGCCGTCAGCTCGGCGCGAGCGCGCTGCTCACGGCGATCATCTATCCGCTTTATCAGGCGACGGCGTGGCCGCAGCTCAGCGTAATGTTCGATACCGTCATGCACGGCAGCGCCGACGGCGCCTTTCAGTTCGCCGACGCCTACAACGGCCGGGATGCCGACGGTAACTATTCCGACAACTCGACCGAGTCATTCATGGCCATCAACTGCATCGACTACGCCTACAACGCCGACCCGGCGTCGATGCGCGCCCAGGCCGCCGAACTCGCCGAAGCTGCCCCGGTGATCGGCCCGTACATGAGCTTCGGCGACATCGGGTGCGCCAACTGGCCATACACGTTCACCGGCGAACGCGACGAGATCCACGCGGCGGGCGCGGCGCCGATTCTGGTCGTCGGCACCACCAACGACCCGGCGACCCCTTACGTTTGGGCGCAGCAGCTGGCCGAGCAGCTCGACAGCGGCACCCTGGTGACCTACACCGGTGAAGGTCACACCGCCTACAACAAGTCGAATTCCTGCGTGAATGACGCGGTCGACTCCTATCTCGTCGACGGAATCGTGCCGGCCGTCGACCCGCAGTGCTAACCAATCAAGGGCGTTCGAGCGCTGTGGAACAATTGGGGCATGTCGATCGAAACGGAACAGCCGGGCCTGCGTGAGCGCAAGCGCCTCGCTACTCGGCGAGCCATCCAACACGCCGTGCTGACCCTGTCCCGCGAGCGCGGCATTGAGCACGTCACGGTCGAGGACATCAGCCGCCTCGCCAATGTCTCGCCGCGCACCTTTTTCAACTATTTCCCTTCGAAAGACGCCGCCCTGATTGGGGACGCGCCCGGAATGGCATCCGCTGAAGATATAGAAATCTTTGTCGAGAGTGGCCCGGACAGCGACGTGCTCGCCGATCTGGCCCTGCTGCTCGCCAAGAGTCTGCAGCGCACCGAGGCCGACCGGGAGATTCACCAGCTGCGCCGCACGGTTATGAAGGAGAACTCCTACCTGTTCGGTATGCGCATGGCGACCCTGCGCGACTTCGAGGACCAGCTGCAGCAGATTATCGAGCGCCGTTTCAGAGCGGATGCCCCGGAGCGAGTCGAGGACCCGGCCGAGCGGAATCAGCGGGCCCTGTTGTTCACGCTCGTAGCCGTCGCGGCGATCCGTCATGCCTGGCGGGTCTGGGCGGAGGGCGACGATGTGGCCCCGCTTTCGGAGTGCGTGAACGCCTCATTCGCCGAGGTGTACAGAATCACTCGTAGAAACGACTAGGCTTGGCTGCTGTGTCACCGACTGCCTTTCGAGGCGATCTGGTAACGCCGCCTTAGCTCAGTTGGTAGAGCATCTCACTCGTAATGAGAAGGTCGTCAGTTCGATTCTGACAGGCGGCTCCACTAAAACCCCTGGTCAGAGTTTTTTTCAAAACCGCCTTAACGGTATGTTTCGCCGAATTTGCCCACAATTTGTCCACATTTGTTTTAATTGCACGGTTATTGAGGGCGTCTGCAACTGAACCGTGCAGGTTTTCATGCCGCCGTTTTGTTGGAGGCTTCGATATTTATCGGGCCGTTCGTTTCAGCGTAGTAGTTGCTTTCATATTCCTCGGGCGGCATGTTCCCGAGGGAGCTGTGGAGGCGCCGATTGTTGTACCAATCGATCCAGTCGAAGGTGAGTTCTTCGACGTCGGCGAGGGTCTTCAGCGGGCCCGTGTGGAAGGGGGAGTTCTTCGCGACGGCCTCGTTCCTGTAGAGCCCCATGACGGTCTCTGCGGCCGCGTTATCGTACGCGTCTCCGACCGTCCCGATCGAGGCCACGAGTCCCTCAAGAACGACGGTTTCTGTGAATTTGACGGACGTATACTGTGATCCCGCATCGGAGTTAAGACGAATTCGGCTTAACTCCGACCGTGGCACGCAATATACGTCGGGCCTGTTCCAAAAGTGGTGCGCCGCGAACCAGGTCACGCAGTCGATGGGAGCCGTCGGTCTGTGTTGGGACAACGCGGTGGCGGAAAGTTTCTTCTCGCACATGAAGACCGAAATGTATTACCAGCACGAGTTCGAGAACCACCTCGCCGCGAGGACCGCCGTGATGGAATATATCGAATCTTGGTACAACCGGCGGCGTCCTCATTCACACAACGGAGGGCTCCAACCCGCGGTAGCGTTGGCCGCTCACCGCGACGCCCGCCAAACGGCTGCAGCGTAGAAGGAAAATCAATCAGATTGTCTCAATAACTTGACGGCCGCATCCCCTTACGGACGTCTCGTGCTCGGTGAATCCCGTGGTCGGAGACTTGGGCGGCGGAGTCGGCTCTGGAACGTCCAGTGACTCCAGTGATTGCCTGACGAGTCCGCCACTCTTCCTAACGAGACGCGTCGGGCTGCGGCCCAGCGTCGACACGGGCGGTAAATTCGGACACTGGCTGATGTCAGCGTGCCGTCGTACACTGGCCAGATGACACCGAAGCTTTCGGCTTACATCGCGGCGGGTAAGGCCCTCGATGCTGACGAGCGCGAGATTGCCGCGCTCGCTCTTCAGCAGGTCGATGAGGCAGACCAGGCTGCGATTGACGACGCTTGGGGCGAGGTGATCGACCGCCGACTTGACGAACTCATCAGCGGCAAGGTCGAGTCGGTCAGCGGCCGGGAGACCATCGCCATCGCGCGGGCACGATCGGCCTCACGGCGCCGGTGACTCTCGATTGGCGCGAGCATCCGGACGCTCGTGACGAGTTTCTGGATGCTCACGAACGCTACTCGGCCATCGATCACGGCAAACTCGGCGACGAGTTCGCAGATGCAGCAGAGGCCGCTGCTGAATTGATCCTTCAATGGCCGGATGCGGCGTCGCCATTCCGGGGTCGGCAGCGCGAGCCCATTGTGCGCTCATGGCATCTCTGCAAGTTTTCGTACAACCTGGTCTACGTCGTCCGAGGGGGTGGGATATTCGTGCTTGCCTATGCTCACGAGTCTCGTCGCCCCGGTTATTGGACGCAGCGACTCGCCGAATGACCGGGCGAGGGTCGGTCGAAGAACCCAAGGCAGTCTCCAGTCGTGTCGAGGCGGGTGCCCACAATGGCAATCGCCATCCAAGCCCTGAGGTCATGGAGCTACGACCGGTGGTTCTCAGTCCTCCGACCCCAACGGGTTGGGCACCATCCAACTTGAGAAATGCACTACGGCCTGTCATCGACGGGCCGTAGTGCATGTTCCATGCTTCTCTAGTAGCTGAAAGGCGTCGTTTAGAACGGCTACGGCGTGGAATCGACGACGATGGTCGTGACCGAGGTCCAGCCGACGACGGTGTTCGCCGGCACGTTGGCGTCGGCTGTGACCTGCACTTGGCGTTCGCCAATCAATAGTCCGGTGGCGGGGTTGATGATGAGGTCCTGTCTGAAGTCACGCGTCGGGTCCTGCCGGCCGATGGCTACGCCAACCTGTCCGTTGAGCGTGGCGGAGCGTTCGACGATTGTGACGTCGGGAATCATTGCGATGGCCCGGTAGAGCGCTGCGCGCAATTCGGCCGGTGCCAGCCCGGATCGAAGGACATCGGAGATTCGGGACAGTGCGTCTTCCTCGGGTGAGTTCGACCCGCCTGCGGAGGTCATATAAAAGTAGGACAGCAAAGCGGCGGGGTCGCTGGGCATAGCTGCAAGGTCCTCAGCGGTCCAGGGTGATCCAGCGAAATTGCCGCCCGCGGCTCGGGCGATCTCTGTGCGCTCGGCGGGGCTGAGCTGCGCCCAGCTGTTAAGGGCGTACTCCCTGGCCTTCACGCTGAAGAAGGTGTCGGGCTTGAGGGCGGTGCGCTCCCAGACCCACTGGCCGGATCTATCCGCCGGTATGTACAGAGTGCTCGCGGAGGGGCTCAAGAAGACTGATCGGCTGGCCAGATTCTTGGGATCATCGTTGGGCCCGACGGCGTAGGTAACGAAGACCGCCTGAGTGCTGATCTGGAGGAACTGCCCGGGCGCGACCACCGGGTCCGAGGCCTGAATCGTTGCGACGGCCGTTTGCTCAAGCAAGTTGGAGGCTTCGGCGGATGCACCCCCGTTTGGTCCCCATCCGAAGGCATTTCCCAGAATGGCTATGGCGACCAGGGCTGCCGCGGCGAGCGATAGGGCGGAGACGCGACGCGTTCGGGCGGATCGTTTAGGCAGCTGCCGCACGTTGTGTGGAAGTTCTCGAGGTGCACGCACGAGTTGGTCAGGTGCTGGTGCCCCGATGAATTGGCGCGGGGCTGTTGCGTGTTCGAGAGTCGGCACCGATTCACTCATTCTGCTGACGATGTCGTCCCGCATCCGCTTGATTTGAGCTTCCGATGGACCGATTGTCGTGTTCATGACAGCGCTTCTTTCTGTGCGGAGAGTTTGCCTCGGAGAGCGATGCGGACTCGAGCGAGCCTGTTTCGAACGGCGCCATGGGACGTGCCCAGCGCGCGTGCCGCCTGCTCATAGCTCAGGCCTTCGTCAATGCAGAGGTAGTAGAGGGTTTGGTCCGTCTCGGAGAGTTGGCCGACGGCGTGGTCGATCGCGTCCAACAACATCCGGCTCTGCACTTCGTCGTGGACCGAACGGTGCTGGGGGTCGGGAAAATTCGAGAGATCACTGTCTGTGCGGTGATGGTCGTCGCGAGCGCGGCTGCGGATGCGATTGTTTCCGAGGTTGCGGGCGGCCACGAGAAGCCACGGCAAAACGGACTGGTCCACGGGCCTGATCGCATGCCGTTTACTCCAGGCGATGACAAAAGTGTCCTGGGTGATGTCTTCCGCGTCCGCGATAGACCGAACCATTTTGAGCGCGAACCAATACACCGCCCGGACGTGGCAGTTGTACAGCACGACAAACGCCTCGCGATCACCGCCCTGAGCCCGGGTGAGATGCGCCAGATCCGTAACGGCGCAGCTACTGACATCGGCTGGGGACGGCATCGAAATGAGCAGGTCCGCTGGTTCAGATTTCGAGGTCATATTGAGGAGTGTCCTGAGCGGTGAAATCGTCTCGCCCTCGCTCTGGGTGGCGAGCTGCCGACACCTGCGGCAGGGGGATCGTTGTCGACAACGACAACGCCCCCATTGTCGCGGATTCTGCCAGCGTATGGTCGCAAGGGAATCTGTCAGGACATCACTGACCCGTATGACTCAACAGCTCTCTGACCCTTATGTGGTGTTGGGTCCTGATAAATGAACTCTCAGAGGCGTCCTGATACGTCACAATTTTTCGAGTGAATGGATCATTTTCTTGCCCACATTTTGCCGACATTTGAACTGAAATGATGCTGTTTTCGGTGATCACGTGAAGTCTAAAAAGCCCGTAAAATCAACGATTTTGACGCTGTGAGGCGTGTTTCCGGGCACCCATCGGTCACTCGTAATGAGAAGGTCGTCAGTTCGATTCTGACAGGCGGCTCCATAAAACATAGGGATCGGGGCCCACGGGTTCCGATCCTTTTTTGTCCGTTCCCCCAATCGGAAACCGTACTTATTCGCTATCCGGCTGGGATCGTTCCTTCGCGATCTGCCGCCGGACGGGGGCAATCCACGCCCGTTCATGTCGCTAGGCTCACGACGTGACCGAACTTGAATTCCTTATACGATCGACCGTCGATGATGACTGGCGTGAGATCCGTGAACTGCGTCTTGAGATGATTCGGGATACCCCGACGGCCTGTACCGAGACGCTCGATACCGCGCTGGGCCATGACGAGGCCGAGTGGCGTATGCGCGGAGCGCGCGGTGCCAGTGGAAACGGCATCGCGATCGCCGCGATCGCCGAGTCTGGACGCTGGATCGGGACCATGGCCGGCTTCGTGCCGGATCCAGACACCGGTCCGATCCTCGTGGGAGTGTACGTGTCACCGGATTTTCGCGGCAGCACGGTGGGGCTGACCGATGCGCTGCTGATGAGCGTGGAGAGCTGGGCGCGCATGGAGAGCACCCAGCTGACCCTTCACGTGCACGAAGACAATATTCGCGCACGCACGGCCTATGAACGGCGGGGGTTTGTGGCCACGGGCCACACGGTCGAGTACAACCTCGACCCCAGCAAGAAGGAACTAGAGATGGTGAAGACGCTCTAGGTCAGGCTTGCACAGCGCAATTTAGTGGCCGCCGCCGAGGTTCCCGGCCAGGCGGCTGTGCAGCTCGTGGCTGGCCTCGTTGAGCCCCTCAATCACGACGTACTTGTCCTGCCGCTCATACTTGTAGGAGATGGCGTCGAGGGTGGCGACGGTGGAGGCGTCCCAGATGTGTGAGGCCGACAGGTCGATGACGATGCGGTCGGGGTCGTCGGCGTACTCGAACTGGGTCATCAGGTCGTTGCTCGAGGCAAAGAACAGCGCCCCGGTCACCGTGTAGTAGGCGGTCGGCACGGGCTGGTCGAGCTCGACGGTGCGCTCCACCCTGGCGAGGTGGGCGACGCGACGCGCGAACGCGACCATTGCGACGATGACACCGACGACGACGCCGATCGCGAGGTTGTGGGTGAGAACGATGACGACGACCGTGGCGACCATGACGGTGGTCTCGCTCTTCGGCATCCGCTTAAGAGTAGACAAGCGGATGCTGTGCCAGTCGAATGTGAGATAGGACACGATGATCATCACCGCGACCAGGGCAGCCATGGGCACAACGGCGAGCACATCGCCGAGGCCGAGCACGAGAACGAGCAGGAAGACGCCGGCGAGGAAGGTGGAGATGCGGGTGCGAGCGCCGGAGGCCTTCACGTTGATCATGGTCTGGCCAATCATGGCGCAGCCGCCCATGCCGCCGAACAGGCCGCTCATGACGTTGGCGACGCCCTGACCCCAGGTTTCACGCGTCTTGTTGGAGTGCGTGTCGGTGATCTCGTCGACGAACTTCGCCGTCATCAGTGACTCGAGAATTCCGACCAGGGCCATGCCGAGGGCGTAGGGGGCGATGATCGTGAACGTGTCCCAGTTGAGCGGAATGTTGGGAATGAACAGCTCGGGCAGGCTCTTGGGCAGTTCGCCCTGATCGCCGATGGTGGGGACCGCGATGGCGGTCACCACGGTCGCGACGGTGAGTACGACGATGGCCACGAGCGGTGCCGGAATCACCTTGGTGATGCGCGGCATGACGATCATGATGATCAGGCCGGCGGCGACGAGCGGGTAGACCATGAAAGGCACGCCAAGAAGCTGGGGGAGCTGGGCGCTGAAGATGAGGATGGCGAGGGCGTTGACGAAACCGACCATGACGCTTCGCGGGATGAACCGCATGAGTTTGGCGACGCCGATCAGACTCAGCACGATTTGGAAGATCCCGGCAAGGATAACCGTGGCGATGAAATACTCCATGCCATAGTCGCGGGCGACCGGGGCGATGACGAGGGCGACGGCGCCGGTCGCTGCGGTGATCATGGCCGGGCGCCCACCGACGAAGGAGATGGTCACAGCCATGACGAAGGAGGAGAACAGGCCGACGCGCGGGTCGACGCCGGCGATGATCGAGAAGGCGATCGCTTCGGGGATGAGGGCCATGGCCACGACCAGGCCGGCGAGTACCTCGCGGGTGAGCAGGCGGGGCGTGCGGAGCGCGGTGAGTACCGAGGGCTCAGCTTGGTATCGATTGGCTGAAGCGGATTTTTGAACAATGGCCATGAGGCCTCCAGAAGCTGGGCCGGGGTGCGGCCGAAGTGGATGCAGAAGAGTTGGGTGGGCGCCGCGGTGCGCACCTCCACCGGTCATCGAGGACAAGGCCATCGACAACAATGGTGGGAGAGTGGGCTCACAGATGAATGTCAGCCGACTTCTGCAACACTACCCTAACGTAAGGGTTGATTGTAAACTTCAGGGAAAGAAGGCATCCGGTGACGTCAGGCGCGATTGGATCCGCGGTCACGATGCACATCGGCGAACTCGCCGAGAAGACCGGGCTGTCGCTGCGCACGATCCGCCACTACGACGAGGTCGGCCTACTGAAGGCATCCGCTCGCACCGATGGTGGTTTTCGGCTCTACTCGCCCGATGACTTCACCCGGCTGATGCTCATTCGCCGCATGAAACCGCTCGGCTTCACGCTCGACGAGATGATGGCCCTGCTGAAGGTCATCGACACGCTGCAGGGTGGGCTGACCGGATCTGATGATCCGGAGGTGCGCGCCGAGCTCGAGACCTTCATCGCCCAGGCGGTCGAGCGTCGGCAAAAACTGCAGGATCAGCTGGGAATGGCCGACGAGTTTCTGGAGCTGCTGCGGGCCCAGTAGGGGCTACCGGGCGGGTTTGACCGCCTTCACGATGGCCCCGTGCATTTCGGGGGCGACCTCGTGGGTGTAGAGAACGCTCGGGTCGGCGAAACCGGCCTGGTGCAGGGCGTCGAGGTACTCCTGGTGCGACAGGGCTCCGGCAATGCAGCCGGTGTAGCTGCCTCGGCGGAAGCGGTCCTCTGCGCTCAGCTGGTTTTCGGCGACGACGTCGGAGATTCCGAGGCGCCCGCCGGGCTTGAGCACTCGGAACATCTCGGCGATGACCGCGTTCTTGTCGGCCGAGAGATTGATGACGCAGTTGGAGATGATGACGTCGATGGTGTCATCGGCCAGGGGGATGGCCTCGATCTGGCCCTTGATGAACTCCACATTGGTGGCCTCGGCTTTGGCGGCGTTGGCGCGGGCGAGTGCGAGCATTTCATCGGTCATGTCGAGTCCGTAGGCGAACCCGGTCGGCCCGACGCGGCGCGCGGAGAGCAGCACGTCGATGCCGCCACCGGAGCCGAGATCGAGCACGATTTCCCCCGGGCGGAGGTCGGCGACCGCGGTTGGATTGCCGCAGCCGAGACTGGCCAGAAAGGCTTCCTCGGGAATCTCCGAACCTTCTTCGGCGGTATACAGGGTGGATCCGAACACGTCGCCGTTAGTCAGATCGGTGGGGGCACAGCACGACGTGCTCGAGACGTCGGTCAGTTGGAGGGCGGCGGCGGCGTAGCGCTCGCGCACGCGCTCCGTGATCTCAGATGTCTTGTTCATAAGTTGATCCTTTCCTGTAGTTCGCGGCACCAGCCTACTGCTACATTGATACTTATCGATATAGCTGCAGACGTTACTAGGGAGATCGACATGACTGCCATCCGAATCTACGAACCGGCCTTGTGCTGCGACACCGGAGTCTGCGGTGTCGACGTCGATCAGTCCCTGGTCGAGGTGACCGCCACCGTGCGCAGCCTGCAGGAACTTGGCGCCGACATTCAGCGCCATAACCTGGCCACCGATCCCCTCGCCTTCACCACGGATGAGACCGTGCGCGCCTTCATGCACGTCGTCGGCTCTACCGGCCTGCCGCTCACCGTCGTCGACGGCGTCACCGTGGCGACCGGCGCCTACCCATCGAAATCCCAGCTACTCGCCTTCGCCGGCCTCGCTGCCGCAGCGCCGACCGACCGGCCCCAGCTCGGCCTGACCGAGAAATCGGCAGGCGGATGCTGCGGCGGCGCCACCGGCTGCTGCTAACAGATGAAGTTCCTGGCAGACCCGCCTTGGTTTCTTTTTTTCACCGGTAAGGGCGGCGTGGGGAAGACATCCGTTGCCTGCGCTTCGGCCATCGAACTGGCCGAACGGGGTCGCCGGGTGCTGCTGGTGAGCACCGATCCGGCCTCCAATATCGGGCAGGTGTTCGGGCTCACGATCGGCAATACGGTCACTCCGATTGGCGCCATTGCCGGCCTGAGCGCACTCGAAATCGACCCGGAGCAGGCAGCGGATGCCTATCGCGAACGCATTATCGCCCCGGTTCGGGGGCTCCTGCCGGAGCGCGAGCTCGCGAGCATCGCCGAGGGCCTGTCCGGATCGTGCACGACCGAGGTCGCCTCGTTCGACGAGTTCACGAACCTGCTCACCGATGACGGTCTGCTCACGACGTACGACCACATCGTGTTCGATACCGCGCCGACCGGGCACACCGTTAGGCTTCTGCAGCTTCCCGGTTCCTGGACTGAGTTTCTCGACGCCGGCAAGGGCGATCCGTCCTGCCTCGGACCGCTGTCCGGGCTCGACAAGCACAAGGCGGTGTACGCCGCGGCCGTCGCCGCGCTGGCCGACCCCGAGCGAACGCGGCTGGTGCTCGTGGCGCGAGCGCAGGCATCCGCTTTGACGGAGATCGAGCGCACGCACGGTGAGTTGGCGCAGATCGGAATTCGCGGCGGCTACGTTGTCATTAATGGAGTGCTGCCAGCGAGCGCGGGAACCGAGCCGATCGCCGTAGCGGTGCGCAATCGCGAATCGGCGGCGCTGGGGGGTGTTCCGGCGGCCATCGCTGCACTGCCGCGGGACATTCTGGAGCTCAAGGCCGGCAACATGATGGGCATCGACGCGCTGCGCACCCTGTTTCGCACCGACAGCGACGGCCCCGGGCAATCGCACGCTGTGGTCGGCGTTCCGGACGCCCCACTCGGCCAATTCGTCGACGAGCTGGAGCAGACCGGGCACGGTCTGATCCTCTGCATGGGCAAGGGCGGCGTGGGCAAGACCACAATCGCTGCGGCTCTGGCCGTGGCTCTGGCCGAGCGCGGTCACGCCGTTCACCTGACCACGACCGACCCGGCAGCTCATCTGGTCGAGACCCTGCACGGGAGCCTGCCGGGGCTGCGCGTCTCCCGCATCGACCCCGACGAGGCGATTCGCGAGTATCGCGAGCACGTGATGGCGACCAAGGGTAAGAATCTCGACGCCGATGGCCGGGCAGCCCTGGCCGAGGACCTGCTCTCCCCGTGCACTGACGAGGTCGCGGTGTTTCGGCAGTTCTCCCAGGCCGTGCACGAATCACGGCACGAATTCGTCGTCGTCGACACCGCGCCGACCGGCCACACCCTGTTGCTGCTGGATGCCACCGGGTCGTACCATCGCGAAATCGCGCGCCAGATGGGGGACGGAATGGCGTTCGTGACGCCATTGATGCGGCTGCAGGATCCGGCCCTGACCAAGGTGTTGCTGGTGACGCTCGCCGAGACCACGCCGGTGCTCGAAGCGGAGGGCCTGCAGCAGGATCTGCAGCGCGCCGGAATTCAGCCCTGGGGCTGGGTGGTCAACAATTCCATCGCGGCAGCGCACCCCGAGACGCCCTTTTTGCAGGCGCGCGCCGCCAGCGAGGCCACTCAGATCGATATCGTGGTCGCCCGCGCCGACCGGGTCGCGATCGTGCCGCTGCTGGCCGACGAACCGATCGGGGTCGATCGGCTTGCGGCGCTCACCGCGTTGGCGACCGTCTTTTAGCTGGCCATTCCGGGGTGCACCTTCACGAAGGTGATGTTCTTGGTTGGATGCACGGTTTTCGCGGGCGCGCGCGAGAAGCCCTTGGCCCCCTCGAGACGGTTCTGCCCGCGAAACTCGGCCAGGGCATCGTCGAAGATGGCATTGAGCTGTGCGCCGGTGAATTCCTCCGCAGCCCCCTCGGTAAAGCTGATGCTGATGAGCGAGTTGTCGGGAAAGTGCCGGTTCATGCGGATGAAACCATCGGCATCCTGCTGCAGGGTGATCATTGGTCTAGTTTGACCTATATGTCGCCGAGTCGGCGCGAGTCGGCGCGTGTCGGCGCGTGTCGGTGGCCCTGGATAAACTGCAGGCATGACGGAATCGATTCGCTGGGGAATCCTGGCCACCGGTGGCATCGCCCACGCGTTCACGAGCGATCTGGTGCAGAACGGCCACAAGGTGCAGGCCGTCGGGTCGCGCAGTCAGGCCTCGGCAGATGCGTTTGCTGTCGAATTCGGCATCCCTACCGCGCATGCCAGCTATGCCGAACTCGTCAATGACCCCGCAGTCGACGTCATCTACGTGTCGACGCCGCATCCGTTTCACGCCGAGCACGCAGCCCTCGCGTTGAACGCCGGCAAGCACGTGTTGATCGAGAAGCCGATCGCGCTCAACGCCGGCGAGGCCCGGCAGATCGTCAACCTCGCCGCGAGCAAGAATCTGCTCGTGATGGAGGCCCTGTGGACCAGGTTCCTGCCGCACCTGGTGCGCATCCGCGAGATCCTCGCCGCCGGTACGCTCGGCGAGGTGCGCAGCCTGATCGCCGACCACACCCAGGACCTGCCCGATGACCCGGCGCACCGCCTGAACTCGCTCGAGCTCGGCGGTGGCGCGCTGCTCGACCTCGGGGTGTATCCGGTGAACTTCGCGCACGCCGTATTCGGGTCGCCCGACACGATTTTGGCGAGCGCCTCATTCAAGGCCACCGGAGCGGATGCCCAGGTCGCGACGATTTTTCGCTACCCCGGTGGCCAGATTGCCACGACATTTTCGTCCAGCGACACCCTCGGCCCGACCACGGCGTCGATCATCGGCACGCACGGGCGCATCGACATCGATGGCGTCTGGTACGCGCCGACCAGTTTTCGAGTGCTCGACAACGGGGGCACCGTGCTCGAGGCCTTCGCCCCGGCCGAGTTCACCGGCCGCGGTATGCAGTTCGAAGCGGTCGAGGTTGAGGAGCTGATTCGGGCCGGCAAAATCTCGAGCGACATCATGCCGGCCGAAGAATCGGTCGCCGTGATGACGATCCTTGACGAGGTTCGGGCCCAGATCGGGCTGCGCTACCCGGGCGAGTAGCTGGCCTGGAGGCGGGTCGGTTACCATACGGAGGTGGAAGAACCAGTGCAGACACCCGCGTCCCCCGCGGTTGACGCCCCGCGTGGCGGGATCGCTGCTGTCAGCGCCGATCGCCGCCGCGCCTGGCTGATCGCCGCCGGCACCCTCGTCTTCGTGCTGCTCGGCAGTGGCGCCGTGTTCGCGGGAACGCAGACCGGCGCGAATGAGCCGGTGGTGGCATCCGTTGTAGGAACACCCACGGCGACGCCGAGTCCCACGCCGACCGTTGACCCGGCGCGGCCGGTGCCCGCCGAGGCGACTGCGGCCAGCCGACTGCGCACCTGCTCGGTCGCCGGGCTCGCCGCCGACACGAGACTCGCCGATTTTCAGGCGCAGGTGGTCAACGCCAACACCGGCGAGGTGCTGTTCGATCGGGGCGGCACGACCTCCTCGCGCACGGCGAGCGTCATGAAGGTGCTCACCTCGGCCGCGGCCCTCAACGTTCTCGGCAGCGACTACCGGGCCACGACCCGCGTCGTCCGGGGCGCCGAACCCGGCCAGGTCGTGCTCGTTGGCGGGGGAGACCTCACCCTGTCGCGGCTGCCGACCGGCCAGGAACCGTTCTACACCGGCGCCGCGCACCTCGACGACCTTGCCACCCAGACCATGGTTTCCTGGGCTGCCGACCCAGCCAACCCGCCGATAACTTCACTCGTGCTCGATTCCTCCTATTTCTCCGGCCCGGACTGGGACGAAGGCTGGGCCCGAACCGAACTCGGCCTCGGCTACATGCCCGAAATTACGGCGCTGATGGTCGACGGCGACCGGAACGACCCGACCCGCAGCACGTCCGCCCGCAGCGAAGACCCGATCGCTCGCGCCGGCCAGGCCTTCGCTGACGCTCTCGGCGGTGACCTCGAAATCAGCCAGGCCACCGCCCCGGCCGGTGCAGCCCAACTGGGCGCCGTGCAGTCCGCGCCGGTGTCGACCCTGATTCAGCAGTCCCTGATCGTGAGCGACAACACCCTGGCCGAGATGCTCGCCCGCCTCGTGGCGATCGAAAACGGTGCCGGCAACTCCTTCTCAGCCCTGCAGCAGGGCATCGTCGGCGGACTCGCCGCCTACGGCATCGACACCACCGGCATGATCATCAAGGACGGCTCGGGCCTCAGCCCACACAACGCCGTGTCGCCGGCCTACCTGACCGCCCTGTTCGTCAAGGTCAACGCCCGCGAGGGCAACCTCGGCGTGCTGTTCGATGGCCTGCCGATCGCCGGTGGGCCGCGCGGATCGCTCTCCTACGCTGACCGTTTCGCCGGTGCGAATTCCGCCGCCGACGGCGCCATCTTTGCCAAAACCGGCTGGATCGATACCGGTTACACGCTCTCCGGCATCATCCACGCCGCCGACGGTACCCCGCTCACCTTCGCCATCTACGCGATCGGCAACGTCAGTTCGAACGCGAAAATCGCCATCGACACGCTGACCACCGGTTTCTTCCACTGTGGCGATAATCTGTCGAACAACTGACCATGTAACAACTGACTGTCCAAAAGGAGCCACCGTGACCCGCGCCCTGTTCATCATCGACGTTCAGAATGATTTCACCGAGGGCGGTGCCCTGGGCGTTGACGGCGGGGCGGCCGTCGCGGCGGGCGTGAGCGCGCTGCTCGCTCAGCATCCGCTCGCCTATGAATACGTCTTTGCGTCGCGCGACTGGCACGATATCGGCAATGACAACGGTGGCCACTTCGCCCGTGATGCCGCACCCGATTACGTCACGACCTGGCCGGTGCACTGCGTGGCCGGCACCGCGGGCGCCGAATATCACCAGGCTCTCACAACGGATGCCGTGACCTTTCACATTCGTAAGGGCCAGGGCAAGCCCGCGTACTCCATCTTCGAGGGCACCACCGAGGCCGGACAGACCGTGGGGTCGCTGCTGACCGAGCACGGGGTGACCGAGATCGACGTGGTCGGTCTCGCCACCGATTACTGCGTGCGCGCTTCCACCCTCGACGCGCTCGAGCACGGCCAGCACGTGCGGGTACTGACCGATCTGGTCGCCGGAGTCGCCGCGCAATCGACCGAGACCGCCCTCGCCGAGATGGCGCACGCCGGCGCGGTGTTCGCCGCGAGCGACGCCGTCGAATGACCCGGTTCGCTCGGCGTCTCGACGGGGTACGCATCGCCTTCGAGGCGACGCCGGGGGAGCGACCGGTGCTGTTCGTGCATGGTTTCGCGTCGACCGCCGCGGTGACCTGGGCCGGATCTGGCTGGGTGCGGGCATTCGCCGAGGTTGGGCGCGGCGCGATCACGCCCGACCTGCGTGGCCACGGCCAGAGTGACAAGCCGCATCGGGCGGCCGACTATGCCCCGCGTCAGCTGGCCGCCGACCTCGTGGCCGTGCTGGACGCCCTCGAACTGGAGCGGGTCGACGTGCTTGGCTACTCTATGGGGTCGCGGGTGGTAGCAGCCCTGGCCCAACTGGCGCCCGAACGGGTGCGACGGCTCGTGCTCGGCGGGGCCGGTCCGCTCGAACTGTTCGAGACCTGGGACCGGGGCGAGGTTCAGCGGTTCGTGGTGTCCGGTGATCTGCCCTCCAACCCCACAATTGCCGCCGTGCTCGGCCCGGCGATCGCGGCGGGTGCCGACCGCGAGGCCTTGTTGGCGTGCGTGCAGGGGGTCGCGGGCTGCACGCTCGACGTGCCCGCGGGCATCCCGCAGCTGTTTGTAGCCGGTGGTGCCGACTCGATTCCCGCCGGGGTGGCGGCTCTCGCTGCCAAACGCGGCGCGCAGTACCTCGAGCTGCCCGGTCGCACCCACCTGAACGCGCTGAGTGCGCGTGCGTTCAAGCAGGCCGCGCAGGAGTTTCTGGCCTGAGCCGCGACCTGCGTCGTCAGCGCTGCGTGCGAGCATCCGCGCGAATCTCGAGGTCAGACCGGGGCAGTACGGTCGGTAGCACGAGGTCGGCCCGGGCTGCGACACGTGCTGGGGTCGGTGGGGGTGGCGTCCGTCGAGGACGTGCTGCGGGCATCCGCGGCGGCAGCCATCGCGCAGAAAGACTGGGCGGCCCGCCCGCCCGAAGAACGTGCGGCCGTGTTGCGCCGAGCCGGCGACCTGTAGGAGAAACACGCCGAAGAGATTCAGGGCTGGATCATTCGAGAATCCGGGGCACTTCTGGCCAAGGCCCAGCGCGAAACCCACATTGCCGCCGCGGAATGTTTCGAGGCAGCGGGCTTGCCGAGCCACCCGATGGGCGACGTGCTGGCCACCAACGAAAAGCACTCGAGTTTCGTGCGGCGGCACGCGGCCGGTGTCGTCAACGTCATTGCAGCCTTCAGCTTTCCTTTGATCCTGTCGATCCTGTCGATCCGGTTGGTCGCGCCGGCCATCGCGCTCGGCAACGCCGTGCTGCTCATACCCGACCCCTGCACCGCAGTGTGCGGCGATGTCGCCCTGGTGCGCATTTTTCAGGAGGCCGGTCGGTTGCACCGGTCGTGACGTTCTCGACGATCGAGGAGGCTATTGCCCTGACCTCCAGCACGGAATACGGGCTCGCGCTCGGCATTCTCGGCGACGTCGGTCTGGCCATGCAACTCGCCGAAGCCATCCCGAGCGGCATCGTGCACTGCAATGAGCAGACCGTTGCCGACGAGGCCAATGCCCTGTTCGGCGGTGTGGGGTCTTCGGGCACGGGTTCTCGCTTCGGCGGTGCCCAGGCCAACATCGAAGCGTTCACCGAGACCCAGTGGCTAACGGTGCGCGCTGAGATTGCACCGTACCCGTTCTAGAGCACCAGTCAGACTGGGCCCTCGTTGTCGGCGGGGCCCATTCTGGTGTCGGTTTCCTCACGGGTCGGTGGCGAATTCAGGTAACGAGAACGGATGCGTGCGCCCACCCCGCGAAAACACGCGGCGGTATCGTCCCGGCCACGACCTCCATCCTGAATTCGCCACCGTGCGGACCTCGGGGTACTTGGGCGGCCCGGGCCCACCTTAAGGAAGCGGGCCCATGATCAATCATGGGCCCGCTTTCCGGGCCCGGGCCCGGTCGGAATCAGAGGGTCGTGCCGAGCTTGAAACCAGCCAGGGCGTCGTCCTTGCGGGTGTAGGAGAATCCGTCGGCGCCGACGGTCACGGCCATTTCGCTGGACTCGGTGCGCTCGATCACCGGCTGCGGGTTGCCGTCGAGGTCGAGCACGAGTGAGGCGTCGGTGTACCAGCTGGGTACGACGGGGTTGCCCCACCAGTCGCGGCGCTGGTTGTCGTGCACGTCCCAGGTGACGACGGGGTTGTCGGGGTCGCCGGTGTAGTAGTCCTGTGTGTAGATCTCGACGCGGTGCCCGTCGGGGTCGCGCAGGTAGAGGTAGAACGCGTTCGAGACGCCGTGGCGGCCAGGTCCCCGCTCGATCAGGTCGCTCTTGCGCAGCGCGCCGAGCTTGTCGCAGATGTAGATAATGTTGTGCTTCTCGTGGGTCGAGAAGGCGATGTGGTGCATGCGCGGCCCATTGCCGCCGGTGAGGGCGGTGTCGTGCACGGTGCCTTTGCGCCGCATCCAGGCCGCGTAGGTGACGCCGTCGGAGTCCTGAATGTCTTCGGTAACGCGAAAGCCCAGGTCTTCGAGGTATTTGCGACCACGGCCGACATCGGGGGTGACCTGGTTGAAGTGGTCGAGGCGCACGAGCGCGCCTGGGCCCTGCAGGTCGTAGCGCCAGGCGAGGCGCTCGACGTGCGTGGTCGCATAGAAGAACTCGTACGGAAAGCCCAGCGGATCTTCGACGCGCACGCTGTCGCCGATGCCCTTCACGAAGCCCCCGGTGCGACGCTCGGTGCGGCAGCCGAGCTCCTGATAGTAGGCCTCGGCCAGGTCGACGTCTTCGGGGCTGCGCACCCGAAAAGCCATCGCGGCGACGGCAGCGATCGGCCCCTGACGCAGCACGAGGTTGTGGTGAATGAATTCTTCGAAGCTGCGCAGGTAGATCTCGGTGTCGCTCTCCTCGGTGACGACGAGGCCGAGAATGTCGACGTAGAACTCGCGCGACTTCGCCAGGTCGGTCACGACGATGTCCATGTAGGCGCAGCGCAGGATGTCGGGCGGGGTGGCGGTGGGGGTGGGGATGGTCATGGGGTTCTCCTCATTGAGTCAAACGGATGCGTACGGCTGGTTCTCGAGGCCGCAAGAGTTGCTGGGCGGTGCGGCTGGGACCGGGGACGGGGCCCTGGCCCCGTCCCCAAAGGGGCGAGCTAGTGGGCTCCGAAGCGGGGGGTGTGCACGGGGACGAGGGTGATGTGCACGGCCTGGGAGTCGGTGTAGAAGTCGATCGACCGGTAGCCGCCCTCGTGGCCGAGGCCGGACGCCTTGACCCCGCCAAACGGGGTGCGCAGGTCTCGCACGTTGTGCGAGTTCAGCCAGACCATGCCGGCATCGACGGACTGGGCGAAGTTGTGGGCGCGGGTCAGGTCGGTGGTCCAGATGTAGGCGGCCAGCCCGTACTTGACCCCGTTGGCCAACGCGAGCGCTTCGGCATCCGTTTCGAAGGGGGTGATGGCCACGACCGGGCCGAAGATCTCCTCCTGAAAGATGCGGGCGGTCGGGGCGACGTCGGCGAAGACGGTGGGGGAGACGTAGTTGCCCTCCGGCAGGCCGGATGGGCGACCGCCGCCGGCAAGCAGACGCCCCTCGGACTTGCCGATTTCGACGTAGCTCATGACCTTCGCGTAGTGTTCGGGGTGCACGAGCGCGCCGACCTCGGTCGCCGGGTCGTGTGGGTCGCCGACCACGATGCTCGCGGCGCGGGCGGCGTAACGGGCGCAGAAGTCATCGTAGATCGACCGCTCGACCAGGATGCGGCTCGATGCCGTGCAGCGCTCGCCGTTGAGCGAGAATACGCCGAACAGGGTCGAGTCGATCGCGGCGTCGAGGTCGGCGTCGGCGAAGACCACGGCGGGCGACTTGCCGCCGAGCTCCATCGACATGCCCTTGAGGTTCGCGGCGCAGTTGCGGTAAATGGTCTGGCCGGTCGTGGTCTCGCCGGTGAACGAGATGAGCGGCACATCCGGATGCTTGACCAGCGCATCGCCGGCCTCCTCACCGATACCGTTGACCAGGTTGAACACGCCGTCGGGCACCCCCGCGGTACGGAAGATCTCCGCCCACAGGCTCGCCGACAACGGCGTGAATTCGGCCGGCTTCAACACGACGGTGCAGCCCGAGGCCAGCGCGGGCGCGAGCTTCCAGCTCTCGAGCATGAACGGGGTGTTCCACGGGGTGATCAGCCCGGCCACCCCGACCGGCTTGCGATTGACGTAGTTGATTTGCTTGCCGGGCACCTTGTAGGTGTCGTCCGCCTGCGCCACGATCAGGTCGGCGAAGAAGCGAAAATTCTCGGCCGCGCGCTGCGCCTGGCCGAGCGCCTGCGTGATCGGCAGTCCGGTGTCGAAGGTTTCGAGCTCGGCGAGCCGGGCGTCCTGCGCTTCGACGGCATCGGCGATGCGGTGCAGCACCCGGGCCCGGGCGCGGGGCAGCAGGCGCGGCCAGGGTCCGTGGTCGAATGCTTCTTTCGCGGCAGCGACGGCCAGGTCGATGTCGGCCTGCTGGCCGGCGGCTGCGGTGGCGTAGGTCTGGTTCGACACCGGATCGAGCACATCGAAGGTTTCCCCACCGACACTGTCGACAAATTCTCCACCGATGAAATGACGGATGCTGGTGGGCAGGTCCGCGGGCACGTAATGAGTCATTATTGGGAGGCCCCGGTCAGGGTGAAGCCGGCGGTCGATGTCAGGTACTCGGAGCCGGCATCCATCAAAATACGCATCTTGGCGAGGCCTCCGGGGGTCGGTTCGATCAGCGGCGGACGCACAAAGCCGCTCTCGATCAGGCCGCGCTGGGCCATGACCCACTTGCCCGGTGCCGGGTTGGTCTCCACGAATAGCAGGTCGACGAGCGGGTGCAGGCCATAGTGAATCTTGCGGGCGGTGGCGAAATCGCCTTGTTCCCAGGCCTCGAACATCTGCGCGACGGCGGCTGGCGCGATATTGCTCGTGGCGCTGACAAAGCCGGCGCCGCCGAGGGCCATGAGCGGCAGGCAGAGCAGCTCGAGGCCGCTCCAGACCAGCAGGTCCGGGCCGCAGAGGTGCAGCACGCGGGAGAAGTGCTCGAAGTCCTTCGTGGTTTCCTTCACGCCGACGAAGTTGTCGAAATCGCGGTAGAGGCGGTACACGGTCTCGGGCGCGATGTCGACGGCGGTACGGCTCGGCACGTTATAGGCCACGATCGGCAGGTCCGGAAACTCTTCACAGACGGTTTTGTACCAGACGTAGAGCGCCTCCTGGGTGGGGCGGGCGTAGTACGGCGTGATGATGAGCGCGGCGTCGATGCCGGCGTCGCGGCCGGCCGCGGTCAGCTCGAGGGTCTCGTCGAGCTTGGTGGAACCGGTTCCGGCCATAAAATGCACGCGTTCGTTGATGGCGGTCGCAACGGTGCGAATGGCGGCGGCGCGTTCGGCGATGGTCTGCGAGCTGGGCTCGCCGGTTGAGCCGCCGATCGAGATGCCGTGCGAGCCGGAGGCGATCTGCCAGTTGACCAGGTTGGTCAGGCCCGCATGGTCGACGGCGGCGCCTTCGGTAAACGGGGTCATCAGCGCGGCGATGGATCCGCGAATCTGGCTCGGGTTGCTGCGGAACTTCATGAAATGCCTTCCTTATTGCGAGATGAAAGAAACGCGTTCAGGGTGGCCAGCCGGTGGTCGCGGGCCGCGTGTTCGACGTCATGAGCGGAGGCGTGCTGCTCAATCAGGTCGAGAATATGGTCGTGCTCCGCGACCGATTCGGCCGCGCGCCCCGGCACGAAGCCGAAGGTGGATTCGCGCAGCACCGACAACCGGTTCCAGCCGCGGTGAACGAGGTCGAGAATGTGCGGGTTGGGGCAGGTGCTGTACAGCTCGGAGTGAAAGTCACGGTTGAGCGTCGTGAATCTGGTCGGGTCGAAGTGGCGCAGCGTGTCGCGCATCTGCGCGTTGATCTGCCGGGCGCGCGCTATCGCTGCCGGGCTCAGTGTCGGCGCCGACAGCGCGGTCGCCGCGCCCTCGACCAGGCCGAGGGTCTGCATGGTGTGCTGGTACTCGGTGGGGTCGAGCATCGCCACCTGCGCCCCGACGTTGCGGGCGAAAGTCACCAGACCCTCGGCTTCGAGGCGGCGGATCGCTTCCCGCACGGGAACGGGACTCATCGACGTATCCCGGGCGATCTGGTCGAGGACCAGTCGAAAACCGGGGCCGAAGGTGCCATCGTTGATGCGGGTTTTCAGCCAGTCGTAGGCGAACTGGGCCTTGCCGATGGTCGGCGGGGCGGCATCCACTATCGACTGGCGAGCCATGCGCGGTACCTCTCTTTCCAGGCGGGGTTCATCGGGTAGAGGCCGTCGACGCTGAAGCCTGCGCCGACCATCTCGGCGATGAAGGTTTCTTCGCGTTCCTGCTCGATGCTGTCGGTGACCAGCGTTTCGATCAGGTGCGGCGGAATGACGAGCAGCCCGTCGGCGTCGCCGACGATCACGTCGCCGGGCTGGACGGATGCCCCGCCACAGGCGATCGTGAGGCCTAAGTCCCACGGAACGTGGCGCCGGCCGAGCACGGCCGGGTGGCCGCCGTGGTGATAGGTGGGCATATCGAGGGCGCTGACTGCGGCGAGGTCGCGCACTCCGCCGTCGGTGACGATTCCGGCGGCGCCCCGCACCTGGGCGCGCAGGGCGAGAATGTCGCCGACCGTCCCCGTTCCGGTTTCTCCGCGGGCTTCGATCACGAGCACGTCGTCGACGCCGAGGCCGTCGAAGGCGCGCTTCTGGGCGTTGTAGCCGCCGCCGTGGGCATCGAACAGGTCTTCGCGATTGGGAATGAAGCGCAGGGTGCGAGCCCGGCCAACCAGCCGGGCGCTCGGGCGGGTCGAGTGCAGGCCGTCGATCGACACGTTGTTCAGGCCGCGTTTGCGCAGCTGGGCGCTCAGGGTGGCGGTGCCGACGCTGTTGATGCGGGCCTTCAGCTCATCGGTGAGCACGAACGCCGGTTCGAGGCCGGCCTCTTCGGCCGAGCCCCAGGCTTCGGCCCGTTGCAGGTCGTCCACCTTCGGGCCGGAGCCGAACGTGCCGAACTTCTGGGTGCCCTCGGCGACCGGGGTGATCAGGCGGCCGGTGCTCGGCGCGCCGGGCATGGTCGGGGCGTCAACCTCGACCTCGACAGTGTCGCCCGGCCTGACGACGGAGGCGCCGGCCGGGGTTCCGGTGAGAATGACATCGCCGCGCTCGAGCGTCATCAGCTGGGAGAGGTCGGCGACGAGGCGGCCGAAGTCAAAGAGCAGGTCAGCGGTGGTATCGCTCTGCACGAGCTCGGAGTTGACCCAGGTGCGGATGCGCAGGTTGGCCGGGTCGACGGTCTCGGCGGCAAGGACTCGCGGGCCGAGCGGGGTGAAGCCGTCTCCGCCCTTGGACTTGAGGTTGGAGCCCTTGTCGGCGTAACGCAGGTCGTAGACGCCGAAGTCGTTCGCGGCAGTGACCCCGGCGACGCCGGCCCAACCCTCCTCGACACTGACGCCGCGCAGCCGGCGACCGATGACCAGCGCGATTTCGCCTTCGAAGGCGAGCAGTTCGCATCCGCTTGGACGAACGATGGTGTCGCCGCTGGCCGCGACGCTGGTCGAGGGCTTGAGAAAGTAGGACGGCTGCTCGGGGGTGCGCCCACGCTGGGCGGCCCGGGACGGGTAATTGATGTGCACGGCGATCACTTTGCCGGGCCGGCCCAGTTCGGGCAGGGGTTCGGGAGTCATAAGCGTCCAATCGCGTCGTTGCAGGTGGTTATATATGAAACAATATACGATCCGCGAGCGGATGTCGAGGGTTCGTTTTGCCTGAGATGGGCAGAGAAAAACCGTGCCGCCCGGGTCGAAACCCGGGCGGCACGGTCTGAAACTGAACTGCCTACTCGTGGGTGCTGATGCCCAGCGGAATTCCGCGGGTCTCCTTCACGAGGGTGACCGCGACGAAGGAAATCGCGGCGAGGCCCATGAGGTAGATGCCGATTGAGGTGGTGGATCCGGTCTCATCGAGCAGCAGCTGGGCGATGAGCGGTGCGAAGGCGCCACCGAGAATAGCGCCGAGGGCGTAGCCGATGGACACGCCCGAGTAGCGCACCTGGGCCGGGAACATCTCGGCGTAGAGCGCGGCCTGCGGGCCGTAGGAGAAGCCGAGCCCGGCCGCCAGCACGATGAGGGCCGTCGAGAACCAGACGATGTCGCCGGTGTCGATCAGCAGGAACATCGGGATGGCCCAGAGGAACAGGAAGGCGTAGCCGAGCTGGAACGTGCGCACGCGACCGATTTTGTCGGAGAGGATGCCCCCCATCATCGTCGATGCCAGCCAGAAGAACGCGGCGACGGTGCTCGCGATGAGTACCGGGGTGCGCTCCATGCCGAGTCCGCCGGCCTCGACCGGCTTGGTCGCGTACGAGTTGAAGAACGCGATGAGCATGTAGCCGGCCGCGTTATTGGCGATGAAGATGAGCGCGGTGAGGATGACCTGGCGCGAGTGATTCTTGAACAGTTGCTTGAGCGGTGCCGCAGATTCCCTCTTGCGCGTCTGCATCTCCTTGAAGACGGGGCTCTCGGCGACCGCGCGGCGGATGACCCAGCCGACGACGATGAGCAGCACGGAGACCAGGAACGGGATGCGCCAGCCCCAGGCGAGGAAGGCCTCCGGGCTCATTGAGGTGGTCACGGCGATCATGACGCCGGTGGCGAGAATGAGGCCGACCGGAACGCCGATCTGCGGGTAGGCGCCGAAGAAGCCGCGCTTTTTGATCGGTGCGTGCTCGACGCTCATCAGCGCAGCGCCGCCCCATTCGCCGCCGGCCGAGAAACCCTGCAGGATGCGCAGCACGATCAACAGGATCGGTGCCCAGACGCCGATCTGGTCAAAGGTGGGCAGCAGGCCGATGAGCGCTGTGGCGGCGCCCATCATGACGAGCGTGAAGACCAGCATCGCCTTGCGGCCCAGGCGGTCCCCGAGGTGTCCGGCGACGATAGCGCCGAGCGGGCGAAACAGAAAGCTGATGCCGAGCGAGGCCCAGGCGATCAGCTGGGCCAGCGGAGCGTTCTCGCCGGCGAGCGGGGCGAAGAACAGGCCGGCAAGCACGAGTCCGGCGGCCTGGGCGTAGATGAAGAAGTCGTACCACTCGATGGTGGTACCCACCATGGTGCCGGCGAGAACCCGCCGTTCCTCACTGCGTTTGGCGCTGGCCGTTGGCGTGCGCTCGGTCGTAATAGCCATGGAATACTCCCTCGTATCTCACTGCGGTGCTGGGCGGGTGGTGCTGCAAAGTGTGTGGATCGTGCGGAGAAAATCGGCACTGCGGCAGTATGGCAGGATTTTTCACGATTACCTACCTTTTGGTCAGTATTGTTGTTTTTCCGGTCGCGGGGGTGACTAGCTGAGTTCTGCGACGATCGTGCGGGCGGCCGCGGTGAGCACGGCACCGATGTCGGTGGGGGAGTGCAGGCTCGAGATGTACACGACGGCGAGGGAGGCGGGTGATTCCCCGGGCACGAGCAGCGGAACGGCAATTGACGACAGGCCCGGAATGACCTCGTTGTGGCTCGAGGCGTAGCCGAGAGCAACGACCTCCCCGGCCTCGCTGCGGCGGGTTTCCGGGTGGCCGAGCGCGGCCCATTGCGCCGCGCTCAGGCCTGACTGGATCGCGATTCCCGGTGCACCCATGTGCAGCGGATGCCGCGTGCCAGGCTGCTGTGCGACCGTCGCGTGGGCCTGCCGCGGCTCGATACTCACGAGCGTGAAGATCTCGCCCTGGTCGAGCACCGCGACGAAGGCGGTCATTCCGAGCTCGTTGGCGATGCGGGTGAGCACAGGCCGGGCAGTGGCCTGCAGATCGCGGGACACCCCGCGCGCCAGGGCAGCCAGTCGCGCGCCGAGCCGTACCAGTCCGGCCGGGTCGCGAACAACGAGACCATGATCTTCCAGGGTGCGCAAAATGCGATAGGCGATCGAGCGGTGCACGTCGAGGGCGGCGGCGAGTTCGACAATCGTCATGGGTTTGTCGGTTTCGGCGAGAATCTCCAGCACACGGATGCCGCGCGACAGGGTTTGCGAGTGGGCAGCGGGTGCCGGCACCGGCTGGGGGCTGCCGGTTTCGGCGAATTCGGGGATCGACACCTTGGTATTCTCGCACTCGGCCAGTAGTTCCCTCGTGGAACGCACTGTTCGAGACCGATGACCGGTCAGGGCGTCATGCCGACACCCCGCGTAACTCCTGCAATTCGTCGCGCGGACCGTCGACAACAGCCGCGTAAATCCGGGGTGCCTCGCAGCTTCCTTCACGAATTGCAGGAGTTATGCCGTCGTGCACCAGTCGTGCCGGGGGG
>NZ_SOGX01000005.1:0-182356 GCF_004403125.1 Cryobacterium sp. TMS1-13-1 | reverse complement strand
GGCCGGAAAGCACTGCGGCTTTCCGCACCTTTGGGGTACGTATAGATACATTACGGCCAGACCACCCACCCGTCAAAACGCCCCCCACCCGGGCGTGTCGCACCGCTCCGCACCCACTCGCCGGCCTTCACGGCCGCAGACCAGCCGACGGCGATCTCGACAAGCTCGATCGACGGAATGGGGCGTTTTAGAGACCGGCCCGCGCTCTACTCATGAACCGGTCCACCGAGAAAGCCGGGCCCACCTTCGGGAACCGGGCCCACGATAGAACATGGGCCCAGTTTCCGGGCCCGGGCCCGGAACATATCCATGGATGGACCGACCGGGGCTGGCTGCGGGTGACGGGGCAGGGCGGGGTGCCACACCCCACTGGAGACGGCTAAGTCGCGGGGGCCTCGGCGGCGAAGAGCTCGCTCACGGAGTTGTAATACTGGTCGGTTCTCCCCTTGTGCGTCATACCGATGCGCAGGCAGACCCGTTGCGACGGACGATTGCTCGGGGTGGTCACGGCCACCACCCGGTCGAGTCCCGTCTTCCATCCTTCGGCCAGTACAGCGGATGCCGCCTCGGTCGCGTAGCCGTGGTGCCACGCGTTCGGGTGAAAGTGCCAGCCGATCTCGGTATCCCCCGACGGTTCAAGCGGCGTGACCGGGCTCGAGGATGGAATCGACTTGAGCAGCAGGTTGCCGAAGATTTCGCCGGTGTCAGCATCCGTTACGGCCCTGATGGCGTGAATGGGGTGTTCCATTCCCTGCCACCGGGTGATCACAGCGATCGCCTCGGCGCGGTCGGTCATCACCCGCGGATGCAACCCGATGTGTTGCTGCACGGACCACAACGAGTACAACCCGAAGACGAAGTCGGTGTCATCGAGGGTCCAGGGGCGCAGCAGCAGGCGTTCGGTTCGAAGAGTGTCCACGTCGACATCTTGCCACCCACACCTGCCCGACCCCTGCACCGAGCTCAAGCCTCGAGACAGCTACTCGACGAAAATGCCGGCGAGCGTCTTCTTGCCGCGACGCAGTACAGCCACTCCCCCGGGAAGCACCGATCCTTCGATGGTCCGGTCGACGCTGGTGACCTTCTCGTTGTTCAGGTAGACCCCGCCCTGCTGCACCGCGCGGCGCGCGTCACCGAGACTCTTCGACAATTCCGTGTCGACGAGCAACTGCAATACGGTGGCGTGCGGCGCCGTCGTGGTGTGCGGAAGTTCGCGCAGCGCGGCCTCGAGGGTATCGGGGTCGAGTTCGGCAAGGTCGCCCTGGCCGAACAGCGCCTCGGCGGCGTGGATGGCAGCATCCGTCGCCGCCTGGCCGTGGACGAGGCTGGTCACCTCGAGGGCGAGTCGGCGCTGCGCTTCCCGGCGGAACGGTTCGTTTTCGACAAGCTCGGCGAACCGATCGATTTCGATCCGTGACAGAAACGTGAACACCTTGAGCCGAAAAACCACGTCGGCATCGTCAGTGTTGAGCCAGAACTGGTAAAAGGCGTAGGGGCTCGTCAGGTTGGGGTCCAGCCAGACCGCGTTTCCCTCACTCTTGCCGAATTTGGTGCCGTCGCTGTTGGTGATGAGCGGCGTGCCGATCGCGTGCACGCTGCCGCTTTCGGCCCGACGGATGAGATCGGTTCCGCTCGTGAGATTGCCCCACTGATCGCTGCCACCGGTCTGCAACACACAGTTGTAGCTGCGGAACAGTTCGAGGTAGTCCAGGCCCTGCAGAATCTGGTAGCTGAATTCGGTGTAGCTAATGCCGGCATCAGAATTTAGCCGCGCGCTGACAGCATCCTTTTTGAGCATCGTGCCGACGCGGTAGTATTTGCCGATTTCGCGCAGAAAATCGATCGCGGAAAGCGGTGCGGTCCAGTCCAGGTTGTTCACCAGGGTGACGGCGTTATCGCCCTCTGAGCTCAAGAACCGCGAAACCTGGGCCTGCAGGTAGCCGACCCATTCTGCGACGGTATCGGTCGGGGTCAGCGTGCGCTCGGCGGTCGGGCGCGGATCCCCGATGAGTCCGGTGGATCCGCCGACCAGTCCAAGCGGATGATGCCCGGCCAGCTGCAGGCGCCGCATCAGCAGCAGCTGCACGAGATTGCCGAGGTGCAGGCTCGGCGCGGTCGGGTCGAATCCGCAGTAGTAGGTGATCGGACCGCCATCGAGCAGCGCTTTGAGCTCGGTCTCGTCGGTGGAGACGTGCACGAGGCCGCGCCAGTTGATCTCCTCCCAGACGGAATCGAAAGAGGGATCGTTGGTCTGCTGGGCGAGGATGGTGGGGTCTGACACGCGTTCAGATTACCAGCCGTGGCAACCTCGACGAATTGCGGGCGGCATCCGCTCGTCTCGAAGAGCAATTTAGCCTAAAACCTATATCTCATTTGATTTAGTCTGTGACCTGAATTACAGTGAATGCAGGACGGAGCCTCAGCCCATGTTTGTCATCACCGCTGACCAGATTGACAGCCGCAACGATCACGATCGAGCGCGGGAGATGATCGCGCGACTCGTAGACCAGAGCCCGCACGCATTCAGTCTGCCGCCCGACCAGACGGCGGGCGATGAGATCCAATTGCTCGTCTCGACGGCCCGGCCGACGCTCGACGCCATTCTCACGCTGCACCGTTCCGGCCACTGGAGCGTCGGACTCGGGGTGGGCACCGTACGCACTCCGCTGCCGGCGTCGACCCGGCAGGCCACCGGTGGCGCGTTCATCGCAGCCCGCGAGGCCGTGCTTCGGGCCAAGAAGACCGAGGCGCACTTTGCGCTCGACGTCGGTCAAGCGGATGCCACAGCCCCCGGCATCGAGGCACTCCTCACCATGCTCCTGCTGCTGCGTCAACGCCGCTCCCCGCAGGGCTGGCAGGCCGGTGATCTGTTCGAAAGCGGACTGGCCCAGACCGACATCGCGGACAGGCTCGGCATCACCACCGGGGCGGTGAGTCAGCGGCTCAAAGCGGCGCAGTACCGGGTCGAGCAGGCCGCACGGCCGGCGTTGGTTAGGCTGCTAGAGCAACTCGATGCTGGCCCGAACACCGGCCCGAACGAAACGGAACCCGCATGACTTTCACCGTTCTCACGTTTCTGTACTGGGTCGCCCTACTCCTGGTCACCCTCGCCACGCTCGCCAGCGCCGCGATCGCCTTCAAGCTGCATCGGCAGCTCTACGCCGTCGCCGCCATCGCCGGGCTTGCCGTCGCGCTGGTGTTGGCCGCTGTCCCCGTCGGGCCCGGCTCGAGCGCTTTCGGCATTGTGCTCGGCATGCTCGCCCTGGCCCTCGCCGTCATCGGCGGCGGCCCCGTCGCGGTACTCGCCCTCGATCTCGCCACCAACAACTCGGTGCCGCCGGGCCAGCACGGCGGAATCATGGTTCTGAACGCCAGAAAACCGGCCCCGACCATGGCCGGGGTCAGTGACCCGGAGACCCACGAGGTGCTGCGCGGGGGTGTGACCATCGGCATCCTGGAACGTCTCGCAGTGGCCGGCGCTATTCTGGCTGGGTTCCCCGAGGCCATCGCCGTCGTCGTCGCCATCAAGGGTGTCGGCCGGTTCACCGAGCTGGCCGCGGCAGAATCGCGTGAGAGGTTCATCATCGGCACCCTGTCAAGCCTTACCTGGGCCTGTGCCTGCGCCGCCCTCGTGCCGATGGCGCTGGTCTAGCGCCGCTCTTTTCGTCGGCCTGAACGGATGCCTCCCCCGGCATCCAAAACCGCCACGGGGACACGATTCCACGCGCCAACCCCACTGACTCGCCAGCCGTGCCGGACGCGTTCGGCACGGTTACCGGCTGAGCGCCGCCGTCAGGTCGCGTACCCGATTGACCAGGTGGGCCCGCTGCTCGGCGACGCGCACCGGCGCGGTTCCGCCGGCGCCGTCGCGGCTGTCGACCGATCCGCGGATGGTGAGCACCTCGCGCACCTCCGGAACGAGGTGCGGCGAAATCGCCAGCAGCGCCGCGTCGTCGACCTCGTGCAGGTCGAGTCCGTTCGTCTCGGCGAACTTCACCAGCGAACCGGTGATCTCGTGCGCATCACGGAACGAAACGTGGCGTTTGACCAGCCACTCGGCGACATCCGTGGCGAGGGAGAACCCCTGCGGCGCGAGCTCGGCCATCCGCTCGGTATGGAAGGTGAGGGTCGCGACCATGCCGGTGAAGGCGGGCAACAGGACTTCGAGGGTCTGGATGGAGTCGAAGACCGGCTCTTTGTCTTCCTGCAGGTCGCGGTTGTAGGCGAGCGGCAGGCCCTTGAGCGTGGTGAGCAGCCCGGTGAGGTTGCCGATCATGCGGCCCGACTTGCCGCGAGCGAGCTCGGCGATGTCGGGATTCTTCTTCTGCGGCATGATCGAGGACCCGGTGGAATAGGCGTCGTCGAGGGTGACGAACCCGAATTCGCGGGTGTTCCAGAGAATGATCTCCTCGGCCAGCCGCGACATGTCGATGCCGATTTGCGCGGTGATGTAGGCGAATTCGGCGACCAGGTCGCGGCTGGCGGTGCCGTCGATGGAGTTCTCAACCACGGCGGCGAAGCCCAGGTCGACGGCGACGAGATGCGCGTCGAGACCGAGGGTGTTGCCGGCCAGGGCGCCGGAACCGTAGGGGGACGCATCCGCTCGCCGGCCCCAGTCCGCGAAGCGGTCGAGGTCGCGTACCAGCGGCCAGCAATGCGCCAGCAGGTGGTGGGCGAGCAGCACCGGCTGGGCGTGCTGCAGGTGGGTGCGGCCGGGCATGATAGCCCCGGAGTGCGCTTCGGCCTGAGCGGCGAGGGCGTCGATCAGTTCGATGACGAGGGACGCGAGAATGGCGGCGTGATCGCGCAGCCACATGCGCACAAGCGTTGCGACCTGGTCATTGCGGCTGCGGCCCGCGCGAAGTTTGCCGCCCACCTCGACGCCGATGATGTCGATGAGGCCACGCTCGAGGGCGGAGTGCACGTCTTCATCGGCAACGGCCGGCAGAAATTCGCCGGCCGCGACGGCGCGCTCGAGTTGTTCGAGCGCGCCGACCATCTGGGTCAATTCGGTGTCGGTGAGATATCCGGCGGCGGCGAGGGCCCTGGCGTGCGCGCGGCTGCCCTGCAGGTCGTATTCGGCCAGCATCCAGTCGAACTGGGTCGACTTGCTCAGCCGTGCCAGTTCCGGCGACGGTCCCCCGGCGAAACGGCCGCCCCAGAGGGCACCAGCTCGGCCGGCGCGGTTTTTCTCACTCGACACGGATGCCCTACTTCGCGGCGGCGTCGCGTCGTGCGGCGACCTTGCTCGGCAGCGACCACAGCTCGATGAAGCCCTTCGCCATGGTCTGGTCGAAGGAGTCGCCGGTGTCGTAGGTGGCGAGGTTGAAGTCGTACAGGCTGGTCGTGCTCGAACGCCCCGTGACGACGGCAGTGCCCGCGTGCATTTTCAAACGGATATCGCCGGTCACGTACTTCTGAGTGTCCTCGATGAACACATCGAGGCTCTTCTTCAGGCCGGAGAACCACAGGCCGTCGTAGACGAGCTCGGCCCACTTGCTCTCGACGCCGCGCTTGTAGCGGGCGACGTCACGTTCGACGGTCATGTTCTCGAGCTCTTCGTGGGCGGCGATAAGCGCCATTCCCGCGGGGGCTTCGTAGATTTCACGGCTCTTAATGCCGACCAGACGATCCTCGACGATGTCGATGCGACCGACACCCTGGTCGCCGGCGAGACGGTTCATGAGCTGGATCATCTGCAGCGGGGTGACCTTCTTGCCGTCGATGGCGACGGGCACACCCTGCTCGAAGGAAATGACGACCTCGGTCGGGGCGCGGGTGACCGACGGGTCCTGCGTGTAGGTGTAGAGGTCTTCGATCGGCGCGTTCCACGGATCTTCGAGGAATCCGGTCTCGACGGCGCGACCCCAGACGTTCTGGTCGACCGAGTACGGGCTCTTCTTGGACTGCACGATGGGCAGGTCGTGCTTGGCGGCGTACTCGATGGCTTTGTCGCGGGTCAGCGCGAAGTCGCGCACCGGGGCGAGCGAGGTCAGCTCGGGGGCGAGCGCGGCGACGGCGGCTTCGAATCGAACCTGGTCGTTGCCCTTACCGGTGCAGCCGTGGGCGACGCTGTCGGCGCCGAGTTCCTTGGCGGTGGAGGCGAGGTACTTGGCGATCAGCGGGCGGCTGATGGCCGAAACGAGCGGATAACGCTTCTGGTACAGAGCGTTCGCCTTGAGCGTCGGCACGATGTAGTCGTTGGCGAACTCGTCCTTGGCGTCGATGACGATGGATTCGACGGCGCCGCAGTCGAGGGCGCGCTGACGGATTACGTCCATGTCTTCGCCCTCCTGTCCGACGTCGACGGCGAGGGCTACAACCTCTTTGCCGGTGGCATCTTTGAGCCAGCCGATGCCGACCGAGGTATCCAGTCCGCCCGAGTATGCGAGTACAACGCGTTCCGCCATGGTTCTCCCTAAAATCTTGATCTGTTTGAAGTTTACGTGCTGTGGCGCGGCCCCCCGGTCGCCCGGTCAGAAAGCATGAGAGCGGATGGCCGCGCTCGGGTCGGTCAGGCCGCGTTGTGGGCGAGCAGCCAGACCAACAGCGCCTTCTGGGCGTGCAGGCGGTTCTCCGCCTCGTCCCAGATGATGCTCTGCGGGCCGTCGATGACGTCGGCGGTCACCTCGTAGCCACGGTCGGCCGGCAGGCAGTGCATGAAGTGCGCGCCCGGCTTGGCCAGGCTCATCAGTTCCGCGTCGACCCGGTACTGGCCGAGGTCGCCGAGGCGCGCTGCCTTCTCCTCTTCCTTACCCATCGACACCCAGGTATCGGTGATGACCACATCGACACCGGTGACGGCCTCGCGCGGGTCGGTGAACAGCGCGACCGAGCCGCCGGTCTGGGCGGCGATGGCGGTCGCATCCGCTACGACCTGATCGGTGGGGGTGTACCCGACCGGCGACGCGATACGCACGTGCATCCCCGCAGTCGCGCCGGCGAGCAGGTAGGACTGGCCCATGTTGCAGGCGCCGTCGCCGAGAAAGGCGAGGGTCTGGCCGGCCAAGTCGCCGCGGTGTTCCCGGATGGTGAGCAGGTCGGCGAGCAGCTGGCAGGGGTGAAAATCATCGCTGAGCGCGTTGATGACCGGCACCGTGGTACCGAGCGCCATTTCTTCGAGTCCGGCCTGACCGTAGGTGCGCCAGACGATTGCGGCGACCTGGCGTTCCAGCACGCGAGCGGTGTCGGCGGCGGTTTCCTTGCCGCCGAGCTGGCTGTTCGCGGTGCTGATGATGAGCGGGCTGCCACCCAGGTCGGCGATGCCGACCGCGAAGGACACCCGGGTGCGGGTCGAAGACTTGTCGAAAATGACCGCCACGGTCTGCGGGCCGTTGAGCGGGCGCACCGCGAATCGGTCTCGCTTCAGCTCCAGGGCCAGGTCGAGAATCTCGGCCTGTTCGGCCGGGGAGATGTCGTCGTCGCGCAGGAAATGGCGGGTCACGGTGTCACTTTCGGTTGGAATGCTTTTAGCGGGCAAGCGGATGCCGCTCCAGCGGCCCCGCACGGTTCCCAGCAAGCACAGAGGGATTCGTCCAGCCTAGAGGCTGGCCAGGGCTCGCCCGAACCGGTCCTGGAAGTCGGCGAGTTCGGTGTCACCCACGATCAGCGGTGGGGCGATTCGAATGCTGGTCTCATTGGCGGCGTTGACGATCAGGCCCTCGCCCAAAGCCGCAGCTCCCAGCTTCAACGCAACCGGTTCGGTCAGGCCGATGCCGAGCAGCAGTCCGCGCCCACGCACTTCCTCGATCCAGGGAGACTTGAAACCGAGAATGATCTCGCGCAGCTGCTGGCCCCTTAAGGTGGCGTTGGCGGCGAGATCGTCGCGTTCGATCACGCCGAGCACCGCGTTCGCGGTCGCCGTCACCAGCGGATTCCCGGCAAAGGTCGAGCCGTGCTGGCCACGGCGAAACAGCTCGGAGGCCCAGCCAAAGGTGACGAGCGCACCAATGGGAACACCGCCGCCCATCCCTTTGGCGATGGTGACAGCATCCGGAAGAATATCGGCGTGGTTGTAGGCGAACCAGGCGCCGGAACGCGCGATGCCGGTCTGGATCTCATCGAGGATGAGCAGCACACCGTGCTCGGTGCACAGCTCCCGCGCACGCTTCAGATAGCCATCGGGCAGGTCGATGACGCCGGCCTCGCCCTTGACCGGTTCGAGAAACAGTGCGGCAACGGTGTTGTCGATGGTCGCCTCGAGTGCCTTGATCGTGCTGTCGATGTGTTCGACGCCGCCGGGAACCGGTTCGAATGCCTCGCGCATGTGCGGTTTGCCGGAGAGTGCGAGGGCTCCCATGGTGCGACCGTGGAAGGAGTCGTGCAGCGAAATAATGCGGTTGCGGTGGCCCTTATTGTTGAGGCGGGCCAGTTTGAACGCGGCCTCGTTGGCCTCGGCACCGGAGTTGCAGAAGTAGACCCGACCTTCGTCGCCGGCGCCGGTGATGCGCTTGAGACGTTCGGCCAGTTCGATCTGCGGCGGCGTGGCGAAATAGTTGGAGACGTGGCTGATCGTGCCGATCTGCTTCGTGACGGCGGCGACGACCTCGGGGTGGGCGTGGCCGAGCGAGTTCACGGCGATGCCGGCCAGAAAGTCGAGGTACTGGGTGCCTTTTTCGTCCCAGACATAGCAGCCCTCACCGCGCACGAGCATGGCCAGCGGCGGGCTGAAGGTTTTCATCATCGCATCGGCGAAACGGTTCTGCCAGGGTTTTTCTGCGGACAAACTCATGCGGGTACTACCTCCGTGCCGATGCCGCTTCCAGTAAAAATTTCGAGCAGGATCGAGTGCGGCACTCGCCCGTCGATGATCGCGGCCTTGGCGACGCCGCCGTCGACGGCGTCGAGGCAGGCGGTCATTTTGGGGATCATGCCCGATTCCAGCTGCGGAAGCAGACCGCGCAGCTCGACCACGTCGATGATCGACACCAGCGAATCCCGGTTCGGCCAGTCTCGGTACAGCCCGGCGACGTCGGTGAGAATCACGAGCTTCGCCGCGCCGAGCGCGATCGCGAGTGCGGCAGCAGCAGCGTCGGCGTTGACGTTGAGGGACTGGCCGGGGACATCCGTATCGGGGGCGATCGACGAGACCACCGGGATGCGGCCTGCCGCGAGCTGGGCGAGCACCGCTTCGGGGTCGACGTCGATGACGTCGCCGACCAATCCGAGGTCGACTTCTTCGCCGTCGATGACCACGCCGCGGCGTCTTCCGCGGAACAGGCCGGCGTCTTCGCCGGACAGTCCGGCGGCGAGCGGACCGTGCTGGTTGATGTGGCTGACCAGGTCGCGGTTGATCTGGCCGGTGAGCACCATGCGCACCACGTCCATCGCTTCGGGCGTGGTCACCCGGTAGCCGCCGCGAAACTCGCTCTCGATGCCGAGGCGCTTGAGCATGGCCGAGATTTGCGGGCCGCCGCCGTGCACGACGACCGGGCGAATTCCGGCGTAGCGCAGGTAGACCATGTCCTCGGCGAAGGCGCGTTGCAGCTCTTCGCTGACCATGGCGTTGCCGCCGAATTTCACGACGATGATCTGGTCGTGAAAGCGTTTGAGCCAGGGCAGCGCTTCGATCAGCGTCGCCGCTTTAACGGATGCTTCGGCCTGGCTGGTTTCGTCTGCGTGGGTGATGTCGGTCATATTCAGCTCGAGTACGCGCTGTTCTCTTCGACGTAATCGTGGGTGAGGTCGTTGGTCCACAGCGTGGCCGTTTCACTACCCGCGTGTAGGTCGATCAATACAGTCACGGCGCGGCCCGAGAGGTCGACGAGTTCGCGCGGCTGGTCGGGCTCCCCCGCTGTGCAGACCTGCACACCGTTGATGGCGACATCGATGCCGTAGGGGTCGAATGCGGCGTCCTGAACCGGTACCGTTCCGACGGCGGCGAGCACGCGGCCCCAGTTGGGGTCGTTGCCGAAGATGGCCGACTTGAACAGGTTGCTCCGCGAGACAGCGCGGGCCACGATGACGGCTTCGTCGTCGGAGACAGCGTTGGTGACCGTGATCGCCACGTCGTGCGCGGCGCCCTCGGCGTCACCCTGCAGCTGCAGGACCAGGTCGCGGCAGGTGTCGGTGAGCGCTTTGCTGAATTCCGCGTGGTCGGTGGGGACGGCACTCGCCCCGGAGCAGAGCAGGCTCACGGTGTCGTTGGTCGACATGCAGCCATCGGAATCGAGGCGGTCGAAAGTGACCCGGGTCGCCGCGCGGAGCGCAGTGTCGAGTTCGGTCGAGCTGAGCACGGCGTCGGTCGTGATGACGACGAGCATCGTGGCCAGTCCCGGCGCGAGCATACCGGCACCCTTGGCCATTGCGCCAATGCTCCAGCCGTGAGGCGAGGTGTGGGAGGCCTGCTTCGGGCGAGTGTCGGTGGTCATGATCGCCTGCGCGGCCAGGAGGCCGGCGTCGGGCGTGGTGGCGGCATCCGTTTTGATGGCGAGGGTAGCGTCCCAGACGCCGGCGGTGACGAGGTCGAGGTCGAGCTGTTCTCCGATCAGGCCGGTGGAGCAGACCAGTACGTCGCCGGAGGAGATGTCGAGGCGCGTGGCGACCGCTTCGGCGGTGGCATGGGTGGTCTGGAAGCCGATGCTGCCGGTATAACAGTTGGCACCGCCCGAGTTGAGCACGATCGCGCTGACCCGGCCGTCGCTCATGACCTGGGTGCTCCAGATGACGGGGTTGGCCTGGCAGCGGTTGCTCGTGAACACGGTCGCGGCGTTCTGCAGCGGACCGAGATTTTGCACGAGGGCGAGGTCGAGCCCGCCGGACTTTTTCAGGCCGGCGGTGACACCGGCAGCAGCAAAACCGGCGGGAAGGGTGACACTCACGGAACAACTCCATTCAGGGTCAGACCGAGCGTTTCGGTCAGGCCCAGGGCAATGTTGGCGGATTGGATGGCAGCGCCGGCGGTGCCCTTGACAAGATTATCGATGGCGGTGATGGTGACGACCCGGCCGGCTGCTACGTCGACGGCCAGGCCGATCAGGGCGGTGTTCGCGCCGAGAACGTCAGCCGTGCGCGGAAAGTGCCCCTCGGGCAGCAGGTGCACGAACGGTTCGTCGGCGTAGGCGCTCTGCCAGGCGGCACGCACGGCCGCGGCGCTGGTGCCCGGCACAATTCGAGCGGTCGCGGTGGCGAGGATACCGCGGGCCATCGGCACGATCACCGGGGTGAACGAGATGGTGGCGTTGGTTTCGGAGCCGGCCCAGCGCAGCGACTGCACGATCTCGGGAATGTGCCGGTGGGTGCCGCCGACGGCGTAGGGGTTGGCCGAGCCGAGGATCTCGGCCGCGAGGTTGGGTAGCTTCAGGCTCTTGCCGGCACCGCTCGGGCCGACGGCGAGCACCGCGACGAGGTCCTGCGTCTCGATCACGCCGGCCTGGATGCCGGGAGCCAGGGCGAGGGCGACCGTGCTGGCGTTGCAACCGGGGGCGGCGATGCGGCGGGCACCGACCAGTCGGTCGCGCTGCTTGCCGGTGCCGATCAGCAGTTCGGGTACGCCGTAGCTCCAGGCGCCGAAGTAGTCGCCGCCGTAGAACGCGGCCCAGTCGTCGGGGTTCTCGAGGCGATGGTCGGCGCCGCAGTCGATGACGAGGGTGTCGGCCGGCAGGTGCGCGGTCAGCTCGCCGGATTTTCCGTGCGGCAGGGCGACGAAGACGACGTCATGCCCGCTGAGGTTCTGCGGGGTCGTATCGACCAGGGTCAGGTGGGCGAGGGAACGCAGCGATGGTTGCACATCGATGAGGAGCTGCCCGGCATTGCTGTGCGCGGTGACCGTGCGCACCTCGAATTCGGGGTGTCCGGCGAGCAGCCGCAGCAGTTCGCCGCCCGCATACCCGCTCGCGCCCGCCACTGCCACCGAAAAAACCATGGGTTAAACCTAGCGCGGCCCCGGCGGCCCCGGTTTCGCATCGGCGCGCGGCGTCATGCGCCGGGCGCGAGCATCCGTTTGCCGTCGCCGCACGAGGTCGGCTCGTGGCCCGTGTTTGAGAAGCCCGCACGTGTTCAAACCAGTGCCACCTTCCCAAACAGGTGCCACGAGCAGCGGATGCACCTCCTCCACAGCACCCATTGGCATCAGTTCTCCACGAGTCGTGTCCAGAGCACCACTCAAGGTCGTGCCCGCAGAACACTGGCCACATGCGCGAGATCTTTGAGACCTGTGAGGCCCCCTACGACGGTCTGATCCCGGCGGAGGCATTGCGCGCTTCGGGCATGAACTCCCATGCCGTGGATTCACTTCTCAAACGCGGCGAGCTCGTGCGGGTGCGACGGGGGTGGTACGTCCTCGCCCCGCGCTGGGAAAAGATCGGTGCCGATGGTCGATATCGCTTCTTCGTTCGGGCGACAGCGGCCCGGGCCGAGCGTGACTTGATGTTTTCGCACCGTTCCGCCGCCGTGTTTCACGGACTGCCGCTGATTGGCCCGTGGCCCAAGGGTGTGCAGGCCATCGATCCCGATTCCGCCGGCGGCAGCAGTTCGAGGCTCCTCACAACTCATCGAGGGCCGGTAGACCCATCCTCCTTGGTCATCGACGGCGTCCGAGTAACGAGCCTGTCGCGCACTCTGGTTGATGTGGCGGCGACATCGAGCTTTCTGGTCGGGGTCACGATGGTCGACCATGTTCTGCATCGTGAAGCAGCCCGGATGGCCGCCGCTCAAAAGTCCGGGAGCGTTGGGGCACCACCGATCACCCAGGCAACGCTACTGACCGAGCTGGATTGGGTGCACCCGAGAAATGGGCACCGGGCGGCCGAGAGGGCCATCACGTTCGCCAATGGCCTCTCAGCTAACCCCGGCGAGTCGCTCGGGCGAGTGCGGTTCGAAGAATTGGGCTTCGAGATACCCGAATTGCAAGTGCGCTTCGACGTGGACGGGCGCACGTACTACGTCGACTATTTCTGGCGCGGGGTGCGCAAGATCGGCGAGTTCGATGGCCACATCAAGTACACCCGGGCGGCAGTGATGGCCGGTCGCGACATCGTGCAGGTTGTGATGGATGAAAAGGACCGGGAGAGCATTCTTCGGCCGGAGGTCAACAGCTTCGACCGGTGGGGATGGAAACTCGCGCTCTCGCCGCAGGCGTTCTATCGCTTCCTGATGGACAAGGGTGTGCCGCGAGCGCCAACAAGACGCCACAGTTAATGGCTGCACGCTCCGGGTTCACGCGAGGCTTCGTGGCACTCATCTGAGAAGCCCGCACGTGTTCAAACCAGTGCCACGATCCCAAACACGTGCCACGGGACGCGGAGACCGTCGACCGGCATCCGTCGACCGGAGCCGGCGCGCCACTCTGGTCAGGCTCGTGGCACTCATTTGAGAAGCCCGCACGGGTTCAAACCAGTGCCAACTTCTCAAACACGTGCCACGAGCGGATGCGGCGGGCCCGCCCCGACGGGGCGACTCACGGCATCCGCTGTCTCGCGACGCGCAGGCACCGAGACGCTACTCGCGCAGGGTCGCACCGAACCGGTCGGCCGCGAGAGCGACACCGGCCAGGCGCGCAGCGCTGGCTTCGGCAGCGGTCAGTGTGCGTTCCTCGCCGCGAAAACGCAGCGCGAAGGTGAGTGATTTCTGGCCGGGTTCGACTCCGGCACCGCGGTAGTCATCGACGAGTTCGATGCTCTCGAGCAGGTCGCCGGCGCCCTTCGCCACGGCCGCACGCAGGTCAGCAGCCGGCACGGAGGCCGGCACGACGAGCGAGAGGTCCTGGGTGGCGGCGGGCATCGTGCGGATCGGCGTGACCGTATTGATGACTCCGGCCTGCGCGAAGACGAGCGCGAGGTTAATCTCTGCGACGGCGACGACTGCGGGCAGGTCGTATTCGTCGGCTACCGCGGGCAACAGTTCGCCGGCAAATCCGACCGACACCGTGGCGGCGGTGCCCGGAGCAGCGACGAACAGTTCGGCGGTGCGCCCGGGGTGCATCGCCGGGTGCCGACCCTGACGAACCTCGATGCGCACCCCGGTGGCCAGCGCCACCTGCTGCACGGCGGCCAGCGCCGACTGCCAGCCGGCGGCGACGGCAGCCTGGCCCGGCTGGTGCCGCACGTCGTTGCCGATGAGAACGACGCCGACCAGAAGCGGCTGCGGCACAATTCCCGCGTTCAGCGCCGCCTCATCCTGCGTGCTCGGTCGTGCGGCCCCGGTGGGAAGCACAGCCATGCCGTAGCTCACCCCGGCCACGGGCCGAAAGACCAGGCCCTGCTCGTAGATGGCCACATCGACCAGCCCGCGAGAACGGTTGCGGTGCGCGATCTGCAGCATTCCGGGCAGGATCGAGGTGCGCAAGTACGGCGCCTCACCGTCGAGCGGGTTGGCGACCTTCATCTGGGGCACCGCGACCGGGGCAGCGGATGCCGCAGCACCGTCGGTGCTGTCAGCGTCCGTCTGCGACGGCACGATGGCCATACCGAACAGGTTGTTCGCCTGCTCGGAGACGAACGGATAGGTCAGCACCTCACTGTGGCCGGTGGCGGCGAGGGTCTGCGCGACCGTGCGGCGCAGCGTCTGGGTGTGCGTCAGGCCGCGGCCGGGCGGCGCGACCGGCAGAACCGAGGGAATCTTGTCGTACCCGACAATGCGGGCGACCTCTTCGGCCAGGGTCCACTTGTCGGTGAGGTCGGGGCGCCAGCTCGGCGGAGTGACCTGCAGGTCGCCGTCGGCTTCCTCGAGGGAGGCACCGACGTCGACCAGGGCAGCACGCACCTCGTCCCCGGTGTAGGCAAAGCCGATCAGACCCGACACGAATCCGGTCGGCAGCAGAATCGGCTGTGCGGCCGGCGCCTCGTTGTAAACCGACCCGAGGTCGTCGGCAACTCCCCCGGCGAGTTCCACCAGCAGCTGCACCACGCGGGCGGCGGCAACGGCAGCAACCTGCGGGTCGACGCCGCGTTCGAACCGCTTGCTCGCCTCGCTGGGCAGCTTGTGGCGGCGGGCCGAGCGCGCAATGGACACCGGGTCGAAGTTGGCGGCCTCGACGAGCACATTGACGGTCTCCGAGCTGATCTCGGTGTTCGCCCCGCCCATCACTCCGGCCAGGCCTATTGGCCCGGATTCGTCGGTGATCAGCAGATCTTCGATGTTGAGCGTGCGGGTGACGGCGTCGAGCGTGGTGAATTTCTCGCCGGCGGTCGCGCGTCGCACGATGATGCCGCCGGCCAGCTTGTCGAGGTCGTAGCCGTGCAGCGGCTGGCCGAGCTCGAACATCACGTAGTTGGTCACGTCGACTACGAGCGAGATCGAGCGGATGCCGACCAGCCCCAGCCGGGCGATCATCCAGGCCGGGGTTGGCCGGGTCGGGTCGACGCCGCGCACGACGCGGGTCACGAACACCGTCGCACCGGTCCGGTCCCGAATCGGGGCCTGGTCGTCGATCGTGACCGGGAACCGGGTGACCGGGGCCACGACGGTGAGGGCGAGTGCGGGGTCGCGAAACGGTACGCCGGTCGCGTGCGAATATTCGCGGGCGACGCCGCGAATGGAGAAGGCGTAGCCGCGGTCAGGCGTCACGTTGATCTCGACGGCGCTGTCGTCCAGGCCCAGCAGGGGGATGGCATCCGTTCCCACCGGGGCGTCGATGCCGAGCGATGACAGCAGCAGAATGCCGTCGTGCTCGTCGCCAAGGCCGAGTTCACGGGCCGAGGCGATCATACCGTCGGAGACGTGGCCGTACGTTTTGCGGGCGGCGATCGGAAACGGTCCCGGCAGCGAGGCACCGGGCAGGGTCACAACGACCTTGTCGCCGACGGCGAAGTTGTGCGCACCACAGATAATGCCGTGCACCCCCGGGCCGCCGTCGGCGGCGAGTTCGCCCTCGGGGGCTACGCGCACCTGGCACCAGTTGATGGTCTTGCCGTTGCTCTGCTCTTCGCCGACGAATTCGAGTACCTCGCCGACCACGATCGGGCCGGACACCTCGAAGCGGTGGATGTCTTCTTCTTCGAGGCCGACACTGACGAGAGCGGCGTGCACGTCTTCCGGCGTCGTGCCGGGCGCGAGGTCGACGAATTCGCCGAGCCAGGACAGTGGTACCCGCATTAGATCGTCATCCCATACTGCTGGCTGAACCGGATATCGCCTTCGACCATGTCGTGCATGTCCTTTACATCATTTCTAAACATCACTGCTCGTTCCACGCCGACGCCGAACGCGAACCCGGAGTACACCTCGGGGTCGATTCCGGCGGAGCGCAGCACGTTGGGGTGCACCATGCCGCAGCCGCCCCACTCGATCCAGCGCGCGCCGTCCTTGAAGGTCGGGTGCCAGACGTCGAGCTCGGCGCTCGGTTCGGTGAACGGAAAGTAGTTCGGGCGCAGGCGTACCTTGGCTTCGGGGCCGAACAAGGCCTGCACGAAGTGGTCGAGCGTGCCGCGCAGGTTCGCCATGGTGAGGCCCTTGTCGATGGCGATGCCCTCGATCTGGTGGAACACCGGCGTGTGCGTCGCGTCGAGCTCGTCGGTGCGAAACACCCGTCCAGGTGCGACGACGTAGACCGGCAGTTCGCGGCTGAGCAACGCGCGCAGCTGCACGGGCGAGGTCTGCGTGCGCAAAACGAGGTGGGCATCCGTCGGTTCGACGAAGAAGGTGTCCTGCATGGCGCGGGCGGGGTGGTCTTCGTCGAAGTTGAGCCCGTCGAAGTTGAACCATTCGCTCTCGAGCTCCGGTCCTTCGGCTACTTCCCAGCCCATGGCCACAAACACGTCGGCGGCCCGTTCGGTCAGCAGTGAAATCGGATGCCGCGCCCCGGCCTTCCAAGCGGATGCTGCGGCCGTCACGTCCACCGTTTCGGCTAGCAGCCGGGCGGCGGCTTCCATCGCACCGATCTCATCTTCGCGAGCGGTCAGCGTCTTGGTCACGGCGCCGCGGGCCTGGCCGACGAGCTTGCCGGCAGCGGCCTTCTGGTCGCCGGGCACGCTGCGCATGAGGGCATTGAGCTTCGACAGCGGAGAGGACTCCCCTGCGTGCTCGCTGCGTACGAGCTTCAGCGCGGCGGTCGTAACGGCTTCGGCGATGGCGGCCAGTGCGGCGTCAACCGCGGCGTTCACTGCCTCTTCGGTAATGGCGGGTGGGTCGATGGGACCAGCGGAATCAGACACAGTCCCTGAGTTTACCTGCCTCAGGCGCCCTGGCTTCTGCTCTGGGCGCCCAGCGCGCGCGGGTCGGCCTGCACTGGGTCAATTGGAGATACCGAGTCGTCCTTGGTTACGCTGCCGGCCTGCGGGCCGGTGCGCTTGGCAATTCGGCGTGCCAGCCAGGACAGTGACAGGTTCATGGCCAGATAGATGGCGAGCACAATGAAGAAAAACGAGAATTTGTACTGCTCGCCGAAGAAATTGGCGAGCTGGTTGAGCCCGGCCCGAAGCAGTTCGTTGTAGCCCACGATGAAGGACAGCGACGTGTCCTTGAGTAGAACGACCAGCTGGGCGATGATGATCGGCAGCATCTGGCGAAAGGCCTGCGGGAACTCAATGCGGAACCGGGTGGCCACCGGGGTCAGGCCGATGGCGAGTCCAGCCTCGCGCTGCCCGCGCGGCAGGGCGTTGATCCCGGCGCGGAGCGCCTCACCGATGATGGCACCGTTATAGACAGACAGGGCAGCCACACCCGCCCAGAACGAACCGGTGGAGAACACCAGGAGGATGAACAACATCATGAGCAGTACGGGCATGCCGCGGAAGAATTCGAGCAGCACCGTGGTGGGCACCCGGATCCAAGCGGATGCCGACAATCGCCCGAAGGAGAACAGCACTCCGATCACGAGTGCGAAGACGGCGGCGACCGCGGCCATGCGCAGCGTCGCAAGCGCGCCCAACCCGAGGGTACGCCAGACCAGCAGGTCATTGAAGACGTCCCAGCGGCTGATATCCCAGAGGCCGGGCTGCACCGCACCGTTGGCGCTGGTCTTGGGCAGGCCGAGCACCACAATCAGGGCGAGCAGGCCACCGGCCAGGATGATCGTGCCGACAACGGAGATGAGACGCGATCGCGCGCGGGACTTCGGTCCGGGGGCGTCGTACAGTACAGAACTCATCGGAGCACCGCCACCTTCTTCTCGATCCTGCCGGCGATCAGGCCAAGAGGAATGGTGATGACCAGGTAAAACGCTGCGACCGCGAGCAAAATCGGGATGACGGCATCACCACGGTCATTGGTCACCTTGCGAGCCGCGCCGAACAGTTCGAAGACGAAGAACGCACCGGCGACCGACGTGTTCTTGGTGAGAGCGATGAGCACATTGATCAGTGGCGGCACCACCATGCGGATGGCCTGGGGCATCACCACGAACGTGAGGGTCTGCCCGAAGGTGAGGCCCACACTGCGTGCTGCTTCGGCTTGCCCCACGTGCACGCCATTGACGCCGGACCGAAGCGCCTCGGCCACGAACGGAGAAGTATACACCGTGAGCCCGATGGCTGCGAGCTGGAAGTATCCGGGGCTGAACTCCAGAAGGGGCAGGAGGTAGGCGCAAAAGAACAGTACGAGCGTCAGCGGAGTATTGCGAACAAGTTCCGTGTAGGCGGTTGCGAACACACGGAAGGACGAGATCGGCGAGATGCGCATCGCTGCGACAACAAGCCCGATAACGGATGCGCCGACTCCGGCGATGAGAAGCAGGCCCAGGGTGTTCCGGAAGCCTTCCAGGAACAGCGGTAGGTTGTCGATGACTGCGTCCACAACTCACCTCCTCGTCTTTGTCTGTCTGTGGTCTATGCGTGGAACATGCTGATTTCGTCACCGTGGCGACCCGCCCCTGGGCGGATCGCCACGGCTCAATGCTGGTTAGCGCGAGCTAGCTAGCTAGCTAGCGATTAGCAGGGGTCGACCTAGTAGCGGTCGACGGCCGGCGGGGTGGGGGTGTCGAGCACGGTGCCGGCGGTGGATTCCCAAGCCGAGACCCAGCTTCCGTCCGCATACGCTTCTTCGAGCACGTCGTTGATGAAGTTGCGGAACTCGGTGTCGTCATGCGCGAGGCCGATGCCGTAGGGCTCTTCGGTGAATGCGTTGTTGACGACCTCGAACTGTCCGGCATTCTGGTCGGCCAGGCCGGCCAGAATCACGTTGTCGGTGGTCACTGCGGCGACCTCACCGCTGCGCAGCGGGCCGAGGCAGTTGGAGTAGGTATCCGAGGCGATGATATCGGTCGTGTACTCGGCGATGTTCTTCTCCGAGGTGGAACCGCTCACGGTACACACCTTCTTGCCGGCGAGGTCTTCGGGGCCGGTGATCTTGTCGGGGTTGCCCGCGAGCACGAGCAGGTCCTGTCCGGCCGAGTAGTACGGTCCGGCGAAGGACACGACCTCCTTGCGGGTGTCGTTGATTGTGTAGGTCGCGATCACGAGGTCGACCTGGCCGTTCTCAATGAACGGCTCGCGGTTGGCCGAAACGGCCTCGCTCCAGTTGATGCCCGATGCTGGGATGCCGAGCTTTGCTGCGATGAGCTTTCCCATCTCAACGTCGAAGCCGACGGGGTCGCCGCTGGGGCCGAGCAGGCCAAACAGCGGCTGGTCGAACTTTGTTCCGATGTTGATGGAACCGGCGTCGGCCAGGCGGGCCATGGTGCTTCCCTCGGGGAATGACACCGCGGTCTCCACGGGGGCGGCGTCGCCGGTGGGGGCTCCCGAGTCCGCGCAGCCACTGAGCACGAGCGCACTTGCGATCGCAATGGCCGAAATCACTGGACCTTTTTTGAGTCTCATGGTTTTTCTCCTGATTGCTGGTACTGCTGCTGTGTAAACCCTGTCCACCGATTAGTGGGCAAGTATTTTGGAGAGGAAGTCTTTCGCTCTCGTGCTTTGGGGGTTGGTGAAGAATTCCTCGGGAGTGGTCTCCTCCACGATCTCGCCCTCCGCCATGAAGATGACGCGGTCTGCGGCCTTGCGGGCGAAGCCCATCTCGTGAGTGACGACGATCATGGTCATACCGTCGTTGGCGAGGTCGACCATGACCTCGAGCACCTCATTGATCATCTCCGGGTCGAGGGCGCTGGTCGGCTCGTCGAGAAGGATGACCTTTGGATCCATGGCCAGGGCACGCGCGATGGCGACGCGCTGTTGCTGGCCACCGGACAACTGTGCGGGCATCTTCTGCGCCTGGTTGGCTACTCCGACACGGTCGAGCAGTGCCATCGCCTTCTTCTCGGCATCGGCTTTCTTGAGGCCGCGCACCTTGATCGGACCGAGGGTCACATTTTCGAGCACGGTCTTGTGCGCAAACAGGTTGAAGGCCTGAAAGACCATGCCGACGTCCGCACGCAGGTGGGCCAGGGCTTTACCCTCTTCCGGAAGCTTGACGCCATCGATGGTGATGACGCCGTCATCGATGGTCTCGAGGCGGTTGATGGCCCGGCAGAGCGTCGATTTTCCCGACCCACTCGGTCCGATCACGACGACCACCTCGCCGCGGTTGACCACGGCGTTGATGTTCTTGAGAACGTGCAGTTCTCCGTAGTGCTTGTTGATGTCCTTGACGACGACTAGCGGTTCGCCCCGACGAACGGTGATATTCGAGGTGGCCGGGGACGAATCTATTGGCTCCATACCCTCCAACTTAGAACAGATCACCGGATGAGGGGTGCCAAATTCCCGGACAGTAACGCATTTGTAACAGTCCAGGCATCCGTTGTCTGTGCTACGTAGCAGGTCAGCCGGCGGTCTCCAGCCGGCCCCTCCAGCGGCTCGGCCGCCGCAGAAAAAGGGTCGGCTCGGCCATGCCCGAGCACACTCGCCCCGGGCATGCCGGATGCCCGGACGGAGCTGTCCGGGCATCGGGTTTTTGTGCGGAAGGGCAGGTCAGGCGCGCTGGGCGAACGCGCTTTCATACAGGCAAACGGATGCCGCGGTCGCCAGGTTCATCGACTCAGCCTCGCCGTAGATCGGCACGCTGACGCTGCGGTCGACCCGGGCGAGGTCTTCGTCGGTCAGGCCGCGGGCCTCGTTGCCGAACAGCCACACCGTCGGAGCGGCGAGCAGCCCCTCATTGCGGGCGGAAAGCAGGTCGGAACCCTTGATGTCGGCAGCGAACAGCTGCAGGCCGGCGGAGCGGGCACGGTCCAGCACGTCGGAGAGATCAGCCGCGATGGCGACGGGGAGGTGAAAAATGGAGCCGGTCGAGGAACGGATGACCTTGGGGTTGTACAGGTCAACGCTGCGACCGGTGAGGATGACGGCATCCGCGCCGGCGGCATCCGCTGCCCGGATGATGGTGCCGGCGTTGCCGGGGTCGCGCACCTCTTCGAGAATGGCGACGAGCTTGGGGCCCGCGTTGAAGATCTTCTTCACCGAGGTGGGGAACTGGTGGCAGACAGCCACGAAGCCCTGAGGGGTGACCGTGTCGGCCATGGCCTCGAGTACCTCTTCGGAGACGAACTCCACCTCGACCTGGGCTTCGACGGCTTTCTGGGCCAGATCGGTATAGCGATCGAGCGCGGTGGGCGTGGCGAACAGCTCCACGACGAGCTCTGGGCGAAAGGTGAGGGCTTCTGAGACGGCCTGCGGGCCTTCGAGCAGAAAGAGACCGGACTCGAGGCGCGCGTCGCGCTTGGCAAGTTTTGCGACGGCACGGACGCGCGGTGAACGTGGATTATCAAGCATGTGGCAAGTTTACTTGCAGAAAAGGAGCGGGCGACCAGGTCGCCCGCTCCTTACTGTGGAACTCTGACCGATTCACCACGTTCACACCCAGGAGGCAGCCGGTGGTGGTCAATCACGGTGAAGCATTACGCCGTGACGGCGACCTTCGGTGCCGACGTGTCGGCGGGAAGGGCTGCCTTGGCGCTCTCAACGAGGGCGGCGAACGTCGCTGCCTCGTTGACGGCCAGGTCGGCGAGGATACGACGGTCAACCTCGATGCCAGCCAGGCCGAGGCCCTGGATCAGACGGTTGTAGGTCAGGCCATTCGCGCGCGACGCAGCGTTGATCCGCTGGATCCACAGGCGACGGAAGTCACCCTTGCGTGCACGACGGTCACGGTAGCTATAGGTGAAGGAGTGAGTGAGCTGCTCCTTCGCCTTGGTGACCAGGCGTGAACGCTGACCGCGGTAACCCTTGGCGCGTTCGAGAATAACGCGGCGACTCTTGTGGGCGTTTACGGCCCTCTTTACTCTTGCCATTTTCTACAAATCCTTATTCGTTGACGAGGTCTGTTTACAGACCGAGAAGCTTCTTGATGACCTTCTGGTCTGACTTGGCCAGCACCTGGTCCTGGTTCAAACGGGACTTGCGCTGCGTGCTCTTGACCTCGAGGTTGTGACGAAGTCCGGCCTGCTGCTTCATGATCTTTCCGCTTCCGGTGACCTTGAAACGCTTCTTGGTTCCGGAGTGGGTCTTCATCTTAGGCATGTGGTTCCTCCTGTTTCGCTGCCTTGTCGGCAACCTTGTCTGCCTTATCGGCGACCTTGTCTGCCTTCTCGGCAGCCTTGTGGGCGTTGATCTCGGCCTTGGCTTCTGACTTGTTCTTCAACGGGCCAATCACCATGACCATGTTTCGACCGTCGATCATCGGAGTAGATTCCACGGAACCGTACTCGGCGACATCCTCGGCAAATTTTTGGAGCAGTCGTACGCCCTGATCGGGCCGGGACTGTTCACGGCCACGAAAAAGAATCATGGCCTTGACCTTGTCACCGCTCTTCAGGAAGCCTTCGGCGCGTTTGCGCTTGGTCTCGTAGTCGTGCGTATCAATCTTGAGACGGAAACGAACTTCTTTCAGGATCGTGTTCGCCTGGTTGCGCCTGGCCTCCTTGGCCTTCTGCGCAGCCTCGTACTTGAACTTGCCGTAGTCCATGATCTTGGCCACGGGCGGCTTGGCTTCGGGTGCAACTTCGACGAGGTCGAGGTCGGCATCCTGTGCCAGGCGCAGGGCAACATCAATCGCCACGACCCCGACCTGCTCGCCGTTGGGACCAACGAGACGAACTTCGGGGACGCGTATACGGTCATTTGTACGGGGATCGCTGATGCGTCTCTCCTCTTGGTTAACTTCGTGATCACAACCAGACAGCGGATGCCGCCTGGGGACGAAGAGAGGAAAATCACGCGATTTCCACACCAACTTTTTCGTTGATGTGTTCCACACGGCACCCTGTCTACCCTCACGCTGCCACCTTCCCGAGGGAGGCGATAACGCGACGGCGGAGTGCAATCTACCCGGTAACCTTGATGAAGCGGTATGCGCGGGTGGGAGATTCTCCACTTTCGTACCGAGACTATTGTCTCGGAACCAAAGACTATCCTAGCAGAGGAATGCAGTGAGCCAAAGTTTTGAGCACGATACGGGTCTTGAGCAGCAAACAGCACAGGCAACGCGCGATATCGCTGATGTGGCCGCTGTGGAGATCATCACCACGGCCGCTGTGCACCTGATGAGTGCGGCCGCCGTCAAGTGCGGGCTCGCCGACGATCCCGATGCCCAGATCGACCTTGACGAGGCGCGCAAACTGATCACTGCTCTCGCCGGGCTGGTCACGGCTGCCGCTCCCGATATCTCCAGCCTTCATGCGGGTAGCCTGCGCGACGGGCTGCGCTCACTGCAGCTGGCGTTCCGCGAGGCGTCCGCCTTTCCCGACGCGATCGGCGAAGGCCCCGGCGAGAAGCTCACCGGCCCGGTCAACTGATTCCTCCCCTTACGAACGGATGCCGCCGGTCACTCGACCGACGGCATCCGTTCTGCGCAGCTTAAGTCAGGTCTGGCAGTGCGGGCACCAGAATGTATTACGCTGCTCCACATCGCTGCGACCGAGAGTGCTGCGTTGAATGTGGGTTCCGCAGCGTCGGCACGCCTGACCGCCTCGCCCGTAGACCCAGGTCTGGGCGCCGCGGCGCAGGTTGCCGGTGGTCGTGCGTTCGTCGCGGTCTTTGTTGGCCAGGAGCAGGCGCCGGGCCAGGGCCACGAGCCCGGGGACGTCGGTGACCTCGGCCAGGGGGCGGGTCGGCAATAGTCCGCGCAGAAAGCAGAGTTCGTTGACATAGACGTTGCCGAGTCCGGCCAGATTGCGCTGGTCAGCGAGGGCCAGAACGACCGGTTGTTCGGGCCGAGCGGCGAGGCGAGTGGCAGCCTCGGTGCTGTTGCCCGCACTCCATTCGGTGTCGAGCAGGTCGGGTCCGAGATAGCCGACCACCTCCGACTCGGCCCGGGTGGGAACCAGCTCCAGCACACCAAGCTCGAACCCGACCGCGACCCAGTCCAGGGTCTGCAGCACAATGCGCGCCTGGAACGCCGGCCGCTGCCACCGCGTGCCGGGCCGGTACAGGTGCCAGGCGCCCTCCATTTTCAGATGCGAGTGGATGCTCGTCTCGCCGACCCGGTGCAGCAGATGTTTGCCGCGACTGACGACCGCGTGCACGGTCTGGCCCGTGAGATCGACGGTCGCGAAGGCCGGCACGCGGATGTCGCAGCCGGTGAGAATACTGCCGCGCAGCGCCTGGTCGAGGGTTCGGGCCGTGCGATAGACGGTATCGCCCTCAGGCACGAAGCCTCAGCCCTTTCGGAGTCTCGGTGAATCCCGCGGCGCGCAGAGCCGCACCCACCTCGGTGCCGATGACGAACACGCCGTTGGCCGTTTCGACCGCGATTTTCTGGATGCGACCCGTTGTGACCAGAGCAGCCAGGCTCGCAGTGGCGGCCGCGAGCGTGGCCTCATCCGTCTCGAAGGCAACCACGGTCTTGCCGCCGCGCTCGACGTAGAGCACGAGGGCGCCATCGACGAGCACGACGAGTGCACCCGCCTTCCGGCCCGGGCGATGGGTGGTGTCGCCGGGGAGCGCCGGCCACGGCAGCGCAGCACCGTACGCGTTCGCCGGGTCGGTCGCGGCCAAGGTCACCACGGCCGGATGCCCGGCCGACGAGTCGGCTACCCCGGCGGCGAAGGTGCGCAGCCGGTCGATGGTGCCGCCGGTGGCGAACTGAGCAGCGCCGAGCCCCTCGATGAAGTAGCCGCGTCGGCAGCGCGCCATCTCCTCGAATCCGGTCAGCGTGCGGTAGACGAGGGAGAATCCGCCGATGACGCTCTCGGCCATGACCGCGCCGCGCGTCACCACTCCGTAGCGTTCGAGCAGGGTCTCCCCCAGGGCGTGCGCGCGGCGGGTCGGTGAGTCGTCGGCCACGGGCAGAATCGACCAGCGACCCGACACCGTCGGTGGTCCGCCGCGGCTCGCCAGACTCGGCCGGGGCATCGACCGCCCGCGGTGCAGGCGAGCCCGGGGCACGGCCCGGCTCTGACGATGCGCGGTGTGACCGCCGGAGAGAAGCGACCGGACCGGGGCGAAGGTGTCATTGGTGATCAGGCCGGCCCAGACCAGGTCCCACAGCGCATGCACCAATTCCTGGTCATTCTGGCTACCGACGGCATCGGCAAGTTGCCGAAAGAAGTAGGCACCATTGCTGCCCAGGGTCGCCAGGATCTCCTGTTGCAGGGGCGTCGTTTCGACGTCGATCGGTACCGGCAGGGTGAGCTGGGCGGTTTCGGCGAGGTGCAGGCTCACCCAGCCGTCATTGCCGGCAAGCGTTCCCACACCGGCCCAGAGCACCTCGCCCGCGTTGGTGAGTTCGTCGAGCATACCCGGACGGTAGTCGCTGACCCGGGCGGGCAGAATGAGCGTCTCCCACGCGGATGCCGGAATGCGCGCCCCCTCCAGCTGCTCAACAACGGATGCGACGCCGTCGATTCCGCGCAGCTTTCCGCCCACGTGCTGCCAGGCCGGCAGAAACCGGCCGATCGCCCGTTGGTCGACCGGTTCGACCTCGTGCCGGAGCGCGGCGAGGGAACGACGGCGGAGCCGCCGCAGCACCTCGGCGTCGCACCATTCCAGGCCGCTGCCGTTGGGTCGAAACTCTCCGGCCACGATGCGTCGGGCATCGGCGAGTCGGCCGAGGGCGATTTGGACGACGGCCGTACCGAGGCCAAACCGGTCGGCGACGGCATTCGTTGTGAAGGGCCCGTGGGAACGTGCATACCGGCTCACCAGATCACCGAGCGGATCAGGCACGGATTCGGTGAAGGCGGCGGGAACGCCGATCGGCAGGGGAACGCCGAGGGCATCGCGCAACCGGCTGGCGTCTTCGACCGCCGCCCAGCGATCCTCACCGCCGACGTTGACCCGGATGGCGCGGCGGGCATCAACGAGAGCGAGCAGGGCCTGCTCTGCCCCCATCGCACCGGGCACGTGCGGCGATTCGGGCGCGGGCAGGAGCATCCGCTCGGCGACCTCGCTGGTGTTGAGCGGCCCCAGGGTACGCAGCAGGTCCGCGACACCCTCAACGCCCCTGGCCCGGTAGTCGGGGGTGAGCCGCTGCAGTTCCCGGTCGGTCTCGTCGATGACGGCTGGGTCGAGCAGCTCCCGCAACTCGACCCGACCCAGGAGTTCGGCGAGCAGGCTCGAGTCGATCGCGAGGGCGGTCGCCCGCCGCTCGGCCAGCGGAGTGTCGCCCTCATACATGAAGGCGGCGACGTAACCGAACAGCAGGGTACTCGCGAACGGGCTCGCGGTGTCGGTCGTGATTTCGATCAGGCGCAGTTCGCGCGAGGCGATCTGTCGGGCCAGCACCCCGAGGGCCGGCAGGTCGTAGACGTCTTGCAGGCATTCCCGCAGGGTTTCGAGAATGATCGGAAAAGTGGGGAAGGTGCGGGCCACGTCGAGCAGTTGCGCCGCCTTCTGGCGTTGCTGCCAGAGCGGTGAGCGCGCCCCGGGCTTGTAGCGGGGCAGAAGCAGGGCTCGGGCGGCGCACTCGCGAAACCGGGAGGCGAACAGAGCCGAGCCACCAACCTCGTCGGTGACCAGTTGCTCGAGCTCGTCGGGGTCGAACACGAACAGTTCGCTGCCGGGCGGCTCGGTTTCGGTGTCGGGAATGCGCACGACGATGCCGTCGTCACTGGCCACGCAGGAGCCGTCGATTCCATAGCGTTCGCGCACACGGGCACCGACCGCGAGTGCCCACGGTGCGTGTACCGGGGTGCCGTACGGGGAATGCAACACGACCCGCCAGTCCCCCAGCTCGTCACGAAAGCGTTCGACCACGAGCGTGCGGTCGGTCGGCAGCTGCCCGGTGGCAGCGCGTTGCTCGCCGAGAAAGGCCAGCAGGTTGCTGATCGCCCGGTCGTCGAGGCCACCCACGGCGCAGCGGTCCCTGGCTTGGTCGGCCGGCAGGCTGCCGACGTCGCGCACGAAGGCACCGATGGCCTGGCCCAGTTCGGCCGGGCGGCCCAGCCCGTCGCCCTTCCAGAACGGCAGCCTCCCGGGCTGCCCGAACGCCGGCACGACGAGCACCCGGTCGTGCGTGATCTCCTGAATGCGCCAGCTCGTGGTGCCGAGCGCGAAGACATCATTCACGCGGGACTCGTAGACCATCTCCTCGTCGAGTTCACCGACCCGTTTGCCGGTGATCTGCTCTCCGCCGACCATGAAGACGCCAAATAGACCGCGGTCGGGAATGGTGCCGCCACTGGTGACGGCCAGCCGTTGCGCGCCGGGGCGGCCGGTGAGGGTGCCGGCGTCGCGATCCCAGACGATACGCGGGCGCAGTTCTGCGAACTGGTCGGAGGGATACCGACCGGCCAGCAGGTCGAGGGTGGCCTCGTAGGCGGAGCGGGGCAGGGTTACGAAGGGTGCGCTGCGCCGCACGGTGTCGAACCAGGTCTCGACGTCGATTGGTTCGAGCGCGCAGGCCGCGACCGTCTGCTGGGCCAGGATATCGAGCGGATTGGTCGGCACCCGCAGCGATTCGATGGCACCGGCGACCATGCGTTCGGCGGCGACCGCGGCGTGGATGAGGTCGGCCCGATGTTTGGGGTAGATGACCCCGCGCGAAATCTCACCCACCTGGTGCCCGGCCCGGCCGAGCCGTTGCAGCCCGCTCGACACCGACGGCGGTGACTCCACTTGCACGACCAAGTCGACGGCGCCCATATCAATGCCGAGTTCAAGGCTCGACGTGGCGACGACACAGCGCAGCCGCCCCGATTTCAGGTCGTCTTCAATGAGCGCGCGCTGCTCTTTGCTGACCGAACCGTGATGCGCGCGAGCGAGCAGCGGGTCGGCCCCCGCACTCTCGCCGATCGCGCCCATGAGCTCGGCTGGCGGTCTGGCAGGCGCGGGGCTGCCCACCGCCCGGGCGTCCCCCTGCGACACCGTCACGAGAGCGGATGGCTCCTCCCCGGCCAGGCGCTCGGCATAGATTTCGTTGAACCGGGCCGTGAGCCGTTCGGTGAGGCGGCGCGAGTTTGCGAACACGATGCTGGAGGAGTGTGCAAGCACCTCGTCGACGATGGCCTCCTCGACGTGGGGCCAGATCGACCCGGTCTGCGGCGCCGAAGCTGACGTGACTCCTTCGCGTTGCGGCACCGGACCGAGGTCACTCATGTCGTCCACCGGTACGACCACCCGCAGGTCGAACCGTTTCAGCGCGGGAGGAGCCACGATCTGCACGGGTGCGGCGCCGCCGAGAAATCGGGCCACCTCGCTCTGCGGCCGCACCGTGGCGGAGAGCCCGATACGTTGCGCCGGCCGGCTCAGCAGGGCGTCGAGTCGCTCGAGGGAGACGGCCAGGTGTGCACCGCGTTTGCTCGCCGCGACCGCGTGCACCTCATCGATGATGACGGTCTGCACGCCGCGCAGCGATTCGCGGGCGGCCGAGGTCAGCATGAGAAACAACGACTCCGGGGTGGTGATAAGAATGTCGGGCGGCGAGGTGACCAGTTTGCGCCGGTCGGCGGCCGGCGTGTCTCCCGAGCGCACGCCAACCGTGACGCGCGGCGGCTCCAGGCCGAGCCGCTGGGCCGAACGGGTGATTCCCACGAGCGGAGCGGTGAGGTTGCGTTCCACATCGACGCCGAGTGCTTTGAGCGGCGAGATATACAGCACGCGAGTGATGGGCGTGGAAGCGGCGGGCACGGCCGGTGCGGCCGACTCGGTGGCCAGCCGGTCAATGGCCCACAGGAACGCGGCGAGGGTCTTGCCCGACCCGGTCGGAGCCACCACGAGGGCGTGCGAACCCAACGAAATGGCGTCCCATGCTCCCAGCTGCGCTGCTGTCGGTGCCGCGAATGCCTCGGTGAACCAGGCCCGAGCGGCCGGGGAGAATCGTTCAAGAACGTCGCTCATACCGTTATTGTCGCTCACCCCACCGACATTCGGATTTCACCCGGAAACCTACGCGGAGGCGACGAGCTTGACGCGCAGCGAATCCACGCCGGTCGTGATGATCTCGCTCTCCGACCACCGGGTGCCGAGGCGGCTCAGAATCGCGTCAAGGTCCGACTGGGTGAGGCCGTCGACCAATTCCAGTTGGACCACGAGTTCGGGACCTTTGAGCTGCGCCAGCGGGTCGCCCGCCATGAGCTGAACCGAGAGCACCGAGAGTTCCGTGGCGATTGATGCGGTGAATGCGTCGGCGATGAAGTGGCTCGCGTAACTCGGTGTCCACGGCAGCGACTGGGCGATCGCCCAAAGCGCCGGTCGCCGAATGATGAATTCCCCGGGGGATGTCGGGTCGAGCACGACGAGGTCAGTGTCTTCCTGCGCGGCGGCCAGGGCGACGCGCACGGCATCCGCTGGTACGGGCCTTGCGAGGGGGTTCCACGCCGCCATGGCAGCGGTCGACGAGAAGACTGGGAGCACGGCACGGCCGTCCGGCCCTTCAACCGTGATGATCGATAGTTCCTGGGTTTTATCGACCGTCTGTCCGCGCGCGTTCACGGCGGCCTCGCCGAGCTTGGTCACCAGCGGAATGAGCAGACGAGATCCGCGAATGGCATCGATGACGCTTTCTTCGCCGGCCTCTCGAGCTTGAAAACGGGCAAGCGCCGCGGCAAGGGCGGCGGGCGCGGCCCCGTCATCACCGGCGTCGAGGTTGGCCTCGAATTCCCGTCCGGCCCACGGCTGGCCGGCCGAGTCGGCCGTGTTGGCTGGCTCATTCCCGTCGCCACGTCGCCCTGAACCCGGCTGGCCCGCGGGGTCTCCCGTTGAGCCGAGGTTTCGCGCCCGAGCCATTAGTCCCCCGCGACGTCCAGGGCCTCGGCCAGCGTGAACGCGCCGGCGTAGAGCGCCTTGCCCACGATGGCACCCTCAAGCCCCAGCGGCACAAGCTTGCGCAACGCTTGAATGTCATCAAGGCTCGAGATGCCGCCGGAGGCAATGACCGGCTTCCGCGTGCGGTCGAGTACCTGACGCAGCAGGTCGATGTTCGGGCCCTGCAGAGTGCCGTCCTTGGTGACGTCGGTCACCACATAGCGGGCACACCCGGCTGTTTCGAGCCGTTCGAGGACCTGCCAGAGGTCCCCGCCATCTTTGGTCCAGCCACGCGCGGCCAGGGTGGTTCCGCGTACATCGAGGCCAACGGCAACGGCTTCACCGTATTGTGCGATGACGCTCGCCGCCCACTCCGGGTTTTCCAGCGCTGCGGTGCCGAGGTTGATGCGTTTAACGCCGGTGGTCAATGCCGCTTCGAGCGATTCGTCATCGCGGATACCGCCGGAGAGCTCGATGTTCACGCCCTTGACCTGACGAATGACCTTCTTGATCACACCGGTGTTGCTGCCACGGCCGAAGGCCGCGTCGAGGTCGACGAGGTGAATCCACTCAGCACCTTGCCTGGCCCAGTCGGCCGCGGCGTCGACGGGGTCACCGTAGTTCGTTTCCGTGCCGGCCTCGCCCTGAGTCAGGCGAACCGTCTTGCCGCCGGCCACATCGACGGCGGGCAGGAGGACGAGCCTCGGTGTCTTGTTGAACTCACTCATTGGTGTCCTTGATTGGTGCGGTCGCGCTGTGCGACCAATTGCAGGGGGCTGTGGCTGTGATGCGGATGGGACTGTGAAGTCTAGGCTCGCCGGGCTAACTGTGCAGCGTGCCGATCCAGTTCTTCAACAAGCGGATGCCTGCCTCCCCCGATTTCTCCGGGTGAAACTGGGTGGCGCTGAGCGGTCCGTTCTCGATCGCGGCCAGGAACGGCGCCCCATGATCGGCCCAGGTCAGCCGAAGCTCTGGGAACGGCGGCATGACCTCAAGCGTCCAGGATTGCGCGGCGTAGGAGTGCACGAAGTAGAACCGCTCGTCTTCGATGCCTCGGAACAATTCAGAGTTGGGTGCGCTCGTGACGGTGTTCCAGCCCATGTGCGGCAGGATCTTCGCGGGAAGCTCGGTGACCGTTCCCGGCCATTCGCCGAGCCCCTCGGTGTCCACGCCACGTTCCACTCCATGCTCGAACATGACCTGCATGCCGACGCAGATTCCGAGCACCGGGCGGCCGCCGGCCAGACGACGGTCGACGATGTCGTCACCGCGAACGGACTTGAGCGCTGCCATCACGGCACTGAACGCTCCAACTCCGGGCACGACGAGACCGTCGGCCTCCAATGCAGTCGTGCGGTCGCTCGTGAGGGTGACCTCGGCGCCGGCCAACTCGAGCGCCTTGACCGCGGAGTGCACGTTTCCGGTTCCGTAGTCGAAGACAACAACCTTCGTCATAGGGCTCCCTTGGTCGACGGGATACCGTGCACCAGCGGGTCGAGGACCTTGGCGAGTCGGAACGCGCGGGCGAAGGCCTTGAATTCGGCCTCGGCAATGTGGTGCGGATCGCGCCCGCCGAGCACGGTGACGTGCACGGTCAGGCCAGCGTGAAAAGTAATCGCTTCGAAGACGTGACGCACCATGGAACCGGTAAAGTGTCCGCCGATGAGGTGAAATTCAAAACCGGCCGGTTCGCCCGTGTGCACGAGGTAGGGGCGGCCGGAGATGTCGACCACGGCCTGGGCCAGCGCCTCGTCGAGGGGCACGAGGGCGTCACCGTAACGGGAGATACCCGATTTGTCACCAAGGGCCTGACGAATGGCCTGGCCGAGCACGATTCCCACGTCTTCGACGGTGTGGTGAACGTCGATTTCGATGTCGCCGGAGGCGCGCACCGTGAGGTCGGTCAGGGAGTGTTTGGCGAACGCCGTCAGCAGGTGGTCGAAGAACGGAACCGAGGTACGGATGTCGCTGACGCCGGTGCCATCAAGGTTCAGCGACAGGTCGATGCTGGATTCACTCGTCTCCCGTTGCAGGTGTGCGACGCGGGGCACGGGAATGTCAGCAGGTGAGCTCATGGACCTAGTTTATTCGGCTTGGGCGGGCGCAATTTGACCGGGGCCGCCACTGCGACCAAGTCGGGCGATGGCGTCGAGGAACAGGGTCGTCTCCTGTTCGGTGCCGGCGGTCACGCGCAGGTGGTGGGCGATGCCCACATCGCGAATGAGAATTCCCTCAGCCAGCAGCGCCTCGAAGGTCTCGTGCGGGTCGGCTACTCCCCCGAACAGTACGAAGTTGCTCCAGCTGCGGTGCGGGGCATAGCCCAGGCCCTTGAGCTCGACAACGAGCCGATCGCGCTGCCCCCGAATGTCATCGACCATCGCGAGCATCTCGGCGCTGTGAGCCAGGGCCGCGTTTGCGGCCGCCTGAGTCAGGGCCGAGAGGTGGTACGGCAAGCGAACCAGACGCAGGGCATCCGTTACGGCCGGATCGGCAGCCAGGTATCCCACACGGGCACCGGCGAACGCGAAGGCCTTGCTCATCGTGCGAGAGACGAGCAGGCGTTCCCGGCCAGGCAGCAGGGTGAGCGCGCTCGAGGTGCCGACCGGAGCGAATTCGGCGTAGGCCTCGTCGACCACGACGATGCCGTCGGTCGCGTCATAGGCAGCGGCGATGGTCTCGAGGGAGAGCGGCGTACCGGTGGGGTTGTTCGGCGAGCAGAGAAAGACGATATCGGGCTTGGTACGCGTGATCTCGCTCACGGCGGTCGCTGGCGACAGCTCGTAGTCGGCGTCGCGGGCACCGGCAATCCAGGTGGTGTCGGTTCCCGACGCGAGGATCGAGTACATCGAGTAGGTCGGGGCAAAGCCCAGCAGGCTGCGTCCCGGTCCGCCGAAAGCCTGCAGCACCTGTTGCAGCACCTCGTTGGAGCCGTTGGCCGCCCAGATATTCTCGGCGGTCAGTCCTTCGCCGAGGTAGCGGGCGAGCGCCTCGCGCAGGGCAGTGAACTCTCGATCGGGATACCGATTCACCGAGCGGATGGCCTCGGCCAGGCCGGCGAGGATGTCGCGGGCCACCGCTTCAGGAATGGGGTGCGTGTTCTCGTTCACGTTCAGGGCCACTGGAACATGCAGTTGCGGAGCACCGTAGGGTGTCAGGCCGTGCAGGTTGGTGCGGAGGGGAAGATCTTCGAGACTGGTCACCCTCTCCATGCTAGGGCCCCGTACTGCTACCCATCACTACTTAGGAGTTGGCGGGGATTTCCAGGCGCTGGCCCGGCTGCAGCGTTTCCACCGACAGGGCGTTGATGCGCTTGATGTCGGCGACGACGTCGCGCGGGTCGGCGGCGGGAAAGTTCTCTTCAGCAAGGTTCCAGAGTGTTTGGCCGGGTTCGACCGTGATGAATCGGGCTGAACCGACGTCGGTCGGTGAATAGGCCAGCGTGGCCACGATGCCTGAGTCGGTTGTGTACGACACGAGATCGATGCCGGTAGCGTTCCCGGAAGCTCCGGCCGCACCCCCATTGACGGCGAACGCGAGGGCGCCCAGAACGACGGGCAATGCTGCGAGCGTGGTGAGGACGACTCTCCCACGCCGGGTGAGGCGAAGACGTGTGACGGGCGGGAAAGAAACTGCGGGGGCAAATGCTGTGGTCATGTCAAACCTCCAAGGTAGGCGGGCTGCGAGTCTCGTATTCGGCCCTCGGCCGGGAGAGCCGAATACGAAACTATGTTCCGAATATAACTTCGAACAATCGAACATGCAAGCTTTTTCTCGTCTCTGCCCGGAAAATCGCGCAACACACTCGAATAAGTGTTTGTTTCAAGGCCGAGAACTGGATAAACTTTCGATAGGTCAATTGCTTGATTGCTACTCAACCAGACACCACCGACATTCCCGCGAGACGTCCTCTAATCTGCGCGGGACCGACTCAAGGAGCGCTCCTCGTGACACAAAGCACCAGCGGTACCCGCGACAAGGGCGGCACTCGGCGCCGCAAGAGTTTGAGCCCGCGCCAGCTCGCCATCCTCGACGTTATTCAGCGTTCGGTCAGCTCGCGCGGCTACCCGCCGAGCATGCGTGAAATCGGTGACGCCGTCGGCCTCGCCTCGCTGTCGAGCGTGACTCACCAGCTCAACCAGCTTGAGTTGAGCGGCTATCTGCGTCGTGACCCGAATCGTCCTCGCGCACTCGAGGTACTCATCGAGATTCAACGCGCGCCCGAAGACGTCGGAACCGGCGACCAGGACAGTTTTCACCCGGGCGTGCAGGTCGGGGACGCTGCGATGGTTCCCCTCGTCGGTCGAATCGCTGCCGGCATTCCGATCACGGCAGATCAGCAGATCGACGAGATCTTCCCGCTCCCCCGTCAGCTCGTCGGCCAGGGGGAGCTGTTCATGCTCAAGGTCGTCGGTGAGTCGATGATCGATGCGGCGATCTGCGACGGTGACTGGGTTGTCGTTCGCCAGCAGAAGACCGCTGAGAATGGCGAGATCGTGGCTGCCATGCTCGACAACGAGGCCACCGTGAAGGTACTGCGCAAGCGCGACGGCCACACCTGGCTGCTGCCGCGCAACAGTAACTTCGAGCCCATCGTCGGCGACTACGCCGACATCCTCGGCAAGGTCGTCGCCGTACTACGCTCGGTCTAGCGAGTCAGCTTCAAGCAAAGAAGAGAACAGGAACACGGCGTGAGGCCCGACCACTAACCGGTGATCGGGCCTGAAGACTGCCGGCTGGCTCCAGGTACGCGGGTGAGCTACCGGGTGAGGCTAGCTCTCAGATCGGCAGCGCGGCGATCGCGCACCACCCGGGTCGCAGCCAGCATGTTGTGCAGGGACTGCACCGTCTCCTCGTAGCCACGCGTCTTGAGCCCGCAGTCCGGGTTCACCCAGACCTGGCGTTCGGGGATGGATTCCAGGGCGGTGTCCAGCAGGGTCGTCAGCTCGTCGACGCTGGGTACTCGCGGCGAGTGGATGTCATAGATGCCGGCCCCGATGCCATGGTTGAACCCGCCGGCCTCAATCTGCTGTACCACCTCCATGCGCGAGCGGGCCGCCTCGATGCTCGTTACGTCGGCGTCGAGGTTGCGGATAGCCTCGATGACGACGCCGAACTCCGAGTAGCAGAGGTGCGTGTGAATTTGAGTCGCTTCCGCGACCCCGGCCGTGGCCAGCCGAAAGGAGCCGACCGACCAGTCCAGGTAGTCGGCGTGGTCCTTCTTCTTTAGCGGCAGCAGCTCCCGCAAGGCCGGCTCGTCGACCTGAACGATCTTGATGCCCGCAGCTTCCAGGTCGCCGATTTCATCGCGCAGGGCAAGGGCGACCTGGCGAGCGGTCTCGCCAAGCGGCTGGTCGTCACGCACGAACGACCAGGCCAGGATCGTCACCGGTCCGGTGAGCATGCCCTTGACCGGCTTGGCTGTCAGGCTCTGCGTGTACACCGACCAGTCCACCGTGATCGGGGCCGGGCGCGAGACGTCGCCCCACAAAATGGATGGCCGGGTGCAGCGGCTGCCGTAGGACTGCACCCAGCCGTTCTCGGTCACGGCGAACCCGTCGAGGTTCTCAGCAAAGTACTGCACCATGTCATTGCGCTCGGGTTCCCCGTGCACGAGCACGTCGAGTCCGATCTCTTCCTGCAGGGCGACGACGCGGCCGATTTCGGCGCGCATCAGGTCGCGGTAGTCATCGGCTGGCAGGTTCCCTTTGAGGAACTGGGCGCGTGCCCGGCGAATGTCTGCGGTCTGCGGGAAGGATCCGATCGTGGTCGTGGGCAGCGACGGCAACTGCAGCGCAGCATTCTGAGCAGTCAGGCGATCGGCGTAGGCGCCACGGGTGAAATCGGCGTCGGTGAGTGCGGCCGAACGCGCTCGCACCGAACCGTCGCGCACTCCCGGAGCGGCGAGACGCGCGGTCAGCGCGGCAGCAGCATCCGCGAGCGGAATGGCAATGGCCGCCCGTCCCGCAGCGAGGCCGAACGCGAGGGTGGCAACCTGGCCCACCTTCTGGTCGGCAAAGGCCAGCCAGCTGGTCAGGTCGAGCGGCAACGAGGTCTCATCGAGCACGTCGTGCGGCACGTGGAGCAGCGACGTTGAGGTGGATACGGTGACGGAGTCGGACAGCGCGCGCACGCTCTCGGCGCGCTCAAAAGCGCTGGCGAGGTCGCCGCGCCAGATGTTATGCCCGTCGATCACCCCGGCAACGAGGGTCTTGGCGGCCAGCCCGGGCACCGCCTGCGGCAGGGTGCCCCGAACCAGGTCGAGGCCGATCGCCTCGACGGTAGTGCCGGCAAGAACCGGCAGGGCATCATCGAGACTGCCGTAGGGCGCCGCGACAAACAGGGCGGGGCGGCGACTGAGCCGACCGAGCACGCCATAAGCGGATGCGACCGCCGCCAGCGTGTCCCCGCGTGGCACATCGATCGATTCGCTGACCAGTCCCGGCTCGTCGAGCTGCACCCAGTCGGCGCCGGCATCCGCTAGCCGCGATAGCAGCGCTGCGTAGACAGGAAGGAGGTCGTAGAGCCGGGACAGCGGGGAGAACCCGGCCGGCGCCTCATCGCTAGCCTTGCTGAGCAGTAGAAAGGTGACCGGACCGACGAGCACCGGACGGGTGAGGAAGCCGGCCGCCTTGGCCTCGAGAAACTCGCGCACGATGCGGTCACCGGCCAACGAGAACACGGTCTCCGGGCCAATCTCGGGCACGAGGTAGTGGTAGTTCGAGTCGAACCACTTGGTCATCTCAAGCGGCAGGTTCTCGCCCTCGCCGCGAGCCAGGGTGAAATACCCGGCCAGGTCGATGGTTCCATCAGCACCGACGAGCGAGGCAAACCGGGTGGGAATCGCTCCAACGGCGACAATGGTGTCCAGCACCTGGTCGTAGTACGAGAACGACTCGGGGATCGACGAGTCGGCGCGGCCGAGCCCGAGGTCAACGAGCCGTTCCCGGGTGGCCGAGCGCAGTTCGGCGGCCACGCTCTCCAAAGCGACCGCGTCGATCGCCCCAGACCAGAACGCTTCGACGGCCTTCTTGAGCTCGCGCCGGCGACCGATACGCGGGTAGCCGAGGATGGTACCGGTGGGAAATGCGGATGAAATGGGCATGGAGATTCCTTCACTGGAGATTGGTCGTTGGAATGGTGGAAAATAACGAACGTGTTGGGGGCCTGCACGCTGAAGCGGGCGTGAGGCCTAGAGCATGGCTGCCGGCACCGGAAGTGCCCCACACCCCTCGAGAACCTGCAGCACGGTGTCATGTTGGTTGAAGGCGTAGAGGTGGAGTCCGGGGGCGCCGCCCGCAAGCACATCCTGCCCGAGGCGCACGGCGTAGTCGATGCCGATCTGGCGCTGCCCTTCCTCGGTCGGTTCAACCTCGAGCTCGATGCAGAGTTCCGCCGGCAGCTTCTCCCCGGAGAGCTGCAGAATTCGGCGCAACCGGTTCGGGCTGGTCACCGGCATGATGCCGGGAAGAATGGGAAAGAGCACCCCTGCCGAGCGAGCCCGCTGGATGAAGCTCAGGTAGTCGTCGGCATGGAAGAAGAGTTGGGTGATGGCGAGGTTGGCACCAGCTGCTTGCTTGGCCAGCAGGGTGTCGATGTCCTGGCTGACCGACCGGGAGTTGGGGTGTCCGTTCGGAAAGGCCGCGACCCCGATGCGCACCTTGCTGCGTTCCGTTTTCACCCCGCGGGCGCCGGGCAGGCCCGGAATCACCGTCTCGATGTACGGCACCCGTTCGGTCTGCACGCGGTGAATGAGCTGCACCAGCTCCCCCGCGCTGTGCAGATCGCCGAGAAAAGTGTTGTCGCCTTCGACCGCGCCCTGCGGTGCGTCGCCGCGAATGGCCAGAAAACTGCGTATGCCGGCGTCGAGGAACTCCCGAATCAGGCGGCTCGCGTCTGCGTGCGAGGAGCCGACGCAGGTGAGGTGCGCCATCCCATCCGCTTCGGTGTGGTCTTTGATGTAGCGCAGCACGTCCAAAGAAGAGTTGCGCGAGGAGCCGTTGGCGCCGTAGGTGACCGAGATGAACTCGGGGCCGGCGGCGGCCAGGTGGTCGATAGTGCTCATTAGAGCGGATGCTGCGGCCGCCGATTTGGGCGGGTACACCTCGAACGAGAACGCCGGGCGGGCGTTACACGCGGAAATTCCTGTCGTGGTCATGGTTCCTCATTCGGCAGAAGCAGTACAGCGGGTGATGGCCGGGTGGCCGCGGACACGCCAGCATGCTGGCGGTTCTTCGCGGGCGGATGCCGGGCTCGGCTGTCGCTCCATGCCGGGGAATGAATTCCGTCGGCAACGATTGATTAGACAGTAACAACACCAACACGAAGCGGTGCGAATATGACAGTTCGTGTCATCGTTGCCGTCCCCCGGCAGCTGTCGGGCACGGACGAAGGCATGCGGAGCAGAGAGCTTCGTCGTCGTGATAATGTCGGCGAGAATTCGGCCGACCGCAGCGTCAGTGCGAAAACGCTTCAGGCCACCGCGGTCGTAGTCCAGCGACCAAACGAAGCTAGGCGGAGAGCGCGGACAGAATCACGAACGGGGCGAACTGGGGCTCGATCTCGGGGGTGACGAACGCCGTCACGTGAGTACCGGCTTCCACGTACTCGGTCGCCTCGATGCGGCCCTGATCGTGCAGCACGGCGATGAGGTCGCCTCGATCGTAGGGAATGAGCAGGTCGAGTTCGATCTGCGGCGTCGGCAACAACAGCGCCACCGCGGTAAGCACGGTTTCGATACCCTCACCGGTTCGGGCCGAGACGAACGTCGCCTTCGGCTCGAGGCCGCGCAGCACAAGCCGGTCATCGTCGCTGATCAGGTCGCTCTTGTTGAAGACGACCAGTTCGGGTATGTCGCGGGCGCCGACCTCGGAGATAACATCGCGCACGGTCGCCAGTTGCGCGACCGGGTCGGGGTGGGAGCCGTCCACCACGTGCACGATGACGTCGGCATCGGCAACTTCTTCCAGGGTCGAACGAAACGCCTCAACCAGTTGGTGCGGTAGGTTGCGCACGAAGCCGACCGTGTCGGTGAGGGTGTACAGGCGGCCGTCGGCGGTCGTCGACTTTCGCACGGTGGCATCGAGGGTCGCGAAGAGTGAGTTCTCGACGAGCACTCCGGCCTTGGTGATGCGGTTCAGCAAGCTGGACTTGCCAGCGTTCGTGTAACCGACGATTGCGACCGAGGGAACGGAGTTGCGCTTGCGGTTGGCGCGTTTGGCCTCGCGAGCGGGTTTCATCTCAACCATCTGCTTGCGCAGCTTAGACATCCGGGTGTGGATGCGGCGACGGTCGAGTTCGATCTTGGTCTCACCGGGTCCACGCGAGCCCATTCCAGCCCCGGTACCACCGACCTGGCCACCGGCCTGGCGAGACATCGAGTCACCCCAGCCACGCAGGCGCGGCAGCATGTAGGCCATCTGAGCCAGTTCGACCTGCGCTTTGCCCTCCCGGCTTTTGGCGTGCTGGCTGAAAATGTCGAGGATCACGGCGGTGCGGTCGATGACCTTGACCTTCACCACGTCTTCGAGGGCACGCCGCTGGCTGGGAGCGAGTTCGGTGTCGGCGATGACGGTGTCGGCGCCGAGCGCCTTGACGATGTCGGCGACTTCCTGGGCCTTGCCCTTGCCCAGGTAGGTGCTGGGGTCGGGGGTGGCCCGACGCTGTAGCAAACCGTCGAGCACGGTTGCTCCGGCGGTCTCGGCCAGGGCGGCCAGTTCCCGCATAGAGTTTTCGGCGTCGTCGACGGTGCCGTGCGTGTAGACGCCCACCAGGACCACGTTTTCGAGGCGCAGCTGGCGGTATTCCACCTCGGTGACGTCTTCAAGCTCGGTGGAGAGGCCGCCGACGCGCCGGAGGGCGTTGCGGTCGGCACGTTCGGACTGGTCACCGTCGTGGTCGCTGCCGTCATATTCACCGGAGGCCTGCGTTTGCAGGGCCTGAGCCGATCCGCTGCGGAACAGGGAATAGCCGGCAGCCTTACTGTCGGCGCTGGCCAACACGCGCGCCACGACATCATCGGCGTCAAGTGCCGGATCTACGGGCTCGTTTTCTACTGCGTCGTTGCCGCGGGGCGCCGTTGGATCATTCATCCCATTAACCTTAGTTCAACGAAGTTGAAAGGTTCCTCCTATGTCGTCCGACCACTATTTTTCTCCGGCGCCCGGCACCGTACTGAAAACCCGCCAGATCACAGTGCAGTTGCACGGGCAGGATCATGAACTCACGACCGCCAACTCGGTGTTCAGCCCCGCCCACATCGACACCGGCACCGAGGTACTGCTGAAATACGTCCCCGAGCCGCCCCTGACCGGTCATTTTCTCGACCTCGGCTGCGGCTGGGGTCCGATCGCGCTGCATCTCGCCCTGGCCTCCCCCGAGGCCACCGTGTGGGCCGTGGACGTGAACGAGCGCGCACTCGACCTCGTGCGCACCAACGCCGCGACCCTCGGCCTGACCAACGTCAAGGCCGTGCTCGCCGCTGACGTGCCCGCAGACATCAGCTTTCGCACCATCTGGTCGAATCCGCCCATCCGCGTCGGGAAGGACGAGCTGCACGGCCTCATGCAGACCTGGCTGCCCCGCCTCGAATCCGAAGCGGATGCCTGGCTCGTCATCCAGCGAAACCTCGGCTCTGACTCACTCCAGCGTTGGCTCGCTGCCGAACTCCCCGACACCTTCGAGACCACCCGCGAGGCCATCAGCAAGGGCTTCCGAGTACTCCAGGTGCACCGCTCTTAATCCCAAATTCCGGTCAACCGGCCGGGGCGGCGGGGTTTTCCGCGGGGTTGCGAATGTCGGGTCTTTTGGGAGGTTTCCGCACACTTTTCGCGGAGGCCTCCCGGCAGGTCTGAATGTTTGAGCGAGGAGCGGATGACTCGCCGGCCCGGCCCCACCTCCAGAAACCGGCGTCAGCCCAGGTTCAGAACCCCGTCGAACACCAGCTCCGCCGGCCCGGACAGCGACACGTGCTCGCCATCCTCGGCCGGGAACATCCGTACCCCGAGCACGCCGCCGGGAACCTCGACCCGCCACTGGTGCGGTGCCGCTTTCCCGGCCCAGTGCCGGGTAGCCAGGGCCGCCGCGACCGCTCCGGTGCCGCACGACAGCGTCTCGCCGCTGCCACGCTCGTGCACGCGCATGCGGAACCGCCCAACGCCGTTGACGACGAGCGGATCGTTCGGCACCACAAATTCGATGTTGACGCCGCCGACAGGTTCCGGGTCGAGCTGCGGAATGAAGGTTAGGTCAGCGGCATCCAGCTCGTCGTCGTCGGCGAGTGCGACGACCGTGTGCGGGTTGCCGACGTTGATGCCGAGGCCCGGACGGGCCACGGGCAGGTTCTTGGTGCGCACGAGCGGCTCGGTTCCGTCGAGCTTCCACCGACCGAGGTCGACCTGAAAACCGGAGGCGTTGCGCTGCACGTCGCGCACGCCGCCGCGGGTGCCGATAATGAGGGTGTCACCGGGCAACAGCTCGGCAAGGTTGTTTTCGATCAAGAATTTGGCGTAGACACGGATGCCGTTTCCGCACATTTCCGAGACGGTGCCGTCGGCATTCCAGTAGTCCATGAACCACTCGGCCGCGTCGTCTTCGGCGAGGGCGGCAGCACCGTCGGGCAGGTTCTGGCTGCGCACGGCACGGATAATGCCGTCGGCTCCGACACCGAATCTGCGGTCGCAGATTACGCGAATCTGCGCCGGAGTGAGGACCATCTCCCCGTCCGGATCAGCGAACAGCACGAAGTCGTTGCCCGTGCCGTGGCCCTTGGTGAAGTTCAAAGTGATACCCATGCTGCCAGTTTACGGGGCGGTCGCTGGGTACTCTGCGGTCACGGCGCGGTCGACGTGCGCGAGCGCGTCATCGACCCGGTCGGCCGCGTCGGATTCGATCCAGTGCGTGTGGGCGTAGCGTTTAAACCAGCTCACTTGGCGGCGGGCATAGCGGCGGGTGAGTTGCTGGGTTGCCTCGATTGCCTCGGCCTCGCTGAGCGTTCCGTGCACCTGACCGAGGGCCTGGGCGTAGCCGATGGCGCGACTGGCCGTCACGCCGTCTTCGATGCCGCCCGCGAGCAGCCCGCGTGCTTCGTCGCCGATGCCGGCCGCCCACATCCGCTCTACTCGGGCGTCGAGCCGAGGGGTCAGTTGTTCGCGCGGGGTGCGGAGGCCGAGCAAGACGCTGGGGCGCCAGTAGACTGGCTCGTCCGGCAGGGCGGCCAGGTGCGGGGCACCGGTCAGCTCAACGATTTCTAGCGCCCGCACCAAGCGGCGGCCGTTGCTCGGGCCGATGCTCTGTGCAGCCTGCGGGTCGACGGCCTGCAGACGGGCGTACATCAGGCCGGGTCCAATGTCGATCAACTCAGCTTCGAGCCGTGCGCGCAGCTCCGGATCAGTGCCGGGAAACCGAAAGTCGAACACGACCGAGGAGACATACAATCCAGAGCCGCCGACCAGGATCGGCACGGCGCCACGCGCGATGATCTCGGTGACCGCTGCACGGGCATCCGTTTGGTAATTGCTCACGGTGGCCTCGGCGGTCACCTCGAGCACATCGAGCAGGTGGTGCGGAATACCGCGGCGTTCCGCGAGGGTGAGTTTTGCCGTGCCGATGTCCATGCCGCGATAGAGCTGCATGGCATCGGCGTTGACAATTTCGGCCGGCTGGCCGCGCTCGAGCAGCCGTTCGGCCAGATCAAGGGACAACTCCGACTTGCCCGTGCCGGTCGATCCGACGATCGCGATCAGCACCGGCGAGGCAACTGACCCCAAAGGTTCGGCTGGCACCGGTTTCTCAGGCGACACCGTTCCTAACGCTCGTCGTCGTTCACGTTGTAGATGGGGATGGTGCTCGAGCCGCTCTCGACTCGCAGACCGATGGTCGGCAGGCCAAGCGAGACCGGACCAGTACCGCCAGCTGCTCCACCGTGTGACGGAACGCCGCAGGATTCGGCTTCCAGGCGGTCCCAGGCATCCCCGGCACGGGTGGAACGGATGCGCAGGGGCGCTTCGGTAGTCGAGTCAGCGATCAGGTGGAACGGTGCGGCCTGGGTGACGACGACCGTAACCACGTCGCCGGGACGCGGCCGTGGCGAACCGGTCGGCACGTCGAAGTGCACGAGCCGGCTGTCGGGGGCGCGCCCACTCAGGCGGTGGGTGTCGCTGTCCTTGCGACCGCCGTTGGCGACGAGCAGTTCAACCTCGCGACCGATGACGGCCTGGTTTTCTTCGAGGGAGATACGTTCCTGCAGGGCGGCGAGACGCTCGTAGCGGTCTTGCACGATGGCCTTGGGAATCTGGTCGGCCATCGTCGCGGCCGGGGTACCCGGACGAATCGAGTACTGAAAGGTGAACGCAGTGGCAAAGCGAGCCTGTTCAACAACCCGCAGGGTCTTTTGAAAGTCTTCCTCGGTTTCGCCGGGAAAGCCAACGATGATGTCGGTGCTGATGGCGGCGTGTGGCATCTGTGCACGCACGCGGTCGAGGATGCCGAGGAACTTCGCCGAGCGGTAGGAGCGGCGCATCGACTTGAGGATGCGGTCGGACCCGGACTGCAGCGGCATGTGCAGCTGGGGCATGACAGAGGGCGTCTCCGCCATGGCGTCGATGACATCATCGGTGAACGCGGCTGGATGCGGGCTGGTGAAGCGGATGCGCTCCAGCCCGTCGATCTTGCCGGCCGCGCGCAGCAGCTTACCGAAGGCGAGGCGGTCGCCGAATTCAACGCCGTAGGAGTTGACGTTCTGCCCAAGCAGAGTGACCTCGATGGCGCCGTCGTCGACGAGGGCCTGAATCTCGGCGAGGATCTCGCCCGGACGGCGGTCTTTCTCTTTGCCGCGCAGGGCGGGCACGATGCAGAAAGTGCAGGTGTTGTTGCAGCCAACCGAAATGGAGACCCAGCCGCTGTAGCTGGAGTCACGTTTGGTCGGCAGGGTGGACGGGAAGGTTTCGAGCGACTCGAGAATCTCGAGCTGCGCCTCACCGTTATGGCGGGCCCGCTCGAGCAAGCTCGGAAGAGAGCCCATGTTGTGCGTTCCGAAAACGACGTCCACCCAGGGCGCTTTCTCGAGGATGGTGTTCTTGTCCTTCTGCGCGAGGCACCCGCCGACGGCAATTTGCATGCCCTCATGCTTGCGCTTGACCGAGGCGAGGTAGCCGAGGTTACCGTAGAGCTTATTGTCGGCGTTCTCTCGCACGGCGCAGGTGTTGATCACGACGATGTCGGCCTCGCCGCCGTTCGCCGAGACGTAGCCGGCGGCTTCGAGAGAGCCGCTCAAGCGTTCGGAGTCGTGCACGTTCATCTGACAGCCGAAGGTGCGCACCTCATAGGTACGCGCACGCCCCGAGGCGTCGATCGCGGCTACCGAGGGGGTGATCACGGTTCGGCGGGTAAGTGCGGGGGCGACGATACTCATAGTGGGTATAGTTTACGCGAGCAATTCGGTGTGCGAGCCGTGTGCGACGCGCGGTCAGGAATAACGGGCGGCAGCATCAGCGGAAGCGCACACGCGAGCCGCCACCGCGGCTGTCCATTGCGGCTTTGACCGCCAATCGTACGGCGGCCGAGCTGTAACCCTTGCGCATGAGAAAACCGGTGAGTCGGCGGTCGATGGTCTGGTCGTCGAAGCGTTCCATTTGACCCATGCGCTTGGTGGCCAGGTCGATGGCGCGTTCGGCTTCGTCGTCGGGAAGTTCTTCGAGCTTGTCCATCATGACGCTCGGATCGAGCTTGCGCCGACGCATTTCAGCCTCAACACCGGTGCGACCGAGTCCCTTGCGCACGTTGTGGCTGTGAATGATCTGATCGGCGAGCTTGGCCTCATCGAGGTACTGCAGCTGAATGAACTTCTCGATGATCTCGCTCGCCTCGCCGGAGTCGACCCCGGTGCCGTTCAAGACAAGCAGGGCCTCGACGGTGGAAAGCGAGCGGCCACGGAGCCGATGCAACAGTACCTTCTCGGCCCGCTCACGCTGGTCGAACGCGTCGGCGTCAGCATCGGTCTCATAATCGGCATCGACTTCGGCGTCGGCGTCGGCGTCGGCGTCGGTCTCAGCAGCGTCGGGTTCGGCAGCGTCGGGTTCGGCAGCCGCTGCCTGCAGCGGCGAGCGGCGCTTCATTCCCGGGGCCGCACCGGGCAGGTAGGTCACGGGAGCCAAGCCGGCGTCTGCTTGTGGTGCTGCGTCATTCTTGGGTTCGAAGTGAACCATTCCCGTGACCTGCCTTTCGTTGTCGTGCGGTGGTCGCGGTTAGGCGCTCTTGCGCGCTGCCGGTGTCTTAATGGCGACCGGACCACCATCGAGTACCGCCGCGGCATCCGCTTCTGCCTTAGCCTTCGCTTCAGCCTCGGCGACAATCGCCGCAGCGGCCTTCTCGGCGGCCTTGGCCGCGATACCCTCCGGGCCGATGCCGAGCTTGATCAGAATCTTGCTCTCGATCTCGTTGGCCATCTCGGGGTGCTTGAGCAGGAAGTTGCGCGAGTTCTCTTTACCCTGGCCGAGCTGGTCGCCGTCGTAGGTGTACCAGGCACCGGACTTCTTGACGATGCCCTGGTCGACTCCGAAGTCGATCAGACTGCCCTCGCGCGAGATTCCGATGCCATAGATGATGTCGAACTCAGCCTGCTTGAAAGGCGGTGCCATCTTGTTCTTGACGACCTTGACCCGGGTGCGGTTACCGATGGCTTCGGTTCCGTCTTTGAGGGTTTCAATGCGGCGAATGTCGAGGCGCACCGACGCGTAGAACTTGAGTGCCTTACCGCCCGACGTGGTCTCGGGGCTACCGAAGAAGACGCCGATCTTTTCGCGCAGCTGGTTAATGAAGATCATGGTGGTGTTGGTCTGGCTCAAACCACCGGTGAGCTTGCGGAGCGCCTGCGACATGAGCCGGGCCTGGAGGCCCACGTGGGAATCACCCATCTCGCCCTCGATCTCAGCACGCGGCACGAGGGCAGCAACCGAGTCGACAACGATGAGGTCGATGGACCCACTTCGCACGAGCATGTCAGCAATTTCGAGGGCTTGCTCACCCGTGTCGGGCTGCGAGACCAGCAGGGCATCGATGTCGACGCCGAGCTTCTTGGCGTATTCCGGATCGAGGGCGTGCTCCGCGTCGATGAACGCGGCGATGCCACCGTTCTTCTGCGCATTCGCGATGGCGTGCAGGGTGAGCGTGGTCTTACCCGAGGATTCCGGACCGTAGATCTCCACGATGCGGCCACGCGGCAGTCCGCCAACGCCGAGCGCGACGTCTAGCGCGATCGACCCAGTCGAAATGGTTTCAACGGGGGCACGCTCGTCGCTGCCGAGGCGCATGACCGAGCCCTTGCCAAACTGACGATCGATTTGCGCGAGGGCGGTTTCAAGGGCCTTCTCGCGGTTCGCTTGTGATGCCATGGTCTTCATCTCCTGGGTTCTGCACGGTCGCTAGCTTTGAACGGAGCTTCGGGACGTGCATGGTGGCGCCTATAGGCTGTCGGCCCGCTCATCGAGAAGACCCCGATGCCCGTTTCGACAAGGCAATCGCCGACTTTCTCTGACAAATTCGACTGTACGCCGCACCTCCGACATCGGCCGGGAGCACGATCGACCAGTGGAGAACCTGTCAGAACGTCTGCTGTTGAGGAGCCTATCAAAGCCGAACAGGTATTCGAGCATTCCCGGATATTTTGCACGGCGTGTCGAATCAGAGGCCTAAGGTGAAGTTCAGTCTGTTACAGGCGACGGGCCGGGATGCCGGCGCCATACCAACGACTGCGCGGCACGTCGACCGCGGCGCACAGTGCCAGCCACACGTCACGGGCCGGGACGCCGGCCGCGAGTGCCTGATCGGCCGTGCGTCCGCCGAGCGGGGTGAGCACGAGGTCACGGGTGAGCACTCGGCCGTAACCGTCGCCGAATTCTTCCTTCAGCGCGGTGCGAAATTCACTCAACCGCACGGCGCTGCCTCCACCCGAATCTGAACACACACACTCCTGAAAGACAACCACCGCCGACACAAGGTGTCGACGGTGGTCTTATTGTTTTGAATCGGTGGGGCGACTAGCGCGCGCCGCTGTCTAACGACATCAGCCCGGAATCGAACGTGGTGACGAGGTCGTCGGGTACCGTGTCGGGGAACTGATCCATTCCCTCGATGACGGCGAGACGGTCACCAACTTCACGCATGATGACCGAAATCGGGGTTTCCAGTGCATCGGCCACGGACGCGAGAATCTCCGAGGAGGCTTCTTTCTGTCCACGTTCTACCTCGCTGAGGTAGCCGAGCGCGACGCTGGCTTTGCTTGCGACCTGACGCAGGGTACGCCCCTTTTGCAGGCGGAAGTCCCTGAGCACATCGCCGATTTCCTGACGAACAAGAATCATCGGAACCTCCTTCTTATACCTTAATAACTCGAGCCCAAACTATTGGAGTTCCAGTTGGTGCCTACACTACGTCATTCCTCTGACAAGCTGACACTAACCGAAAGACGTTGGACTTTGCTTGTGTATTCCTTCGATGTAACCAGCCCGTAACAAGAACTATTCCGCGTCACCGCGCGCTATCAGCGCACGCACAGCAAGGATGGCCTGGCGCACCGTTTCGGTGCGAATTTCGGCTCGGTCTCCCTCGAGTTGCAGGGGCACCGCCCAGGATCCGGTGCCTTTGGAGAGCCCGATGTAGACGGTTCCGGCCGGGTGGCCACCATCGGGGCCCGGTCCGGCCACGCCCGTCGTGGACACTCCGACGTCGGCGCGCACATCATTGACGGCGAGGAGTGTGCGTACACCCACGGCCATCTGCTTGGCGACGTCGGCGTGCACGGGGCCATGCACGTTGAGCACGCTGCTGTCGACCTGAAGCAGGCTCCGTTTGAGGTCCGAGTCATAGGCGACGACTCCCCCGCGCACCACAACGGATGCCCCAGGGATGCGCACGAGTTCGGCCACGAGCAGCCCGCCGGTCAGCGACTCGGCGACCGCAATGGTGAGGTGCCGAATGGTGAGTTGCGCGATCAAATCGGCCGTTGCATCCGCTTGCAGATCGCCTGAAGCGGTGCGGGCGCGAAGGGTGACGTCGGGGAGGTCGATCGACTCGGCCGGGTCAGGCATCGTCGTGCTTGCGCAGGCGCCAGGCCGAGAGCAGGTAGTCGAGGCCGGACACCACGGTGAGGATCAGGGTGATGGTCATGGTAGCCGTGTTGAGCCAGTGCACCCACTCGCCGAAAACGAGCCAGAACGGCAGCAGCGCGAGCGAGATCGACACCGACTGGGACACGGTTTTGAGCTTGCCGCCGCGGCTGGCCGGGATGACCCGGTCGCGCAGCATGACGAATCGGAACACGGTGATGCCGATTTCACGCACCAGGATGACGATGGTCACCCACCAGGGCAACTCGTCGAGGATGGACAGGCAGACCAGGGCGCCGCCGGTGAGGATCTTGTCGGCGATCGGGTCGAGGATCTTGCCGAGGTCGGTGACAAGGTTGTGGCGGCGGGCGATCATGCCGTCGATTCCATCGGTGGCGATCGCGATGATGAACAGCACGGCGGCGGCCCAGCGCAGTGCGTCGTGGGCGCCGTTGTCCGCCAGCAGCATCCAAATGAAGACGGGGGCGAGCAGAATGCGTACGACCGTGATCAGGTTGGGCAGGTTCCAGTTGCTCGGACGGGCGACGGATGCTTGCGGTGATGCCATGGTTCAGTCCCTGCCCGTGAGTTTCCAGGCATCCTCGTCGTCCAAGGCGCCGTCCACCTCAGGATACCCCTGCGACATTTTCTCCACCGGGTCGTCAGCGTAGCGCGGGTCGGGTGCCGCGGCTGCACGGGAATCGTCGGATTGAGCCTTGAGGGCGTGCTGTTCGTCGTCGGAGCCGCGCAGGCGGGCGAGCACGCTCGGCAACTGTTCGGCGTTGACGAGCACGTCGCGGGCCTTGGAGCCCTCGGAGGGGCCGACGATTTCGCGGGACTCGAGCAGGTCCATCAGGCGGCCGGCCTTGGCGAAGCCGACCCGCAGTTTGCGCTGCAGCATGGACGTGGACCCAAACTGGGTGGACACGACGAGTTCCGCCGCGGCAAGCAGCACCTCGAGGTCATCGCCAATGTCGGAGTCGATTTCCTTGCGCGGGGCGACCATGGAAACGTCGGGCCGATAGTCGGGGCGGGCCTGCATGGTGACATGCTTGACGACCTTCTCGATCTCGTCTTCAGTGACCCAGGCGCCCTGCACGCGCACGGCCTTGGACGCGCCCATTGGCAGGAACAGCGCGTCCCCCTGACCGATGAGCTTATCGGCGCCCGGCTGGTCGAGGATGACCCGGGAGTCGGTGACGCTCGTCACGGCGAAGGCGAGCCGGGAGGGCACGTTGGCCTTGATCAGCCCGGTGACGACGTCGACGCTTGGACGCTGCGTGGCGAGCACGAGGTGGATACCGGAGGCGCGGGCGAGCTGGGTGATACGCACGATCGAGTCTTCGACGTCGCGCGGGGCGACCATCATGAGGTCGGCCAGCTCATCGACGACGACCAGCAGGTACGGGTACGGCTTGAGCTTGCGTTCACTGCCGACCGGCAGCACGATCTCCTCGTTAATGACGGCCTTGTTGAAGTCGTCGATGTGGCGAAAGCCAAAGCTGGCGAGGTCGTCGTAACGCATGTCCATCTCTTTCACGACCCACTGCAGCGCTTCGGCCGCTTTCTTCGGGTTCGTGATGATGGGCGTGATCAGGTGTGGCACGCCGGCGTAGGCGGCGAGCTCGACGCGTTTCGGGTCGATCAGCACCATGCGCACGTCGCTCGGCTTGGCCCGCATCAGCAGACTTGTGATCATGGAGTTGACGAAGCTCGACTTTCCCGAACCGGTGGAACCGGCCACGAGCAGGTGGGGCATTTTCGCGAGGTTGGCGATGACGAAGCCACCGCCGACGTCTTTACCGACGCCGATGGTCATCGGGTGCGTGGCGTTGGTGGCGGTACTCGAGCGCAGCACGTCGCCGAGGGTGACAATTTCACGGTCGGTGTTCGGAATCTCGATGCCGATGGCGCTCTTGCCGGGAATCGGCGAGAGAATGCGCACCTCGTTCGAGGCGACCGCGTAGGAGAGGTTCTTGCTCAGGGCGGTCACCCGCTCGACCTTGACGCCCGGGCCAAGTTCGATCTCGTACTGGGTGACCGTGGGGCCACGCGAGAACCCGGTGACCTTCGCGTCGACCTGGAACTGACGCAATACTTCGGTGATCGACTTGACCACGTCATCGTTGGCGGCCGAGCGGGCCTTGGCCGGCGGGCCCGCGGTGAGAGTGGATGCTGCCGGCACGAGATACGGAATGGCCGGGTGGGGATCTGTGGAGGCGAGAGGCGGCAGAGTCGCGCCGTCGGCATCCACTGCCTGACTCAGTTCGGGGAAGACGTCGTCGAAGCCGGGAAGGACCTCGGTGTGGCCGGCCGGGTCGTCAGAGTGCAGGCCGGTGGACGGACCCGCGCCGAGGTCGACCTCTCCGGTGAACCGTTTGACGGCGAGCTCGGCCTTGCGCAGGTCTTCGAGCACCTCGGTGCCGTAATGGTCGCGTTCCGGCGGGGCGGTGTGGTCGGTGACTTCGGGTTCGATCGCGCTGTCAAAACCGCCGCGGGACTGGTTGCCGCCGAGCAGCACGCTCATCGGGTCGGCGGTGTCCGCCGCCTTGGCGTCGGCACCTCGTTTTTCGGTCGAGAGTGCACTGCCGAAGTCGGGGTCTTCCTCCCGCTTGCTGTTGTTGCGGCGCCACCAGGGCAGCGCGCCCTCCGGGCCGTCTTCGTCGACGCCGTCGAGTTCGACCTGAACGGTCTTGCCCGATTTGGCGACCTTGCTGGCGGCCGCGCGTTCTTCTTCGTCGTCGGTCAGTTGCGCGCCGAACAGCCAGTCGTAGAGCTCGCGGGAGCGCTGACCGATGCGATTCGGCGGCGTCTTGGTGATGATGAACAGGCTCAGCAGCAACAACAGGATGACGACGATGGTGGCACCGATCGAGGTGCTGAGCAGGATCAGCGGGGCGGCAATCATCCAGCCGATCACGCCGCCGGCCAGGGCGAGGGCCGGCATGCCGTCTTGCGGCTCGGGTTGCACGCCGAAGATATGGCAGAGCCCGGAGATGGTGACGAGCAGCAGGCTCAGCCCGATGCCGATGCGACCGTTGTCGTGCACCGAACTCGGTTTGCGAAACAGCCAGACGGAGAACAGCAGAAGGATGACCGGGAGGGCGAAAGCGACCCGGCCGAACAATCCGCCGAAGGTGTAGGCGTCGAACTGCTGAGCGACGACGTTATTGATCAGGAACCATTCGACGATGGCGCCGGAGATGGCGAGCAGAACGAGAAAGAACGGCAGACCGTCACGGCGTTCGTCTTTGGAGAGTTTTTCGGGGCCGAGGGCACGCGCTGCGCCGCCGGTCAGGTGGGCCAGGCCCATCCAGGCGCGGGCTCCGAGGCTTGGTTTCACCTCGACGGCGGTGAACTTGACCGTCTTCTGCGCGGCCGTGCCGCCGGCTCCCCGCGTTGCGGGTTTGCGCGCCGGAGCGCCCTTCGCTGCGGGGGTGCGGGCACGCCCGGTCGACTTAGTGCTCGTAGCCATGAAATAACGCTACCAAGCACCGGTGACATTCCCTCGGCCCCACGCCTACGGCCCGCGTGACTGGTCCGCCAAAGCGTGGCCGCGGCATCCGTTTTGCGGCTAATAGCGGATGGCGTCGATCACCTTGACGCGCACCGCGACGAGCGCGGGGATCAGCCCGGCGAGGGCGCCGACGACGGTGGCGCAGACCAGGCCAAGGATGGCTGCCTCAACCGGGAACGGCGGGAAGTCGGTGACCTGGCCCTGGCTGATGAAATCCCCGACGAAAGGACTCTTGACGATGAGGACGGCTCCGATCACGCCGACGATTCCGGCGACGACGGTGGCGACGACGCTTTCCATCATCACGGCGAAGAACACCCGCCCGGCCGTGGCGCCGAAGCTGCGCCGGATGCCGATCTCCCGGATGCGCTGCTTGAGGGTGACCAGGGCGATATTGACCAGGCCGAGCGCGCCGAGCAGCAACACCAGCCCGGCGATCGCGCCGACGGTGAGTTTGAGCGAGAGGTAGGGGTCGCCGTCCTGGAAGGCCGCGAAGTCCTGCCGGTTCACCTGCACGAAGGCGTCGGCGCCGAGCGCGCCCTGTACGTCGCGTTGCAGCGCGGTGATCAGTGGCTCGGAGACGTCAACGGGTACCCAAAGCTCATAGGACGGCGGTCCGAATTGCACGTTCAGGTCGGCGACGACCGGACTGATAGCGGTTAGGGCGTCGGCGAGCATGTACATGGCCGGCTCGGTCTCATACGACAAAGCCGCATAGACGCCGGTCACGACGGCCGTGGTGGTACGTTCGCCGACCAGGGTCGTGGTCGGGTGCGTGCGCAGATCCGGCCGACCGAGACGGTCATAAAAGATGGAGTTGACGAGCAGGGCCGGTGCAAGCCGGGCCGTATCGGCCTCGGTGAACCAGGCACCTTCCTCGAGGGTGATGCGGTGCATGGTGCCGTAGGGCGGGTCGATGCCGAGGGTCTGCACCGGTACGGCTCCGTCGGCGAATTGCACGGTCTGGCTGGCGTTCACGACCCGGCTGGCGTAGTCGATTTGGTAGCGTTCGAGGGCAGTCCGCCAGATTTCGGGCATTCCCGGCGGGGTCGTGCCGTCGTTCATGGACGCAGAGAGAAACAGACTCGCCGCGCGGCCGCCGGAGCGTTCGCTCTGTTCAACGGTCGCTTGCTGGGCAACGGCGCCGAGCCCGACCACGGTGGTGATGGCGCAGACGGCGACGGCGACGCCGATCAACGACAGCATGACGCGGGTCTTGTGGATGCGCACCTCCTGCCAGGCCTCGATCACCGCGCCTACCAGATTGCTGACGGCGCGCTTCATGCCGGCACCGTGCTGGTGGCCTGCAGCACGCCGTGGTCGAGGCGCAGGTGCCGGCTGGCTCGGGCGGCGATGGCGGGATCGTGCGTGATGGTGACGAGGGCTGCGCCGGATTCGGTGGCGACCTCGTCGATCAGGTCCATCACCGTTTCGCCGGTCTCGAGGTCGAGAGCGCCGGTGGGTTCGTCGGCGAGAATCAGCCGCGGGCCGCGCACGAGCGAGCGAGCGATCGCCACCCGCTGCTGCTCACCGCCACTCAACTTGTCGGGCAGTGAAGCCAGCCGGTCGCCGAGCCCGACGCGTTCGAGCATCTCGGTGGCGATTCGGGTGCGCTGCCAGAACTGGCGGCCCTCCGCGTAGAGCAGCGGAGTCATGACGTTTTCGAGGGCGGTGCGCCCCTGCAGCAGGTTGAACTGTTGAAAGATGAAGCCGACCTCTCGGCCGCGCAACCGATCCCGCGCGCCGGAGGACAGCGACTGCACGGGGCGGTCTTCGAACAGCATGGTGCCGCTCGTGGGGCTGTCGAGCAGCCCCAGCAGGTTGAGCAGGGTGGTTTTGCCCGAGCCCGAACGGCCCACGATCGAGACGCGGTCGCCGATATCGACATCGAGGTCGATGCCGGAGAGAATCGTCAGCGGCGGCGCATCGATGAGCTGCACGGTGCGGGTGACGCCCTCAAGATGCAGCAGGGTCATTTTGAGATCCCGAAGCTGGAGATGCTCGGGCCGAAGCAGACCTCGCTGCCGTCCGGCTGCAGCTCGCACCCCGATCCGCCTCCGGCAACGGCGCCGGGAACGAACTGGTTGATCAGGTCGCCCTCGATCAGCCCGTCGATCACCTGTACGTTGACGCCGTCGGTCATGCCGAGCGTGACCGGGCGTTCCTCGGTGCCGCCGTCGGCCAGTACGAACCAGACGACGCCGGTTTCGGCCGAGCCCTCGACGGCGGTGGTCGGCACGACCAACACGTTTTCCGCCAGGCCGGCGGCGATGGTGATCTGCGCGGCGAGGCCGGCGAACACGGTCACCTCGGCCGGGATGGCGCAGCTGACGGTGGTGCCGCCCATTCCTGCTTCGCCACCGACACCCCCATCGCCACCGGCCGATTCCCCGGCCAGCGGGGTGGTGATGGTCAGGCCGGTACAGGTGAACGGTGCCGGCCCCTTCGTGATCGCAACGGATGCTTCGGTCGGCTTGCTCAGCAGCCGATACTGCTGCTCGGGGCTGAGTGCGCCGCTCACCGAGAAGGTGGGCGGTGCAACCTGCCCCGTGGCGTCGCCGACGGCCACGCTCTGACCGGGGATCACGGTAAGCGAACTGAGAATTCCGGTGATCGGCGCGAATACCTTGGCGAAGGTGACCACTGGTTTCGGCTGGGTGATGGTCACGTTGCCGTCGGCATCCGTTGTTTCGACCGGGTCTTTGATCGTCTCAACCCGGATGTCGTAGATCTTGTCGTCTTTGTTCACGGATTGTCCGGCCGCGATGAAGATCTCGTCGACCGTTCCGACGGCGGTCGCTTTGATGGCTACGGCCGGGTCGGCGCTGACCGTGCCCGGCAGGGTGACATCGTTGCTGATCGTGCCGAGGGCCACCGGAATCTGGGGTTCGACGATGACGCCGGTCGGCTCGGCCGGGTTGCTGTCGGCGGCGGCGTCTGGATAGAAGGCGAGCTTCACGAGGGCCACGGCGATGGCCGCTATGACGATCAGACGAAGGATGGGAAAGACCCATTTGCGTGCAATGTTCACGACACTCCCAACGCGCACCGACCGACGTGGTCGTGCTCGATGGGCTGATCCTAGCGTTTTGTGGCAAGGTACGTCGCTCGCTGGGTTTGCCGGGCTCGCGGCACCTGTTGCAGTTCGCGGCACCCTACGGACGGGTGCCGCGAACGCCAACGAGTGCCGCGAGCACGATCAACGCTTTAGCGGGTGGTGCCGGCGACCTTGGGGAGCGATCCGCCGGCCGCAGCGTTGCGGTCCGGACGGAAGTTAGAGAAGTCCACGCCGGGGATGTCCTGCACGAGCGAGAGTTCGTCCTCGATCTGAGCGGCTTCGGAGTCCTCCGGGCCGACCAGGGGCAGGCGCACCCGCGGGCTGCCGATGCGCCCGAGGCCGTGCAAAATGTACTTCACCGCAACTGTGCCGGGAACGTGTGTCATCACGGCGCGCACGAGTGGTTCGAGCTGCTGATGGGCGGCGGTCGCGACCTTGAGGTCGCCACGGTTGACCGCGTCGACCATGTGCCGGTACGGGGTGGCCGTGATATTGCCGGTCACGCCGATCAGGCCGGTCGCGCCGATCGACAAGTGGGCGAGCACGTTGGGGTCGTCGCCGGAGAAGTACATCAGGTCGGTCTGGTTGAGCACCCGGCTGACCTGGGCGAAGTCGCCCTTGGCATCTTTGATAGCCAGAATATTGGGGTGCTTGGCCGCGCGCAGGATGGTCTCGTAGGCGATCGCGACGCCGGTGCGCCCCGGAATGTCGTACAGAATGACCGGAAGGTCGGTGGCATCCGCGATCATGCGGAAGTGGGTGAGGATACCGGCCTGGGTCGGCTTGTTGTAGTACGGCGTGACGATCATATTGCCGTCCGCACCGGCTTTTTCACTCTGCCGGGCCAGCTGCATGGCGTGCGCGGTCTCATTTGAGCCACCGCCGGTGATGATCTTGGCGCGGCCGTTGGCGACCGACTTGCCGACCTCGACCAGGCGGATCTTCTCCGGGTCGGTCAGCGTGCTGGTCTCACCGGTCGTGCCCGTGACGACGATGCCATCGGCCCCGGCGTTGATGACGTCGTCGATGTGCTTCTCCACCCCGGCCCAGTCCACTTCGCCATCAAAGGTAAACGGGGTGACCAGTGCGACCAGCACCTGGCCAAAGGGATTCGTAGAGGTAGACACGAGCTACAGGCTATCGTCTCCACGCCCCCCGCCCGGCGAGAGCCCAAAAAGTGCCCGTGTGAACCGGGCACTTCTCAACGAAATTCTGTTACGGCGAAACGCGACCGTTCTTATTGAAGGATGCATGGGTCAGCGGCATCAGTTTCTCGAAGTGCGTCTCCATCTGCTCGGCACACATCTCGATCTCACGCTGCGGGAAGGACGGGAACTGACTCCCCTCCCGCTTGGTGCGCAGGCTGAGAAAGTTCATCAGCGAACGAGCGTTGAGTGTGACGTACATCGAGGAGTAGATGTTCAGCGGCAGCACGATGCGGGCGACCTCGCGCGCAACGCCGGCTTGGAGCATCCGCTGGTAGGCCTCGTAGGCGTGAATCGCGGCGGCACGGGTCTGCTGCTGCACCAACGCGGTCTGCTCGGCGGTTCCGGGCAGAAAGTCATAGGCGCCGGCCTTGCCGAATTGTACGAGGTTGCGCTCGTTGGAGGGTACGTAGAACACCGGGTTGAGCTCCCGGTAGCGGCCCGATTCTTCGTTGTAGGAGGCAATGCGGTGCCGCATGAACTCGCGGAACACGAAGATGGGCGCGCGCACGTAAAACGTCATCGAGTTGTGTTCGAACGGCGAGCCGTGGCGGTCGCGCATGAGGTAATTGATCAGGCCGCGGTCGCGTTTCTCGTCGGCCTCGCTCTCGGACCCCTCGAGCTGACTCTGTTCCAGGGTCTGCTCCCCCAGGGTCGACACCCGGGCGGCAAACAGCACATCGGAGTCGTGGGCACTCGCGCGCACGAGTTCGACGTTCATTTCCGATCTAAATTCGATTTCAGGGCGGGGCTCTTGTTCGGCGGTATCAGACACTGGATCAGGTTAGTCGCATCCACCGCAGGTAGGGGCCGGGCCACACCGTGAGCCGGCGTAATCTATGGTCACAGTGCGAGATTCACAGTAGGCCCGCGTAGCGTTGCAAGCATGAATCCCCTCGAAGCTATCGGCCTGCTGTTGGCATTGCTGGCCGGCACGACCGTGCTCGGCCTGTTCTGGCGGGCCAGACAGGGTCGCGTCACCCAGATTTCCGGCCAGATCATCAGGCAAACGGATGTCGCGGCTGCGACCCCGTTCGGCGCTGCGGCGACCCTGTTGCAGTTTTCGACCGAGTTGTGCGCCCGCTGCCCGGGCACCCGCCGACTACTTGGTGCCGTGGCGGATTCCCGCCCCGGCGTCGTGCACGTCGACGTGGACCTGACCCATCGCGCGGATTTAGCGAACCGGTACTCCATTTTGCAAACACCGACGACCCTGATTCTCGATGGAGCCGGACGGGTGCGCGCACGAGTGGGTGGCGCGCCGAACCGCGCGGCCATCGCCGCTGCCCTGGACAATTTCGAGCCCGGTTCGGGTCGGTCCACAACCCTTTGGAGTTCCTATGTCAACGGCTGATTCGCCGATCACGACGCCACCCAGGGCGCGCCCCAGGCTCGATCCGCGCGGGCCCAGGTTCGGTGCGGCGATCACCGCCGTGTCGCTGCTCGCCGTGGTTTTTTTGTCGCTGACCGGGGCATCCGTTGCCGCGTTGATCCTGCTGTCCGTGCTGACCGGACTATTCGCGTGGGGCGCTGCGGCCGGAGCCGGACGGCATCCCTATGGCGTGCTGTTCAAGAAATTCGTACGACCCCGCCTTGCTCCCCCGGCCGAACTCGAGGATGCCGCTCCACCGACCTTTGCCCAGGGCGTCGGCCTCGCGGTCACCCTCGTCGGCGTGGCTCTCGGGCTGGCCGGAGTGCCCGGCGCGGTCGGCATCGCCGCGGCGGCAGCCTTCGTCGCGGCTTTTCTCAACGCTGTGTTCGATTACTGCCTCGGCTGCCAGATCTACTTGCTGCTCGTCCGATTCGGCTTGCTGAACCGGGGTGCACGGGTTCGAGGCGCCTGAAGGTGTTCCGGGCCCAGCCGGGAAACTGGGCCGGGTTCGTGTCGGGCTGGCTCTCAGGAAGTTCCCAGACGGGACAGGTTCGCCGGGCAGGTCTGACGGATAGGGTGGAATTCAACCACCTGGAGGTAACACCATGCCCACGACACTCACGAGTGAAGCAACCACCGTCTGGACCGGTGATCTTCCGACCGGTTCCGGAACCGTCACGCTCGATTCCTCACATACCGCGGAATTCTCGGTGAACTGGAAGGCTCGCGCCGAAGGGGTATCGAACACCACCAACCCCGAGGAATTGCTCGGCGCCGCTCACGCAGCGTGCTTCTCCATGGCCCTCGCCAACGCCCTCGGCTCGGCTGGTCATACCCCCGAGAGTATCCAGACCACCGCCGCCGTCACCTTTGCGGCCGGAACCGGCGTCATCGGCAGCCACCTGCTGGTCAGCGCGAAGATTCCCGGTCTGACCGAGGCCGAGTTCGAAACGTTTGCACAGGACGCCAAGGAGAACTGCCCGATCTCGAAGGCGCTCGCCGGCATTCCGATCACCATTGAAGCAGAGCTGGCCTAGGCCCAGGCCATGCGCGTTCTGATTGCCGGCGCATCCGGTCTCATCGGCAGGGAGCTCAGCCGCCAGGTCGAAACTGCCGGCCACACCCCGGTGCGGCTGGTACGACGCGAGGCCCTCGGTCCCAACGAGATTCGTTGGGACCCGGCCACGTTGGTTTTGGATCCGAGCGTGCTCGACGACATCGACGCCGTCGTCAACCTGTCCGGGGCGTCGCTGGCGCGGCTGCCGTGGACAAGCGGGTACCGCCAGGAAATCCTGCAATCCCGCCTGCACGCCACGCGCACGTTGACCGACGCGCTGCGTCGGTCAACGAACCCGCCGACCGTTCTGCTGAACGGCTCTGCGGTGGGGATCTATGGGAATCGGCCGGGGGAAGTGCTGAGCGAGGCATCCGCTGTCGGCACCGATTTTCTCGCCGAGGTGGTCACGCGCTGGGAAGCCGAGGCGCAACTCGCACCCGAATCGACCCGCGTCGTCACCCTGCGGACCGGTCTGGTTTTGGCCAAGGGCGGGGCGCTCAAACCCGTGCTGCCGCTGGCCAAACTAGGCCTGGCCGGGCCGCTCGGCAGCGGAATGCAGCATTGGGCCTGGATCAGCCTGCACGACGAGGCCGCGGCGATCGTGCACCTGTTGACCTCGACGCTGTCCGGCCCGGTGAACCTGGTCGGGCCGACCCCCGCGACGGCCAACGACATCATCAGCACACTCGCCGCAGCGCTGCACCGGCCGTTCCGGCTGCCGGTACCGAAACCGATATTGACCTTCCTGTTGCAGGATGCCGCCCGCCAACTGCTGCTCGCCGACCAGCAGGTGAGCCCCCAGAAGCTGCTCGACGACGGATTCGAGTTCGCTCAGCGTACGCCGGCCACCGCGATCGCCTGGATGCTGCGCCAGCCGTAGCGGCGCTGGCTCTAGCGCGTGCGCTCGAGCGTGATCGCCGTGCGGATCGCGCCGCGCGCACGTTTGCGGTCGCCGGAGGCGTCGTAGGCCAGGCCGAGACGTAACCAGGACTGCCAATTCTCGGGTTCCGCCTCAACCTCGGCCTGGGCCGCCGGAAACTGAGCGTCAGCAGCGTCCCGATAGGGACGACCGCTCGGACGCACCGGCAGGTCGTTCGACGGAAGCCCCCCGAGTTCGTCGAGCTGACGCACCAGCCGCTCCGAGCGGATGCCGAAGGTAACCTCCCGCGCGAGCGCCCAGAATCCGATCAGCGGCAAGACGAACAGCGCCACGCCGATCGCTATCCCGACCGGTTCCCCACTCTGGATGAACGCAATGGCGCGCACTCCGGCAAGCAGTAGGTAGAAAACCAGGAGTACCGCCATGACGATGACGGCGATTTTGCCCTTCATGTGGCTGCTCCCGCGGTGTCCGAACCGAATCCAAGGTCGACGATCTGGTCCAGGCCCACCGTCACCCCGGTGGCGGTGCGTGTCGCGGCGAGGGCCAGCAGGATGCCGCTCTCGTAGGCGCTCGGCGACAGGGTGTTGTGGCTGATCGTGAGCGTTTCACCGGTCCCGCCCAGAATCACGTCCTGCCGGGCGAGCAGTCCGGCCAGGCGCAGGCTGTGCACGGGCACACTCGAGACCTGCTGCCCGCGGGCCCGCTGGTCGGTGTGCGGAGCAGACACCGGGCCCAGTTCGGCGCGGGCACGACCGATCAGTTCGGCGGTGCGCACAGCGGTGCCCGACGGCGAATCGACCTTGCCGGGCTGGTGCGCTTCGACGATCTCGATGGAGTCGTAGAATCGGGCGGCCAGGGCGGAGAACGCCGTGGCGAGCACCGACCCGATCGAGAAGTTGGGAATGATGATGACGCCGGTATCGTCGCGGCCCTCGAGGCGGCGGCCGAGTGCGTCGATGCCCTCCTGACTCCAGCCCGAAGTGCCCACGAGCACCCGCAGACCGTGCTCGGTGGCGAAGTCGACGACGGTGCGGCTGACGTCGGGACGGGTCAGGTCAACGGCGATCTCGGCGCCGAGCATCTCGCGCAGCTCGCTGCGGGAATCAAGCCGGGCGACGACCTCGTAGCCCTCGGTTCGGTCGATAAGGTCGGAGACCAGGCGGCCCATCTTGCCCGTTGCGCCGATAATGGCCACCCGTGTTGTCATGGAACCAATCTACCAATTGATCTCTGTCAGCAACGCCCGGTCGATTAGAACATCAGCGGTTCGGGCAGTCCGGTGCGCAGCTCGACCGGTAGGTGACCGAGATCGTTGTGGGTGACCAGCGTCCACGGACGGCCGGGTTTCTGCTGCAGCACGGTCAATCCGCAATTGGCCTGGTTGATGCCGACCCAGCGCCAGTCGGGAGCTCCGAGCACCTCACGCACAAACCAGGCGATCACGAAATTGTGGGTGATCAGCAGGTCGTGCCGCTGGCTGCGACGTGGCTGCAGAAATTCGGCGACCGCGTCTTCCATCTGGGCGCGTCCGGCAGCGATTTCGTCGTCTGTGACCGAGCCGAAGAAGGGGTCGTAGGCCTTGGGTGTTTCGGCCGCCCGGCCCGAGGGAATGCAGTCGAACAGCAACGCAGACGATTCGCTCTGCACCGACGGCAACCGTTCGGCCATGATTTCGGCGGTTTCGGCCGCCCGCTGCAGCGGTGAATGCCACGCGCCGGTGAAGGGAACGCCGCTCAGCCGGTCGGCGATCAGTAATGCCTGACGTTTGCCACGCGGCGACAGTGGACCGTCATGCAGGCCGTGTTCGGCATCCTGCTGCTCGCCGTGGCGTACCAGGTAGATGTACTGGGGCATCATTGTCCATTTCGAAGTTCAAGGAGTCCGCGGGTGCGGATACTGCAGAAGCTTTGCGGCCGGCTCAGCCGGGGAGGATCGCCGCGAAGGCGTCATCGTCAAGCGCGCCAACTGCGGAGATCGACACGGGCCCGCTCGCGAGCTCGGCGGCGAGCTCCTGCACGTCGGCCGCGGTGACGAGCGCGAGGCGGCGCAGGGCCTCATCGAGATCGGCGAACTCACCGAGGGTGATCTCGGAACGACCCAGCCGGGACATCCGCGTGTCCGAGTCTTCCAGCGCGAGAGCGGATGCTCCGCTCAGCTGCCCCGACGCCCGCTTCATCTCGTCGGTGGTCACGCCGGAATCGGCGAGGCGGTGCAGTTCGCTGAGCATGAGCTCGGCGACCTGGCCGGCCTTGGCCGGTGTGCACCCGGCGTACATGCCGAACAGCCCGGCGTCGGAGTAACCGGGAGCGAAGGAGTAGACCGAGTAGGCCAGGCCGCGCTTCTCGCGCACCTCCTGGAACAGCCGGCTCGACATGCCGCCACCGAAAATCGAGGTGAGCACACTCATGGTGACGCGGCGGTCGTCGGTGGCCAGCAGCCCAGGCATTCCGAGCAACAGATTGGCCTGTTCCAGTGGCCGTTTGACGATGGTGAGCGCCTGCCCCTGTGTAATGGAGGCGGGAACACCACCACGGCGACTGACCGGGGTCTGGGCAACGCTGAGGTCCCAGCCAGCCAGTTCGAGGGCGCGGGTGACGGCGGCGACGAGCACGTCGTGGTCAACGGCACCAGCGACGGTGACGACGAGGTCCTGCGGCCGATAGTTGGCCTGGTAGTGTTCCCAGACGGCCGACCTGGTGGCACCGCGAATGTCGTCGGCGCTGCCGCCGATCGGGCGACCGAGCGGATGCTGCCCCAGCACGGCTTCAAAGAAACGCTCATTGGCGACATCGGCCGGGTCATCATCGGCCATGGCGAGTTCTTCGAGAATGACGCCGCGCTCGGTTTCGAACTCATCAGCATCCAGTTTGGACGAGGTCAGCATGTCGGTGAGCACGTCGATGGCCATGCCGAGGTCGCGGTCCTGCACCTTGGCGTAGTAGCAGGTGTACTCCTTGGCGGTCATGGCGTTGTGCTCACCGCCGACCGCGTCAAAGGAGATGGCAATGTCGAGCGCTGACCGGGTGGGCGTGCCCTTGAACAGCAGGTGCTCGAGAAAGTGGGTGGAGCCAAAGTGGCCCAGCTGCTCATCGCGCGACCCGACGGCAACCCAATAGCCGATGGTGAGACTGCGGGCACCTGGTACCTGCTCGCTGAGAATACGCACCCCGCTCGGCAGAACGGTCCGCCGCACGAGGGCATCACCGGCGGCCCGAAACGAGAGTTCGGCCTGATCTAGGGGAAAGTCGACTGCACCGTTCATATCACCCACAACCTTACTTGACCGCTCCGGTCGTGCCAGCGGGCCAGCGCCCAGGCGCCCCGAAACTCCCGCCCCAGTAGTCCTCCCGCTTAACTCCAGTAGCGTTCAGCACCCCCAGTTAGGCCAAATCGCAGGGAGCGGTCGGATACGACAGACTGGTCTGTCTAGTGTGTGTTACAGTCTGGGAGCCGACCGGCCCAAACCTTCGGTTTTGCGCTGATCTGGGCCTTCTCTGGCCCCCGACTAAGGAGCCCGAATGACCACGCTCACAGATGAGGCCGTTCGGCCGGCGACCCACGCCAAGGTTCGCATTCTCGCCACCGCCGACCGCCTGTTCTACACCGAGGGCGTGCACACCGTGGGTGTGGACCGAATCATCAGCGAGTCGAAAGTCACCAAAGCCACCTTCTATAAGTACTACCGTTCCAAGGACGCCCTCATCGTCGTCTACTTGCAAGGTCGGGACCGTATTGCCCGGGAGCTTCTCGCCGAACTGGAGCTGCGCTTTGACACCCCCGAGCAACGCTTACGCGGTGTTGTGGCCGAAATTTCGGCTCAGGTCATCCGCGAGGGATTCCACGGTTGCCCGTTCATCAACGCTGCAGCGCAGTTCACCGACCCGACGCATCCGGTACGTCAGGCCGTGGCAGCGCACCGTGATTGGTACGGGCGTAGCGTCGAAGACCTGTTCCGCGGCATGGGCCATGCCCGTCCGGGTGATGCGTCGGACGATTTCTTCCTGGCCCGTGACGGTGCTTTCGCCGGCGCCAACCTCGGCGATCCAGTCGGCGCTCACACCGCGCTGATTCGTGCCGTGCAGCGCGTGCTCGACGAGTCGAGCGACTAGCAATCAGACGGTCGACACCCGATCCAGGTCGGCCAGATCGGTCCGGCCGAGACGGATGCTCGCCGCCGCAAGTAGCGACGCCACGTGGTCAGGTTGCCCGGCCCCAGCGATCGGTGCGACCACATCCGGCCGGGCCAGGAGCCAGGCCAGTGCGATCGTCGCAGGCGGGACGCTGTGGGCGGCGGCGATGCGATCGACCACGGCAAGCACGCGCAGGGACCGCCGGTTGACGTAAACCCGCGCGAGCTGACCGCGGGCGGTGCCGGCGGCATCCGCTTTGGTGCGATAGGCACCGGCCAGAAAACCGTGGGCCAGAGCAAAGCCCGGCATGAGACCGAGATTCTGTGCACCGGCCGCAACCGCGATACTCGGTTCCAGTTCGGTACGGTGCACGAGGTTGTACGGCGTTTCGACGGCGACGAACTTGGGCAGGCCTAATGCCGAGAGCACCCGGGCCTGCATCAGGCGCTCAGCCGAGAAGTTGGAGGCCGCCAGGTGGCGCACCTTGCCTGCGCGTACGAGCGTGTCAACGGCAACCAGGCTCTCTTCGAGGGCGACGGACTTGTCGTCGAAGTGAAAGTAGAGCAGGTCGAGATAGTCGGTGCCGAGCCGAGCCAGGCTGGCCTCGACGGCGCCGACGATGCTGCGCTGGCTCAACCCGGGGTTGTCGAGGTTGTGTCCGATCTTGGTCGCCACGATGGTCTCGGCGCGCGCTCGACGCGAGCGCAGCCACCCACCGATGATCACCTCGCTGCGACCGGCGGCGAAGCTGTCGGCCGTGTCCAGAAAATTTCCGCCCAGATCGCGGTGAACGTCGAGAATCGCGGTTGAGGTTTCACCGTTAGCCGTCCAGCCGAAGGCGTTGCAGCCCAGAGCTAGGGGATGCACGAACAGCTCAGTCCCCGGAATCTGGCGCCGGACCACAGGCGCACCAACGGTCAACTCGGCCAGCCCGGAACGGTCGATCGACATCGCGTCAAGGGAGGATGAGACCGTTTGTCTGGTCATCGTGATTCTCCTCCCGCGGGGTGTTCGCCGGGCCAGTCGTTTCTGCCGGATTTCTGATGCGTGAAGTTTGCTATTGGCCCGACTGTAGGCGAGGCCACCGACATTTCCCGGCGGCACGCTAAACCGTTACCAAAACGTGCGTCGGAACGGGGCGAATTGGTGCTGCTGACCCTCGAGGCGGGGCCAGACTGCGTTGGTCGACAGTCGGTACGCGCATGATTTGTTAGACTGGCTGTTGCGCGAAAATTGGGCTGAATGTGCAGGTGCACATCCGCCCTGGGCCGCCGGTTATCGAATCGACTATTCGAGCTTCTGGCGAGGTATCCTGCCCGAATCAGCCGCAGGAAAGCAGCCATGACCACCGACGCCTCCGTGCCCAACCCTCAGGTTCCCCGTGAGGCTCGCAGGCGCCGCACCTTCGCCGTGATCTCCCACCCTGACGCCGGAAAGTCCACGCTGACCGAAGCACTGCTGCTGCACGCCCGCGCCATCACTTCCGCCGGCGCCACACACGGCAAGGCCGGCCGCAGCGGTACCGTCTCCGACTGGATGGAGATGGAAAAGGCCCGCGGTATCTCGGTCACGAGCGCCGCGATTCAGTTCGAGTACCACGACGCCGTGATCAACCTCGTCGATACCCCCGGCCACGCCGACTTTTCCGAGGACACCTTTCGGGTGCTCTCGGCAGTGGATGCTGCGGTGATGCTCGTCGACGCCGCCAAGGGTCTCGAGCCGCAGACCATGAAGCTGTTCGCGGTCTGCAAGCAGCGCGGGCTTCCCGTCATCACCGTCATCAATAAGTGGGACCGGCCGGGCGACACCCCCCTGGCCCTGATGGATGAGATTCAGACCCGTACCGGTCTGCTGCCGACGCCGTTGAACTGGCCGGTCGGCGAGGCCGGCGACCTGCGGGGTGTGCTCGATCGCCGTTCCGGTGATTTTCTGCGTTACACCCGCACGGCTGGTGGCGCGACCGTGGCCGAATCGGTGCGGCTGGATGCGGCTGACGCGGCCAGAGAAGAGGGCCCGGCCTGGGCATCCGCTGTCGAAGAATCTGAGCTGCTCGACGCTGAGTCTCAGAATCACGACTCCGAGCTGTTTCTCGACGGCCAGACCACCCCGGTGCTATTCTGCGCGGCCGTGGCGAACTTCGGGGTGCAGCAGCTGCTCGACACCCTGGTCGAGTTCGCGCCGCCGGCCGAAGCCCGCATCGATATCGATGGCAACCCGCGCAAGGTCACCTCGCCGTTCTCGGGGTTTGTGTTCAAGGTGCAGTCCGGCATGAACTCGGCGCACCGCGACCACGTGGCCTTCGTGCGCGTCTGCTCCGGCGAATTTCGCCGCGGGATGATCGTCACCCACGCCGCGACCGGCCGCCCCTTTGCCACGAAGTATGCCCAGCAGTTGTTCGGCAAGGAACGTACCGTCACCGACCGGGCCTGGCCCGGCGACATCGTCGGACTCGTGAACGCGTCGGCACTGCGGGTGGGCGACTCGATCTTCGAAGACGAGCGGGTGGAGTTTCCGCCGCTACCGCTGTTCTCGCCCGAACACTTTCGCGCCATTCGCCCGGTAGACAGCAGCAAGCACAAGCAGTTTCGCCGCGGCATCGACCAGCTCGACCATGAGGGCGTCATCCAGGTGATGCGCTCAGAGGTGCGCGGCGAGCAGGCCCCGGTGCTCGGCGCCGTCGGACCGATGCAGTTCGAGGTCGTCGAGGACCGCATGGTGCACGACTTTCACGCCGACATCCGCATGGAAGCGCTGCCATACCAGGTGGCCCGCAAAACCGACAAGGAGAGCGCGCTCGTGCTCGCCGGAACCCGCCAGGTCGAGGTGTTCACCCGCTCCGACGGCACGCTGCTCGCCCTGTTCAGCACGCCGTGGCGGTTGCAGGCCATTGCCAAGGAGAACCCGAAGCTCGTGCTGATCGACATTGCGAACGCGACGGCCGACGACTTTATGTAGCGTGTTTCACTAACCAGAAAGGCCGCATCCTCATGGAGGATGCGGCCTTTCTGGTGCTGTAGCAGTTAGGTGATGCAGCGGTTACGCGTCGACGACCACGGAGGTGATGACGGGGCTGCGACGGTACTTGCGGTTCATCCAGCGGCTCACGGACTGCGTGAACAGATCCTCGAGCTCGGCGCCGTCCACGATCTTGATGCGGTTCGCGGCCTTCATGGCCTCATCGATGACCTTGGTGGCGCCCTTGACCCACTCGTCGTCGTGCACAAATCCGCGCGCCAGGAACTCGACGGGCTCGGAGAGCGTGCCGGTCTTGGCGTTGAGGATTCCGAGAATGGTGATGGTGCCGTCCTCGGCGAGCTTACGACGATCTTCCATCGCAGCGGATGCTGCCCCGCCGACGGTCATGCCGTCAACGAAGACGTAGTCGGCGACAACGCGGCCGGTGACCTTGGCGTGGCCGTCGATGAGGTCAACAACGACGCCGTCTTCGACGACGATGACGTTCTCCGAGGGGACGCCGGTCTGGATGGCGAGGTCGGCGTTGGCCGTGAGGTGACGCCATTCACCGTGGATCGGCATGACGTTGACCGGCTTGACGATGTTGTAGCAGTAGACGAGCTCGCCGGCGCTCGCGTGGCCGGAGACGTGCACCTTGGCGTTGCCCTTGTGCACAACGTTGGCACCCCAACGAATCAGGCCGTTGATGACACGGTAGATGGAGTTCTCGTTGCCGGGGATCAGCGAGCTCGCGAGCAGCACGGTGTCGCCCTCGCCGATCTTGATGACGTGTTCGCGGTTTGCCATGCGCGAGAGGGCTGCCATCGGCTCCCCCTGCGAACCGGTGCAGATGAGAACGACCTTGTCGTCCTTCATGCGCTCGAGCGCCTTCATATCGACGATCAGGCCCTTGGGAACGTTGAGGTAGCCGAGCTCGCTCGCAATCCCCATGTTGCGCACCATGGAGCGGCCGACGAACGCGACCTTGCGGTTGTGTTTGACGGCAGCGTCGATGACCTGTTGGATGCGGTGCACGTGGCTGGCGAAGCTCGACACGATGATGCGGCGCGGGGAGGTGCGGAACACGGTGTCGATTGCCGGTCCGATATCCTTCTCGGCAGTGGTGAAGCCGGGAACCTCGGCGTTGGTCGAGTCCGTCATGAACAGATCCACGCCCTCTTCGGCCAGACGCGCGAAGGCGCCGAGGTCGGTGAGGCGCTTGTCGAGCGGGAACTGGTCCATCTTGAAGTCACCGGTGGCGAGCACGAGGCCGGCCTCGGTGCGGATGGCGATGGCCAGGCCGTCGGGGATGGAGTGGTTCACGGCGATGAATTCGAGGTCAAACTGGCCGATCGTGCGGCGCTCGCCCTCTTTCACCTCGATGAAGTTCTGGCTGAGGCGGTGCTCCTGCAGCTTGGCGGCGAGGAAGGCCAGGGTGAGCTTGGAGCCGACGACGGGAATGTCGCCGCGTTCCTTGAGCAGGTACGGTACGGCGCCGATGTGGTCTTCGTGACCGTGGGTGAGCACAATGGCTTCGATGTCCTGCAGGCGGTCGCGGATGGCCGTGAAGTCAGGCAGGATCACGTTGATGCCGGGCTGGTTGTCCTCGGGGAAGAGAACGCCGCAGTCGATAATGAGCAGCTTTCCCTTGTGCTCGAAGACGGTCATGTTGCGGCCGATCTCGCCGAGGCCTCCGAGCGGAATGATGCGCATGCCGCGGGCCGGCAGTGCCGGCGGAGTGCTCAGATCGAGGTAGTGGTTATTCATGAATCTCATTTCGTTGTCTGCGGTACTGCATGTCCAGGTGTGTGGGGACCGAGATCGGGCATGCGAAAGACCTACGAGCAATACTCAGGGGGCCTCAGCGCGCATACGCGTACCTCGTGTCGTGTCTGGCGGGCAAGCAAAATACCGGCCAGATACCTCCTTAGTCTACCGACGCATCCACGATCGGAGTTTCGGGCACGAAAAAGGGGCCCCGCGCTCGGCGGAGTCCCCTGATTCGTGTCGTCGACCTTGGCGGTCGGTCTGATTAACGACTACACGGCGCGGCCTGCGCCGACACGTATCCGCCGGCCTCGAGGTGCTGCGCGGTGCCGCTGACGTAGCCGGTGGCGGTGATCGCTCGGCGAACGTCGTGGGTGACGTACTCGTTGGCGGTGGTCGTGCGTGTCGTGGACTTCGATACGTAGGAATTCATGGTGCTCCTGGTGCAATTGAGTGAAAGCGGATGCCGACAGTCAGACAGAGCACCCAGTCACGTTCGAGAGTCCTCGCAAAACGCACAGGCGTGGCTGCGAGGAGCTGGTTCGAGTGAAACTGGGGTGATGGCCCGGTCGGCGGGAAAAATGCGCTGCGCCGCGCGGGCTGCAGAAACCCGGATCCTCTAATGGACCGCCATGATTTCTGAGCTGATCTAAGAATACCGCAGCGTGTCACCCACTTGGGGGAAATGCACGATCTACACAGGCGCCATGCAGTTACATCGAGGGCCTGCAGCTACACAGGTACCGTGCAGCCAGCATGGAGACTAAAGTCGATAAAATTCTGTAATGACTTCTTCTGCGCTGTATGACATCCCCCTCACCCTCATCGACGGAACAGAAACCACCTTCGGCGCCTACCAGGGCAAGACGGTTCTCGTCGTCAACGTGGCCTCGAAGTGCGGCTTCACGCCGCAGTACGCCGGACTGGAGGCACTCTACGAGCGTTACGCCGACGACGGGTTGGTCGTGCTTGGTCTGCCGAGCAACCAGTTCATGGGCCAGGAGCCCGGCACCGAGGAGGACATCGCCCAATTCTGCGGCATGACCTACGGCGTGACCTTCCCGATGACAGCCAAGGTCGATGTGCGCGGAAAGCACCAGCATCCGCTCTACGCGGAGCTGACGAAGTTCAAGCAGGGCCTGTTCCCCGGTCTGATCAAGTGGAACTTCGAGAAGTTTCTGGTGACACCGACCGGTGAGATCGTGGACCGCTTCGCCTCCTCGGTGGAACCGGAGTCGACCGAGATCGTCGACGCGATCGAAAAGGTTCTGGCCGCCAAAGCCGCTTAGCCCCTCGCGTCTCTCCTTTCCGGGCCCGGGCCCGGAAAGTGGGCCCATGTTAGATCATGGGCCCAGGACTCTAAGGTGGGCCCGGAGAATTTCAGCCGGCGGCTCGGCGCAGCACGGCCTCGGCGTGACGCAGCACCGGGCCGTCGATCATGCGGCCCTCGTGCTGGAAGACGCCGCGCGCGCTGGCGGCGGCCTCGAGCAGCCCGAGGGCATAGTCCACTTCGGCGGCGGTGGGCTGGTAGGCGGCACGGATAACGGCGACCTGGCTCGGGTGGATGCAGGCGGTGGCGGTGAAGCCGCTCGCGATGGCATCCGCTGCCTCGTCAGCGAGGCCGGCCGTGTCCGTGATATCCAGGTGCACGGTATCGATCGCGGCCTTATCGTGGGCCCGGGCGGCCAACAATACCTGGGAGCGGGCCTGGCGGGCGACGTCACGGTAGCGTCCATCGGGAAACCGGCTGGAGGTGCCACCGAGTGACGCGACCAGGTCTTCGGCACCCCACATGAGCGCGACGACGTTTCGTGCCGCGGCAATCTCGGGCGCGGAGATGACACCGGCGGCGGTCTCGCAGAGCGCGATCACTCGGAAGTCATCGAGCATCTCGACCTGGCCGAAACTGACCGTCTTGGCGAGCATCACATCGCGGTACTCCGTGCGCTCCAGCGCGGCCAGGTCGAGCGCGAAGTCGGCAGTGTCGGCCGGATTGATGCGCACGATCGTGCGCATCGGGTCGAGCGGATGCTCAATCAGCGCCCGACGCGCGTCGGCCCGGGCTGCGGGCGCGACGGCGTCTTCGAGGTCGAGAATGACCGCGTCGGCGCGCTCAACGGCCTTCGCGTAGCGTTCGGGACGGTCGGCCGGGCAGAACAGCAGCGCCGGCCCGAGTGTGAACGGGGCCGGAGTAAAGGGGCTCAACCCGCTCGGGCTGTCGTCGAAGGGGTCGGGGCCGGCCGGATACTCCTCAAACGGGTCGGGATCGAGTGGGCCCCCGTCGAACGGGCCGCTCATTCTGCTGCCCCCCGACACCAGACCAACACGGTGCGCACGGCCGTGCCGACGATGACGCCGTTCTGGTTGCGTCCCCTGTGTTCGAGCGTGATGATGCCCTGCCCCGGCCGGCTCTTTGACAGCCGTTTGTCGGTCACGATGGTCTCCGAATAAAGGGTGTCGCCGTGGTACAGCGGATGCGGAAACGTCACGGCCGAAAAACCCAGGTTCGCCACGATCGTGCCCTGGGTCAACTGGGCGACCGAACTGCCCACCATGGTCGAGAGGGTGAACATGGAATTGACCAGGCGTTCACCGAACGGCTGCGTTGCCGACCAGGCCGCGTCGAGGTGCAGGGACTGGGTATTCATGGTCATCGTCGTGAACAGCACGTTGTCGGCCTCGGTCACGGTGCGGCCGGGGCGATGCTGGTAGAGCGCCTTCAGGTCGAACTCCTCGAAGTACAGGCCGCGCTGCTGAACCGGGTGGCGCTCCTCCGGCTGCAGTTCCTTCGTAATGGAATCGGGCATCCGCTTCTCCAATTTCGTCAGGTCAGCCGGCGAAACCCAGGGCCCGCGAAATGACCATGAGCTGCACCTCGGTTGTGCCCTCGCCGAGCTCGAGCACCTTGGAATCACGATAGTGCCGGGCGACCGGGTTTTCGTTCATGAATCCGTATCCGCCGAAGATCTGGGTGGCATCGCGGGCGTTGTCCATGGCCGCTTCGCTGCCGACCATCTTGGCGATCGAGGCCTCCATTTTGAACGGCTTGCCGTTGATCATTTTCAGCGCCGCGTCGTAGTAGGCGAGGCGCGCGGTGTGCACGCGCGCCTGCATGCGGGCGATCTTGAAGGCGATGTGCTGGTTGGAGCCGATCGAGCGGCCGAACACGTTGCGGCTGTTGGCGTAGCGGATCGATTCCTCCAGGCAGCCCTGGGCGGCGCCGGTGCACAGCGCGGCGAAAGCGACGCGACCCTCGTCGAGGGTCTGCACGAAGTTTGCGAAACCACGGCCGCGCTCCCCGAGCAGGTTGGCCTCCGGCACGCGCACATTGTCGAACACCAGCGGATGCGTGTCCGACGTGTGCCAGCCCACCTTGTCGTACGGCGGCAGCGCCGTAAAACCGGGGGTCGGCGTCGGCACCAGGATGGCGGTGAGTTCCTTCTTGATCGAACCGTCCGCGCGCGTGGACTCCCCCGTGACGGCGGTCACCGTGACAAGCCGGGTGATGTCCGAGCCGGAGTTGGTGATGAACTGCTTCGTGCCGTTGATCACCCATTCGCCGCCTTCCAATGCGGCGGTGGTCTTGGTGCCCGCGGCGTCTGAGCCGGCATCCGCTTCGGTGAGGCCGAACGCGGCGAGCGCCGAGCCACTCGCGAGGCGCGGAACCCACTCCTCTTTCTGCGCCTCGGTGCCGCTGCGGTACACCGGCATGATGCCGAGGCCGACCCCGGCTTCGAGGGTGACAGCGATGCTCTGGTCGGCGCGGGCAAGCTGCTCGACCGCGAGGCAAAGCGCGAAATAGTCCTTGCCCTGGCCGCCGTACTCCGTCGGGAACGGCAGTCCGAACAGGCCCAGCTCCCCCATCTGGGCGATGATGCCGTAGGGCAGGCTGCGTTTGGTGTCGTACTCGTACGCGGCCGGGGCGACGACGGTGTCGGCGAAATCGCGTACCTGGTCGCTGAGGGCCTGCTGGGTGCTGCTGAGTTCGTAGCTCATTCTGAGTCTTCCTTGTCTGCGCTGGTTCCGGGGGTAGTGCTGGTTTCTGGTGTGACGGTGGCGACGATCTGGTCGAGGGCCACGAGGTCGCCGGTCTTGAGGTTCACCGTGACGCGGCCCACCGTGGCGGCCACGAGTTTGTGTTCCATCTTCATGGCCTCGACCACGAGGATGGTCTGCCCCGCTGTGACCACGTCACCGGTGGCGGCGTGCACCGCAATGACGGTGCCGGGCATCGGCGAGCGCACGTCTGGGCTGACCGCACCAGGCACCCGGTCGCGGCTGGCGAGGTGTTCCGCGAGCTGCTCGGGCCGAGAGCGGTGTCGCAGCTCGATCGAGAAGCCGTCGGCGCCGATATACACGCGCGCCCCGGACTGTTCGATGGCATACACCCGGGTCTCGCCGCCGTAGTCGACGCTGCACGCGCCGTCTCCGACGCGCAAGAGTCCGGCTTCGACGGCCGGGCCGTCACCGATAGAAACGGATGCCATCCCCGGTTCCCCCACCACCCGCAGGTCAACGGATTCGGTCGCGCTCACTCCCAGCGAGTAGCGCACCGGTCGTGGCGAACCCGCCCGCCACCCGCTCGGCCGCGTCCACACGCCGTTCACGCCGGCCAGACCAGACCCGGCCAGACCAGACGCGGCCAATTCCGACCCAGTGAAGGCGCGCCCGTGCAGGAACAACGCCACGGCGGCGAGTACGTGCTCGTCGGCTCCCTGAAACGTGAGGCCCGGAAGCTTGCGTTCGATCAGACCGGTGTCGAGGCGGCCGGCGCGCACGTCGGCATCCGCTAACAGCAGCCGCAGGTATTCGGTGTTGGTTTGCACGCCGAGCACGATGGTGTCGGCAAGCGCCCGGTCGAGCCGATTCAGCGCCTCCAGCCGGGTGGGAGCCCAGGCGATCACCTTGGCGAGCATCGGGTCGTAGTGCGAGGCGATGGTCAGGCCCGGCATCAGCGAACTGTCGACCCGAATTCCCTCGCCGGTCGCCTCGTGCAGCTGCAGCACCGTGCCGATGGTCGGCATAAAGCCGCGCTCGGGATTCTCGGCGTAGACCCGGGCCTCGATCGCATGCCCCGTGAGGCATATGTCGCTCTGGGTGACCGTGAGCGGCTCCCCCGCGGCGATGCGCAGCTGCCAGTCGACCAGGTCAAGGCCGGTGACCAGCTCGGTGACCGGGTGTTCCACCTGTAGGCGGGTGTTCATCTCCATGAAGAAGAATTCGTCGGGCGCGGTCGCGGAGACCAGAAATTCCACGGTTCCGGCGCCGCTGTAGCCCACGCTGCGGGCGGCGGCGCAGGCTGCCTCGCCGATGCGCGCCCGGGTGGCCGCGTCGAGCAGGGGCGACGGCGCCTCCTCGATGACCTTTTGATGCCTCCGCTGCAGCGAGCACTCACGCTCGCCGAGGTGGATGACGGCGCCGTGGTTGTCGGCGAGCACCTGCACCTCGATGTGCCGCGGGGTCGACACGAGCCGTTCGAGCAGCAGGGTGTCGTCGCCGAACGCGCTCAGCGCCACGCGGCGGGCCGTCTCAAGGGTGGCGGGCAGGTCCTCAGCGCGTTCCACCACGTGCATTCCCTTGCCTCCGCCGCCGGCGGAGGGCTTGATGAGCATCGGATACCCCACATCGACGGCCGCCTGGATCAACTGCTCGTTGCTGAGGCCCGGCTGAGCGACCCCGGGGATAATCGGCACCCCGTAGCCGGCCACGTGGTTCTTCGAGCGGATCTTGTCGCCCATCACGTTCAGCGCGTGCACGCTCGGCCCGATGAAGGCGATGCCGGCGTCGGCGCAGGCCTGGGCGAAGGCCTGATTCTCGCTGAGGAATCCGTAGCCGGGGTGGATGGCCTGCGCTCCGGTTCGCGCCGCAGCGGCCAGCACGGCCTCGAAGTTGAGGTAGCTGTCAGCCGGGGCGGCGCCGCCGAGGCGCACCGCGGCATCCGCTTGGAATACGTGTCGCGCGGTGCGGTCGGCGTCACTAAAGACGGCGATTGAGCGGATGCCCCGCTCCCGCAGCGTGCGGATGATGCGGCACGCGATCTCCCCGCGGTTGGCGACCAGCACGGTGTCAAAGGTCATGGGCTCACTCACATTCGGAAGAGGCCGAAGGCGGACTCGCCGAGCGGCGCGTTAGCGCAGACGGCCAGGGCAAGCCCGAGCACCGTGCGGGTGTCGGCGGGGTCGATGACGCCGTCGTCCCAGAGCCGGGCGGTCGAATAGTACGGGCTGCCCTGGGTCTCGTACTTCGCCAGGATCGGGGCTTTGAACGCGGTCTCGGCCTCGGCCGACCACTCGTCACCGCCGCCCTCGATCTGCTCCCGCTTCACGGTCGCGAGCACGGCGGAGGCCTGCGGGCCACCCATCACGGAGATGCGGCTGCCCGGCCACATCCAGAGGAAGCGGGGCGAGTAGGCCCGGCCGCACATGGAATAGTTGCCGGCGCCGAAGGAGCCACCGATGACGACGGTGAGCTTGGGCACCCGGGTGGTGGCGACGGCGGTGACCATTTTGGCACCGTGCTTGGCGATACCGCCGGCCTCGGCGTCCTTGCCGACCATGAACCCGGAGATGTTCTGCAGAAAGAGCAGCGGTATGCCGCGCTGGTCGCACAGCTCGATGAAGTGGGCGCCCTTGAGCGCGGAGTCAGCGAACAGGATGCCGTTGTTGGCGACGATGCCCACCGGGTGGCCGTGGATGTGCGCAAACCCGGTCACCAGCGTGGTGGCATACTCGCGTTTGAATTCGTGGAATTCGCTGCCGTCGACGAGGCGCGCGATGACTTCGTGCACGTCGTACTGGCCCTGCACGTCGACCGGGACGGCTCCGTAGAGTTCGCTCTCGTCGGCGATCGGGTCGATGGTGGGCAGTACCTGCCACGCCGGGGCCTGAACGCGCGGCAGGGTGGAGACGATGTCGCGCACGATCTGCAGGGCGTGCTCGTCGTTTTCGGCGAGGTGGTCGGTGACGCCGGAGACACGGGCATGTAGGTCGCCACCGCCGAGCTCCTCCGCTGTGACGATCTCGCCGATCGCGGCCTTCACGAGCGGCGGGCCGCCCAGGAAGATGGTCCCTTGATTGCGTACGATCACGGTTTCGTCGCTCATCGCCGGAACGTAGGCGCCTCCGGCGGTGCAGGATCCCATGACCGCGGCAATCTGCGGGATCTTGGCCGCAGACATCCGTGCCTGGTTGTAGAAGATGCGGCCGAAGTGGTCCCGGTCGGGAAAGACTTCGTCTTGCAGGGGCAGGAAGGCTCCGCCGGAGTCGACGAGGTAGATGCAGGGCAGGCGGTTTTCGAGGGCGATCTCCTGGGCTCGCAGGTGCTTCTTCACCGTCATCGGGTAGTAGGTGCCGCCTTTGACCGTGGCGTCGTTGGAGATCACGAGCACGTAGCGGCCGTGCACGAGCCCGATGCCGGCGATGACGCCGGCGCCGGGGCTGTCGTCGTTGTACAGGCCGGTCGCGGCGAGCGGCGCGATCTCGAGAAACGGGCTGCCCTCATCGAGCAGTTGGTCGATGCGCTCGCGCGGCAACAGCTTGCCGCGGGCGAGGTGACGCTGCCGGGACTTCTCCGGCCCGCCGAGCGCGGCAGTGGCGAGGCGCTGTTTCAGGTCGGTCACGAGCTGCCGCTGGGCGGCGTCATTGGTCATGAACGTCTGAGCAGAGGAGTCGAGCTGACTCTCAAGTGTCTCCATCGACAGCTTCCCGTTGGCGAGGCCGGAACACCCGGCATCAACTACAGTTAGTATTTACTAACTGAAATTCAGGTTAGTCAGGATTAACTAAAATGTCTAGTTGAAAGGTTCGCATGAGTGCCCCGATAGAAACGACGCCGCGCAGCCAGGCCAAAGCCGACCGTCGTTCGGCCCTGCTCGGCGCCGCGGCCACGCTCTTTTCCCGGTCCGGATTCAACGGGGTCTCGATCGAAGACCTCGGCGCTGCCGCCGGAGTGAGCGGGCCCGCCGTCTACCGGCATTTCAGTGGCAAGCAGGCCGTGCTCGCCGCGCTGCTCATCGACGTGAGCCAGGATCTCGTGGCCGGGGGCCATGCGGTCGTTTCCGAAACAACGGATGCCGCGGCCGCCCTGCGCGAGCTGGTGCGCTTTCACGTGCACTTCGCCCTGTCCAACCCCGATGTGATCCGGGTGCAGGACCGCGACCTGGACAGCCTCGCCGAGGCCGACCGCCACCGGGTGCGGCTGCTGCAGCGCGAGTATGTGGAACTCTGGGTGGAGGTGCTGAAGCGCGTGCACCCCTCGGGCGACGAAGCCCTGCTCCGTATTCGGGCCCATGCTACCTTCGGGCTCCTGAACTCAACACCACACAGCGCCCGCACCTCGGCGCAGCCCGCCGTGCGCGCCCTGCTCGAGGAGATGGCGCTCGCGGCTCTGGGCCTGCCGAGCGCCTAGCGGTCCCGAGCGCAGTATTCCTCGTGAATGACGTACGAATCGGGCTGCGGTCGGAATCGCGACCCGTGGCGGTCGCGCCCTACGGAACCAGAACGCAGTCCACACCTCAAGATCAGCCGGAAAGCGGCGTCAGAAGGCGGCGGTGCAGACGCAGAGCTCGTTGCCTTCGACATCGGCGAGTACCCACCAGTCGGGCGCGTGTTCGTCGGTGAGCAGCACGCCGCCGACTTCAAGTACGGCCGCGACCCGGTCTTCGGCATCGTCGCTCGGAACGTAGACGTCGAGGTGGATGCGGTTGCGGGCGGTGCGGGCGATTTCCATGTGCTGAAACCAGACCTTGGGGGCGAGGCCGCGCGGGTCGACGAGTTCGATGCCGTCGTCGCCGGCGACTTCGGTATAGCCGAGGGCGACCCGCCAGAATGGGCGCACGGCATCCGCGTCGGTGCAGTCGATCGCGATGTCGTAGCGGGTCGGCTGCTGGTCGTGGGCAGTGGCACCGAGGGTATCGGCGATCTGCTGAACTCGCACGGCGAGCTCTAGGTCACGCGCGGTGACTCCCCCGGCATCGTGCGAGGTCAGGGTGAGTGAGACGCTGCCGTAGCCGAGGCGCACGTCGGGGTGGTGGTTCATCGACTCGGCCACGTCGCCGACCCGGTTGACCAGTTCCAGGGCGGAGGCGAAGTCCTTGGTGCGGAAAGCGGCGTGCAGGAATCCGTCGAGGTGCACAAAAGCGGTGCCCGTCAATTGCTTCTTCGTCGTGACGGGGGCGAGGAGTGCACCGTGAGTGTTCATGCCTCAACTGTCCTCCGCCGCCGCACCCGGGTCAACCGCCCGCGTCGACTGAAACCCGATTGCGCAAGCTTTAATGATGATCCGCCTACCCCTTACTGACCCGGCAATCGAAGCCATGACGGATGGTCGGCAGTAGGCCGTCACGGCCCTGCGCGGGTACTACAGCGTTGCGTGTCTGCCTGAGCTCGCGAGAACGGGGCGACGGTTGCTCCAGGAAGGCCGAAGTAACAGTTCAACCGCTCTCGGATGCGAATTAATTTCTGATTTAATGTCACCAAATTGCTGAGATTTGCTCGCGTTTAGGGTTGATTTCGGCTATAATTGTGGGTGAAGGAGGCATCGACGCCATGACCCTCACTGCCCCGCCCGCCACAGCCGGCTCCGTACCAGAGGGGTCCCGCGTTTCGGTCATTGCCCAGGTCGGTGCGTTGCTAGCTTCTGTGGTCGACGGGGTACGGTTTGGTCAGCTCGAGGATGCCGAAGCTGTTGCCGTTCTCGCGGCGTTGGAAGGGCTGGGCCGCAAGGTCGATGGGGCCAGGCTACGCGCTACCACCGACATCGGCGTGCGCGCCGAAACCGACCTCGGCAACGGGTCGCTGGCCTACCAGAACGGATGCCGCAACCGGGTGGAATTCATCACCCAGCTTGCCGGCATCTCCGGCCGCGAGGCCAAACGGCGCCTCAAGCTCGGTGAGACCGCGGTGGAACGCACCCCACTCGGCCTGCCCATCCCCGCCCGGTACCCGGTCATCGCCGACGGCCTGACCCGTGGGGAGCTGGGGGTGGAATCGGCGGAGATCATCGCCAGCACCCTCACCGCGTTGCAGGGGAAAGTCCTGCCCGACGACATCGATCGGGTCGAACGCGCCCTCGTCGCCACCGCCACTGGTGCCATCACCCCGGAGACGGCCGGACTGCCCGGCGCGGGCATCCGCTTCGCCCCCGACGTGCTGCGCGCGCAGGCAATGGAATGGCAGGCCCGCCTCGACCCCGACGGCACCGCCCCGAACGACGACGTGACCGAGGCGAAGAGCACCCTGACGTTCGGGCTGCTGCGCAACGGGCTCTACCCGCTGCGGGCCGACGTCACCCCCGAACTGCGCGGCATCATGGACACCCTCTTCGACACCTACCTGTCGGCCAGGTCACGCACCCCCATGTTCCGGCCCACCGAATCCCTCGACGGCAGCACCGACGGCGCCACACTAGATGGTATTGATGAGGCAGACGGAAACACCGAACGCTTCAGCGCCGACCCCTCCAGCGCCGAACAGTACAGCGGGGACACCCGGTTCGACGGGGACCGCCGCACTGCGGGTGAGAAACGTGCCGACATGCTCCGCGACGTCTTCCAGGCGGCCGCGCGCGACCCCAAGATCTTGATCATGGGCGCCGGCGCCCCCATCGTCATGATCCACGTCAACGCCACCGACCTCGACAACGACCGCGGCGTCGGCTGGATCGACGGCGTCGAAGCCCCGTCAGCATGCGCCGGGTGAAAGAGACGATCTGCTCCGGCGGCGCCCAAAAAATCATCTTCGGCGACAACGGCGACGTACTCAACCTCGGCGACAAAGTCCGCTGCTTCACCCCCAAACAGCGCGCAGCCATCGCCGCCCGCGACGGAGGCTGCATCATCGCCGGCTGCACCATCCCCGCCCGCTGGACCGAAGTCCACCACGTACTCCCGGCCGGACAGGGCGGATCGACCAACGTCGACAACGGGTGTCTCTTATGTTGGTTCCATCACCACACGATTGATACCAGTGGATGGAAAATTCGTATGAAAGACGGTCGGCCTCAAGTACGCGGCCCCCTGCTCTGGGACCCGTCTCAGACGTGGCGCCCCGGACAAAGCCACCGGGCCAACACTCCCAGCCCCGAACCACATTGGCGCACGTGAAATCCATGCGAATTAGAGCGGTTGACGCTGCTGGTGCAAGACCTGGATCAACGGACCATGGCACCTGTCAGCGCCACCGCACCTCCGCCGTGCTGTGTGAGGGCTAGACCATGGTCAGAACCCGAGCGGGGTCGGCGAGGATGGTGCCGATGTCGGCGAGAAAGCGGGAGCCCTGCTGGCCATCGACCAGACGGTGATCGAATGACAGGCTGAGCGTGAGCACCTTGCGCAACGCAATCTGACCGCGATACTCCCAGGGCCGCGAACGGATGGCGCCCATCGCGAGGATCGCCGCCTCCCCCGGGTTCAAAATGGGCGTTCCGGCATCGATGCCGAACACCCCAATGTTCGTGATCGTGATCGTGCCGCCGGACAGTGCCGCCGGGGCGGTCGTGCCAGCCCGGGCCGCCGTCGTCAGTTCGGCGAGCGCCGCGGCGAGGCCGCGCAGGTCGAGCCGGTCGGCGTCGACGATGTTCGGTACCATCAGTCCACGCGGGGTGGCCGCGGCGATGCCGAGGTTCACGTAGTGGAACTGAACGATTTCGCCGGCCGACTCATCCCACCGGGTGTTCACCGCGGGCGTGCGGCCAACGGCGAGGCAGAGTGCTTTGGCCACCACGGTCAGGATTCCAATGCCGGCATCGGCAAAGGCCCGGTCAGCGCGCAGGGAATCGAGCAGCTCCACGGTCGGCGTGACGTCGATGGTGAGGAATTCGGTCACGTGCGGTGCCGTGAATGCGCTCTGCACCATGGCCTTGGCCGTGAGCTTGCGCAGGCTCTTGATCGGCGCGCGGGTCTCACGCTCGAACACTCCTGACCCGGATCGGTCGGGCGTCGATACGGGCAGACCGGTCGCCGGCACCGACTCGGTGATGTGGGCGCGCACGTCATCTCTGGTGATCAGGCCGTCGCGCCCGGTCCCGGTGACCGTGGTGAGGTCGATACCGAGATCGCGGGCCAGGGCGCGCACCGGCGGGGTCGAGCGCGGCCGGTCTGCAACGGATGCTGCGGCGGGCTGGTCGGTGACGGCAGGCGTTCCGGGGGCTGCCCGGCCGGTGACGGCAGGCGTTCCCGGGGCTGCCCGGCCGACGGACGCAGCCGGCACTGCCGTGTTGCCAACGGCCTGACCGCCAGCGGAACCATCAGCCTCAGCAACGGCGGGCCCGCCGGCTGGGACCGTCACGCCGTCACCCGGCCGGGCCCGGCGCTGCGGGTGCCCGCCGCGCTCGACGGCAGGTCCGTAGCCGACCAGGTTGGCCTCGCGCATCTCGGCTTGGGCGGGGGCCGCAGCATCCGTTGCACCGGTATCGGGGGCGTCGGCGTCGCCACCCACGTCGAAGCTGACGATCGGCTCGCCAACGTGCACGACCACACCGGCCGGACGGTGCAGCTCGCTCACCACACCGGCGAACGGGCTCGGCAGTTCGACCACGGCCTTGGCCGTTTCGACGTCGGCGATGTGCTGGTTGAGCGTGACCGCATCGCCCGGCGCCACGAGCCAGGCGACGATCTCTGATTCGGTGAGCCCCTCACCGAGGTCGGGCAGCTTGAAGACCTTGATCATCGTCGCCCCATCGCCCGGTCGACGCCGTCGAGAATGCGGTCCAGGTCGGGCAGGTGGTGACTTTCGAGCTTGGCCGGCGGATACGGCACGTCGAAGCCGGTCACCCGCACCGGGGCGGATTCCAGATAGCTGAAGCAGCGTTCAGTGACAGTCGCGATGATCTCGCCGCCAAGTCCGCCCGACTGGGCCGCCTCGTGGGTCACGACCAAGCGCCCGGTCTTGCGAACGGATGCCTCCACCACCACGTAATCCACCGGGGACAGCGACCGCAGGTCGATGACCTCGATCGACACGCCCTCGTCGGCCGCAGCGAGCGCCGCATCCTTCGCGGTCGACACCAGCGCACCATAGGTGAGGAGCGTGACATCCGTTCCCGGAGTGACGATGACGGCCTGCTCCATCGGGGCGCCGAGCTCGGGAACGACCTCGCCCTTGACGTGGTAGCGACGCTTGGGCTCGAAGTAGAGCACCGGGTCGTCGCTCGCGATGGCCTGGCGGATGAGGCTGTAGGCGTCCTGAGCGTTGGAGACGGCGATCACCCGCAGGCCGGAGGTGTGGGTGAAGTAGGCCTCCGGTGATTCGGAGTGGTGTTCGGCCGCGCCGATACCGCCGCCGAACGGCACCCGAATGGTGATGGGCATGCGCACGGCCCCCTGGGTACGGTAGTGGAACTTGGCGACCTGGCTGACGATCTGGTCGAAGCCGGGAAAGATGAAACCGTCAAACTGAATCTCGCAGACCGGACGGTAGCCGCGGTAGGCCAGTCCGACCGCGGTGCCGATAATCGCGGATTCGGCCAGGGGTGTGTCAATAACCCGGCGGGCGCCGAACTGGGCGAGCAGATCGCTCGTGACCCGAAAGACACCGCCGAGGGCGCCGATGTCCTCGCCGAGGAGCACCACCCTGGGGTCGTCGAGCATGGCCTGGCGCAGGCCCTCATTGATGGCCTTGCCCATGGTGAGGGTCTTGGTCTCGGTCAGTGGGACCGGTTTCGGGGCGTCAAGGCCGGGCAAGCTGGCGGGGGTCATCAGGGTGGGCATGGTCATCGTCCTTCTCCAGGTGTGCCGAAGCTCGTGAGGTAGCCGGCATAGTCGGTGCGCTGGCGCTCGAGGGTCGCGTTCGGGGTGGTGTACACGTGGTCGAACACGCTCAGCGGTTGTGGGTCGGCCAGGCCGATGCAGCCGGCGCGTAGTTCGGCAGCCACCTGGTCGGCGATGGCCTGGGTCTCGGCTTCGACCTCTGGGGTGATCACGTCAAGCCGCTCCAGCAGCCGGTGCAGCCGCAGCAGCGGATCGCGGGTCTTCCATTCGGCAAGTTCGGCCGGGTCGCGGTAGCGGGTGGGGTCATCCGCTGTGGTGTGTGGTCCCATGCGGTAGGTGACCGCTTCGATGAAGGTGGGGCCGCCGCCGGTGCGGGCCCGGTCGAGGGCGATGCGGGTCGCCGCCATGACCGCGATTACGTCGTTGCCGTCGATGCGCAGGCTCGGAATACCAAAGCCCGGCGCTCGATCGGCGATCTGGCGATGCGCCTGCAGCCCGACGGGTTCGGAGATGGCCCAGTGGTTGTTCTGGCAGAAGAAGACCACCGGAGCCTGAAAACTCGACGCGAACACCATGGCCTCGTTGACGTCGCCCTCACTCGTGGCACCATCGCCGAAGTAGGTGATGGCGACCGAGTCGACTTCATCGCGCTGGGCGCCGAGGGCCCACCCGGTGGCGTGCAGGGTCTGCGCGCCGATGATGATCGCCGGGGTGGCCATATTGACCGTGTAGGGGTCCCAGCCGGACTGGGCGTTGCCGCGCCAGACCTTGACGATGTCGGTCAGGTTGACGCCGCGACAGTAGGCGACGGCGTTCTCCCGGTAGCTCGGAAAGATGAAATCATCGTCACGTAAGGCACGGGCCGAGCCGATCTGGGCGGCCTCCTGGCCGAGCAGCGGCGGCCACAGTCCGAGTTCGCCCTGGCGTTGCAGGGCGGTCGCCTCGGTGTCGATCCGGCGCACTACGACCATGTCGCGGTACAGGGCCAGCAGTGCCGGCCCGTCGAGATCGTCGACCCACGGGTCGAAGTCGGGCCGGGGCATCCGCTCGCCGTCAAGCGAGAGAAGTTGCACCAGCTGAGGGGAGAAATCAATCATGGTTCGCTCCGAGCGTCATTGCTAAAGTTGACGTGAGCCTATGTCGACCCCGCAGGGAGCACAACCACTGACGAAAAAAGTGAGCAGAGTGCCCTATCCAGACTCGTCGGACCGTGTTAAAGTTTTGCACTATGTACAGCCTTGACAAGACCGACACACAGCTCCTGCAAGCCCTCTCGGCCGACCCGCGCAGCACCTTCGTCGCCCTCGCCGACACCCTGGGGCTGTCGCGCAACACCGTGCAGGCCCGCATGAAGCGATTGGAAGATTCGGGCGCCTTTCTCGGCTTCGACCGCCGCATCAATCCGGCCGCTCTGGGCTACCCGCTGACCGCGTTCATCGAGGTGCATGTGCAGCAGAAGCGCCTCGCTCAAATCGTGATCGATCTCGCCAAAATTCCCGAAATCGTGCAGGCGCACGGCATGAGCGGGCAGGCCGATCTGCTCGTGCGCGTGGTTTGCACGGATGCCGCTGATCTGTTTCGGATCGATGGCACGATCCTCGCCTGTGATGGGGTCGAGCGCACCGAAACCTCGCTCGCGATGGGCGAGGTCATCCCGTATCGCCTCACCCCACTGCTCGACCGGCATGCCTAAGCACGATTCGATCTATTTGCTAAATTCTTCATATAGTTATATAAAGAAGTAATGAAGTTAATCGCGCTGGTAGTCTTGCACCCAACCAGACGCGCCGCAGCATCCGTCGCCTGCCCAGCACCTTCGACTTTCGCGCTCCCCACAGAAGGCTCCAGCTTCGTGAACATGCATGCAGACCAGGGGCTCCGATGAGCTTCCTTCGATTGGCCACGCTCATTCGCCACGGCGGACGTATCGCCGAACCGGCACCGACCGCCCCGCCCCTGTTTCCCGGAGCCGAAGTCTTCGGCGGAAGCGTACAGGTGCGCTACATCAACGCCGGCGGCTGCAATGACTGTGCCCTGGAAGTTTCTGCCGCGTTCGGCCCTGTCTATGACGTCGAACGCTACGGCGTCCGCCTGGTGCCCTCGCCGCGGCATGCCGACGTGCTGCTCATCGTCGGCAGCGTGACCCGCAATATGGCCGAGCCGTTGCGCCGCACCATCGAGGCCACCCCCACCCCCCGGTTTGTGATCGTGGTCGGCGACTGCGCCATCCACGGTGGAGCCTTCCGCGACGGCTACGGCATTATGGGGCCCGTTTCTGATTTCGTGCACGTCGATATCGAGGTACCGGGCAGTCCGCCGGAACCGACCGAGATCGTGCAGGCCCTGCGCCGGATGACCGGCCGATGACGGGTAGCGGAGCCGGGCTCCTGCTGCACACCGAGACCGGAACGGGCCTGCTCATGCAAACGGGTATCGGAGCCGGGCTCCTGCTGCAACTGGGCCTCGGCGCGCTGGCCGTGGTGACCGCCCTGCTGGCCGCACCGTCCCTGCGGTCGCGGGCCGGCGGCATCCTCTGCACCCTGATCGCCGTGACCGGTTTCGTCACCGGCCTCGCCGCGATGCTCGGCTCGACCGGCGGCCTGCTCATTCCCCTGGCCCTGCCGATGGACCCACTGCTGCTGGCCCCTGACCGCCTCGGCGGTCTGTTCATGCTCATCGTGTCGGGCGTCGGCATACTCGTCTCGCTCTACTCGATGAGCTCGACCAGCGGACCCGACGCGAGCCGCACCGCCTGGGTCGCCATGCCGGTGTTCCTCGTGGGCATGCAACTCGTTCCCGCGGCGACCGACTCGGTGTCGTTCCTGCTGGCCTGGGAGGTCATGACCCTCGGCTCCGCCGTGCTCCTGCTGGCCGATCACGCCAGCCGCGCCTCGGTCGCCTCGGCCGGCATCTGGTACTCAGCCATGTCGCAGTTGAGCTTCTTCTTCATCCTCGCCGGATTCGCCGTGCTCGCCGCCGCTTCGGGCGGCACCAGCTTCACCAGCCTGCAGGCGATCGAACCCGGCGGCTGGGCCACGAACGTCGCCTTTGTACTGTTCCTGCTCGGTTTCGGCGGCAAGGCCGAACTCGTTCCGCTGCACGTCTGGGTACCCCGGGTACTGCCCGAAGCCCCGAGCCACGTCTCGGCTGCGATGAGCGGCGCTATGGTCAAGATCGGCGTCTACGGCGGCCTGCTGGTCTGCGTGCGTCTGCTGCCCGACGGTCCGGCCTGGTGGGGCATTGCGATCATGCTGGTCGGTGGCGCATCCGCTTTGTACGGCATTCTGCAGGCCTCCGTGTCAAGTGACCTCAAGGTTTTGCTGGCATACTCGACCACCGAGAACATGGGTCTGGTCTTTCTCGGCCTCGGCGCGAGCATGCTGCTGCGCGGCTACGACGCGCAAGCGGCAGCGGATGCCGCGCTCGTCGCCGCCCTGCTGCTCGCCGTCAGCCACGCCGCATTCAAGTCCACGCTGTTCCTCGGTGCTGGCGCCATTATCCACGCCACCGGCGAACGCAACCTCGACCGGCTCGGCGGGCTCGGCGCCCGAATGCCCGTCACTGCTGCCGCCTTCGGCATCGCCAGCCTCGGCGCGGCCGCCATCCCGATCACCAGCGGTTTCGTCGCCGAGTGGATGCTGCTGCAGTCCCTCATTCACGGCGGTCGCCAGGGCGGGGCAGTCGTCTCGGTCGCGGCATCCGTCGCTATGCCGCTCGCCGTCGCCGTGATCGCCCTGACCGCGGGGCTGGCCCTGCTCACCTTCGTCAAGGCCTACGGCATCGCCTTCCTGGCCCGGCCACGAAGCACCGCCGCAGCGGACGCCCGGGAAGTGCCGGCGCTGATGCGCATTTCACTCGCCCTCGGCGCCCTGGCCGTGCTCGCTCTCGGCTTGCTGCCGGGACCGATCGCCGCCCTCGTGGCGACCACGGTCAGTTCGGACCCGACGGCCGCGGTGCGCTCGGTCGGACTGGGCGGGGTATCGCTGCCGGGCATCGGCGCGGTGCTCGACCCGATCATGCTCGTCGTCCTGTCGGCCCTCGTCGCCATCCCGGTGATCGTCGCGATCATCGTCTCGGCCCGCCGGCATCCGCACCGTATCGTCGACCTGCCCTGGGGTGGCGGCGGATCTCGAGCCCGGCCACGCATGCAATACACCGCGACATCGTATGCGGAGCCGCTGGTTCGCGTCTTCGACGACGTGCTCAAGCCCTCCCGTGACGTGCAGGTCACCCACGTGGCCGAGTCCCGCTATCTGGTGGAACGCGTGCGGGTGGAACAGAGCGTCTCCGATGTGATCGAGACCCGGCTGTATCGTCCGGTGCTCAACCTGTTCCAGCGCTACGGCGTGGTCGTGCGGCACGTCGCCAACGGCAGCATCCACCGCTATCTCTCCTATTCCTTTGTCGCGCTGCTGATCGTGCTGATTGTGGTCTCCCTATGAACAATTACGACGCGAATGCCACGGACGTGAGCGCCATCATCATCGCCCTCGTGCAGGTTGTCTTGTTCGTGTTCCTCGCCCCGCTGCTGATGGGTGTGATCCGGCAGGTGCGAGCCACCATCGAGGGCCGCGCCGGCGCCGGAATCTGGCAGCCCTGGCGCGACCTGCGCAAGCTGCTCGCGAAGAACCCGGTGCGCGGCACCGACAGCAGCTGGATGCTGCGAGTCGGTCCGGTCGCCCTGGTCGTGTCGAGCCTGCTGCTCTGCGTGCTGCTGCCGCTGGTCGGCACGATTCCGTTCGCGCTGATTCCCAGCGACCTGTTCGTCATTGTCTCCATCATGCTGATCGGCGTCGTCGCCCTCGCCCTGGTCGGCCTCGACGGCGGTACCGCCTTCGGCGGCATGGGGTCCAGCCGACACATGACGGTTGCCGCGCTGGTTGAGCCGACCCTGCTGCTCTCGGTCTACGCGTTCTCAATTCCGGCCGGAACCAGCACCCTGTCGGTCATCGTTGAAACCCGGCTACTCTCCCCCGAGCTGATCATCTCGCCGGTCAGCGTGCTGGCCCTCGTCGCGCTGTCGATCGCCATCATGGCCGAGACCGCCCGACTGCCCATCGATAACCCTGGCACCCACCTTGAGGTGACCATGCTGCACGAGGCGATGACGCTCGAAGCGAGCGGACGTGACCTCGCCTGGCTCGAAGTCGGCTCCTGGCTGAAGCTGGCTGCCCTGCTCGGCCTGGTCAGTAACCTGATCGTGCCATGGGGCGTCGTCACCGATTTCAGCGCCCTGGGCCTCGTGATTGGCGTCGTCTCGATCGCCGTGAAGGTGCTGGTGCTGGGGGTGCTGCTCAGCGTCGGCGAGATCTTTCTCGCCAAGGTACGCCTGTTCCAGGTGCCCGAGCTGCTCGCGGGCTCGTTCGCCCTCGCCTTCCTGGCCGTCACCGCCTCCTATCTGGTCGCCTGAGGAGCATCCGTCGTGTTTGAAACCTTCTTTCCGCAACTGATCGGTCTCTGTACCGGAGCCCTGCTGCTGACCAGCGCGCTCATGGTCTGGCGACACTCGCTGCTCGCGTCCATCCGTCTGCTCGCGCTGCAGGGCGTCGCCCTCGCCGCGCTCGTTGCGGTGATCGGCATCGCCGAGGGTGAGTCCGAACTCGTGCTCGTGTCGCTGCTCATCCTCTCGGTCAAGGGCATCGGACTGCCCTGGGTGCTCGCGCACCAGTCCAAGGCGTCGATCAAGCAGATTCAGGAGTCACCCCGGCTCAATCCGACCGCCGCTCTGCTGGCCGTCACGCTCCTGACGATTCTCAGCTACGTCGTCGTCAGCCGGATCTTCGGGCTCGGCGACACCACGACAGGCCATGCGGCCCCGATCGGGCTGGCCATGGTCCTGATCGGCTTCCTGCTGCTGATCAGTCGGCGTCGCGCCCGCTCGCAGCTCATCGGCTTTCTGCTGCTCGACAACGGCATTGCCACCATCGCGTTTTTGACCAGCGGCGGCGTGCCGATTCTGCTCGAGTTCGCGGTCTCCCTCGACGTGCTGCTGGTCGTGCTCATTCTGCATGTTTTTGCCGGCCGCATGCGCACCAAGTTCGGCGGCACCGCCGTCGATCAGCTCAGAGAGTTGCACGATTGATGTCAGTTATTCTGTGGATGCCCCTCGTCGGCCCACTCGTCTTCGCCGGTCTCAGCCTGCTGCTGCGCGGGTCTTCGCACCGCCGTTTCGTCGGTGTCGCCGCATCGAGCGCCGTGCTGGTTTCCGGCCTGTTCCTGATCGGTGCCGTGCTGGGCGGCGACGTGCCCTCCGCTGGCGGCGGCATGCTGCGCGCCGATGCTCTCTCGGCCTATATGCTCAGTGTCGTCGGAGCGGTCGGACTCGTCTCCACCTGGGGTGGCCTCAGTAGCGCGGCGTCGAGCCGCACCCGGGATGCCGCCGGCTACGAAGCGCTTATCGCCCTGTTCCTGGCCGCTATGTCCCTCGCCGTGCTCGCCGACAGCATCGGCCTGATGTGGGCGGCCGTCGAAGCGACCACCATCGCCACCGCCTTTCTGGTCGGCCACCATCGCACCCGCCGCTCCCTCGAAGCCGCCTGGAAATACGTCATTCTCGGCTCGGTCGGTGTCGCGATCGCGCTGCTCGGCATCGTGCTCATCTACGCCGCTTCGGTCGGCACCGACACCCCCACCCTGTCTTGGCGCCTACTGAGCCAGGCCGACCTCGGCCTCGACCCAGCACTCATCACCGCCGGCGGCGCCCTCGCTGTGCTCGGTTTCGCCACCAAGTCCGGCCTGGCCCCGATGCACAGTTGGCTGCCGGATGCCCACAGCCAGGCCCCGGCGCCGGTTTCCGGCCTAATGTCCGGCGTGCTGCTCTCGGTCGCCCTCTACGCCATCCTGCGCATCCAGTCGATCACCAACCTCGTGATCGGCCCGGAGTTTTTGCGCACCATGCTCTGTATCGGCGGGCTGCTGTCCCTGCTCGTTGCCGCATCCCTGCTCATTCGGCAACGCGATTACAAGCGGATGCTCGCCTACTCCAGCATCGAACACATGGGGCTCATGGCGATCGGTGTCGCCATCGGCCCGGCTGCCCTCCCGTCGGTGTTGCTCTACATTCTCGGCCACGGCTTGATCAAGGCGACGCTGTTCGTCATCTCCGGACGCATCCTGAAGATCGAGGGCACCCCGGTGATCGCCGATGTGCGGGCTCTGCTGGTGCGACGACCCGGGCTCGCCATCCCCTGGCTGATGGCGATGGCGGCAATCGTTGGCTTTCCCCCGTTCAGCATCTTCTTCTCGGAGGTCGGCATCATCATGGCCGGCTGGTCGGTGGGACTCGGCGGAGTCGTCGGCGCGGCCCTCGTGCTGCTGCTCGTCATCTTCGCCGCCTTCACCCGGCTGACCGTGCAGATGACCATCGGCGCTCCCGCGGCCACCGTGCCCCCTAGCCCCCAGGCGCTCACGCCGGACTATTCCACCCACGGTCCAATTTTGCCCATCATCCTGGCCCTGGCGACCACAGCGACGATCGCTTTCGTCGCCGAGCCGGTCGGCACTCTGTTGCTGCAGGCCACAGCCGTTCTGGGAGGTACCAACTGATGCGCGATGACCGACGAGCCAATGACATGACGCCTGAAGACCACGCCGCCGATGAGTTGGCCTCCGGCCGCTCCACCGAACGCGGCCTGGCCGCCGGCGACGGTGCCGAGCTGCGCCACCTCGACCGTTCGAGGCTGGCGACGACAGCCGGTGCCCTGTTGGATGCCGGCAGTCGTCTGGCCCTGATCGCCTGCCACGAAGACAACGACCAGTTTCGCATCGTGTATTCCTTTGTCGGAGCGGACCCGTCCCTGCGCGCTGATCTGTCAGTGAGCGTGCCACGCACGGACGCCTGGATTCCCAGCCTCGCCGAACTGTCGTTTTCGGCCGGGAACTTCGAGCGGGAGATTCGCGATCTGTACGGTGTCGAGCCGCGGGATCACCCGCAGCCCCACCGGTTGGTGCGCCACGGCCACTGGCCGCGCGGCTGGTATCCGATGCTCAAGGCCAACTCGGTCGTACCCGAGTTCGAGCCCGACGTGGAATCCTTCCCGTTCGTCCCGGTCGAAGGTCCCGGGGTTTATGAGATCGCCGTCGGACCGATTCACGCCGGGATCATCGAGCCCGGACACTTTCGGTTCTCGGTCGTCGGCGAGACGATCGTGCGCATGGAAGCGCGCCAGTGGTACCTGCACCGCGGCGTCGAGAAGGTCTTCGAGGGCAAGAACGCGGCTGAGGGCGTGCTGCTCGCCGAGCAAATCAGCGGGGACACGGCCGTCGGCCATTCCCTCGCCTTCGTCATGGCCGTCGAGCAGGCCACCGGCACCCCGGTCTCCGAACCCGACCGGCTGTTGCGGGCCTTGCTCCTGGAACTGGAGCGGCTGTACAACCACATCACCGACCTGGGCTCACTCGCCAACGATGTCGGCTTCGGCATCATCGACGCGCACGCTCAGGGCCTGCGTGAGCAGCTCATGCGCATCAACAAATCGGTCACCGGGCACCGCCTGCTCCGCGGCGCTCTCAGCATCGGTGGCACCAGGGTCACCGCCCTGCCGAACGCCGACGATCTGGCGCGCATTGCCGCCGCCATGGCCGAACTGGCCGAGATTACGCTCGGCCACGCCATCGTGCGCGGCCGCTTCACCGGCACGGCCCGCCTATCCCGGGCCCATGCGACCACGCTTGGCACGCTCGGCTACGTCGCCCGCGCCTCCGGCATCGAGACCGACGCTCGCCTTGAGCATCCGTTCGTCAATCTCGGCGAGGTCTTTCACATCGTGACCGAGGACGGCGGCGACGTGCTCGCTCGCTACACCGTGCGCGCTCGGGAGGTCGAGGTGTCGACCGCTATCGTGCTCGACTTGCTGAAACGACTGCAGGGGCACACGGGGACCGCGTACAGCGTCAACCCGACCGCGGCCGGAACCGGGCTGGCCCTGGTCGAGGCCTGGCGGGGTACGGCAACCCACCGAGTCGAGCTCGCCGCCGACGGCACGCTCGCCAGGGTCAAGATCGTCGACCCGTCGTTCCTGAACTGGCCCGCCGTGCCGCAGGCCCTTTCGGAAACGATCGTTCCCGACTTTCCGCTCACCAATAAGAGCTTCAACCTCTCCTACGCCGGCAACGACCTGTAGGCCGCGTCGCGCGGGCTGGCCGCGTCGCGCGGGTGTTACTCCTGCTCGAGGTGGCGCAGCAGTGCGTGCGAGTCGGTGAGGCTGGCCAGCACCATGCGCTTGGCCGCGGCCAGCAGCTCCACCGCGCCCTGGTCGCGCAGCGCATAGAAGATGGAGTTGCCCTCGCGCCGGGTCACCACGACCCCGGCCCGCCGCAGCACACCGAGCTGCTGCGACAGGTTGGACAGCTCGCAGCCGAGTGCCTCGGCGAGTGACCCCACCGAGCGTTCACCGGCGACGAGCTGTTCCAAAACCTGCACCCGCAACGGATGCCCGAGCGCCTTGAACAGGTCGGACTTCAATTGGGCGGCGGGCAAACCAGAAGACAACACAGGTTCAGTATATCGCTACCTAATGATTCTTTCAATTAGATGGCCGCCACTGAAAGCTTAACGCTAAATACGTAAAGCTGAATCACCGTTAGCGGAGGCGCAGCACCCCGTCATTTACGGGGGCACGAGTGTAACCGAGGCTGTCGCCAAGCGCGTTCGGGTGAAAGTTGGCCGGCCCGAATGGGTTCAGCGCATCAAATGCGACGTATGGAACGTGCGACCCGATGCCGTGTGCGGCGCATTCCTGCGCGGCATCGACAAAGCGGATGCGTGACGTCGCCATCGCCGCGACGGATCCCGCGATAACAGTGTTCAGTGCGTCGGTGGCACCATTGAGCACGTCGCCCAGCGGGGAGAATCCCGGCTTGAACTGGTGCGGATAACTGAGCACCGCGATCTTCGCCTGCGGCAACGTCGCCGCCACGAGACCCGAGGTGCCCACGAGTCTGGGGGCGAGAACGCTCAGCTGAGCCACACTGTTTTGGATGGCGCCGAGGCAGACCGAACTGGCCGGGTCGGGCGCACACGCCGCCAAAACGATGTTGGAGCCGGCATCGATGCCGCCGACGGTCAGCGTGACCAGAGCGGTACTCTGGCTGACCCCAAGAAGCTGAGCGGGAACATCCATTGTGCTGGCTCCGGAACAGGCTCTGTTCGACACGAGTTTGAACGGACTGACCAGGTCCGCGAAGATCGGGTAGCTGGCGCGCTTGGAACGCAGGCACGCGGTGCCGTCCAGCACGTAGGGCGGGGCACCCTGACCCGAGGTGAACGAGTCGCCGAGAGCGACGTAGCTGGTTGCGGAGGCTTTGACGGACGGAGAGGTCTGCGCGAGCGCCGGGGCGCTCACCGCGCCGGCCAGCAGGGCAACAGTGACCAGGGCGACAGCGCCGAGGCGAGGCAAGGCAAAAACCGTGAAGCCAATCGCTGATTTGTCATGCCACGAACGTAGACCCGGTGCTGGGCCTCAATAAGGCGTGCGCGGGCCGTCTTTCGCGTCAGGACCGCGAAAAGGCCCGCACTGCAAGCAGTGCGGGCCTTCCATCTACCCGACCGACCTGGCGAGAGGTGATCGGGAGATCTATTGGGGCAAGGTTTAGTCTTACGCCTCGGTCGAAGCGTCTGCGCTGTCGGAAGCCGCAGCGCGACCTTCGGTGTCAGCAGCCTCATCGAGCACCGGAGCGAGCGAGAGCTTGCCACGGTCATCGATCTTCGTGATTTCCACGAGAACCTTCTGGCCGACGCCGAGCACGTCTTCGACGTTCTCGACGCGCTTGCCACCAGCAAGTTTACGCACTTCGGAGATGTGCAGCAGACCATCCTTGCCCGGGAGCAGCGAAACGAAGGCACCGAACGCGGCGATCTTGACGACGGTTCCGAGGAACTGCTCGCCAACCTCGGGGTTGGTCGGGTTCGCGATGGCGTTGACCTGGGCGCGAGCGGCCTCAGCCGACGGCCCGTCGACGGCGCCGATGTACACGGTGCCGTCTTCCTCGATCGAGATGTCGGCACCGGTGGTGTCCTGGATCGAGTTGATCGTCTTGCCCTTCGGGCCGATCAGCTCGCCGATCTTGTCGACCGGGATCTGCACGCTGATGACGCGCGGCGCGGTGGGCGCCATCTCGTCGGGAGCGTCGATCGCCGCGTTCAACACGGAGAGGATCGTGGTGCGGGCATCCTTCGCCTGCGTCAGCGCGCCGGCCAAAACTGAGGCGGGGATGCCGTCGAGCTTGGTGTCCAGCTGGATCGCGGTGATGAATTCGCTCGTACCGGCAACCTTGAAGTCCATGTCGCCGAGGGCATCTTCGGCACCGAGAATGTCGGTCAGCGCCGCGTAACGGGTCTGCCCATCAACGGTGTCGCTGATCAGGCCCATGGCGATACCGGCGACCGGAGCGCGCAGCGGCACTCCGGCGTTCAGCAGCGACAGGGTCGAAGCGCAGACGGAACCCATCGAGGTGGAACCGTTGGAGCTGAGCGCCTCGGAGACCTGACGGATAGCGTACGGGAACTCCTCACGCGTGGGCAGCACGGGAACCAGGGCACGCTCAGCGAGCGCTCCGTGGCCGATCTCGCGACGCTTCGGCGTTCCGACCCGGCCGGTTTCACCGGTCGAGTAGGGCGGGAAGTTGTAGTTGTGCATATAACGCTTTTTGGTGACCGGGTTCAGCGAGTCGATCGACTGCTCGAGCTTCAGCATGTTCAGCGTGGTCACGCCCAGGATCTGGGTTTCACCGCGCTGGAAGATGGCCGAACCATGCACGCGCGGGATGACCGCAACCTCGGCATCGAGCGGACGGATGTCCGCAAGTCCACGACCGTCGATACGGATGCCCTCGTTGAGCACGCGTGAGCGAACGACGAGCTTGGTGACCGACTTGTACGCCGCGTTGACCTGGTTGTTGGCGCTCGCTTCGAGCTCGCCGGCTTCAACCTTGGCCGCGATGGCGGTTTTGACGGATGCCTTGAGCGCGTCGTCAGCGTTCTGACGCTCGACCTTGTCGGCGATCGTGTAGACCGTCTTGAGCTGGTCGTAGGCCAGCGCGGCGACCGCGTCGTAGGTGGCCGGCTGGTATGGCGGGAAGAGCGCGAAGTCGGCGGTCGGCTTGGCGGCGGCATCCGCTACCTGCTGCTGCGCGAAGACAAGCTGCTTAATGAAGGGTTTGGAAGCCTCGATGCCCTGGGCAACGACGGCTTCGTTTGGCGCGATGGCGCCGCCCTTGATCAGGTTCCAGGCTGCGTCGGTCGCTTCGGCCTCGATCATCATGATCGCGACGTCCTGCACACCGTTGGCGTCCGTGACAACACGACCGGCGACGACCATGCTGAACACGGCGTCATCAAGCTGCGAGTGCTTCGGGAAGGCAACCCACTGGCCGCCACCGTTCTCGTCCGGGATGAGGGCGACGCGAACGCCACCGATCGGTCCGGAGAACGGCAGTCCGGCAAGCTGGGTCGACATGGAGGCCGCATTGATCGCGAGCACGTCGTAGAGTTCATCGGGCTCGATGGCCAGAACGGTGATGACAACCTGGATCTCGTTGCGGAGACCATCGACGAACGACGGGCGCAGCGGCCGGTCGATCAGACGGCAGGTGAGGATCGCGTCGGTCGAGGGACGACCTTCGCGACGGAAGAAGCTGCCCGGGATGCGGCCGGCAGCGTACATGCGCTCTTCGACGTCGATGGTGAGCGGGAAGAAGTCGAAGTTGTCCTTCGGCTGCTTGCTGACGCTCGTGGCGGAGAGCAGCATCGTCTCTTCGTCGATGTAGGCGGCGGCAGAACCCTGCGCCTGCTGGGCGAGACGCCCGGTTTCAAAACGGATGGTGCGCTTGCCGTACTTGCCGTTATCGATAACGGTTTCGGCGAACGTGATTTCTGGACCCTCCATGTGGGGGTTTTCTCCTTTAAGTTTGCTTCTCGCCATGCTGGCGACGAAGGCTCGCGTGCCCGTATGACAGGCGAGTTGGACGGGTTGATCTCACAATCAACCCCGTTAATTCTAACAGACCTGTTAGAAAGCGCCCATCAGGCCGACGGCCTAGCCGGCAACCGGCGTGGCAGTATCCGTCGTTCCGATGAGCACAGCCGCTGCGGCGGCCGACAATGAAGCGTGGGTGGGCCCGGAAGGCACGGTGGCCGGTCGATTTTTGGCAAACTCGCGGCGGAGCACCGGCACAACTTCTTCGCCCAGAAGGTCGAGTTGCTCCAGCACGGTTTTCAGCGGCAGGCCGGCGTGATCCATGAGGAAGAGCTGGCGTTGGTAGTTCCCGACGTAGTCGCGGAAACCGAGGGTGCGGTCGATGATCTGCTGCGGGCTGCCGACGGTGAGCGGGGTTTGCTCGGTGAAGTCTTCCAGCGACGGGCCGTGTCCGTAGACGGGTGCGTTGTCGAAGTAGGGGCGGAATTCGTTCACGGCGTCCTGGGAATTCTTGCGCATGAAGACCTGGCCGCCGAGACCGACGATGGCCTGCTCGGCGGATCCGTGTCCGTAGTGCTCAAACCGCTCGCGGTAGTAACCGACCATTTTCTGGGTGTGACTGGCCGGCCAGAAGATGTGGTTGGCGAAGAAGCCGTCACCGTAGAAGGCGGCCTGCTCGGCGATCTCTGGGCTGCGGATACTGCCGTGCCAGACGAAGGGCGGCACACCATCGAGCGGGCGCGGCGTTGATTGAAAATCCTGCAGCGGGGTGCGGAACTGGCCTTGCCAATTCACCACGTCTTCACGCCAGAGTTTACGCAGCAGCGCATAGTTCTCCAGGGCCAGCGGGATGCCCTGACGGATGTCCTGGCCGAACCACGGGTACACCGGGCCGGTATTGCCGCGACCGAGCACGAGATCGACCCGACCCTCGGACAGGTGCTGCAGCATCGCGTAGTCCTCGGCGATCTTCACCGGGTCGTTGGTCGTGATCAGGGTGGTCGCGGTCGAGAGGATGATGCGGCTCGTCTTTGCTGCGATATAGCCGAGCATGGTGGTCGGGGACGACGGCACGAAGGGCGGATTGTGGTGCTCACCGGTGGCGAAGACGTCGAGGCCGACTTCTTCGACCTTCTGGGCGATCGTGACCATTGCCGAGATGCGCTCGTGCTCGGACGGTTCCCGCCCGGTCGTGGGGTCAACGGTGCGATCGCCGACGGTGAAGATTCCGAACTGCATGTAAACCTCCAGGAATATCAATGCGTTTGCATTGAGATTACCAGTAACTGCGGCCGGGTTGACCGCATTCCCGGCAGCAAACCGCCCCGAACTGGTGCCATGAGAATGGGTGGCACACGTTCCAGTGTCAGTCAAAGTGTTACTGACTGAAATGAGGATGCGCCGATGCAGGGACTCGCGCGGGTGGCGGCAGCCGGAATGATGCGTGCCTGGGCCGCGATCAGCATGCAGGGCAGCGTCACCATTCCGCAGCCCAGCGACACCCCGGTGGCCCACTCCCCCGGCATCGACAGCGATCGCATTCTCGTGCTCGGCAGCGGGCCGGCCGCCGGTTGGGGCGTCAGCAGCCACGACCTCGCGTTGCCCGGTTCGCTCGCTCGGGCGCTTTCGGGGCGCACGCAGCGCGGAGCGGACGTCGCCCTCATTGCCAGCTCGATCGGGCTGCTGGCCTCCGCGCAGGTACAACTGCGCGGGGCTGACCTTCGGCGCCTCGATGCGATCGTCGTCGTTCTGGGCGTCGGTGACGCCCTGCACCTCACGGCCGAGCGAACCTGGCAGGCCGACCTCACTCGACTCCTGAATTTTGTCGAGCGACACACGAATGACAGCGCGTACATTTACGTTCACGGTATCCAACCCATTCGTGCCATTCCGATCTTCAACAGCCTCGGCGGAACAATCGCCGATCGGCACGCCCGATCGCTCGACGCGATCACCGAACGGGTCTGCCTGTCGATGCGTCGCTCCGTTTTCGTCCCCGTTGCGGACGCCGAGTTTCTAGCCTCCGCTGGTCTGTCCGATTCCACCGATTATCGCCACTGGGGCAAATTTCTGGCCGATAAGATGGCGGGGCGTCTGGACGTCGTGCAGCGCAGCCCCTATCCCGTACCGCTCGGATCCACCGATGCACCGCCCAGGACAGCACCCATCCGTGGCGGTGACCAGCGCCGCCTCAGACGCGGCTGTGACACCCGGTTGGATCATATTGTGGCGCTGGCGCAGCAGTCTTTCGGTACGGCATCCGCTCTCTTCGCTATTCGGGACAGTAATCGCCTGCAGATTCGGTCGAGTACCGGCCCCGCCTTGCCGAGCCCGGCCTGGAGCGATTCGATGTCGGCAATGGTCGTGCGCGCACGCGGTGCCGTCATCGTGCCCGACACGCTCGCCGATCAACGCCTGCGGCGCAAAGCCTTCGTCACCGGCGCGCCCCATATGCGTTTCTACGCCGGATTCCCCATCGAAGCAGCCTCGGGTGAGCGCATCGGCGCCCTCGGCGTGTTCGATCCGGAACCGCGCGCGGACTCGGGGGTCGATGCTGTCCTCCTGCGCGAGCTCGCCCTCATGATTCAGGAAGAGATGAACACGAACGGCGAGTTCGCCGGCTAGTCGACGGGCTTGGTCGCGGCGCCAGCTTCGACTCGGGCAGCTTCGGCAGCAGCCGCACGCTGCTTGATGCCGAGCACGGAGTGGCGGCGACCGTAGGCGAAGTAGACGAGGAACCCGACGGCCAGCCACACCCCGAACCGTGCCCAGGTGAGGGTGGTCAGGTTGAGCATCAGCCAGACGCAGAGCACGGCCGACAGGATCGGCAACACCGGCGAGAACGGCACCTTGAACGCGCGCGGCAGGTCGGGACGCTTCTTGCGGAGCACGACGACGGCGATACTCACCAGCACGAAGGCCGACAGTGTTCCGATGTTGATCATCTCTTCGAGCACCCCTACGTCGGTGAGCCCGGCGATGAGAGCAACGGCGGTACCGGAGATGATCTGAATGCGCGCCGGCGTGCGGCGTTTTTCGCTCGTGACGCTGAGCCAGCGCGGCAGCAGGCCGTCGCGGCTCATGGCGAACAGCACGCGAGACAGGCCGAGCAGCAGCACCATGATCACGGTGGTGAGGCCGACCAGGATTCCGATCGAGATCACCTGAGCGGCCCAGCCGGCGCCGACGGCGACGAATGCGGTCGCGAGGGAGGCGTTCGGGTCGTCGGCCAGTACGGTGTACGGCACCATGCCGGTGAGGACAAGGCTGACGCCGAGGTAGAGCACCGTGACGATCGCCAGGCCGGCGAAGATGCCGCGCGGCAGGGTCTTCTGCGGGTTCTTGACCTCTTCAGCGCTCGTGGCGACCACATCGAAGCCGATGAACGCGAAGAACACCAGGGATGCACCGGCCAGCAGGCCGAACAGCCCGTACTGCGCCGGGGCCGCCCCGGTCATGAAGGAGAACAGGGACTGCATCCAGACGTCGCCCTCGCCGCCGGCCCTGGGAACTTCGGCCGGAATGAACGGCGTGTAGTTCGCGGTGTTGATGAAGAACGCGCCGACGATGATGACGAAGACCACGATGGCGACCTTGATGATCGTGAAGACGCTGGCGACGCGGGCGGAGAGCTGGGTGCCGAGCACGAGCAGTGCGGTGAAGATGGCGACGATGACGAAAGCTCCCCAGCTGACGTCGAGGCCGATCACGGTGATCGTCGCTGGAATGTTCCAGCCGGCCAGATCGAACACGGTGCTGAGGTAAATGCCCCAGTACTTAGCGATGACGGCGGCGGCCGTGAGCATCTCGAGAATGAGGTCCCAGCCGATAATCCAGGCGAGCAGCTCGCCGAGGGTCGCGTAGGTGAAGGTGTAGGCGGACCCGGCGACGGGCACGGCCGAGGCGAACTCGGCGTAACACATGATCGCGAGGGCGCAGGTGAAGGCGGCGAGCAGGAAGGCCAGGGTGACCGACGGTCCGGCGTAGCTGCCGGCTGCCTTGGCGCCGACCGAGAAGATTCCAGCTCCGACGGCGACCGCTACGCCCATGATCATGAGGTCCCAGGTGCCGAGGGTGCGTTTGAGGCTGTGGCCCTTTTCCAGCGAGTCTGCTATCGAATCTTCAATACTCTTGGTGCGCCTAAGACTCATGCTGATTTCCATTCGTTATTGCCAACCACCTATGTTATCAAGCCGCTGTTCTACCCCCGCTCGGCGGCGGCACGCACAACGGGCCGCCACCTAAAAGGTGACGACCCGTTGTGAAGAAGTTCGCGTTGTCAACGCTGCATTCGCTTCGTGCAATTAAACTGCGCGAAATTAGCGACGCAGGCCGAGGCTGCCGATCAGTGTGCGGTACCGAGTGATGTCGATGTCCGACAGGTAACCGAGCAGACGGCGACGCTGACCAACCATAAGAAGCAGGCCACGACGTGAGTGGTGGTCGTGCTTGTGCTCTTTCAAGTGCTCGGTGAGGTCAAGAATGCGCTGCGTGAGCATTGCAATCTGAACTTCCGGGGACCCGGTGTCGCCTGGGTGGGTAGCGTACTTTTCGATGATCGCCTTCTTAGCATCTGGTTCGAGTGCCATAAAGTGGGATCCCCTTTCTCTCACTGCGCGGTGCCCTTGGCAGGATGCCTGAGCTCTCTTTATCCGCGGCCGTTGAACGGCAACCTTGATACTTTAGCAGAGCACACCGGCATAACCAGCACACCCTCCCGTTTTGGTGCCATGCGTCCGGTCTATTCCCGCCCGCTCATAGCGCTACAGTGGGGGAATAATCGAGGAGGTGCATGAACATGGGTACGTTGCTGTATGGCAATCCGGGTATCGTGATCACCTTCGACGATCGTGCCCTCATGCATCTGCAGATCGTGATCAGCACCAAGCTGCGGCGCCGGGAGAGTTTCATTTTCACCTGGTCCGATTCGGCCGACGAGGGAAGCGGTCGCAGCGCGATCTGGCTCGACCCGACGAGCACGCTGTACTACCGATATTTTGGCAGTCGCACCCCGTCGATCAACCGGGACTGGATCGAAGTCCTCATGCTCTCGGCCAACAGTGCCGGCGGTCTGGCGTTCATCGCCGAGCCGACACCGTCGCCGTCGCCGTCGCCGTCGCCGAGTATCAGCGCGAAGACGCGGCGCTAAGCGTTGGGGGCTGCGCTGCTCTGGGGGCGATGGCACCCAGCGCGTCGGCCAGCGCGGCCAGAAAATGGTCGGCGCTGGCGATACTGAGACAGAGCGGCGGCTTGATCTTGAGCACGTTTTCAAAGTCGCCGGTGGGCTGCACGATGCAGCCGCGCAGCAGCAGCTCGTCGCAGAGCCGTGCGGCCGCGCCCGTCGCCGGAGTGAAGGCGGCGCGGTCGCTGACCAGCTCGACGCCGAGGTAGAGCCCCATTCCGTACACCGCACCGATCAGATCGAAGCGTTCACCGAGCCGTTCCAGGCCCTGTTTGAGATGCCGGCCGACGACCTCAGCATTTTGTTGCAGGCCTTCGTCGCGCATGATGTCGAGCACGGTCAGGCCGATTCGGCAGCTCAGCGGGCTGCCGCCAGCCGACGAAAAGAACGGTCCCTCCTCGCTGAAGCGCTCCGCAATGTCTCGGCGGGTGATGACCGCGCCGAGCGGATGCCCGTTGCCTATTGCCTTGGCGATGGTGATGATGTCGGGAACCACTCCTTGTTGCTCGGTACCCCAGAAGTGCTTGCCGAGCCGGGCGTAGCTCACCTGCACCTCGTCGGCGATGCAGAGTGCGCCGCGGGCGCGCATCCGCTCGTAGACGCCGGCCAGGTAGCCGTCGGGCAATAACACGCCGCCGGCATTGCCGAATACGGGCTCGGCGATGAACGCGGCTACCGTGCGCTCGGCGTCGGCCAGGTCCCGCAGATCGCCGTCGAGGTCGTCGAGGTACTGCGGGGCAGACTGCATGCCCCGATATTTGCCGCGCACGGCGTTCGGCGCTTCGACCAGGTGCACCCAGTCGGGCCGGGTGTCGAGCGCCCGGGGGTTGTCGGCGACCGAGGAGGAGACGGCATCCGCTGCCAGCGACCAGCCGTGATAGGCCTCGCGCACCGCGAGCACGGTGTCCTGGCCGGTGTAGCTGAGGGCGAGGCGCAGGGCGAGGTCGACGGCCTCGGTGCCGCTATTGACCAGAAAGACGGTGTCGAGCGGGTCGGGGGCGAGTTCGGCGAGGCGCTCGGTGAAGCGCACGAGCTCCTCGTAGTGAAAGCGGGAGTTGGTATTAAGCAGCGACCATTGGCTGCGCGCGGCCTCGGCAATCCGCGGGTGCCCGTGTCCGACTGTCGTGACATTGTTCACCATGTCGACGTAGGCCTGGCCGTGAGTATCGATGAGGTGATGCTGCCAGCCACGTTCGATCTGCGGCGGGGCTTGGTAATAGTGTTCCTGCACGCGCGCAAAGGACTGGTCCCGGCGCTGCAACAGGGCGCCGGCATCGGCCAGTGAACGGGCGGTTTCCAGCCCGAGCAGCGCTGACGGGTCGGGGCAGACCCGCTGCCAGAGCGCAGCGTGTGACGGTGCGGCGAAGAACGGCGGGCGGATGCCGCGAAGCCGGCTGGTCTGCAGGGTCACGCGGGCCACTCGGGCGGCGTGGCGTGCACCGGCCGAACTGGCCTGAGCCGCACCAAGAGCGGTACCGAGAGCGGTACCGAGAGTCGTTCCGGCTTCGACGGTCTGGCCGTCGATGGCCGCGGCGTCGATGCCGGTCAGCCACAGGTCGAAGTGGGCGGCCTCGAGCCGCACCGTGTCGGAATCGACGACCACAACCGTCCCCGCGATCGGCGCGGTGATGTGGCTGCCGCCCGGCAGGATCACCTCGACGCCGAGGGCCAGGGTGACCGATTCCTCGGCCGTGTTGATGCGCGTTTGGGAGAGCCGGTATTCGCCGTAGCGGGTGACGGCGTGGCCGAGCTGGGCTGCGGCATCCGCTGCAATGCGCGCATCAATGTCCGGTTCCAGCCAGACTCCGGCGTCGTAACCAGCGCTCGTCACGGACAGGTCGATGATGGCCGCTGGATCGAGCGGCCCAGCCAGGGGGTAGTCGGTTGTCATGATGGGGGCGTCGGTGCCCGCCAACGTGAACCGGATGAGCGCTTCAACCTCTGCACCATCAAGGTCGGCGGCCGTTTCGAAGGCGCGCCACTCGCGGGCGCGGTTCGCGTCGGCGTAATCGTTGTCACCGTCCAGACGCACCTGCTGTTCACCGCTCACGACGAGCACAGCGCAGCGCAACACGATCAGCGGCCAGAGCGCGCTGATTTCACCCTCGGTCAGCGGCGCCCGCGCTGCGAATGCCTCGATCGCAGCGAGCATGGCGAGCGGATGCTGCGGGCTGCGGTAAAGCACGCAGGCGCAGGTCGCGGCAAGCTCGGCCACCAGCCAGCCCTGCGCTACGTCGCCGAAGTCGATGACCCCGGTGATCGTGTCTGTGGTGTCGTCGAGCGAGACGACGTTGTCGTCGGTCAGGTCGCCATGAATCGTCTGCACCCGCAGGTCGGCCGTGACCGGCGCGACCTGCTGCCGCGCCGTGTCGGTCACCGCCCGAAGGCGATCCTTGTGGCTATCGTTGTCGACGAAGTGCAGGAGCGCGTCGATGACTTCGCCGCCGCGGCGCAAATCCCACTGCAGAACGCGGTCGGTTCCCGGGTGCTCGAAGTCCTGGAGGCCAGACGCGATCCGGCCCGCCACATCGCCGAGCGAGCGGATCTGCCCGTCGGACAGACGGAGTGAGTCGGTCAGCGGCTGCCCATGCACATAGGTCAGCAGGCGCAGGTCGAGGGCCTGCCCATCGATGGTGACGCGCTGGATCTCGCCACCGTCGATCCCCTGGAGCGCCGCTGGCAGGTCGAGCCCCAAGACGCGCAGGTGCGCCAGGGCAGCGTTCTGCGCCTCAAGCGCGACGGGGGCGATGGCCGGGTTGGAGACCTTGAGTACGACCGTGGCGGCATCCGTGTGAATGCGAAAGTTGCGATCCTGGTTGCTGCCCAGCTCGGCGACGAAGCCGATGACGTTGAACCGCTCGCGGGCGAGATCGACCGCCTGTTCGAGCGTCAGGCGCGGGCGCGGCAGGTGGAAGTGGCTCTGCTCGGTCATGGTTCTCCAGTCATGCGGGTGGCAGCGGTGGCACGGGCAGGATGGGTTTAGCGCTTGCGCACGAGCCGCTTCGGCGGAATGGCGCGTGGGGCATCCGGGGTGTTCCAGGCCTTGGCGATGGCCCAGGCGACGGCAGCGATCGGCACCGAGAGCACGGCACCGACGATGCCGCCGAGAATGGTTCCGGCGGTCAGGCCGACCAGGATGACGAGCGGATGCAGCTTGAGTGACTGCGCCATGACGACCGGCTGCAGAAAGTTTCCCTCGAGCTGGTTGACAGCGACCACGATGATGAGCACGATGAGCGCCACGACCGGGCCACTCGCGACCAGGGCCACGAGCGCGGCGAGCACACCGGCCGCGGTCGCTCCGATCAGCGGAATAAACGCTCCGAGGAACACGATGACCGCGAGCGGCAGGGCGAGCGGAACCTGCAAAATGGCCAGGCCGATGCCGATCGCGGTGGCGTCGACGGCGGCGACGATCGCGGTGCCCCGTACGTACCCGCCCAGCACCCGCAGGGAGGTGTGACCGATGCGGCGTCCGCGGGCGAGGCGCTCACCCTTGAACGGACTCAGGAAGAAGTTCCAGATCTGGCCGCCGTCCTTAAGGAAGAAGAACAGAATGACCACGAGCAGCACGGACCCGGTGATCAGTTCAAAAACAGCGGATGCCCCGGCCAGCGCCCCCGAGCCGAACTGACTGCTGGTGAGAAAATCGACGACACTATTGCGGGCGTCGGTAATCTGCTGCGCGTCGACCTGGATCGGTCCGTCGATGAGGAATTGCTGGAGCTTGTCGATGCCCTCGGAGGCCGAGGAGAACAGTTCGTTCCACTGGTCGCGCACAGCGAACACGATGAGCGTGATGATGCCGCCGAACACGGCGATGCCGCCGAGCAGGGTGATCCAGGTGGCCAGAATAGCGGCGACGCCGCGCTTGCGCAGTCCGTTGATCACCGGACTCAGAGCCGCGGCAAGGATGATGGCGATCAGGACCGGGATGACGACGAGCTTGAGCTGCACGAGTCCGTAGATGACGGCGGACGCGAGCACGATGACGAGCAGAATCTGCCCGCTGCGCAGGCCGAGCCAGCCGAGCCGGTCATTCAGCGGAGTGCGAGGGACCAGGGGCGTGGGGTCGTCGTGTGCGCGCATGCACCCAGCCTAGACAGGCATCGGGCAGAAACCCCGATCGACCGGCTACTTCATTTGATTTCAGTGAAGGTGCCCGCCACCGCGTCGAGTACGGCTTCGTCGCCGGCGTAGATTCCACTGGCGCGCGGCCAGTGGCTGATGACGTCGGTGAAACCGAGGTCGGCAGCGCGGCCGACGGCATCCTCGAACGCATTCATGCTCTGCAGGGAATATGTTCCGCCGCTGTCGAGTGAGAGGTAGCGGTCGATGGCGGCCGGGTCTCGGCCTTCAGCGGTCGCCACGTCGTCCAGCCGGTGCGTGAGGCCGCGCACGCCCTCCCACCAGTCCTCCCCCGAGGTTCCATCCTGGCCGGTCGTCACCCAGCCCTGCCCGAACCGACTGACCAGTCCCAGGCCTTTGGGGCCGTTGGCGGCGATGACGAACGGCACGCGTTGCCGCACCGGGGCGGTCGACTTGGGCAGCACCATGCGCGCATTGACAGCCGAGTACCAGTCACCAGCGAAACTGATTCCCGCGGTGGAACCCGTCTCCTCGCCGCGTAGCAAGAGGTCGAGGTCGGCGACGAATTCGGCGAACCGTTCGTGCCGCTGCCGGGGCGTGTACTGGGGCTGGCCCAGAACGGTGGCGTCGAACCCGGTGCCGCCCGACCCGACCCCGAGCAGAAACCGTGCGTTCGACACGTCGTCGACGGTGGCTATGTCCTTGGCAAATGGCACCGGATGCCGAAAATTCGGTGAGGAGACAAAGGTGCCCAGAACGATGCGTTCGGTCACGGCCGCTGCGGCGGTCAGGGTGGGAATGGTTGCATTCCAGGGTTCGTCGACGAGCGACCGCCAGGACAGGTGGTCGTAGGTCCAGGCGTGGTCGAAGCCGTACTGCTCGGCACCGAGCCACTTCTCGCGCGCACACGGCCATGGGTCTTGCGGGAGAATGACGATTCCAAAGCGCATGAGGCGAGTCTATTCAGCGGGGCGCTTCGACCTGTTGCGATGTCGGTGCCCGGTGCCAGACTCTGCACATGGACACTCCGCAGATTCACACTCCGCAGATTCACCCACACTGCACGATCGTGCCGCCGTACCTGCTGATGCGATTGGCACAACTGGACGATCCCAAATTCGCGCGGGCCGCGGCTGCCGCTAGGGACTCGCTACTGCGGGACTCGCGGATTCGGCAATTGCGCGATGGCACGCATCCACGCGCCCACCCGAGTGCGCACAGCCTGCCCACCCGCACACCGGGGGAATCCGATCGCACCATTTCGGATGCCGGTGGCCTCGAACGCCTACCCGGTCGCCGGGTGCGCACGGAGGGTCAGCCCGCCGGAACCGACCCTGCCGTGACCGAGTCGTATGACAGCCTCGGAGCCACCCAGGCGATGTACTGGAACCAGTTCGGACGCGACAGCATCGATAACGGTGGTATGCCGATGGATGCCACGGTGCACTATGGCCAGAAATACGACAACGCCTTCTGGGACGGTGAACGCATGGTGTTCGGCGACGGAGATGGCCAGGTTTTCAACCGGTTCACCATTTCGCCGAGTGTGATCGGTCACGAGCTCACGCACGGCGTCACCCAATTCTCGGCGAACCTGGAGTACCAGGGTCAGTCCGGCGCGCTCAACGAGTCCATTTCCGATGTGTTCGGCGCGCTCGTCGAGCAAAATCTGCGGGGACAGCCGACCAGCGCGGCCAGCTGGCTGATCGGCGAGGGCCTATTCACCGAACAGGTTGAGGGCATCGCCCTGCGCTCGATGAAAGCGCCCGGCACGGCGTACAACGATGATGTGCTCGGCAAGGATCCGCAGCCGGACAGCATGGCCGGTTACGTCGAGACGGACGACGACAACGGCGGGGTGCACCTCAACTCGAGCATTCCCAACCGCGCCTTCTACCTCGTCGCCGAGGCCATCGGCGGCAACGCCTGGGAAATGCCGGGCCGCATTTGGTATGACACGCTCACCGGACCGATGCTTCGCCCGCAGAGCGATTTTGCTGCCTTCGCGGCGGCGACGGCGGATACCGCGGCCCGCCTCTATGGAAACGGTTCGACCGCCCACGACGCGGTCTTGCGGGCCTGGGCGACGGTCGGGGTAGTGGCCGCCGTTCCCTCGCCGCTGCCCAACACGACCGGCACTCCGAGCGCCCCTGGTATCTCCCTGCCGCCAGCGTATTCGGCACCTCTCGTCGACCCGCTGGCACCGATGCCGCCGGAGCCGCGACGCGGGCCGACCGCGGGGCAACCATCGGGGTAACCTTTCGGTATGAAAGTCATTGTCTCGCGCAGCGGCGGGATGGCCGGGATCCGCCTCACCTGGGAAGTCAGAGTTGAAGAGCAACCCGACCCCGCAACCTGGGCGGATTTTCTCGATTCGCTGCCCTGGGACGACGTTACCGACAGTGTGGCAACTGCAGACCGGTTCGCCTATCGCATTCGATGCGCCCCGCACGAGGTGGTGCTCGCCGAGCCCGAGGTGAACGGTCCGTGGCGCGACCTGGTCAACCGCGTCAAGGCCGCCAACGGAATGTAGGCGGCTCTGAACCGGCGGTGGTGCTGGTTATTCTTTCGAGCGACGGCCCCAGCGGGGGCGACGGGCTGGATCGTCGGTCAGCGCAGCCTCGATGTGGCCGTCGACCTGATCGCCGAAGTGGTCGTCGAAGTTCTCCTCGAGGTGCGCGGTCACGGTCTTGCCGATGCGGCGCGCCATCTCCTCCCGACGCTGACGACGTTCGGCACTGACCAGAACCTCGTGCTCGATGCGGAACGCCTTGTAGGTGGCAATACACATACCGATCATGACGATGCTGACCGGTATCGCGGTCAGAATCGCGCCGGTTTGCAGGGCAGCGAGTCCGCCGGCCAGCAGCAGGGCGATCGCGACGATTCCGCTGAGGCTCGCCCACATGATGCGGCTCCACTTGGGCGGGTTGGTGTCGCCACCCGAGGCGAGCATGTCGATCACGAGCGAGCCAGAGTCGGCCGAGGTGATGAAGAAGATCGCCACCACGATGACGGCGATAACCGAGAGGATGCCGCCGAGCGGAAGCTGCCCGAGGAAGTTGAACAGCACGTTCTCGGAGATGATTCCGACCGCGGGGTCGAAGAGACCGCCGCCGTCGCCTTCCCAGGCCAGTTTGATGGCGCTGCCGCCCATGACGGCGAACCAGACGAAGGTGACCAGCGTCGGCACGAGGAGTACGCCGGCGATGAACTCCCGCACGGTGCGGCCACGCGAGATGCGCGCGATGAAGACACCGACGAACGGCGCCCACGAGATCCACCAGCCCCAGTAGAAGACGGTCCAGGCGCCCTGCCAGGCGGTACCGGCTTCCCCGGTGAAGGAACCGGCGTCGAAGGTGAGTCCGATCACGTTCTGAAAGTACCCCCCGATGGACTCGACGAGCACGCGCAGCAGGTACAGGGTGGGTCCGAGGGCCAGCACGGCGATCAGCAGCAGCCCGGCCACGCCGAGGTTAATGTTGGAGAGCCATTTGATGCCCTTGCCGACTCCACTCACCACGGAAACGGTGGCGATGGCGGTGATCACGATGATGAGCACGACAAGGAGGGTGTTGTTGACTTCACCCACGACGCCGAGGTAGCTCAGGCCGGCCGCAATCTGCTTGACCCCGAGACCGAGTGAGGTCGCCACGCCGAACAGGGTTCCGACGATGGCGATGACGTCGATGGCGTCACCGAGGCGACCCTTGACCCGGTCACCGAGGAGCGGCTCCAAGGCCCAGCGGATGGATACCGGACGGCCCTTGCGGTGGATGGAGTAGGCCAGAGCGAGTCCGACGACGGCGTAGATTGCCCAGGCGTGAAAGCCCCAGTGCAGGAAGGTCTGCGACATGGCGGCGGCGGCGAGCTCCTGCGAGTCTCCGGTCACGCCGGGTTTCGGGTTGGTGAAGAAGGTGAGCGGCTCGGCCGCTCCCCAGAAGACGAGGCCGATGCCCATACCGGCGGCGAACAGCATCGCGAACCAGCTCATGATGCCGAATTCCGGCTTGTCGTCGTCCTGGCCAAGTTTGATGTCGCCGAAGCGGCTCGCGCCCATCCAGATGGCGAATACCACGAAGGCGGCCACGATGACCATGTAGTACGGTCCGAGACCGGCGACGACCCAACCCTGCAGCAGGGCGAGCACGCTGCCGGTGCGTACCGGGAAGGCGATGGCGACGATCACGACGACCAAAATGATGCCGAGCGCCGGATAAAATACTCGAGGAGCCGGAATAACAAATCGCCGGGGTCGGGGGGGACTGATTTTTGGCGTTTTCGCCGGTAGTTCGGGTAGCGCACTCACTGTGAAACTTTCTCAAAGAATAGATTGTGGCGGACGAAAGAAACCGTTGCTGAGCCGCCAGGTATGTGCCCCGCTGGGCAAATTTCCAGCTTATCGGTAAAGCGTGCCGCAAAGTGGGGGCAAGGGATTTTCTTAGGAACAGGCCGACTTTTGCCGATGCACCCCTCGATTGGGGTGCCGGACCGTGTGATTATGGACCATGACCTACGAAGATGTCGACGCCACCCACAATCCCGTGCACACTCTCACGGAAGAGGAATGCTGGAATGCCCTGCTCTCGGCGAGTCTGGGCCGCCTCGCGGTCGCCGTCGGCGGCGTTGCCGACATCTTTCCGGTGAATTTCGTCGCGGCCGATCGTCGGCTGCTGTTTCGCACGGCAGCCGGCACCAAACTCGTGGAACTGACCGTGAACCACACGGTGGCCTTCGAAACGGATGGCGTGGGTCGCGACGAAGCGTGGAGCGTCGTCGTGCACGGAACGGCACGGGCGCTCGATTCCCAGTACGAGATTGACGCGGCCGCCGCTCTGCCGCTTCGGCCCCTGATTCCCACGGTCAAGCCGACGTTCGTCGAAATCATTCCAACAACGATCACCGGGCGACGGTTCACCCTCGGCCCGGAACCCACAACGGCGCTGATGTAGAGCCGGTGACCGGGCGCGCTACCGTTGAGGTGCGCCCGTTGTCATCCAACCAGGGCAAACAGGAGTGCCGTGCCCGCCATGCTCAACCTGACCGTGCACGTGAAGCCGGGCAGCCGCAAAGGCCCCCTCGTGGTCGACGATGCCGAAAGCACTCCGGAACACGCCTCCGTCACCGTCTTTCTGCAGCAGCGCGCGGTAGAGGGCGCCGCCAATGACGCCCTGGTCGCTCTGCTGGCCAAGCACTTCCAGGTGGCCAAGCGTGATGTGAGCATCATTCGCGGTCACACCTCCAAGATCAAGCATTTGCGCATCGACCGGTCGTAGTCGTAGCGCCCACCCGGCAGACGAAACGGGATGCGACTGCAGCAGCCGCATCCCGTTTCCTTTCGCTTCGTTTCGTTTCGAGTGGCGCTTTAGCTGACGCCGAGCAGGTCAATCACGAAGATCAGGGTCTGGCCGGAGAGACGGTGGCCGGAACCAGCCGGGCCGTAGGCGAGATGCGGGGGCACAACGAGCTTGCGACGCCCGCCGACCTTCATGCCGGGGATGCCTTCCTGCCAGCCCGCGATGAGCGAGCGCAACGGAAAGTTGATCGACTGGCCTCGGTTCCAGGACGAGTCAAACTCGTCGCCGGACTCAAACTCAACACCGAGGTAATGCACGTCGACGGTCGCGCCGGCAGCCGCCTCGGCACCGTCTCCGATGACGATATCGGTGACCTCAAGTTGCTCGGGCGCAGCGCCCTCTGGAAAGTCGATTTCGGGCTTGGAATTCATATCAGTCATGCACCCATCCAACCGGATTTTGTGCCCGATTGCACACCGGCCAGATCCAAAAAAATAATGCTTGCGTCCACGGCGCCGCGGGTGCAGTCTAGTCGTACACCAACTCGTCGCATCGGTAGAGTCGTCGGCATTGCCACACCACCGAAGCGGCGAGTTTCTGTTGGTGCGGACTGTTCGATTTCACCCCGGTGGCTGCTGCCCCAGTACCTCGGCCCGGTGGTTTATGAGCAAACCGAGCAGGAGTGCCTCGCGGGCGTGTAACGCGGGGGTTCCCTGGCCGCGAACGAGGCGGTCGCGAACAAAGGCGAGGCGGGTCGCATCCGCTATGAAATGGCGCATGGCGAGCTGGCGCGAGCGCGGTTGACGCGCGCCCCAGGCCAGAGCCTGACGTCGGCCGGCCCCGGTGCCGAGCATGGAAACCTCGTCCGCGGTAAACCAGCCGGCCCGCGAATATTCGTGCAGCCGTCGCAGGGTGATGCGCGCCTCCTGGCGGCGAAAAAATACCACGATGAGAATAGCGACGATGAACAGCGGCACCTGCACGACGACGTAGTAGATCAGAACGGATGCGTCACCGGCCAGCACAAAGGTGGCACCGTTCCAGAGCGCGTGCAGGCCGATTGCGGGCAGGAGGCCGAGCAGAAAGAATCCGAACGCCCCACTCTTCGAGGCGCCGCGCCGGGCGGCCAGGCCCAAGGCCAGTCCGGTGCAGATGGTGAAGGTGACGTGCGCGAACGGCGAAAAGACTCCACGCAGCAAGAACGTGGCCCCCAGGTCCTGCGCGCCTCCGTCGGCCAGGGCCAGGCCAAAGTACTGAATATTCTCGGAGAAGGCAAAGCCAGCGGCGATGGTGGCGGCATACACGACGCCGTCGAGCGGACCGTCAAAATGCCGACGCACCGCCCAGAACAAGACCAGAACGCCGAACCCCTTGGCGATTTCCTCGACCAGGGGCGCCTGAATAACAGCGGATGCGAAATCACTCCCGGCGAGTGCCCCCGAGCTCGCCGCAATCGTGATCTGCACCCCGAGGTCGAAGACGAGCGCGCTGGCGATGGAGATGCCAGCGCCCCAGAGTAAGGCGAAGATGAGGGCCGGGCGCGGCTCCGGGTCCCAGCGGTCGATCCAGCGTACCGCCAGCAGCACGACCGCGAGCGGCAGCAACGCCAGGAGCAGCCCGAGCAGCAGCGCCCCGGTGCCGAGGAACGTGGTCAGATACAAAATGACGGCCAGCAGGGCCAGCCCGGCGAGCACGATTCCGACAACGCCGAGCACGATCGCGCCGGCACGCGAGGGTCGCACCGCCCGGTTCCAGACCGGTTGAACCGGGGTCGGGCTCGCCTGCACGGGAAGGTGTTCGGGGGACGGCTGGCCAGGCGGCTGGTCGAGACTCATTCCTTGAGAATACCGGGACGTTCCCGCCGGCGCTCAGGCGTCGAACATGGTGCCGGCGTTGAGTATACCCAGCGGATCGAACACCGCCTTGAGCTGACGCTGCAGGTTTAGGCTGCGGTCGCCGATCTCATCGCGCAACCACCGGCGCTTGAGTACGCCGACACCGTGTTCGCCGGTGAGGGTGCCGCCCAACGCGAGCGCTGCCCGGAACATTTCGTCGGCCGCCGCCCAAATCTCGTCGGGCACCGGCGCATCCGCTGCCGCACCGAGTTGTCGCTCGATCACGAAGTTGGGGTGCAGGTTTCCGTCGCCGGCGTGGGCGACCGTGGGAATGGGAATCCCCGTGCGGGTACTGATATCGGCGATCGCGGCGAACATCTCGGCCATGCGCGAGCGCGGCACCGACACGTCTTCAATGAGAACCTGGCCCAGCTGCTCAAGGGCCGGGTGCATGGCGCGGCGGATGGCCAGCAGGCGTTCGCCGGAAGCGGCATCCGTTGAGAGGGTGGCCTCGCCGCCGGCTGTGCGCAACACGATGAGGGCGTGCTCGGCTTCGGCGAGCGCAGCCGGCCCGTCGGTCTGCACGAGTAGAAATGCGCCGCGGCCCAGCGGCAACCCGGCCGACCCGTCCGGGCCCAGGTAGGTCGCGACGTGGGCGAGGGCGATCGGGTCGATCAGTTCCATCACGGCGGGACGGATGCGAGCGGCCGTGACGGCAGCGCTCGCTGCGGCCGCCGCGGTGACGGTCTCAAAGACCGCGCCGATGGTGGCGACCGTGCCAGCGGTCAGCGCGCGCACCCGCACCGTTGCCTCGACGATGACGCCGAGGGTTCCCTCCGAGCCGGTCAAAAGTGCGGTGAGGTCGTAGCCGGTGACGCCCTTAATGGTGCGGTGGCCGGTGCGCAGCAGGCTGCCGTCAGCGAGCACGACCACGAGGCCGAGCACGGCCTCCCGGGTGACGCCGTACTTGGCGCAGAGCAGCCCGCCGGCGTTCGTGGCAATGTTGCCGCCGACCGTGGAAATGGCCTTGCTCGCCGGATCGGGCGCGAACCAAAGCTGCTTTTCGGCCAGCACGTCATTGAGGTGCTGGTTGATCACACCCGCTTCAACGACGGCGAGTTCGTCGTCGGCATTGATTTCGAGGATGCGGTTCAGGCCGGCCACGCTCAGCACGATCGAGCCGTCGGTGCCGCAGGCTCCCCCGGACAGGCCGGTGCCGGCCCCGCGGGTCACCACCGGCACCCGAAACTCGGTTGCGATGCGCAGCACCGCCTGCACCTGGTCTACCTCGGTCGCGCGCACGATGGCCAGCGGTGTGCCGTCGGCGACCCAGCCAGACTTGTCGGTGCGGCTGGCCGCAAGGTCAAGCGGGTCGATGCTGACGATGTCGCCAAGCTCGGTCTGGAGGCGCGTCAGTGCGTTCATCCGTTCAGCCTAGTGAGCCGCACGATGTCTGATTTTCGCTACCGGTGCTCGTGCTGGCGTGGCAGGCTGATGGGGTGAACCGCTCAGCTGCTGCCACCGCCGACCCGCCAATGGCCGACCGGTTCTTCGCCGAGCGCTACCGGGCCATGTCCTCCCGCGACGCCCGGTTCGATGGCCAGTTCATCACCGGCGTGCACACGACCGGTATCTACTGCCGACCGAGCTGCCCGGCCACGACTCCCAAGCCAGGCAATGTGTCGTTCTACCTCACCGCGGCGGCCGCGCACGAGGCTGGTCTGCGAGCCTGCAAGCGCTGCCTGCCCGACGCCGTGCCCGGCTCACCGGCCTGGAACATGCGCGACGACCTGGCCGCCCGAGCGATGCGGCTGATCTCGGACGGCATCGTGGAGCGGAACGGCGTTCCGGGGCTCGCAGCCAGCCTCGGCTACACGGCCCGACATCTGACCCGGGTACTGGTAGCCGAACTCGGCGCCGGACCACTCGCCCTGGCCCGCGCCCACCGCGCGCAGACCGCCCGCCTGCTGCTGTTGAACACGGAGCTGTCGATCACCGACGTCGCGTTCGCGGCCGGTTTTGGCAGCGTGCGCCAGTTCAACGACACCGTCGCCGCCGTGTACGAGCGCACGCCCTCCGAGCTGCGCGCGGCGAGGCGAGGCGTGCCGGGGCCGCTCCCCCGGGATGACCACGCCGGGACCAGGATTCTGCTCCAGCTTCCGGCCCGGGCGCCGTTCGACGGCGCCGGCGTGCTGCGCTTTCTCGCCACCCGCGCCCTGCCCGGCGTCGAGTCCGCCACCGACACGAGCTACGCCCGCACCGTGCGCCTGCCGCACGGGACGGCAGTGGTGGAGGTGACCCGGTCGGGGACGGATGCTGCCCCCGCGGTTTCCTGCAGCATCCGGCTGTCCCCTCTGGCGGATCAGGCGCATCTCGCCGACCTGGCACCGCTGGTCAGCCGGGTGCGGCGCCTGTTCGACCTCGACGCTGACGCGCCGGCCATCGACGCCCAGCTCGCCGCCGATCCCGCGCTCGCCGCCTCGGTGGCACGGACGCCCGGTCTGCGCGTACCGGGTAGCATGGACGCCGAGGAGACCCTGTTTCGGGCGCTGATCGGTCAGCAGGTGTCGGTCGCGGGAGCGCGCACGGCGCTCGCCCGGCTGGCCGACGCGCTGGGCGAGCGGCTGCCGGGACCGAGCGGCGACCTGTGCCTGCTCTTTCCGACGGCGGCTCAGATCAGAGCCGGCGGGCGGGCGGTGCTGCGTGGGCCGGGCGCCCGGATCAACACGATTTTGCGCGTAGCCGAGCTGCTGGCGTCGGGCGAACTCGCGCCCTCATTCGGGCAGACGCGGGCCGAGCTCGAAGCTAGCTTGGTGGCGCTGCCCGGAATCGGCCCGTGGACGGCCGGGTACGTGGCGATGCGGGTGCTCGGCAGCCCGGACATTCTGCTGACCAGCGACCTGGCCCTGCGGCAGGGTGCCGGCCGGCTCGGCCTGTCAATCGAACCGCGCGCGCTCGCGGCGCGCGGCGCGGATTGGGCGCCGTGGCGCAGCTACGCGGGAATGCATCTCTGGCGGGCGGCCGGGGCGATACCTCCCATGTCCCCCGTTTCCTCCAAGCGGATCGAATGAGGGTTGGCGTACCCCACAGGGCGAGCCGACGCCCGGGCCGCTAGCCTAGAAGAGTGAAATTTGCGCATCTCAGAGTTGACGGTCATTCCGTTCCCCGATTGGCCGTGGTCTTTGACGACGCGGCTCTGTTCCTCGACGACGTCATGGACGACGCGCCGCGCGACCTGCAAGACCTGCTGGAACGCGGCGATGCCGGCTACGAACACGTGCGGGCGATCAGCCTGGACGCTGTTTCAGGTGGGGCGGTACTGACCCCGGTCGACGAGCTGCGGCACTCCTCCGCCGTGCTGCGCCCGCCGCAGATTATCGCCATCGGCGCCAACTACGCCGCGCACTCCTCCGAGCTCAGCTTGCGCCTCGAAACCGCCGCGACCGTGTTTTCGCTCTGGCCCAACTCGCTCACCGGACACGGCTCGACCATCACCTGGCCGCGCGACCTGACCAAACAGGTCGACTACGAGGCGGAACTCGGCGTGATCATCGGCCGTCCGGCCCGCAACGTGACGGTCGCCAACGCCCTCGACTACGTCTTCGGTTACACCGTCGTGAACGACATCACCGCGCGCGACCTGCAATTCTCCGAAGCGCAGTGGTCGCGCTGCAAGTCCTTCGACGGCTTCACCCCGACCGGCCCGCTCGTCGTCACCGCCGACGAGATCGGTGACCCGCAGGACCTGTGGCTGACCACCCACGTCGACGGCCGCATCCTGCAGGATGCCTCGAGCGGCGACATGGTGCGCACCGTCGCCGAGATCATTTCCTACCTGTCGAAGACGTCGACCCTGCTGCCGGGCACGCTTATCTCCACCGGGAGCCCGGGCGGCGCCGGGTACAGCCGCAAGCCTCCCATCTTTCTGCGCGACGGCTCGACGGTGACCATCTCGATCGACAAGATCGGCATGCTCACGACGCACTGCCGCGAGATTTAGCCGCCCGCAGGCATCCGCTCGAGAAAGCGGATGCCGCCGCTCGGTTCACCGACCGGTCAGGGGCGTGGCGCGTCACGACCGTCGCTGGCGAGGAGGTCGTCTTCGACGGTGCCGCCGTAGCCTTCCTGCTGCGGGTCGCGGTGTAACCCGCCGGACACCGCGTATTCCTCCTCGGGTGAGAGCACGAGGCGCTTGCGCCCCCACAGTGCAAAGGCCGCGAGCATGACGACGTAGACCACGGCGATGGCCACGATCGCCGGCCGAGCCGGTTCATTGATGAAGAACCCGAAGAAGATGGCCAGCGAGAGGATGCCGGCGATGACCGCTCCGGGGACACCCCACGGACTGCGGTACGGTCGGCGGGCATTGGGGAACTTCTTGCGCAACAGAACGAACGACACCATCTGCAGCACGTAGGCGATCACGGCGCCCCAGACGGCGATGTTCAGCACGATGGCCCCAGCGACGCCGCCGGAGCCGCCCAGCGCGTCGACCAGCACGAGTGCCACGAAGCCGATGATCGCACCGACCAGCAGGGCGATGGCCGGGGTTTGGCGTTTTCCGGTGAGCGAGAGGAACTTCGGATAGTAGCCCGCTCGGGAGAGCGAATACATATTGCGTCCGTAGGCGAACATGATCCCCTGCAGCGACGCCAGCAGCCCGATCAACGCGAACAGTGCCAGCACGGCCGCCACGCCGTCGCCGACGATCGCCCGGAACCCGTCGAGCAACGGCTCGCCCGAACCGGCAATTTCCGACGCACCAACCACTCCCGTGTTCAGGAACAGCACGAGCAACCCGGTCACGATCAGGGTCGAGCGAGCAATGAATCCGGCCCGGGGAATATCCCGCACCGGATTGTGCGATTCTTCGGCGGCCAACGGCAGTTCCTCGATGCCGAGGAAGAACCACATGGCATAGGGCAGGGCGAACAGGATGGGGATGATGCCGTGCGGCAGGAACGCGCTCTGGCCGACATCCGGCGCGATATTGAACAGGTTGTCCCAGCTGAACAGGCCGGAGAGGGCGGCCATGGCCGAGAACACCAGCAGGATGGCGATCGAAATGATCGCGACCACGATGGCGAATTTGAACGAGATCGCGGCCCCGGCAGCGTTTAGTGCGATGAACGCGGCGTAGAGCAGCAACCACCAGAGCCAGGGCGGCAGTGAGACGCCGAGCAGTTCCGTGGTGATGAAGTCGGCGTAGGAGGCCGAGAAGTAGACGATGACGGCGGTGGTCGCGACGTACTCGATTGTTTCTGCGAGTCCCGTGACGAATCCGCCCAAGGGCCCCATCGCCGCTCTGGCGAAGGAGTAGGCACCGCCGGTGTGCGGCATGGCTGCCGCCATCTCGCCGATGCTGAAAATCATGCCGTAATACATGACGATGAGAAGCAGGAAGGCGATGAGCATCCCGCCGAAACCGGCAAATCCGATGCCGAAGTTCCAGCCGGAGAAGTCGCCGGAGATAACGGCGGCCACCGCCAATCCCCATAGGCCCCAAATGCCGGCACTGCGTTTGAGCTTGCGTTTCTCGAAGTATCCCGCCTTCGCGGTGGTGTATTTCACGCCCGAAACTTTCAAGGTGTCTTTGGACATCCGTATTTCCTTTGCGCTCTTGTGCGCGCCCGGTCGGTAAACAGACGCGAAACACCTTCGGCCGGTGAGCACTAGTTCAGTGAGATTGGCACGATGGTATGGCCTGGAATGGTGCGGTGTATATACCTTTGAATAAATGAAATCTGCTCAGTGTAGGCACATTGGCCTTCCCTGCACGGCTGGGTCTGTGGTCTAATGGTTGAAAATCGCACGATTGCCGGCTTTGACCGACTCGTTTCGTTTGACCGGCTCCAAGGAGAAGCTCAATGATCACCCGTACCGGAAACCTCACCTTGGACGAGCTGACCGCGCGGGTTGCGCGTGGCGAGATCGATACGGTGATCGTCGCGTTCACCGACATGCAGGGGCGGCTGGTGGGCAAGCGTCTCTCGGCACGGCTGTTCCTGGAGGATGCCGCGGCGCACGGTGCTGAGTGCTGCAACTATCTGCTCGCCGTCGACGTGGAGATGAACACGGTCGAGGGTTACGCCATGTCGAGCTGGGGCCGCGGCTACGGCGATATGGCGATGCGGCCCGACCTTGACACCCTCCGTCTGGCTCCGTGGCTGCCCGGAACCGCCCTGGTCACCGCCGACCTGTACTGGCCGGACGACACCCCCGTGGTCGCCTCGCCGCGGCAGATTCTGCGCCGGCAGCTCGACCGGCTGGCCGCACACGGCTTCCTCCCCTTTTGCGCGACCGAGCTGGAATTCATCGTGTTCGACGATGGCTACCGCGATGCCTGGCAGAAGGGCTATCGGGGCCTGACCCCGGCCAGCGATTACAACATCGACTACTCGCTGCAGGCATCCGCTCGAATGGAGCCGTTGCTGCGGGAGATCCGTCTGGCCATGGACGGCGCCGGAATGTATTGCGAGGGCGTCAAGGGTGAGTGCAACCTCGGTCAGCAGGAGATCGGGTTTCGCTACGCCACGGCCCTGGCCACCTGCGACAACCACTCCATCTATAAGAGCGGTGCCAAAGAGATCGCGGATGCACAGGGCAAGAGCATCACCTTCATGGCCAAGTACAACGAGCGCGAGGGCAACAGCTGCCATATCCATATCAGTCTGCAGCGCCCCGGCGGCGAATCAGCGTTTTATCAAGCGGATGCCGAGAACGGCATGTCGCCCGTGTTCCGACAGTTTGTGGCCGGACAGCTCGCGGTGATGCGCGAACTCACCCTCTTTTTTGCCCCCAATATCAACTCCTATAAGCGCTACGTGCCCGGTAGTTTCGCCCCGACCGCGCTCGGCTGGGGCTTCGACAACCGCACCTGTGCCCTGCGCGTGGTCGGGCATGGCCCAGGTATCCGGGTGGAGAACCGGGTGCCCGGCGGCGACGTCAACCAGTATCTCGCCGTCGCCGCCCTGATCGCGGCCGGTCTCTACGGCATCGAGCACGAGCTCGAACTGGAGCCGGCCTTCGAAGGCAACGCCTACACCAGCGACCTGCCGCGGGTGCCCTCGACCCTGCGCGAAGCGGCCGACCTGTTCACCGGGTCGGCTATCGCCCGGGAGGCCTTCGGCGACGAGGTCGTCGAGCACTACGCCAACAACGCCCGCATCGAGGTGACGGCCTTCGACGCCGCCGTGACTGATTGGGAGCGGGTGCGCGGCTTTGAACGCCTCTGAAACTCCCGGACCGATTATCGGTCTGACCACCTATCTGGAACAGGCCCAGACCGGGGTGTGGGACGTGCCGGCCGCGATCCTGCCGCGGGTGTACTTCGATGCGGTCACGAGCGCCGGCGGGATCGCCGTACTGCTGCCGCCGCAGCCGGTGAATGCCGCCGTCGCCCGGCGGGTGCTCGACGGGCTCGACGGCCTGATCATCACCGGCGGCAAAGACGTCGACCCGGCCCGGTACGGGCAGGCGCCGCACGCACAGACCGACGAACCCCGGCCCGACCGCGACACCTGGGAAGATCTGCTGCTGCACGAGGCCATCGCCCGCAAACTTCCGTTTCTGGGCATCTGTCGCGGCGCCCAACTGCTCAACGTCGCCCTCGGCGGCAGTCTGCACCAGCATCTGCCCGATCTGGTCGGCGACACCAGCTACCAGGCGGGCGGCGGCGTGTTCAACGTCGTCGACGTCGTGATCGAACCGCACACGACCCTCAGCACACTGCTCGATGGCCAGACCCTGCTGCCGGCGGTGCCGGTGTATCACCACCAGTCCATCGACCGGGTCGCCGACGGCCTCACGGTGACGGCGAATACGGATGCCGGCATCGTGCAGGCGATCGAACTGCCTACGGTTCCGTTCGGGGTGGCCGTGCAGTGGCATCCGGAGCAGTCGCCCGATGACCTGCGCCTGTTCAGCGGGCTCATTGCAGCCGCCACCGAATACCGGGCGGCCCACATTGAAGGAGCAACCCCGTGAGCAGTTACACCATCGTCAATCCGGCCGACGAGTCGACCGCCGAGACCATCGAGCACGTCGGTGTGGACGAAACCGACGAGGCCGTCGCCCGGGCGGTCGCGGCCCAGAAGCTGTGGGCGGCCGTGGCTCCGGCCGACAAGGCCCGAATGCTGCGCCGATTCGCCGCCGCTGTCGACGGCGACCGAGAGAACCTGGCCGGCCTCGAGGTGCGCAACTCGGGGCATCCGATCACGCAGGCCCGTTGGGAGGCCGGGCACGTGCGCGACGTGCTCGAGTATTATTCGGCGGCACCCGAGCGCCTGTTCGGACAGCAGATTCCGGTCTCCGGCGGCATCAACCTCACCTTTCACGAGCCGCTCGGCGTGGTGGGAGTGATCACGCCGTGGAACTTTCCGATGACGATCGGTGCGTGGGGTTTCGCGCCGGCCCTCGCGGCCGGCAACGCCGTGCTGCTGAAACCGGCCGAGTGGACCCCGCTCTCCAGCCTGCGGCTCGGTGAACTGGCCCTCGAAGCCGGACTGCCCGATGGGCTGTTCCAGGTGCTGCCCGGGCGCGGTTCCGTCGTCGGAAACCGCTTCGTCACCCACCCCGACGTACGCAAAATCGTCTTCACCGGATCGACCGCAGTCGGCAAGCAGATCATGGCCGGCTGCGCGGAGCAGGTGAAACGCGTCACCCTGGAACTCGGCGGCAAGAGCGCCAACATTGTCTTCGCCGACGCCGACCTCGAACGGGCCGCCGCCGCCGCGCCGTCCGGCGTGTTCGAGAACGCCGGCCAGGATTGCTGCGCCCGCAGCCGCATCCTGGTGCAGGCGAGCCAGTTCGACCGCTTTCTGGAGCTGCTCGAACCGGCCGTCGCCGCGGTGCAGGTCGGCGACCCGACCGACCCGGCCACCGAAATGGGACCGCTCGTGTCCCGCCAGCATCACGCCGCGGTGTCCGCCTATCTGCCAGTGGATGCTCCGGTGGCGTTTCGCGGCCACGCCCCGACCGGCCCCGGATTCTGGGTCGCACCAACCGTGCTCACCCCGGCAAGCCGCACCGATCGCTGTGTCACCGACGAGATCTTCGGCCCGGTCGTGGTGGTGCTGCCCTTCGATGACGAAGCCGACGCGGTGCGACTGGCCAACGACACCCAGTACGGGCTGTCCGGCTCGATCTGGACCCGCGATGTCGGCCGGGCCCTTCGCGTGGCGCGCGGTGTCGAATCCGGCAATCTGTCGGTCAACTCGCACTCCTCGGTGCGCTACTCAACCCCGTTTGGCGGGTTCAAGCAGTCGGGGCTCGGACGTGAGCTGGGGCCGGATGCCCCGCTGAACTTCACCGATACCAAGAACGTTTTCATCGCGGTCGACTAGCGCAGCACCCGCGCGAAGCATCCGCTTGTCTGAGATTGAAGGAGAAAATCGTGAGCAGCATCGCTCGAATGGACCTGACCCAGCGTCTGGCCGGCAAGGTCGCCGTCATCACCGGCGGGGCCAGCGGTATCGGGCTGGCCACGGCGAAACGGTTTGCCGCCGAGGGGGCGACGGTCGTGATCGGCGACCTCGACGAAACCGCCGGGCAGGCGGCCGCCGCGCTGGTCGGCGGGCTGTTCGTGAAGGTCAACGTCACCGATCAGGAGGAGGTGAACCACCTGTTCGACACCGCCTTCGATACCTACGGCTCGGTGGATGTGGCGTTCAACAACGCCGGTATTTCCCCGCCCAACGACGATTCTATTGAAACAACCGAGCTGCCGGCCTGGCAGAACGTGCAGGACGTCAACCTCAAGTCGGTGTATCTGTGCTGCCGGGCGGCGCTTCGCCACATGGTCAGGCAGGGCAGCGGATCGATCATCAACACGGCGAGTTTCGTGGCGGTGCTGGGTTCGGCGACGAGCCAGATCTCCTACACCGCCTCGAAGGGCGGGGTACTGGCGATGAGCCGTGAACTCGGCGTGCAGTTCGCCCGCCAGGGCATTCGGGTGAACGCGCTCTGCCCCGGCCCGGTGAACACTCCGCTGTTGCAGGAGTTGTTCGCGAAAGACCCGGCACGTGCCGCAAGGCGGCTCGTGCATATTCCGGTCGGCCGGTTCGCCGAGCCCGAGGAACTCGCGGCAGCGGTGGCCTTTCTGGCGAGCGATGATTCCTCGTTCATCACCGGCTCGACCTTTCTGGTCGACGGCGGTATCAGCTCGGCCTACGTCACCCCAGAATAATGGCCGACCCGCCCGTAGTCAGTGGCCTCGACAGCGGTCTGCTGCTGCGCCCGGTGCCGGGCGGGAACGCCTTCGAGGAGACCGTGCAGCGGCTGCTGCAGACGGTGCGACTGGGCTTGGTCGCGCCCGGGGAACGGTTGCCCGCCGAACGGGATTTGGCCGCGCAGTTGAACGTCAGCCGGGACACGCTGCGCGACGCGATCGCCTCCCTCGCCGAGGCTGGCTATCTGGTGTCCCGGCGTGGACGCTACGGCGGCACCTTCGTCACCGCGGTAATTCCCGCTTCGCCCGGCCCCGACGGTGCCGCGCCGGCGCCCGGTTCCGCCGAAATCGACGATGTGCTGACGCTGCGCGACATTCTCGAGGTCGGCGCCGCCCGGGCCGCCGCCAGCCGGGTGCTGCCGGCGGCGGAGCGCGAACTGCTCTGGGCCAGCCTCGGTGCGGTGCGGGAAGCCAGCGCCGAGGACTACCGAAGGCTCGATGCTCGCCTGCACCTTTATATCGGGGAGTTGGCCGGGTCGCCGTCGCTCGTGCCGCTGCTGGCCGACGTGCGGATGCGGGTCAACGATCTGCTCGACGCCATCCCGTTGCTGAGCCCGAATATCGCCCACTCCGACGCGCAGCACGAACAGATTGTGCTGGCGATCCTGTCCGGTCGGGCAGGTGCCGCCGGCCAAGCGATGCGTGAGCATTTGACCGGGACAGCGCTGCTGCTGCGCGGCTTTCTCGAGTAGCCGCGCCGCGGCATCCGCTTGTCGGATAACTCAGCCGATGAGCAGCTCGACCGGGCCGCGCACGAAGTAGAGCACGAAGCCGACGGCGACGACCCAGAGCAGCGGGCTGATCTCACGCGCCTTGCCGGACAGGCTGCGCACGAGCACCCAGCTGATGAAGCCGGCGCCGATGCCGTTGGCGATCGAGTAGGTCAGCGGCATCACGATGATGGTGAGGAAGATCGGCAGGGTGCTGGAGAATTCGGTGAAGTCGAGGTGCCGAATCTGCGACACCATGAGCGCTCCGACGATGACGAGGGCGGCTGCGGCCACCTCGAGTGGCACGATCTGGGTCAGCGGCGTGAAGAACATGGCGGCCAGAAAGAGGATGCCGGTGATCACGTTGGCGACGCCGGTGCGGGCTCCCTCGCCGATGCCGGCACCGGACTCGATGAACACGGTGTTCGAGGAGGCGCTCGTCGCACCGCCGGCGACGGCCCCGATGCCCTCGACGATCAGGGCGGATTTCAGCCGCGGAAACTTGCCGTCCTTGTCGGCGAGGCCGGCTTCACTGGCCAGGCCGGTCATGGTGCCCATGGCGTCGAAGAAGTTCGTGAAGACGAGGGTGAAGACCAGCATCACGGCGGCGAGCATGCCGATGCGTTCGAACGCGCCGAAGGAGACCTCGCCGATCAGGCCGAGGTCAGGCACGGCGACGACGCTCGTCGGCAGCACCGGGGCGTTGAGGTTCCAGCCGGCCGGGTTCGTACCGAACGAAGGCCCGACCTTGAAGATGGCTTCCAGGATGACGGCGACGATGGTGGTCGCGACGATGCCGATCAGCAGGGCGGCCTTGACCTTGCGGGCCAGCAGCACGCCCATAAAGATGAGCCCGATCACGAAGACCGCGGTCGGCAGGGTGGCGATCGAGCCGGCATCGCCGAGCTGCACCGGCGGCGAGTTGGCGCCGCTGGCGCGCACGAAGCCGGAGTCGACCAGTCCGATGAACGCGATAAACAGGCCGATGCCGACCGTGATGGCGATTTTCAGAGGGCGCGGGATGGCGTTGAAGATGAGTTCGCGCAGGCCGGTGGAGGCGAGCAGCACGATGATGAGGCCGTTGATGACGACTAGGCCCATCGCTTCGGCCCAGGTGACCTGGCCGACGACGCTCACGGCGAGGAAGGAGTTGATGCCGAGGCCGGCAGCGAAGCCGTAGGGCAGGCGGGCAATGACGCCGAACAGGATGGTCATGACGCCGGCGGTCAGCGCGGTGACGGCGGCGACCTGCTCGTTGGGCAGCCAGCCACCCTCGACGTCGACGGCGGCCTGGTCGGCGCTGAACCCGCCGAGAATTAGTGGGTTCAGAATGACGATGTAGGCCATCGTGACGAAGGTGACGACTCCCCCGCGGAATTCACGGGACCAGGTGGAGCCGCGGCTGGTGATCTCAAAATAGGAGTCGATGCGGGCCTTGAGGCTACGCGATGCCGGCTGCGGCGATGAAACTTGAGTGGGTGATTCAGTGCTGCTAATGGTGTACTCCCGGTGCCGTGGCTCTAACGCAAGGTTCCAGTCTACGACCGGGCCGCCGCTGGCTTAGACGTGCGGCACAAACCGACCCCAGGCCAAACGTCGTTCCCGGTGCGGGTCGGATTCGATCGTGTCGTCCCGATCGATGATGAGCGTCTCTCTGGCACCCTCTTCATACCGCGGCCACTCGGACGATGGCACCCCGTCGAGCACGAAGCCGAGCCACCAGCCCTGCATTCTGGTTCCAATGTCCTGAAAGGCGCGGCGCCCACCGAGGGCCGTCATGCCGCGGCCGAACCAGCCATCGAGGCGGTCGAACAGTGGAAACAGTTCGAGGCCGTGCGTGGCGTCGAGGCCCATCAGCCGCAGCAGGCGGGGAGCAGCATCGAAGCGGTAGAAGTACACCGGCGCATACCGGGAATGCCGCTCGGCGACCTTCACGCTCGGATACCAGAAGGAGTAGTCACCCCCAAAATCGAGCGCGGCCCGCAACGCCGGAATGCCCGGATACTGTGCCTTGAGCGCCTTCTTCGCCTTCTTCTTGGTTTTCTTGAAGATTGTGCGGATGCGCGCCGGCGTGGTGGCGAGAATGTCGATGCGACCGCTGAACAGCGAACCCTCCCGCGCATTGGTGCCGATGATCAACGGGATGCGCGCGGCCCGGCCGTCACGAAAGGCATCGAGCGGCCGCTCCGGCAGAAAATCGCCGTCGATGACCGGGCAGAGCGGAATCGTGCCCGGATCCTGGTCCGGCGTACGCACGGTCAGCGCGGTGGTCGCGGCGGCGAGCACGTCCGGGTTAACGGTGAGCAGCAGGCTGGCCGCTTGTTCGTCGCTGTAATCTGCGGGGCCGCGCTGCAGGCTGTCCACGAATTCGCCAGCCCAGCGCGCGGTGAGCTCACTCGGATAGACCGCGTTCGGCGGAGCGCTCTGCGCGATGGCCCGGTGGAACAGGCCGGCCGCGCTCGGCACCGTCATCAACGTGGTGACGGCATTGCCGCCGGCCGACTCGCCGAACAGGGTGACGGCATCCGGGTCCCCGCCGAACGCGCGAATGTTGTCCCGCACCCACCGCAGGGCTGCGACCTGGTCGCGCAGTCCCAAATTGCTCTCAAACGGATGCTCCGGCGTGGCAAACCGGGAAAAGTCCAGATACCCGAGGGCGCCCAGTCGGTAGTTGAGGCTGACGTAGACGATACCACCGCCGCGTACCAGTCCCTCACCCTGGCGCGGAACCTCGCGGCTGGATCCGACGCTGTAGGCCCCGCCATGGATGAACACCATGACCGGTCGCAGTTGCGCGCCGGAGCGCAACCGGTCATCGGGGGCGATCACGTTGAGATTGAGGCAGTCTTCGCCCTGCGGAATGCGCGGGTGGGCGCCGCGAAACTGGCCCTTGTGGCTTTGCGGGGCGATCAGGCCCCACTGGCTCGCGTCGCGCACGCCGGTCCAGGCCGAGGCTGGCCGCGGGGCGCGAAAGCGCAGATCGCCCACCGGAGCCGCCGCGTAGGGAATGCCGCGCCAGGCGAGCACGCCGCGTTCACGCACGCCGCGGAGCAGTCCGGTGGCCACTCGCACCTCGAGACCCTGATTGGTGGTCTGATCAGCGAGCTGGCTCATGGGCTCGAGTCTATTGCTGCGCAGGCTACGCTCAAACCTGATCACGGAACAGAAGAAACGAGAACGACATGGCACTGCCCTGGACCCTGCACGGTGACGGAAAAACGGTCGGCGCGCAGGAGGTCGTCGGCCCGGGCGAACGACTGAGCTGGCCGTTGACCATCGGAATCGGCTCCCAGCACGTCGTCGCCATGTTCGGCGCAACCTTTCTGGTGCCGCTGCTCACCGACTTTCCGCCCAGCACGACTTTGCTGTTCTCCGGTATTGGAACCCTGCTGTTTCTGCTGATCACCGGCAATAAACTGCCGAGTTATCTCGGCTCATCGTTCGCGTTCATCGCGCCGATCACCGCGGCAACGGCCTCGGCCGGCATGGGCAGTGCCCTGTTCGGAATTTTGGTCGTCGGAGCGCTGCTCGCGCTCGTCGGGGTGATCGTGCAGCTCACCGGCACCGGCTGGATCGACCGGCTGATGCCGCCGATCGTGTCGGGCGCCATTGTCGCCCTGATCGGGTTCAACCTGGCCCCGGTCGACAAAGCCAACTTCGACAAGGCACCGCTCACCGCGCTGATCACCCTCGTCGCGGTCATTTTGTGCACGGTGCTGTTTCGCGGCATCCTGGGTCGGCTGTCGATCTTTCTCGGCGTGCTCGTCGGCTACGTCGCGGCCGTCTTCTTCGGCGAGGTCGACTTCAGCCGGGTCGCCGAGGCCGCCTGGATCGGCCTGCCGCCGTTCACCGCCCCGGCCAACCCGTTCGAGAACCCGGCCGCCGTGTTCGGGGTGCTTCCCGCCTTCCTGCCGGTCGTGCTCGTACTCATCGCCGAGAACGTCGGCCACATCAAGGGTGTGGCCCAAATGACGGATGCGAAGGTGAACCGGCTCACCGGGCGCGCCCTGCTCGCCGACGGGCTGGCCACCATGCTCGCCGGCTTCGGCGGCGGCAGCGGCACCACGACCTACGGCGAGAACATCGGCGTGATGGCGGCGACGCGCATTTATTCCACGGCGGCCTATTGGGTCGCCGGAATCTTCGCGATCCTGCTCGGTCTCTCCCCCAAGGTCGGTGCGATCATCTTCACGATTCCCGACGGGGTGCTCGGCGGCGTCACCACCGCGCTGTACGGGCTGATCGGCGTCATCGGCGTGAAGATCTGGCTCGACAACAAGGTCGACTTCTCCAAGCCGGTCAACCAGTTCACGGCGGCGACAGCGCTCATTATCGGCATCGCCGACTTCACGCTGAACGCCGGCACCCTCAGCTTCAACGGCATCGCGCTCGGCACGGTCGCGGCCATCGTGATCTACCACCTGATGACCTGGCTCGGGCGCCTGCGCCAGACCGCCTAGCGCCCCTGAAATCGGGGCCCAGGCCCCGACCGAATTGCAGGGGCTGCGCGTGCACAGGTTACGCGTGCAGAGTTAGATGTGCAGGACGGGCACGATCAGGTAAACGCCGTAGAGCACGGCGGCCGCGCACAGGGTGAAACAGACGTAGCCGGCGTAGAGGGCCAACCGCTTCTGGGCATCCGACAGCGGGTTCGCCGCGGCAGCCTTGCGCGCTCGCTTGACCTGCTTCGAGGCCTTCTTGGGGCTCAGCACGGTAATCGCGCCGGTGAACTCGTACGGCTCGACCAGGGGGATGCGGCCGGCCGTGGTGAGCAGGCGCAGACCGAGCGAGTAGAGGCTCACCACCAGTGCCGCCGAGACGAGCGACGCAGTGGAGACGATGAGGAAAGCCGCCCAGTCGATCACAGCGACACCTTCCTGCGGTCGGAACGAGTGGGGCGACGCGGCGTTTTCCTGATCCTGACCACCCGGCCGGCATCATCGATGTCGTTGAGCAGAGTGTGGTGAGTGACCCGATTGCGCCGAGACCAGCGGAACAGGGCCATGATCACGATGGTGCCAATTACCATGTCCAGCACGATGCCGATCGGGCCGAGCAAGGCCAGCCCGGCCGCGAAAGCACCCATGATGGCCGAGGCCGGCAACGTCATAGCCCAGCCGAGCGCGATGCGCCCGGCCATGCCCCAGCGAATCGTCGAGCCACGGCGGCCGAGCCCGGAGCCGATCACCGAACCGGAGGCGACCTGGGTGGTGGAGAGTGCGAAGCCGAGGTGGCTCGAGGCCAGGACGGTCGCGGCGGTGCTGGTTTCGGCGGCAAAGCCCTGCGCTGGCTTGATCTCGGTCAATCCGGTACCCATGGTTCGGATGATGCGCCAGCCGCCGGTGTAGGTGCCGATCGCGATCGCCAGCGCGCAGGCGGCGATCACCCAGAACGTTGGCCCGCTGCCAACGGCCTGAAATCCACCGGCGATCAGGGTCAGGGTAATCACGCCCATCGTCTTCTGCGCATCGTTGGTACCGTGGGCCAGAGCTACGAGCGAGGAGGAGAAGATTTGCGCGTAGCGAAAGCCGCCGCGCCCGTCGGGCTGACCGACGTCCCGGCGAGTGATCCTATAGGCGAGGCGGGTGGCGACGAGGGCGATGACGCCGGCGATCACGGGCGCGATCAGGGCGGGCAGAATGACCTTCGCGGCGACAACGTTGTAGTCGATGGCCTGGGTGCCGACACCGATGATGGTGGCGCCGATCAGACCGCCGAACAGGGCATGGCTGGAGCTCGACGGCAGCCCCATTAGCCAGGTGACCAGGTTCCAGACAATTGCGCCGATCAGACCGGCGAAGATCAGCTCGGGGGTGATCAGCACCCCGCCGTCGCCCTCCTTGATGATGCCGCCCGAGATTGTGCGGGCGACCTCGGTCGACAGGAATGCCCCGACCAGGTTGAGAATCGCAGCGACACCGACGGCGACCTTGGGTTTCATGGCACCGGTCGCGATCGGGGTGGCCATGGCGTTCGCCGTGTCGTGAAAGCCGTTGGTGAAGTCGAAGATGAGGGCCAGGGCGATGACCAGCACGATAATGAGGCTGAAATCAGGCACGGGACACCACGCTCTCCAGGTCGGCGCCGAAGGTGAAAGTGGCGCGTACGGACACACCATTGAGAACACCGGGCAGCCAATGGCGGGCGTCATCCCACATCTCATCGACCGGCAGGGTCGCCACGTCGAACCAGAGGGGGTTCAGCTCGTTGGATTCCCGCGGTGTTCCCGACCACTCCTCGCAGACGAAGACGGTCGACTCCTGGCTCCACTCCTCGCGGTGGGGAAACAGGTAGGTGAGCAGCCCCAGTTCGGTGAGAGCGGATGCCGCCACCACGAGACCCGACTCCTCCTCGATTTCGCGCACCGCAGCATCCACTGCGGTTTCGCCGCTTTCGAGCTTGCCACCCAGCCCGACGATGTTTCCCATGCCGAGGCCTTTCTTCTTGCGCCCCAGCAGGACCTGTCGGTTGCCTTCGGCAGATAGTCGAGTGAGGTAGCACACGCATACCTGGGGCAAAGTCATTGCCTCATCTTAATGCTTGTTGAACCGAAGGCGCGTGGAGCTGGTTGGGAGGCAGCTCGGATAAGCTCCGAACATGGACTTTCTACCAGCTACCGGAACCATCACCATGTTCACGACCGACTGGTGTGGTTACTGCAAACGATTGAAGAAGCAGCTCGACAGCGTCGGAATCGGCTACACCGAGGTGAATATCGAACGGGTTGACGGCACGTCGGAGCTCGTCATGAGCCTCAACAACGGCAACCAAACCGTGCCGACGATTTTGTACCCCGACGGCTCAGCGGCGACGAATCCGTCGCTGGCACAGGTTCAGGCCAAACTCGCCTGACCTGACCTGCGCGAGCCCGCGCGGCTAACCGAACAGTACGGCGGCCTCGTCGTAGCGGGCCGGTGAGACGCGCTTGAGACCGATGGTGGCGGCGGCGATGCTCACGACGACGATCTCGGTGCCGCGCAGTGACACCATCGAGCCCCACTGCGAATTGTGGATCGCGTCGACGGCGGCCATGCCGAGTCGGGTGGCGAGCACGCGGTCGTATGCCGAGGGGGCGCCGCCGCGCTGGGTGTGACCGAGCACGGTCGCTCGGCTCTCGATGCCGGTGCGTTCTTCGATCAGCGGCGCGATGACCTCACTGATTCCGCCGAGGCGGGGACGGCTGAAGGCGTCCAGCCCCTTGGTGGAGTGCGCCTCCTCCATCCCTGTGAGCAGGAAGCCCTCGGAGACCACGATGACGGGGGCCCGGCCGCGGTCGCGCACGTGCTCGACCCAGTTGCAAATCTGTTCGATCGACTTCGGCTGTTCCGGAATGAGGATGGCGTGGGCGCCGCCGGCCATGCCGGAGTGCAGGGCGATCCACCCGACGTGGCGTCCCATCACCTCGACCACCATGCAGCGGCCGTGGGATTCGGCGGTGGTGCGCAGCCGGTCGATGGCTTCGGTGGCGATTTCGACGGCCGTGTTGAAACCGAAGGAATAGTCCGTGGCTTCGAGGTCGTTGTCGATGGTCTTGGGCACGCCGACGATATTGAGGCCAGCCTCGGTCAGGCGATGCGCGGCGGTGAGCGTGCCCTCTCCACCGATGGCGATCACGGCGTCGATGCCGTTCTCATCGAGCGTGCGCTGGATGTTCTCCGGTCCGCCGTTCTCACCCTCGAACGGGTTCGTACGGGAACTGCCCAAAATGGTGCCGCCCTGGCGAGAGAGCCCGCGAACGCTGTGCCGGTCGAGCGGCATGAATTCGCTCTGCACCAGGCCGCGCCACCCGTTGCGAATTCCGACGAACTCGAAATCGTGCGTGCGCACGCCCTTGAGCACAGCGCCGCGAATGACCGCGTTGAGTCCGGGGCAGTCGCCGCCGCTGGTAAGGATGCCGATCTTCATTGCTGGCCGATCTTGGTAGCTGGGCGAATCCGGTCGATTGATCATGACGCAACGCGCGCTACCAATCAATGTCAGAACAAGCGCATCAACGATGCACGCTTGACAATCATGCTGCCTGACCGGGCACGGCTCAAATCGCATCCGGCCCGGTCCGTCGCGCACGGCCTTATAGTTTTCCGTCGAGGGCCTGGGTGAGCAGGTAGATCAGAGCACTCTCCTGCACCGAATCGGCCGCGGCGTACTCTTCCTGCGAACCGTCCAGCGCTCGAGCCGCCAGGCCCTGCTTGCTTCCGATCAGGTCGGCAATGCGGGCGTCGATGGTGTGCGCGGCGATGATGCGCCAGGCGGTGACCGGCTCATCCTGCCCGATGCGGTGCACCCGGTCGATGGCCTGGGTCTGCTCGGCCGCGGTCCAGCTGAGCTCGGCCAGCACAACGTTCGACGCGGCCTGGAGGTTGACGCCGACGCCAGCCGCGGTGAGGGAACAGACCGCGATCGCAACGTCGGGGTCGTTGTTGAAGGAGTCGATCGCTGCCTGCCGGGCAAGCGCGCTCTGGTCGCCGCGCAGCGACACCGTTTTCAGGTCACGCTTGGCGAAGATCTCCTCCGCGGTGTCCATGACATCGATGTGCTTGGCGAAGAACACGACCTTACCGACCGACCGGGCCAGCTGGGCCGCGTAGTCGGCTGCGAGACCGGCCTTGGCCTGACCGATTTTGCGCACCATCGTGAATACGTTTTCACCGGTGTTCTGGCCCTTGGAATCTTCGAGTTCGGCGTGCGCGACGGCGCGAATGTAGGCATCCCGCTGGTCCTCATCGGGAACGGCCGGGCCGCCAGAGCCGGTGTGCCGGGCCGCGACGAGTGCGCGGTACCGGATGACCAGCCGGGCACCGAGTTCCCGTTCGGCCTGGCGGATGGAGCGGCCGAGGTCGTCGTCGAGCTCGACAGGGAGGTCGGCGATGCGCTTGGCCGGCAGGTCGGCGGCGACGTCGATCTTGCGGCGACGCACGATGCCCATGTCGATCACGGCGGCTCGAGCTTCCTTGTAAAAGCCCATGTCGGCGGGCGTGAGGCCCGTCTCTTCGAGGCGTTTCAGAAGTGCGGGGGCCGGCTTGTCGCCGTCGATCCAGCCGAGGAACTGCCAGATGGCCCGAAAGTCGTCGACGTCGTTGATCAGGGGCGTTCCGGTCAGGGCCATCAGCAGCGGGTTGCCGCCCGGGGTACGGCGGCGAATCTGGTCGGCCAGCGAGAGTACGTGCTTGGAGCGCTGGGAGGCGAGGTTCTTGATGAAGTGGGCCTCGTCGACGACCATGCCCTTGAAACCGAGGGTGCCCAGCCAGGCCAGGTGCCGGTCGAGCACGTCGTAGTTGACGACGACCACGTCGGCGAAGGCGTCCAGGCTGTCACCATCCCCGTGGATCACGGTGGCACGCCGGTTCGGCGTCCACATTTCCACTTCACGGGCCCAGTTCATTTTGACGACGTTGGGCACGATGGCCAGCAGCGGGTAAGCGTTGGCAACGGATGCTGCCAGCAGGCTCTGCGCCGTCTTGCCGAGGCCCGGCTCATCGGCGAGCAGATAGCTGCGGTGGCCCAGACGAGCACTCTCGATGAACCGTGCCTGGTGCCGCATCAGCTCCATGCCGTTCGGCGACAGTCGGTCAAGCTTGGGGGCTTCCGGCATGTCCATGCTGGCGGCCTGGCCGCCCGAACCGTACTCGAACGATTTGAACAGGGGACCGAGTAGTTCCCAATTGGCCAGCCGGCGTGGGTGCACGATCGGCTGGGCTGCTGCACTGAAGTCGGGGGCGAGGAACGGGTTGGCCAGCTGCCGGGCCTTGACCGACTGCGGGACGACCTGGTTCTGCAGCACGACCGGTTTGGCTTCGGGTTCGCGGGTGATGATGAGTTCGTCCGGACTCAGTTCGGCACCGGATTCAAGCAGCCAGTCCCGGCGAAAACGCTGCGCGACGGTGGAGACGCCGGCATCGGGTTCGAGCAGGGTGATCAGGCTGGTATCGCGAGCCGCGGTCTTGGCCAGAATCTGGGCAATGCCGTCGAGGCGTTTGAGCAGCTCGGCCCGATTGGCGTCGGAGAGCTCCTTATCGCCCTTGACCCTGGCGCGTTCCTCGCGCATGAGCAGGGCGATGACCTGATACTTGGTGCGGTTGGTCGGCCCGAGCTTGGTACCGGACTGCGCCTTCGCCTCGACCTCCCGCACCTTGCGGGCGAGAATCGGGATTATCGGCGCGTCGTCGTCACGCGAACGCGGGTGGGCCCGATTGCGGGTGACACCGCCGCGGCCGAGGTTGTTCCGGCTGCCCGAGGCATCGGTGCGGGTATAAGCCATTGTTCTCCACTCAAAAGGAGCACGGTACGGGTACCGGCTGTATCCGTCCACGCGAGCCGTTCACGGCATCCAGCTGTTGCCGGAACGCTGCAGCCCGCCAATCGTTCTGATGAGTTCTCAGGAACAAACGATTCACGAAACACAGCACGGGTCGCGATCTTCACACAAAACTCGCGGTCAAGCGGAGGCTGTCGCAGCGGTGGTGCCGTCGAATCACGCACCTCTACAGGTACTGATTCAACGAGTACGGCCATCGCCGGCGAGCGCACAGTAGAGACCTGACCCGGTTCTCTCAACGCGCTAGTAGTCTACGCCCCCGTTCAATTCTTGCGAACCGGCACCTTGGTGCGCAGGCCGACGGCGATGAAAATGATCGCGGCGATGAACTGGGCCGAGACCCAGCCCTGACCGCTGAGGTCGAGAATCACGACAGGGTTCCACAGAATCGCCATCGGCACGAGGCCGATCAGCCAGTACCAGGACCGCGCCTGCAGCACGAAGACGCAGATTATGAGCGCAAGGATGCTGACGGCGTAGCGGATGATGATGAAGCTCTCGCTGTCCAGCAGGGCTAGGCCGGCGAGCAGGGCGATCGCCCCCAGCAGACCCGGTGCGAGGGCAGAGCGGGTGAAGGTCGGTTCGACTGGCGTGCCCATCAGACGCCCCCTCCCCCGCCGCCGCCGCCTCCGCCGCCGGAGAACCCGCCGCCACCGCCGCCCGCGGTCGACGAGCTGGAGGCGCTGCCCGACCACGACGCGGCAGAGGACGCCGAGAAGCTGCTGATAGCACCGGCGAACAGCGCGGCCTGGAACATTCCCGTTCCCAAATACCAGTCGGGCTGGGTGCCGCTCTCCCCGTAATACCCACCCAGTACCTTCGACCATTCCTTCTCCTGGCCGAACAAGACGGCCAGCGGCAGTACGCGCTCGTAGAGTTTCACGATCTGAACGGAGGGGGCATCCGCTGTGGTGGTGGCTCTGGTCAGATCGGGACGACCGTTCTCCGGCCGGTAGACCGACCGCACGGCCCCCTCCGGACTCTGCAGAACACGAAGTCGATCGGCTTCGGCAAGACCTATATACAACTTGACGCCTTTCAAATAGTCACGCAGTTCAGCGCCGCTGTCGGTGAGCGGTCGCAGATTTCCGGCACAAACGAAGGTGACCACCGCGGTGGTGATGCCCAGCACGATGAACAGCAGCGGCCAGAAACCGCCCACGACGGTGATGACGGCCCCGAGACTCGCCACTCCGGCGGCCAGGGTGCTCACGCTGACCAGCAGGAACAGCCAGACCCGCAGCCCATCGTTTTGCTTTTCCCTTACGCCCAGCCGCAGCGATTCGGCGCGGGTCGCCAGCCGTTCCTTCTGCAGGGCCTTACTGAGCGAAACGCTCTTCTTCTTCAGGTCGCGCTGGTCGCCGGGCCGCAAGCCGGGAAAAAGTTTGCCGAGAATGCGGCTTTCGGTCTCATCGACGCCGTCGGCGTGCACGAATTCCAGCAGAAAGTGATTTTTTTTGTCGTCGGCATCGAGAATGCGCACGTTACCGCGCACGGCGAAGCTGATGAATTGTGCGGCCATCGCCTTGGCTGCGGCACCGACAACGTCACCGGAGGTGAGCAGATTCACGCCCCGCGGCGGAAGGTATTCGGCGATCATGGTGAACCGGCCCGGCGCAGCGCGCCAGCGGGTGGCCCGCAGGATTCCGGCGACGAGCGCCGTCAGCAGCCCGAAAATCGCCGCGACCAGAGCGATGCCCGGCCAGGCGTTGGCGGCGAAGGAGTCGTCGCGGGGCACGAAGGTGCCCGGCTCGAACTGCACCACGACCGTGAGATTCTCCCGCGCCCCCAGATCGGTGGCCGTCGCCGACACGGTCGGTTCAGCGGCCGATCCGGTCAAGCGGATGCCGTCACACGGCTGGTCCGTGCGCTCCGCTCCCTGATAGCAGAACACGTCCGCCGCCAGGTGGTCCACCAGCTCCGGATCGACGCGCACCGTCGCGGTCACCAGGCCGAAGCTCTGGTCCCAGCCGGTGCCGTTGACGTCCCAGTAGAACTCCTCGGTGTTCGCGTCGGAGGGGTACAGGACCACGTTGGACTGGTGATAACTGATCACGTAGGTCGCTACGCCGTGCACGAATTCGTCGGTGGCAATCGTCACGTCGAGAAATTCCTGGTCACGGTCTTCACTCGTGGTGTCGGTGTCGAACGAACGCGGCGTGCCGTTTTCGTCGGTGACGCTGTCGATCACGATGTCGGTGGGGTGGCCCTCATACCGGGTGGGGATGGCCCGGCGGATGCCGTGGTTCTGGTCGGTGTCGGGAAACCGGGCGACAACCGTTTCCACGGTCGTGAGGGTGGACCGACCGTCGTCATCCCGGGCCAGTTCATACTCGGCGTCGAAGGAGTCAAAGCTGAAGTCGTTGACGTCCTGACGAACGGTCAGGGCGGGCACTGCGGCCTGCGCGGGTGGAGCCGCTGCGAGAACGACTCCGCCGATGACAGCACCGATCATCGCGGCACCGACGACCAGCCCACCGAGAGTCAGGACACGTGCGGGGCGAACCGATCGGAGCATGAGTCCACTCTACCGAGCCGCACTGAGCCGCCCGCCGCGCGGGTCAGTCCCGAACAGTTCAGTCCCGAACAGTTCAGTCCCGAACAGTTCAGGCGTGCTGAATCGGAATCGACGTCGTCGACGGCGGTCGCTCGAACAGCATCTCCAGCCCCGGCCGCAACTCGGCCAGCCACGCGGCATAGCCGGCCGCGTTCAGGTGCAGCCGGTCGATGCCGAAGGTCGGGTCGAGTTCACCGTCTGGCAGGGCCAGGGCCGGCCACAGGTCGAGGTATTGCACGTGCTGGGTGGGGGCGTACTGCCAGACGTGTCGGTTGATCGAGCGGATGGTGCCGGCGAAGTCCCGGTCGCGCGGCAGCACCGATTGCACCATGATGCGGGTCTCCGGCAGGGCACGGCGCAGCGTGTGCAGGATGGTTTCGAGGTTGCGCACGACATATTCGTCGGATTTGCGCCAGCCGAGATCGTTGGTGCCGACCCCGATCACAATGGCGTCGGGCCGCAACTCAATCACCTGATCAAGCTGTGAAATAATCTCATCGGTGGTATTACCGCTGGCAGCGAGATTGTGCACCTCGTACTCGGGAAACCACTCTTCCCACTGACCATTCGCGGTGAGGCCGTCGCCCAGAAAGGCGAGTGAAACTGTCATAGTAGGCCTCCTATCCGCTCTCCATCATGCCCCGAACCGGGCAGAGTCGCCAGAATTCCCAGAGTATACGCACGTTCTACTGCTGCTCAGTCCTCGTCGGAGCGTGCAGCCGACGCCAGCGGATGCTCCGCCTCGGCTTCGCGTTCCGCCGCAGCCACGGCCGTGATGCGGGTCGCCATGCCCTCGAAGATGATGCCGTGGAACGGAAAAATAACCGCCCAGTACAGCCGACCGCCGAGGCCGCGGGGAAAGAACACCGCGCGCTGCCGATAGAGCGAGCCGCCGGCATCCGTCGGTGTGACGCTCATTTCGAGCCAGGCCCGCCCGGGAACGCGCATCTCGGCGCGCAACCGCAGAAAGCTGCCGTGGTCGATCCGCTCCACCCGCCAGAAGTCGAGCACCTCACCGGTGTGCAGGTGGTCAGGGTTGCGGCGGCCGCGGCGCAGGCCGACCCCGCCGACCGCTTTGTCCATCAGGCCGCGCACGGCCCAGGCCAGCGGGAAGGAATACCAGCCGTTCTCACCGCCGATGCTCTCGATGACCCGCCAGAGTGCGGCCGGTTCGGCCGGGGTGGTCTTCTCGCGCAGGTCGGTGTAGACGGCGTGGCCGGCCCAGTCCGGGTCGCTCGGCAGCGGGTTGCTGGAAGCGCCCTCGATCGAGGAGTTGCGCCAGCTGGTCTCGACGTCGCCGTCGCGCATGCGGCCCAACGCCAGGCGCACCGCGCGCCGGTAGCCGGTGAGGCCGCCCTCCGGCCGCGGAATGTACTGATCGATATTGCTCTCGTGCACGACGCAGTCATACTGCAGCGACGCGATGATGGGAATGGCGAGGTTACGCGGAATGGGTGTGACCAGGTTCACCCACTGGGAGGCGAGCCACGGGGTGAGCACCGGCAGGGCGGCGATCGCCCGCTGTTTGAGGCCGGCTTCGAGGGCGTAGCCGTTCATCATCTGGCCATAGCGCAGCACGTCGGGGCCGCCGATGTCGAAGGTGCGGTTCACCTCGGGGGCGAGGTCGGCCGCAGCTTGCAGGTAGTAGAGCACGTCACGCACGGCGATCGGCTGGATCTTGTTGCGCACCCATTTCGGCGCCGGCATATACGGCAGCACATCGGTGAGGTGGCGGATCATCTCGAACGAGGTCGAACCGGAGCCGATGACGACGCCGGCCTGGAAGGCCGCGGTCGGTACACCGCTGGAGAGCAGGATGCGGCCGACCTCCATGCGGGAGCGCAGATGGGCCGAAAGCGTCTGTGTGTCTGGATGCAACCCGCCGAGGTAGACGATGCGCGACACGTGCGCTGCAGCGGCGGCCTCGGCAACGTTTTCGGCGGCGATGTGCTCGGTCTTCTCGAAATCACCGGCCGCACCCATCGAGTGCACGAGGTAGTAGAGCACGTCAATGTCGGCGCAGGCGGACTGCACCGATTTGGCGTCGCCGAGGTCGCCCTGCACGATTTCGACCTGGTCGGACCAGGGCACATCGCGCAGCTTCGACGGGCTGCGCACGAGCACGCGCACCGTGAAGCCGGCTTCGAGGAGTTTGGGTACGAGGCGTCCGCCGATGTAGCCGGTCGCACCGGTGACAAGTGCTCTGCGTGAGATCATGCGGCGGAGTTTATCCCGTCCGCTTGACCCCCCGCTGAGTGCCCCGGAACCGATTCAGAGAATAGCTTTGGTGTGCCAGACCGTCTTCAGTTCGGTGAAGGCGAGGATGCGGGACAGCGCTGGTGCTGCGGCATCCGTTCCCGTCTCGGGCGGGAGCACCCGCTTGAGCGTGTCGGCGGCGCTGATCTGCAGCTCGACCCAATCCAGGTCGCCGGCTCCGACGAGGTCGAGGGCGTTGACGTCGGCGTGGCTGGCCAGCCAGGGCGCGATCTCAGCTGGCGAACCGGTCACGATGTTGACCACTCCACCAGGCACATCACTCGTGGCGAGCACCTCGCCGAGGCTGATCGCAGACAGCGGCGCACTCTCCTTGGCGACGACGACGACGGTGTTCCCAGCGACGAGGGCCGGGGCGATGGCGCTGACCAGTCCGAGGAACGATTCGGTGCCCTGCGGCGCGATGATCGCCACGACGCCGGTGGGTTCGGGCACGGACAAGTTGAAGAACGGGCCGGAGACCGGGTTGGCATTGCCGGCAACCTGCACGTACTTGTCGGCCCAGCCGGCGTACCAGACCCAGCGGTCGATGGCTTCGTCGACCTGGGCGCTCGCCACGGCGGTATTGACGCCCTCGCTGCTCATGATCTCGTCGATGAACTGCGCCCGACGGCCCTCGAGCAGTTCGGCGATGCGGTACAGCACCTGGCCGCGGTTGTAGGCCGTGGCGCCGGCCCAGCCGCCGAGCGCGCTGCGAGCGGCAACGACAGCGTCGCGGGCATCCTTGCGGCTGCCCTTCGCTGCGTTGGCCAGAAACTCGCCCTTGTGCGAGAGCACCTCATAGACGCGGCCGGATTCGCTGCGCGGAAACTTGCCGCCGATGTACAGCTTGTAGGTCTTGGGGATGGCGAGGCGGTTCACTTGGCGGCCTTCTTTGCAGATGCTGATTTCTTGGTGGCGGGATTCTGCTGCACAACGGCGGCGGCGGACCGCGAGCCGGTGCGCACGGCGGGCTTGAGATAGGCAGCGAGGCCGTGGCGGCCGCCCTCACGGCCGTAGCCGCTCTCCTTGTAGCCGCCGAACGGGCTCGACGGATCGAACTGGTTGAAGGTGTTCGCCCAGATCACGCCGGCGCGTAGCTTGTCGGCGACGGCCAGGATGCGGCTGCCCTTGTCACTCCAGATTCCGGCGGAGAGACCGTACGGGGTGTTGTTCGCCTTGGCGATGGCCTCGGCCGGGGTGCGGAAGGTGAGCACCGAGAGCACCGGGCCGAAGATCTCGTCACGGGCGATGCGGTGACTGGTCGACACGTTGGTGAAGATGGTCGGCGCGAACCAGAAGCCGTTCTCGGGGATGACGCAGTCGGTGCTCCAGCGTTCGGCGCCCTCCTGCTGACCCAGCTCGGACAGTTCGCGAATGCGGGCGAGCTGCTCTGCACTGTTAATGGCGCCGATGTCGGTGTTCTTGTCGAGCGGGTCGCCCAGGCGCAGCGTCTGCATGCGGCGCTTGAGCCGGTCGATGACGTCGTCGTGGATGCTTTCCTGTACGAGCAGGCGACTGCCGGCGCAGCAGACGTGGCCCTGGTTGAAGAAGATGCCGCGCACGATGCCCTCGACCGCCTGGTCGATCGGGGCGTCATCGAAGACGATGTTGGCGCCCTTCCCGCCGAGCTCGAGGCTGAGCTTCTTGTCGGTTCCGGCGACCGAACGGGCGATGGCCCGCCCGACCGAGGTCGACCCGGTGAAGGCGACCTTGTTGACGCCGGGGTGGTTGACCAGCGTCTGCCCGGTGCTGCCATCACCGGTGATGATGTTCACGACACCGGCGGGCAGGTCGGCCTGCTGCAGAATCTCAGCAAACAACAGCGCGGTGAGCGAGGTGGTTTCGGCGGGCTTGAGCACGACGGTGTTACCCGCGGCGAGGGCGGGGGCGATCTTCCAGGCGAGCATCATGAGCGGAAAGTTCCACGGGATGACCTGGGCGGCAACGCCGAGCGAGGCCGGGTTCGGGCCTACTCCGGCGTGATCGAGCTTGTCGGCCCAGCCGGCGTAGTAGAAGAACCAGGCGGCGACGAGGGGAATGTCGACGTCGCGGGTCTCTTTGATCGGTTTGCCGTTGTCGAGGGTTTCGGCGACGGCGAGTTCGCGGGCGCGTTCCTGCACCAGGCGGGCGATGCGAAACAGGTACTTGCCCCGGTCGCTGCCGGACAGACGGGACCAGACCCCGTCGTAGGCGTGCCGGGCGGCCGAGACGGCGTCGTCGACATCCGCTTCGTTGGCGGTCGCGATCATGGCGATCTGCTGTTCGGTGGCCGGGTTGATGGTCTGAAACGGGGTGCCGCGGCCAGCCGTGAAGTCACCGTTGATGAACAGGCCATAGTCGGTTTTGAGGCCCAGCAGTGCCTGCGACTCGGGGGCCGGAGCGTAGTCAAGAAATTTCATGGTCGTTCCTAATCAATCGTCACGTAGTCGGGGCCGGAGTAGTGCCCGGTCGTCATCTTCTGGCGCTGCAACAGCACGTCGTTCAGCAGGCTGGAGGCACCGAAGCGGAACAGGTGCGACACGAGCCACTCCTCTCCCACCGTTTCGGCGACGGTCACGAGGTACTTGATGGCGTCCTTCGAGGTGCGGATGCCGCCGGCCGGCTTCACGCCGATGCGCACGCCGGTGAGGCGGTGCCAGTCACGCACGACCTCGAGCATGGACAGCGTCACCGGCAGCGTTGCGGCCGGGGCGACCTTGCCGGTGGAGGTCTTAATGAAGTCGCCGCCGGCCAGAATGGCCAGCCAGGAGGCGCGGCGCACGTTGTCGTAGGTGTTCAGCTCGCCGGTCTCGAGGATCACCTTGAGGTGGGCCCCCGATCCGTCGGCGCGGCGGCAGGCGTCTTTCACCGCGACGATCTCGTCGTAGACCTGGCCGAAGCGGCCGGCCAGAAAGGCGCCACGGTCGATGACCATGTCGATTTCGTCAGCGCCGGCGGCGACCGAGTCGCGCACATCGGCGAGCTTGATGGCGAGCGAGGCGCGGCCGCTGGGGAAAGCGGTGGCGACGGCGGCCACGTTGACTCCCTCGGTGCCGCCGGCGGCGTGGGCGGAGCCGAGCGCGGTGACGGCCGTGCCGACCATGTCGCCGTAGACGCAGACCGCGGCGACGCGCGGGCAGCCGGGGTCGCCCGGGTCGGGTACCAGCGCCTTGGCGACGAGTGAACGCACCTTGCCGGGGGTATCGGCGCCCTCGAGGGTGGTGAGGTCGATCAGTCCGATGATGGTGTCGATCGCCCAGCGCTTGGAGCTGGTCTTGATCGAGCGGGTGCCGAGGTCGGCGGCGCGGGCTTCGAGGCCGACGGCGTCGATTCCGGGGATGCCGTGCAGGTACCGGCGCAGGTTGGCGTCGGTGGCCTCCCCGCCGATCAACGAGGCGGCGCGCTGATCGGGTTGGTAGGTGGCCAAGGGGCTACTGGTCATGGGGTGTCCTTCTGGGCATATGCGTGCTGTGCGGTGGCACTGGTGTTATGGGTCACAGATGTTCAGTCTTGGAGGAGGGCGTTCGCGGTGTCTTCGTCGGTCACCAGAACGGTGCACAGCCCGTTGCGCACGACGGCGCGGGCGATGGCGTGTTTGGAGCGTCCGGAGATGACGGCGATGGTGAGCGGGGCGCGGCGCAACTGGTCGAGCTGGATGCCGACCGTGCGTTCGTTGAGTTCGGGGTCGACGATTCGGCCGTTGTGGTCGATGTAGCGGCCGACGACGTCGCCGACGGCGCCGCGCGCCACGAGATCGTCGATCTGGGCGACCGTCAGGTAGCCGCTGTCGACCAGGGCGGAATTCGCATCCGCCTGCCCCGCACTGAAGACGTAGGCCTGGGCGTTGCGGGCCAGGGCGAGCACCCCGGCAACCGTGCGGTCGGCTTCCATCGCCTGTTTGGTTTCGAGACGTTCGAAGATGGCGGGGCTCGGCAGCAGGGTGGCCGAGCCGTCGGCCTTGTGCGCGATGGTCACCGCAGTGGATGCCGCGGTGCCGGTGCGCTGATTCAGGCTGACGCCGCCGTTGATCTGCACCACGTTCACCCCCGGCGCCCAGCCCTGTTTGAGGTGCAGGGACACGTCGTGCAGGGTGCGACCCCAGCTGATGCCGAGGGTGCGCGGAATCGGGCGGAGGCTCGTGAGATAGTCGGCGGCGGCCTGCGCGGTGCGCGACTGCAGCTCGGCGTCGCTCGACACCCCGGCGGAGGACACCACGATGGCATCGGTCAGACCGGTCGATTCGCGCAGCCGTCGTTCGATCGGCAGCCGGCGGGCGCGCGGGTGCACGATTTCGATGCGGATGAAGCCGTTCGCCTTGGCGCTCGCGAGCAGCCGGCCGACCTTCCATCGGGTGAGTCGCAGAATCACGCCGATCTCATCCTGGGTCTGGTTTTCTTCGTAGTACAGCTCGGCCGCGCGGATGGAGAGGAGTTCGTCGGTGTCGCTCATATACGGTTCGCGGTCCAATCGGTTGAGTCAAGCCTACGTGGGCCCGACGCGCGAATCAACAGCTGTAGGCAATCTTGCTCTTTTGAGCAGGAGCCTCCGCTGGGCGCGTTGAGCGAACCCATCCCATACGATCAGAGCATGCGCGCCAATGAAGCTCTCGAGTACGTTCTCGCCGTCGACGTTGGAGGAACCAAGGTCGACGCTGCACTCGTGGACGACCGAGGTACGGTGCTTCCAAGCAGTCGGCACCGCGCGCCGACCGGGGCCAGCGCGACCAGTGAGCAGCTCGCATCCGCTGTCAGAACTGTCATTCTGGCAACCCTCGCGAGCGTGCCGCCGGGCTATCCGCTGATCGGCGTCGGCATTGGCTGTGCCGGGCCGATTCACCTGAACTCGGGGGCGGTATCGCCGCTCAATCTGCCGGTGTGGCGCGAGTTCGGGCTCCAGGAGCTCGTGGCCGAGCTGGTTCCCGGTCTGGATGTGCGGCTGCGCATGGACGGCCTGTGCATCACCCTGGCCGAACACTGGGTGGGCGCGGGCCGCGGAGTCGACAACCTGATGGGCATGATCGTGTCGACCGGTGTCGGCGGCGGCCTGATTCTCGGCGGCATCACGGTGTCCGGTCCCACCGGAAATGCCGGTCATATCGGCCACATCGAGGTCGGCGGCTTCTTGGATGCCTGCGCCTGCGGCGGAACCGGCTGCATCGAGGCGATCGCCTCCGGGCCGAAAACCGTCGCCTGGGCCAGATCTCAGGGCTTCACCGGCGAGTCCGGCGAGGACCTGGCGGCGGCCTACGCGGCCGCCGACCCGATCGCGATTCTTGCCGTAAAGCGCAGCGGTCGGGCCCTCGGCCAGGCGATCGCCTCGGCAGCGACGCTGCTCGACCTCGACGTGGTCGCCATCGGTGGTGGCTTCTCGAATGTCACCCCCGACCTGCTGGATTTCGCTCGCGCAGCGATCCTGGAACGCGTGCAATTCGCCTACGCCACCCGGGTGCGCGTGGTGCACTCGACCCTCTCGGGCGACGGCCCGCTGATCGGCGCCGCTGCGCTGATTCACCGCGCGGAATTGGTGCCGTAGCCGGCTGGCTCAGCGGGAGCGTGCCAGGTCGTCTTCGAGCATGTGCGGTCGACCGATCACCGCTCCAGCGACGAGCACGACCAGCGCCGTTACGAGGAGGAAGACCAGCGGCCAGGTCCACCCACCGCTCAGTTCGTGCAACAGGCCGAAAACCAGCGGGCCCAGGGCACCGAGGGTGTAACCGATGCCCTGCACGAAGCTGCTGAGCGCGACCGCACCGGCATGGGTGCGGGTGCGCAGATTAATGAGCACGAGAGCCAGCGGGAAAAACATGGGTCCCAGGCCGGCGAGCGACACCCAGAGCCAGGTCAGGGTCGCCGGCAGGAACAGTAGCCCCAGATCGCCGATCACGAACGCGAATACGCCCACGTAGACGAGCGGGCCGATATTTTTCAAGCGGGCGGTGAGGATCGGAATGATCAGGGCGCACGGGATTCCCATGCCGGCGTAGACCGCGAGAAGCGTCCCCGCCTCGCCCGGAGTCACCCCCGCGGTCTCGACGAGGAGCTGAGGCAGCCAGGCGAACATGGCGTAGGCGTTGAGCGACGAGGTCGCGAACACGCCGGCGATGGCCCAGGCGATCGAGGATCGCCACAGTCGACCGAGAATGGCCGCATCGGCCTCATCGACCACGGGGCTCGGCGATTGCTCGGTGCGGTGCCGCACGAGCATCGTGATCCACGGCACCAGCGCCAGCAGAGCCAGCAGCATCCACATGCCGAGCGAGATTCGCCAGCCCGCGGCATCCGCTACCGGAACGGCGATGAGCGGAGGAACGAGGGTGCTCAGCGACATCACTGTGGCGTAGAGGGACGTGACGAGGCCGATCCGGTCCGGAAAGTACTTCTTGACCAGCGGTGGCAGGAGCACATTGCCGACGCCGAGGCCGGCGAAGGCGATGACACTGCCGATAATGAGCATGGTGATCGAGCCGGATGACCCGCGAGTGAAATGACCGACCAGAATCGCCAGGAGAGCGAGCACGAGGGGCAGTTCGAGGCCATGGCGGCGGGTGATCATGGGGGTGAAGATACCGAACAGGGCAAAGCAGACCGGCGGAAGCATGCCGAGCACGCCGAGAGCTACCACCCCGAGCGGAATATCGACGTTGATCTCGGCGACGATGGGCGAGAGGGCAGTCACCGCGTTGCGGAGATTGGCAGCGACCAGAATAATGCCCAGCAGGGCCAGGCCGCGTCCCGGCCAGAGGGGGCTGGGGGTTGCGGTAGTCACTCGGTCAGTATAGGGGCGATGGTCAGCCGAGCGGATGCGACGGCTACAGCCCCGCGCGCTCCCGCCGAATGCGCTCCGGTAGGTCTTTCAGGTCCTCCCAGCGGCCCGGAGCAACGAGGGCCGGCAGAAGCATGGCCCACATTTCGGTGAGGCGCTGGTCAATGTCGGCCCGCTTGGTCAATACGTCGGAGACGACCTGCACGCCGGTGAAGGCAGCGGTGCAGAAGTGCGCGGCCGCGCGGACGTCCAGCTTTGGGTTGACGTCGCCGGAGGCGATCCCCCGGCGGAGGAATTCCTCGCAGGCGACCATCCAGTCAAGGTACGGACCGGCCACCGGGGTGGAAAAATTCACCGCTTCGATGGTTAAACGGATGCCGGCGCTCACGACGAGGTCCTCGCGGAGCTGCCGGGCGAGCTCGTAGGACATCGAGACGAGGGCGTGCAAACCGGGATAGTTGTCATCGAGGAGCTTCTGCCCGGCCGCCGCCGACGCCGCGTGCTGCGCGTCGATTATGGCGACGGCGAGGGCTTCTTTGGAATCGAAGTGGAAGTACAGGGCCCCCTTGGTGACGCCAGCCGCACCGCTGACCTGGGCAAGGGACGTGCTCCCGTAACCGCGCTGCTCAAAGGCCGCTGCTGCACCGCGAATTATCGCGGCGCGCGTTTCGACCGCTCGTACTTGTTGTGACATTGGATCCCCCGGGAAATGCGTGAGTTTCCAGAATACCCGGGGGCAACGACTCCCTCGTCGCCATGGTGCAGATCGGGCGGGCCGCACACCTGTGTCCGACCAAGCGCACCAACTGGGTTCTGGCGGTGCTGCTCGCCCCGGTGTTTGGCGCGACCGCCTGGTTCGCCGTCGGTAACCGGCTCCGACTGGACTAAACCAGGCCCGGATTTACGGGCCCAGGATCGTGCGCACCCGCGCCACGTCGTCGCGAATCTGCTCGATCAGCGGGTCGATGCCGGCGTAGGCGACCATGCCGCGAATCCGTTCAACGAACGCGACGTCGACCACACGGTCGTACAGGTCCAGCTCGGTCTCATCGAGCACGTAGGCCTCGACCTGCTTCTGCGCCACCCCGTCGAAGGTGGGATTGTTGCCAACCGAAATCGCCGCCGGGTAGCGAGCACCGGCATCCGTCAGCCAACCGGCATAGACGCCATCGGCCGGAATTAGACCCTCGGAATCGGTGGACAGGTTCGCGGTGGGAAAGCCCAGTTCGCGACCGCGGGCTGCGCCGTGCACCACCATTCCGCGCACGGTCGGCAGATGCCCGAGCAGGTCTCCGGCGTCGCGCACCGCACCGGCACCGAGCAATTCGCGAATCCAGGTGGACGAGACCCGGCGTTCCCCGTCTGGTTTCACATCGTCGATCAGTCCGACGGTGTAGCCGAATTCGAGGCCGAGTTGCCTCAGCAGGGCGACGTCGCCGGCCCCCTTGGCTCCGAACCGAAAGTCACGACCGACGAGCACGAAACGGGCGTGCAGGGCGGTGACCAGAATGTTTTCGATGAACTCGCGCGGCGGAAGGCTGGACAGGGCGTGGTTAAACTCGAGCAGCAGGGTCGCGTCGATCCCGGTCTCGGCGATCAGGTTGAGTTTCTGCTCCGCGCTGACCAGCGTGCTCGGGCAGTTTTGCGGCGAGAGCAGGGCGAGCGGATGCCGGTCGAACGTCACGACGACGGCCGCCAGCTGTTCGCGCTCGGCGACGCTCTGGAGCTCGGTGATGACCGCCCGGTGTCCGGCATGGACGCCGTCGAACTTGCCGATGCTCACGGCCGAGTCGGGCCAGTCGCTCGGCACGGACTCGACGCCGTTCAGAATCTTCATGGGCGACCCTCGCTCACCGACGCGACGCGGTGGCGGGCGAGCCACCACATGCCCAGCAGGGGCAGCACGAGGGGAATGAAGAGGTATCCGCTGCCGTAGATCGACCAGACGGTCGCGTGCTCGAACAGCGCCGGATCAACCAGACTCAGGGTACCGACGACGAGTACGCCCAGCAGTTCAAAGCTGATCGTGATCCAGGCGATGCGATACCAGCGAATGCTGCGCCGCGTCAGGGCCACCGTGGCCACGATATAGACCACCGCGGCAAGAGCAGACAAGGAATACGCGAGCGGGGCTTCATCAAAGGCCCGCATGATTTGTACGAAGGAGCGGCCGGTGGCGGCGAGGGCCAGCACGCCGTAAACGGCGATGAGGAGTCGACCGATGCCGCTCACCCGCTCGGCGGCGGCGGACTTCTCGGTCGGGGATTCTGTCATCGCTCTGTTTTCATTGCTCGATAATTATTGCAGCTTCCGCGGGGCTACCGGAACCGGGTCAGCTCCCCTGCACGTTCCAGATCTGGTTCATGCGGTAGAGCATGACCGCGACCGACAGGCAGGTCACGCCGAGAATGACGGTGCTCCAGCGGCTGCGTTCGACCAGCGCCCAGAATCCGGCCGCGACCGGCAGCGCAATGGCACTGACCAGGTAGGTATAGAACTCAAGCAGACTGCCAGTGGCGTCGTTGCCGGCCAGTGGCGCCGCGATCGCGGCAGCGAGCTGCACGATGAGCAGCAACTCGACGAGGGCGGCCGCGCCCATGGTGAGGTCGGTGGGTTTGCGGCCGAGCAAGCCGAGGATGACACAGAGCACTCCGCCGGGCACGGCGATGCCGAGCTGCAGCCAGGTAAACCATTCGATCATGAGCTCTGTTCCGGTTCGGTGGCGGTCGGGAGATCTGGCGGAAAGTTCAGCAGCGACTTGGCCTGGTCGCCGCGATACTCGACCAATCCGACCAGGCGCCCGTCCGGCGCAATGGCGGCGACCGGACCGGTGCGGGTGGCGTCTTTCTCCACCGTGATGCGTTTTCCATGACTGAGGTCGATGGCTTGCTCTGCGGACAGGTCGAGGCGTGCCAGCAGCCGGGTGGCGGCATCTGCTGGAGAAATGAGGTTGGCGACGACATCGACCTGCTCGAGCGTGGCCGCGTTCTCGATGCGGAACGGGCCGATTCTCGTGCGACGCAGCACGGTGAGGTGGCCGCCGACGCCGAGTGCCACACCGAGGTCACGGGCGAGGGCACGAATATAGGTACCGGAGCTGCACTCGACCCGCACCTCGAGGTCGAGAAAACCGTCGCCAGGCGTGCTCGTGAGCAGGTCGAAACCGCTCACCGTGACCGGTCGGGGCGGCAGCTGCACGTCTTCGCCGGCACGCACCCGGGCGTAAGCCCGTTTTCCGTCGACCTTGATGGCGCTGACGGCACTCGGCTGCTGGCTGATATCGCCGGTGAGGTTGTCAATACCCGCGACGACTGCTTCGGCGCTGATCGCGGCGACCTGTTCGCCCGGTGCGCGAGTGAGTACATCGCCCTCGGCGTCATCGGTCGTGGTGGACTGCCCCAGACGAATGGTCGCAAGGTATTCCTTGCCCTGCCCGACTACGAAGGTGAGCAGCCGGGTCGAGCTGTCGATGCCGAGCACGAGCAGGCCGGTGGCCATCGGATCGAGGGTGCCGGCGTGGCCGACCTTGCGGGTCCCGGCCAGGCGCCGGGTTCGGGCGACAGCGTCATGGCTGGTCCAGCCCTGCGCCTTGTCGATGAGGAGGAGGCCGCTAGTCACTCCATGAGGGTATCAGCGTGGAACGCTCCCTCCCGAAACGCGATCTAGGCTGGGGCTATGCGAATTGCTGTGATCGGCGCCGGCGCCCTGGGCGGACTCTTCGCGACCCTGCTCGCGCGGGCCGGCCACGATCTCACCATCACGGCCCGCGAGGTTGCCAGGTCGCTGATTCGAGAGAACGGAATCCGACTCACCGGAGGTTACGGGGATGCGCAATGCCGCGTGTTGGTGCGGGAGATTCTGACCGAAACGCCGGATCTGACCCTCATCTGCACGAAGGCGCAGGATGCCGCGGCCGCCATCGCCGAGAATGCCGAGCTGCTCGACGGCTCACCGGTGATCGTCGTGCAGAACGGGCTGGACGGGGTGCGAATCGCCCAGGATCTGCTGCCCAACTCGGAATGCTTCGGCCTGCTCACCCTCATTGCCGCGCACTACATCGGGCCGGGCCGCGTGCGGGTGACCACCGCAGCATCAAGCTACCTCGGTCGCGGCAACGGCAAAGCGGATGCTGCCACCCAGCACTGGCAGTCGGTGCTGGACGAGGCGTTCCCCACGCTCGCCGCCGAAGACTTCGTGGGCGCCCAGTGGACCAAGCTCGTGGTGAACATGCTCAACGCCCTGCCGGCCATCACCGGGCTGAGCGTGCAGGCGGTCATCGCCGATGCACCGCTGCGCCGAATCCTGACCGAAAGCATGCAGGAGACCGTGCAGGTGGGGATGGCCCGCCACGTCACCTTTGGGTCACTGCAGGGGATGAGCGATCGCAGCCTGCGCGTGTTCGCGCGGCTGCCGGTGGCTCTCGGACAGACCCTGCCGCTGCGCATGGGCGCAAAAATGGGTCCGGTCGCCAATCTGGGGTCGACCCTGCAGAGCATCAAGCGGGCCCACCTGACCGAAATCGACCACCTCAATGGCGCTGTCGTGCGCCAGGCCGAACTGGCCGGACGACCGGCACCGGTCAACGCGCTCCTGACCGCGCTGGTGCACGAGGTGGAGATCAGCCGGGAATTCCTGAAACCGGCGCAAGTCATGGCCCGGTTCGATCAGCTCACCGCCACCAGCCACTAGCAGCGGTCGGTCAAGACCCGCCGCGGAAGGGTGGCGTTGGTGTTGTCGACGACCGCCGAAACCAGGTCCCGCGGGCGCACATCGGCGAGGTACTGCCGGTCGGAGTCGCTCCCTGGCTCCGATTCAAGCAGTACGCTGAACAGCCACAGCCCGTGCAATTCCGGTCGGTTGCTGTAGGCACCGTCGACGATGAGAATGGCGTCAGCCGGGGCGGTCTGCCAGGTCGGTTGAATCCAGGCATCGCGGTCGGGGTCGAATTCCTCGGTGACGAACCCGGTACTGCCACCCAGGCGAAAGGGTTCGACCAGTACGCGGCGCAGCGCCGAGTAGTCGTACCCGACCCGGTACAACCGCTCGGAAACATCGAGGCGGTCTCCGCCGAGTCGCTGTTGCTCGGCGCGTGAGTGCTGAAAGTTGCGCAGGCTGGCTCTAAACGTGGGGTGTTCGCTCTCGCGGAACACCGCCGCGAGGTCGTCGGCGAAGCCGACGCGGCCGGCCTTCTCGCTGCCGTCGACGGCAATGATCGTACGACCTCGGCCGTAGTTGTGCAGAATCTCGGCGGCCAAGGTGCGTAGAAATTCGATCCGGGGTGTGGAAACCAGCTTCATGAAACGAGCCTAGATTAGAACGGATGAACATCGCGCCCTCGAATCGCACTGCGGCGCCGCAGGACGCGCCCGGTGTGCCCGTTGCAACAGCTGCCGGCACCGGAGCCAACGCAGCTCGTGCGGCCGTTCCGGGCGCGGTGGCCGCCAGCAGGACGGCTGATGTCAGCACCACGCTCAACGCCTGGTTCCTGGCCAACGCCCGCGACCTGCCCTGGCGCCGCGAGGGATTCGGCGCCTGGGGCATTCTGGTGAGCGAATTCATGCTGCAGCAGACCCCGGTGAACCGGGTCATTCCCCGGCTGCAGGAGTGGCTCGCGCGGTGGCCGACACCCGCCGACCTGGCCGCGGTGCCGCCGAGCGAAGCGGTGCGCGCCTGGTCCAGCCTAGGGTACCCGCGGCGCGCCCTGTGGCTCCACGCTGCGGCCGTGCAGATCACCGAGCAACACGGCGGCGTCGTCCCCTCCGACATCGATGCGCTGCTCGCCCTGACCGGGATCGGGGACTACACCGCGCGTGCGGTGGCAGCGTTCGCGTATGGCCACCGGCATCCGGTCGTCGATACCAACACACGGCGGGTGATTGCCCGCGCCGTCGCGGGCGCTGGAGAACCGGCACCGCCCAGCCGCGGGCGTGACCTCGAGGCGATGGGTGCCCTGCTGCCCGAGAGCGCGCTCGAAGCCGCCCTGTTCAACGCAGCGATCATGGAGCTCGGCGCGGTCGTCTGCACCAGCCGCAGCCCGCACTGCGATATCTGCCCGATTCGGGACGACTGTGCCTGGCGCGCCGCCGACTACCCCGAGTTCACCGGAACGCGCAAGACCGTGCAGAAGAAGTTCGCGGGCAGCGACCGGCAGGTACGCGGCCTGATCATGGCCGAGCTGCGCTCCACCCACCGCGCCGTAACGGAAGCCGAGATTGCTTCGCTCTGGCCAGAGGCGGCCCAGTTGCAGCGGGCGCTGCACAGCCTCGTGGCCGACGGCCTGGCGGTCGACTCCCCCGACGGTTACACCCTGCCCGACGGGATGTCATGAGCATCGGTCTGATCTGGGCGCAAAGCCGCAATGGTGTGATCGGTTTCGACGGCCGCCTCCCCTGGCACCTGCCCGAGGACCTCGCCCATTTTCGCGCGATCACCGGTGGCGGTGTCGTCATCATGGGCCGGCTCACCTGGGACTCGATTCCCGAACGCTTCCGTCCCCTGCCGGGCCGCCACAACGTCGTGATCACGCGCCAACGGGACTGGGCCGCGCCCGGGGCAACCGTTGTGCACAGCTTCGACGACGCAATCGCGATTACCGCTGCTCCGGCCTGGGTGATCGGCGGCGCCGAGATCTTTCGCCTCGCCCTCCCGCACGCCGACACCCTCGAGCTGACCGAGATAGACGAACAGTTCGCCGGCGATACCCTCGCCCCAGCACTTGCGCCCGACTGGACCCGTGTAAACACCAATCCAGCCAGCGGATGGCTCCACTCCAGCACCGGCCTGCCCTACCGTTTCGCGCGCTACCAGCGCGCCCCCGCCATCCACTCGCCGCACCCTGCCGCCCCACCAGCACCAGCACCAGCACCAGCACCGTAAACCCGCCGCCTTAAACTGACCCGGCCCGGGCCCGGAAAGCAGGCCCATGACCTATCATGGGCCCAGTTTCCGGGCCCGGGCCCGGTCGAAGGTGGCGCTAGTGCTTCGCGGTGCTCGCAGCGTCGGAGTCGTCGGAGTCGTCGGAGTCAGCGGAGTCGTCGGAGTCAGCCGACACCTCGTCGGCCTCGTCGTCTTCGAGGTCGTAGTCGCGCGGCTTCTTGTACGGGTCGGCATCGCCGGCATAGGTAGCAGTGCCCTTGCTGTCCTCGGTCGCGGTGTCGCGATCGTGCGCCTCACGCAGCAGGTCATCGATGAGCGCGGCGTTTTCGGGAATTCCGTCGGCGATGAACTCGATCGACGGGGTGAGCCTCGCAGTGATGTTCTTGCCGACCTCGCTGCGCATCAGGCCGGTGGCGGCCTTGAGTGCGGCTGCACTGTCCGTGCGCTCGTCGATCGAGCCGTAGACGGTGTAGAACACCGAGGCGTGCTGCAAATCCCCGGTGACCTTCACGTCTGTGATGGTCACAAACCCGAGCCTCGGGTCGCGCAGGCCGCGTTCCAGCCGCTTGGCGATGATGACCTTAATGCGGTCCGCCATCTTTCTGGCGCGTTCCGGATCTGCCATTGCATTACTCCTTGTTAGCCGGCACCGAAGCGCCGGATCATTCTGTGTTTTCAACACCTTATTAAACGGATGCCGCGCACCCAACTGAGGGTCGACGCAAATTTCCCCTTGAAAAGGGAATCGGGGTAGGGGTCCCCGCTCTCTTTCCTTTTCAAGGGGAAATTTGCGGAGACCCGACCCACGGTCGGTTCTCAATGAAAAGACCGACCCAATGCAGAAGTCGGGCTTCGCGAGAAGCCCGACCCCCAAACCAACGCTAGACGCGCGGCTTCTCCTTCATTTCGATGGTCTCGATCTCATCGCCAATTCGGATGTCGTTGAACTTGCCCAATCCGATACCACACTCGAAGTCCGTACGGACCTCGGTGACATCGTCCTTGAAGCGGCGCAGCGACTCGATGCCCAGGTTGTCCCCCACCACGATGCCCTCGCGAATAACGCGAGCCTTGGCATTTCGGGTGATGGTACCGCTTCGCACGATGACACCGGCGACGTTTCCGAACTTCGACGAGCTGAAGACCTCGCGAATTTCGGCGATACCACTCTGGATCTCTTCGTACTCGGGCTTGAGCATTCCCTTGAGGGAACTCTCGATGTCCTCGAGTGCGGAGTAGATGACGGAGTAGAAGCGCACGTCGACACCTTCGCGAGCAGCACGCTCGCGGGCCTTCGTGTCCGGGCGAACGTTGAACCCGATGATGATGGCGTTGTCGACGGTAGCGAGGTTGACGTCGCTCTCCGTGACCGCACCGACACCACGGTGGATGATGCGCAGCTGCACCGAATCGTCGACCTCGATCTTGAGGAGCGACTCTTCCAGGGCCTCAACGGCACCGGAAACGTCACCCTTGATGATGAGGTTGAGCGACTCGACCTTGCCCTCTTCGAGCGCACGGGTGAAGTCTTCGAGGCTGATGCGCTTGCGGGCCTTGGCCAGCAGTGCGTTGCGCTCGGCGGCTTCACGCTTCTCGGCGATCTGACGGGCGGTGCGGTCTTCCTCGATGACGAGGAAGGTGTCGCCGGCGCGGGGAACGCTCGACAGACCCTGCACCTGGACCGCGCGGGACGGCGTGGCGGCGAGAACGGCAACGCCGTTTTCGTCGGCCATCGCACGAACGCGGCCGTAGGCCGTTCCGGCGACGATGGAGTCTCCGACGTGCAGCGTTCCGGACTGGATGAGCACGGTTGCCACCGCGCCGCGGCCCTTGTCCAGGCGAGCCTCGATGGCGACACCGCGGGCGTCCTTGTTCGGGTTGGAGCGCATGTCGAGTGCGGCATCGGCGACCAGGAGCACGGCGTCAAGAATTTCCTTGATACCGGTCTTGTTCTTGGCCGACACGTCGACGAACATGACGTCTCCGCCGTACTCTTCGGCAACGAGGCCGAATTCGGTCAGCTGCTGACGCACCTTCTGCGGGTTGGCGCCTGGCTTGTCGATCTTGTTCACTGCAACCACGATCGGCACGTTGGCGGCCTGGGCGTGGTTGAGCGCCTCAATCGTCTGCGGCATGATGCCGTCGTCGGCGGCAACCACGAGGATCGCGATGTCGGTGACCTGCGCACCACGAGCACGCATGGCGGTGAACGCCTCGTGGCCCGGTGTGTCAATGAAGGTCATGGCACGGTCGATGCCCTCGTGCTCGGTGATGATCTGGTAAGCGCCGATGTGCTGCGTGATACCACCGGCCTCGCCCTCGGCAACCTTGGCGTTACGGATCGCGTCAAGCAGCGCGGTCTTACCGTGGTCGACGTGGCCCATGACGGTGACGACGGGAGGACGAATCGCAAGGTCCTCGTCGGTTTCGTCTTCGAGTTCCTGATCGATGTCGATATCGAACGCGAGCAACAGCTCGCGGTCTTCGTCATCGGGCGAGACCATCTGAATCTTGTAGCCGAGTTCGCTGCCGAGTACGTCGAACGTGGCCTCGTCGAGGGACTCCGTTGCCGTGGCCATTTCACCGAGGTGGAACAGCACGGTAACGAGGTTTCCGGGGCTCGCGTCAATCTTGTCGGCGAAGTCCGTGATGGATGCTCCGCGGCGCAGACGAACAACGGTGCCACCGTCGCCGCGGGGTACGGATACTCCACCCAGCGACGGGGCCTCGCGCAGCTCGAACTCTGCTCTCTTCGTACGCTTCGACTTGCGCGCCTTGTTCTTGCCGCCACCGCGACCGAAGGCACCAGCGGTGCCACCGCCCGGGCCGCGACCGCGACCGGCTCCGCCTCCTCCGCCGGCAGGGCGGGGCGGGCCGAAGCCGGGGGCTCCGGCAGGAGCTCCGGGGCGCGTGAATCCGGGGCGTGCTCCACCGGCTCCACCCGGGGCGCCGCCGGGGCGCTGGAAGGCGCCTGGGCGCTGACCGAAACCGGTCGGGCGTGCCGCCTGGCCGGGTCCACCGGGGCGAGGGGCACCGGGGCGCGGCGCCGGAGGGCGCGGAATGTTGCTCGGGGTGGGTGTTGCGGGGCGCTGGCCCATGCCCTGTGCGCTCGCGAACGGGTTATTCCCCGGACGCGGCGGCTGAGCTGGGCGCTGGCCCATGCCCTGGTTGCTGGCAAACGGGTTGTTGCCGGGGCGCGCAGCTCCCGGGCGAGGCATGCCCGGCTTGACCGGCGTAGCCGATCCTTCCGTGGCCTTCGCTTCGGGGGTGTCGGTGCTGGGCTTGTCACTCGCGGCGGCAGCAGCCTTCTCGGCAGCAGCAACCTTCTCCGCAGCAGCAGCCTTCTCCGCGGCCTGGGCCTGGCGCTCGGCGACGGTGAGCGGCGCGACCGGTACGGGCGCAGCATCCGCTGCCGGGGTCTCTACGACGACCGGAGCAACCGGCTCGGCGGCCGGCTTGGGGCCTGGGCGAGCACCGGGCTTGGCGCCGTGGCTCGGACGTGCGGGTGTTGCCGGGGTGGCAGCAGCACCAGCGGCGGGCGCTGGGGTGGCAGCCTTGGCTGCGGCACTTTCCGTCTGAAGCGCCGCGCGAAGGCGACGTGCTACGGGCGGTTCAACACTGGAAGACGGTCCTTTTACGAACTCGCCCATTTCTTTCAATTTAGCAAGGGCTACCTTGCTGTCGACTCCGAGCTCGGTAGCGATCTCGTGTACGCGTGGTTTCGCAGCCACAATTCTCCTGTTCCGGGTCTGCACCCGGAAAGGGGCAGACCGTTAATAACGGACGGGTCTCATTTCGAGCCGCTCATTAGTTATCCATAAGCCAATTCAGCCTGTTCTCTAGTTGTTTCGCGTCCAGTGACCTGGTCACGCGAAAAGCACGCCCGAAAGCGTGGCGCCTTACGGCATCCTGAAAGCACGCTTCAAGGGCGTGCAGCCACGCACCTCTACCGGGGATTGTGGCGGTTTCATCCACCACAACTTCTGATTTCCCAGCAACGATCCGCAAAAGTGAGGATCGAGGGGCGCGCGAACGGCAGCCAATACACGTTCTAACGGAATTCATCGTACCCCCTATTCGGCATCCTCCAGAATGCTGTCGGGCTGAATGTCGATTTTCGCACCGGTCAACTTGGCGGCGAGGCGCGCATTCTGGCCCTCTTTGCCGATCGCGAGCGACAGCTGGTAGTCGGGCACGAGGGCACGCACAGCCTTGATCGACTCGTCGATCACGTAGGCGCTCGTCACCTTGGCCGGCGACAGAGCGCTCGCGACGAAGGTGGCGAGGTCGGGCGAGAAGTCGACGATGTCGATCTTCTCGTTGTTGAGCTCGACGGTCACGGCGCGCACGCGCTGGCCGAGTTCGCCGATGCAGGCACCCTTAGCGTTCACGCCGGGTTCGGTGGCGCGCACGGCGATCTTGGTGCGGTGGCCGGCTTCGCGGGCGAGGGAGACGATCTCGACGACTCCGCTGGCGATCTCGGGAACCTCGAGTGCGAACAGCTTGCGCACGAGCGAAGGGTGGGTGCGCGATACGGTGATCTGCGGGCCCTTGAGCCCACGACCGACAGCCGTCACGAACACGCGAATGCGCGCGCCGTGAACGTAGCTCTCGGTGGGAACCTGCTCCTCGGGCGGCATGATCGCTTCGATGGTGCCGAGGTCGACGTGAATCATGCGGGGGTTAGGGCCCTGCTGAATGATTCCCGCGATAATGTCACCCTCGCGGCCCTTGAACTGACCGAGCACGGCGTCATCGGCCAGGTCGCGCAGACGCTGGTTAATGACCTGCTTGGCGGCGAATGCGGCGATGCGACCAAAGTCGGTGGGGTTGTCGACGGCTTCGCCGATGACGTTGCCCTCGTCGTCGTGCTCGGGAATGTAGATATCCACGTGCCCGGACTTGCGGTCGAGAACGACGCGCGCTTCGGGCACTTCCTGGATATCGTGCTTGGCTTCAGCAATCTTCGAAGCTTCCAGCTTCGACACGTCTTGCTGGATGTGCTTGACATAGGCGGTCAGAATCGCCTGTTCGATGATTTGCACGAGTTCCTCGAAGGGAATCTCTTTTTCGCGCTCCAATAGCCGCAAAACACTGAGGTCGATGTCCATGGCCGGCCTCCTCTATTCAGATCTTGCCGCCGCGAAACCGCGCAGCGGGCTGGATACTACGGTACCCGAATCTGCGACGTCCCGTCACCCATTCTCCCCGCGGTGGGTCGGTTCAGCGCTGGTTCGGTTCAGCGCTGGTTCGGTTCAGCGCTGGTTCGGTTCAGCGCTGGTTCGCTGCAGAACGGATGCTGCCGGCTCAGTTGGCCGGCAGCATCCGTTCTCGATGAAACGATCCTTAGACGAAGTGCCTGGCGACGTCGGCGACGTCGACCTGCTCGCGGTCGCCGGTGCGGCGGTTCCACAGCTCGACGATGCCGTCGGCGGCTCCCCGGCCGACGATGACGATCCACGGCACGCCGATGAGCTCGGCGTCACCGAATTTGACGCCCGGCGAGACCTTGCGGCGGTCGTCGTAGAGCACCTCGCGGCCGGTGGCTTCGATCGCGGCGACGACGGCCTCCGAGGTGTCAAAAACGATTTCGTCCCGGCCGGTGGCGATCACGTGCACGTCGAACGGTGTGACCGATTCGGGCCAGATCAGGCCCTTTGCGTCGTTGTTGAGTTCGGCGATGACCGCGAGGATGCGGGTGACGCCGATGCCGTATGAACCCATCGTGACCGTGACCAGCTTGCCGTTCTCATCGAGAACCTTGAGACCGAGCACCTCAGCGTACTTGCGACCGAGCTGGAACACGTGCCCGATTTCCATGCCACGAATAAGTTCGACCGGGCCGCTTCCGTCGGGGGCCGGGTCGCCGGCGCGCACGTCGGAGGCTTCGACCACGTCGTCGATGGCGAAGTCACGGCCAGCAACGAGGCCGAACACGTGCCGGCCCGCTTCGTTGGCGCCGGTGATCCACTCGGTTCCGGCGACCACGCGCGGGTCGACCAGAAAACGGATGCCGGTGGTCGACTTGGTACCGAGCACTGCGCCAGCTGCTCCCCACGGGCCGATATACCCCTTGACCAGGCCGGGGTTCTTGGCGAAGTCGCTCTCGTTGGCGGCCTCGACCTCGGCGGGGGCGAAGGCGACCTCGACGCGCTTAAGGTCGACTTCGCGGTCGCCGGGAACACCGATCCCGATGAGTTCACGGGTGCCGTCAAGGTTCGTGAGCGCGAGCACGACGTTCTTGAGGGTGTCGGCTGCGGTCCACTCGCGACCGTCGAGGCGCGGGTGCTCGGCGTTGGCCTTGTCGACGAGCGTCTGAATGGTCGGGGTGTTCGGGGTGTCGAAGACCTGCGCGGCGGGCAGGGTGCTGAAATCTTTGTCGGCCGGAACGAGGGTGCGAAAGGCCTCGATGTTGGCCGCGTAGCCACCAACGCTGCGCACGAAGGTGTCTTCACCCACCGGGGTGGGGTGCAAAAACTCTTCGCTCTTGGAGCCACCCATGGCGCCGGCATCCGCTTGGACAATCTCGTAGTCGAGGCCGAACCGGTTGAAGATGCGCTCGTAGGCGTCGCGCTGCAGCTGGTAGCTCAGGTCGAGGCCGGCGTCGGTGTAGTCGAAGGAGTACGCGTCTTTCATGGTGAATTCGCGGCCGCGGAGCAGTCCGCCGCGTGAGCGTGCCTCGTCGCGGTACTTGTCCTGAATCTGGTAGATCGACAGCGGCAGGTCCTTGTAGCTGCTGTACAGGTCTTTGACGAGCAGCGCGAAGACCTCTTCGTGGGTCGGTGCGAGCAGCATGTCGGAGCCCTTGCGGTCTTTCAGGCGGAACAGGCCCTCGCCGTATTCATCCCAGCGGCCGGTCAGCTCGTAGGGCTCGCGCGGCAGCAGGGCCGGAAAGTGCACCTCGTGTGCGCCGGCCGCGGTCATCTCTTCACGGATGATGCGCTCCACTTTGGCCTTCACCCGCAGGCCGAGCGGCAGCCAGGCGAAAATGCCCGGGGCCTGGCGACGGATGTAGCCGGCCCGCACGAGCAGGCGGTGGCTGGTCACCTCGGCGTCGGAAGGGTCTTCGCGGAGTGTACGGAGGAAGTAGTTGGAGAGACGTGTAGGCACCCGTCTACCTTACGCGCGCCTCGCGATCCGCTCCCCCATCGGGTTCAGTCAGGATTCCCAGCGCCTTTCACCGTCTACATGCGTGTCGGTCGGGTGCAGGCCCTGTTTTCGTGCTACCGCGCTGGAGGCCTGATGGTCCGGATGAATGTGCGCCGTGAACCGGGCGACCTTGTGGCCCGTGAGCCAGTCGACCATTGCCCGCGTCGCCTCGGAGGCGATCCCGTGCCCCTGGTATCTGGTCGAGATGACCCAGGCGATGTCGGCCACGAGCGCTCCATCGTCGTGCCTGACGGTCGCCTGTACGAACCCCGTCGGATCGCCCGTGGAGCGGTCGACGACGATCCAGTTCAGCCACCACTCGGATCCGTCGTCGGAGCGACCGGCGGCCTGCGCAGCGTACCGAGACTCGAGTTGCGCTCTCGTCGGTGCCGTGCCACCGGTGAATTCGTACAGCCTCGAGTCGGACAGCACCGCGCCCATCGCCGGCGCGTGCTCCACGGCGAGCGGTTCCAGCCGCAGCCGTTCGGTCTCGATGGGTTGTATCGATGTCCGAGGCATTATTGCGGTCCGGCCACAATCTGTATCCGGCGTCCTGAACTACTTGGAGCCGACGGACACCGTGGGGCTGCCGAGTTCAGCGGCAGGCATCTCGGCGGCGAGACGATTGGCCTCTTCGATCAGGGTCTTCACGATCTCAGACTCCGGCACGGTCTTGATGACCTCGCCGCGCACGAAGATCTGGCCGCGACCGTTTCCGCTTGCGACGCCGAGGTCGGCCTCGCGAGCCTCGCCCGGTCCGTTGACGACGCAACCCATGACGGCGACCCGCAGCGGCACTGTCATTCCTTCAAGCCCGGCGGTGACGTCGTTGGCGAGCTTGTAGACATCCACTTGGGCCCGGCCGCAGCTGGGGCAGGAGACGATCTCGAGCTTGCGCTCGCGCAGGTTGAGCGACTGCAGAATCTGCAGGCCCACCTTGATTTCCTCGACCGGCGGGGCGCTGAGCGATACGCGGATGGTGTCGCCGATGCCCTCACCGAGCAGCAGTCCGAACGCCGTGGCGCTCTTGATGGTGCCCTGAAAACTCGGACCGGCCTCGGTCACACCGAGGTGCAACGGCCAGTCGCCCCGTTCGGCTAGCAGGCGGTAGGCCTTGACCATGATCACCGGGTCGTTGTGCTTGACCGAGATCTTGAAGTCGTGAAAGTCGTGCTCTTCGAACAGGCTCGCCTCCCAGACGGCGCTCTCCACGAGCGCCTCCGGGGTGGCCTTACCGTACTTCTGCATCAGGCTCGGCTCGAGCGAACCGGCATTGACACCGATACGCAGACTGACCCCGGCGGCTTTGGCGGCCGCCGCGATCTTGCCGACCTGGTCGTCGAACTTGCGAATATTGCCGGGGTTCACGCGCACGGCAGCGCAGCCGGCGTCGATCGCGGCGAAAACATAGTTCGGCTGAAAGTGGATGTCCGCGATGACCGGAATCTGGCTCTTCTTGGCGATAATAGGCAGGGCCTCGGCGTCATCCCGGGTGGGCACAGCAACGCGCACAATGTCGCATCCGCTCGCCGTGAGCTCGGCGATCTGCTGAAGCGTCGCGTTGATGTTGGTGGTCGGGGTGGTCGTCATCGATTGCACGCTCACTTGAGCATCGCCACCGACCAAAACCTTTCCGACCTTGATCTGACGGGATTTACGTCTGGGAGCGAGTACCTCAGGTACTTTGGGCATCCCCAAGTTGATTGCAGCCACCTGCTCAGCTTAGTTGTCGCCGCAGCGGGCAAGCTGAATGCCGCCCGAGATCAGCGCTCAAGCCGTTCTGGCAGCGTCTCCCGAAACGCGGCTGCGTGTTCGAGGTCGGTGAAGGCATCCGCGCTGGGCCCCAATATGCTAAGTGGATTACCTCGATCAAACATGCACGACAAAGGAGTCCCGATGACCGAAACCGACGTCGTAATCCTGGCCGGATCGCGCACCCCGCAGGGTCGCGTGAACGGCCAACTCTCGTCCCTCACCGCCGTTGACCTCGGCACGGCGGCCATTGCCGGCGCCCTCGCCCGGGCCGGAGTAGCACCGGAGCAGGTGGACTTCGTGCTGATGGGGCAGGTTTTGCAGGCCGGCTGCGGGCAGAACCCGGCCCGGCAGTCCAGCATCGCGGCAGGCATCCCGTGGAATGTACCGGCTATGACGCTCAACAAGGTGTGTCTCTCCGGCCTGGCCGCGGTCGTCGATGCCGCCCGTCTGGTGCGGCTCGGCGAAGCGGATGTCGTCGTGGCCGGTGGTCAGGAGTCCATGTCCCGCGCGCCCCACCTGCTGCCCGGTTCCCGCCAGGGCTGGAACTACGGAACCGTGTCGGCGCTCGACCATGCCGCGCACGACGGACTCACTGACGCCTTCGATGGGCTCTCGATGGGGCTCTCGACCGAGCGCGCCAACGCCCGGCTCGGCCAAACCCGCCTCGAGCAGGACGAAATCGCCGCAGCCTCGCATCAGCGTGCCGCCGCAGCGGCCGCCGCCGACGTGTTCCACGACGAGATCACCCCGATCAGCGTGCCGCAGCGTAAGGGTGAGCCACTCGTGATCAGCACCGATGAGGGCGTGCGCGCCGAGAGCACGACCGAGACGCTCGGCCGGCTGCGTCCGGCGTTCGACCCGGCTGGGAGCATCACCGCCGGAAACGCCGCCCCGCTGAGCGATGGCGCGAGCGCCGTCGTTGTGACCAGCCGCGCCTGGGCCGAGAAGCACGGCCTGCCCTGGCTCGCCGTGATCAAGGCGAGCGGCCAGGTCGCCGGCCCCGACAATTCCCTGCACTCCCAGCCGGCCAATGCCATCGCGCACGCCCTGAAGCGCGAGGGCTGGACCGCCGCCGACCTCGACCTGGTCGAGATCAACGAGGCATTCGCCTCCGTCGTGCACCAGTCATCAAAGGTGCTCGGCGTCAGTGCCGACGTGGTGAACATTCACGGCGGCGGCATCGCGATCGGCCACCCGATCGGGTCGAGCGGCGGACGTATCGCGCTGCACGCTGCCCTCGAACTGGCCCGGCGCGGCACCGGCAAGGCTGCGGTGGCTCTATGCGGCGGTGGCGGCCAGGGTGAAGCGCTGCTGCTGTCGCGGTAGCTGCTAGCCGAAGAAGTTGATCGGCTTGACGATGTCGGCGTAGATCAGCAGCAGGCTCATGCCGCCGAGCAGAATGATGACCACGAGAGTGAGCGGCATGAGCTTGGCCATGTCGACCGGCCCCGGGTCTGGCCGCTTGAACAGCCTTGCGAAGAATCGACGGATACCTTCCCACAGCGCGCCGGCCACGTGGCCGCCGTCCAGCGGAAGCAGGGGCACCAGGTTGAACACGAACAGGGCGATATTGAGGGATCCGAGCAGGCCGAGCATGCTCGCGACCTTGTCGGCGACCGGAATGGTGTCGATGCTGGCGAGTTCACCGGCCACCCGGCCGACGCCGACCACGCTGATCGGTCCGTTCAGGTCGCGCTCCCCGGGCCCGAACGCCGCGTTGGCCACGGCCACGAGCCGGTCGGGCAGGTTGATGATCAGGTGGGCAACATTGGCAATGTTGTCGCCGACCATGGGCAGCACGGCGGTTGCGGGCTGCGGCACCATTTCGGCGGCTGCTCCGATGCCGACGAAGCCGACCTGCTCGGTGATCGCATCGCCGGCGGCATCCGTTTTGATTTCGTTGTCGTCGGTATAGACGTAGCGTTCGGTTAGTTTGGGGGTCAGCGAGAGGTCAAGCTCGGCACCGTCACGTTCAACGACGACCGCGACGGTGCGTCCGGCTGAAGCACGAATGATGTCGGTGGACTGTTCCCAGGTCGCGATGGCGGTTCCGCCAATACTGACCAGTCGGTCACCCGGTTGCAGGCCGGCGGCGGCTCCGGGTGAGGCTTCGTCGGTTGCCGCGCAGGTCTGGCGGTCGCTCGATGCCGGCAGCACGCACTCGCTCACGCTGCCGACGGTGGTGCTGATCTGCGGGGAGCCAAATCCCATCAGCAAAATCGAGAACATCACGATCGCGATGAGCAGGTTCATGGTCGGCCCGCCGAGCATGATGATCACACGCTGGTAGACCGGCAGCTGGTAGAAGGCTCGGTGATCTTCACCCTCGCCAATGGTCTCGGCGCTCGCCTGGCGGGCGTCGTCGACCAGGGTCGACAGGGCACTCGTCTTCTTCTCCGGCGCGCCCTCCTGCACCATCTGATCGAAGAACCCGGTGGTCGTGCTGCGGGGCGCTCCGCCCTTCTTCGACGGCGGGAACATGCCGATCATGGCGATATAGCCACCCATGGGGATGGCCTTGACTCCATACTCCGTTTCGCCCTTGGTGCGGGACCAGAGCGTCGGGCCGAAGCCGATCATGAACTGGGTGACCTTGACGCCAAACAGCTTGGCGGGGACCAGATGGCCGATTTCGTGCAGGCCAATGGAGAGGGCGAGGCCGACGACGACAATGGTGACGCCCAGTATGAACAGCAGTACGGTTTCCACTGTCGTAGAGTAACCGCATCAAGCTGCAAAGCGGCTGGCTGTACCGACCAACTTCCCCCCTAAGCGGATGCATGTGGTTGGCTAGAGGTCGGACGCACCAGGAGGTCCCCTTGTCTCACGAAACCATGCCCACGCAGAAGCTCTCAGCACCCGCTCCAGCCGTACCGCCGACTCTCGGCCCCGTCGGCAGCCTGTTAGCCGACCGTTTCAGCATCATGAGCCTGATCGGCACCGGGGGGATGGCATCCGTTTATCGGGCCACCGACACCGCCCTGGGCCGCTTTGTCGCCGTCAAGCTGTTTCGCGCCGACGGCGGTGGCACTGAGCCCGAGCGCCAGAGCGGCGAGATCGCCCTCCTGGCGAGCCTGAACCACTTCGCGCTGGTCACCCTGTACGATGCCGGAACCACCACGGTCGACGGCATCCCACGCACCTTCATCGTGATGGAACTCGTCGACGGCCCCGATCTGCGCACCCGCATCGAAGACGGCCCGGTACCGAGCGTCGACGTGGCCGGCATGGGTGCCGACCTCGCCGAGGCGTTGCACTACGTTCACGAGCGGGGCATCATCCACCGGGATGTCAAGCCGGCCAACGTGCTGCTGGCACCCTCCGGGTTTCCGGGCCGCGGCATGCACGCCAAGCTGGCCGACTTCGGCATCGCCCGGCTGCTCGATGAAACCAGGCTGACAGCGACCGGGTCGCTGCTCGGCACGGCGAGCTACCTCAGCCCGGAGCAGGCGCTTGGCGGCGCTATCGGTGCGCCGACGGATGTCTATTCGCTCGGCCTGGTGCTGCTCGAATGCCTCACCGGAACGCGCGCCTATCCGGGAACCGCGGTGGAATCGGCCATGGCTCGGCTGCAGCGCCAGCCGGAGATCCCAAACGATCTCGGCGCCGACTGGACCGACATTCTGCGCACGATGACCGCCCGCGACCCCGCCGACCGGCCGACCGCGGCCGACGCCGCCGGGTTGCTGCGGGCGCTGGCCGCCGGCGGCGCCACCGATGCGCCCACCATGCTGTTGCCGGCTCCGGCGCCCGCTGCGACCCTGTTGTTGCCGGTCGCCGCGCCCGACCCGACCCCGTTGCTGCCGGGTGCCGCTGCCGCTCCGACCGAGATCCTGAAAGCGGATGCTCCCGCCAGCGCTCCCGCAACTGGCACCGCCGCTGCGCGCCCGGCCAAGCCGCGCCGTCTCGCGCACCGGCGAATGCTCGTCCTGGTCGTAAGCGGGCTCACCCTTATCGCCCTCGCCGTCGTAGCCCTGTTCCTGATCAATCCAGCCGAGGCGCCCGCCGTGGCGCCACCGAACTATCCGACCGTCGACGGCACCCTCGGCACCCATCTTCAAGAGCTTCAGGAGAGCGTGAACCCGTGAATCGACGCAAGCGACTGCCCCTAGCCCTGGCCCTGGCCGTCGGGCTGCTCCTGCCACTGTCCGGCTGCACGGCCGACCCGGTCGACCTGCAGGCCGCAACGGCCGAGAATTTGCAGACCGAGATTCTGGCGATCACCGAGGCCGCCGCCGCCGGAGACTTCAGCAACGCCCAGACGCTGCTCACCGCCATGCAGGCGAATCTGCGCACGGCCGCCGCCTCCGGCCAGGTCAGCGCCGAGCGTTCGGCCTCGATTCAGTCCGCGATCAATCTGGTGCAGGGCGACTTGACCGTTGAGATCGACGCCGCCGCCGTTGCCGCCGAGGCGGCAGCTCAGGCAGCGGCCGAGGCAGCAGCCGCTGCCCAGCAGCAGAACGACGAAAACGCCAAGGACCGCGCCGAACAGGCCGAAGAAGCCGCCAAGAAAGCCGCGGAAGACGCCAGGGAACGGGCCAAAGAACAGCGTGAGGTCCGGGACGACTGACTGGTAACTAGCGCTGGTCGATCAGCCGATCCGCGGCGGCACGCGCCCACCGTTCGGCCTCGGCGAGCAACTCCCGACTGAGTTCGCCGCCCTGTTCGTGGGATTCGACCACGCGCAGCACCGTGTCGACGATGTCCTGAAATCCGATGCGTCCGGCGTGAAAAGCGGCCACGGCCTGCTCATTGGCCGCGTTGAACACCGCGGGATAGGTGCCGCCCTTACGGCCGACCCGCTTAGCCAGCTCGACCGCCGGAAAAGCGGCATCGTCGAGCGGTTCGAAGGTCCAGCTGTGCGGAACGGTCCAGTCGATCGGGGCGCCGACGGCGGCGACCCGGTTCGGCCAGTCCAGTCCCAGCGAAATCGGCAGCCGCATGTCCGGGGGTGAGACCTGAGCGATCGTCGAGCCGTCGACGAATTCGACCATGGAATGCACCACGGATTGCGGGTGCACGACGGCGTCGATGCGGTCGTACTCCACGTCGAACAGCAGGTGCGCCTCGATGATCTCCAGACCCTTATTGACTAGTGTCGCCGAGTTCGTGGTCACCACGAGCCCCATGTTCCAGGTCGGGTGCGCGAGCGCCTGCGCCGGGGTCACCCGGGCGAGCTGGTCCCGACTGAAACCGCGAAAAGGTCCACCGGATGCCGTCAGCACGAGGCGACGCACCTCATCCGCTGTTCCTGAAAGTAGTGCCTGCGCGATCGCCGAGTGCTCGGAGTCGACCGGCACGATCTGCCCCGGCGCAGCAAGTTTCTTCACGAGGTCGCCGCCGACAATCAGCGATTCCTTATTGGCCAGGGCCAGGGTGCGCCCGGCCTTCAGCGCGGCCAAGGTCGGGCCAAGACCGACCGAGCCGGTGATGCCGTTCAGCACGACATCGGCCTCGACGTCCCGAACGAGCTGCTCGGCCTCGTCGGCGCCGAGCGCGGTGTCGTCGACAGCGAAGTCGGCCGCCTGTTGCTCCAGCAGTTCGCGGTTGCGCCCGGCCGACAGACCCACCACCTCGAACCGCTCTGGGTTGGCGCGAATGACGTCCAGGGCCTGGGTTCCGATCGAGCCGGTAGACCCGAGAATGATTACTCTGCGCATACCCCCATGCTAGGTGCCGGGCGCGGCGTATGTTCGTTGCTGGCCAGTCGTGGCGTAGTGTCAACGGGTGACTGGTGCCGATGCAGAACTCAAAGACAACGCTGAAACCATCACGATCGACAGTGAAGAGCAAGCCGCCCCTGACGACGTGCAGGACGAACCGGAGCGGGTCAAGCGCCCGGGATTCGTCTATTTCCTCGGCTATGGCATCATGGCGCCCGTCGCCCGAATCGTGTTTCGGCCGAAGATCATCGGCCGTGAGAACATCCCGGCGACCGGTCGCGTCATTCTCGCGAGCAACCATCTGTCATTCATCGACAGCATCGTCATTCCGCTCGTCGCCACCCGCCGCGTGCAGTTTCTGGCGAAATCGACCTACTTCACCGGAACCGGTTTCAAGGGCTGGGTGTCCCGCACCTTCTTCACCGCGATCGGCGCCATCGGAGTGGAACGCGGAGCCGGGCAGGCCGCCCAGGTCGCACTCGACGCCGGCCGTTCCGTGCTCGATGCCGAGGGTGCCTTCGCGATCTACCCGGAGGGTACCCGCTCGCTCGATGGACGCCTCTACAAGGGACGCACCGGCGTCGCCTGGCTGGCACTGACCACGGGCGCCGTTGTCGTTCCGGTCGGACTGATCGGTACTCAGGAGATTCAGCCAGTCGGCACCACGGTGCCGCGCATCCGCAAGGTCACCGTCACCTTCGGCGAACCGCTCGACCTCAGCCACCACGGCCCGGCCACCTCCGGCAAAGCCCGCCGGCAGGCAACGGATGAGATCATGGCGGCCATTCACCAGCTGTCCGGTCAGGAATTGGCCAACGCCTACAACGAATCCCCGCCGGTCGGTACCCTCAATCGCCTCGCTCATCGGGTGTTTCCGCGCGAACGCCTGTAGCGGCGGTCTGTCTGATGCTCTGACGGTCATAGGCTGGACGAATGACTGCAACGTATTCGGTGCCCCAGCAACGCAAACTCGTCACGGCTCTTCCCGGCCCCAAGTCGGTTGAACTGCAGGCCAGGCGTGAGAAAACCGTCGCCCGCGGCGCCGGCACCCTTGCCAATATCTACATGGATCACGGCGCCGGAGCCATCCTGGTCGACGTCGACGGCAACCAGATCATCGACCTCGGCTGCGGTATCGGGGTGACCACGATCGGTCACGCGCATCCGGATGTCGCGGCGGCAGCATCCGCTCAGGCAGCGAAGCTGACCCACACCCTGTTCACGGTCACGCCGTACGAGAACTATGTGGCGGTGGCGGAGAAGCTCGCGGAGATTACCCCCGGCGACTTTGAGAAGCACTCGATTCTGGTCAACACCGGTGCCGAGGCCGTGGAGAACGCGGTGAAGATCGCCCGCAAGTTCACCGGTCGCCGCGCCATCGTGGCTCTCGACCACGCCTTTCACGGCCGCACCAACCTGACCATGGCGATGACCTATCGGCCCTGGCCGGAGCGCGCCGGAATGGGCCCGTTCCCCGGTGAGATCTACAGCGTGCCGACGAGCTACCCGTTCCGCGATGGCCTGAGCGGGCTCGAAGCGGCCGAGAAGACCATCGACTACATCACGACGCACATTGGCGCGACCGAGATCGCCGCGTTCTTCGTCGAGCCGATCCAGGGCGACGGCGGCGTGGTCATTCCCGCTCCCGGCTACTTCCAGCGCATTCGTGAGTTCTGCACCGAGAACGGCATCGTCTTCGTCGCCGATGAGATTCAGGCCGGCCTTGCCCGCACCGGAGTCTGGTACTCGATCGAGCACCACGATGTCGTGCCCGACCTGGTCACCACGGCCAAAGGCATCGCCGGCGGATTCCCGCTAGCCGCGGTCACGGGACGTGCCGACATCATGGATTCAGTGCAGCCCGGCGGTATCGGCGGCACCTTCGGTGGCAACCCGGTCTCGACCGCGGCCGCCCTCGCGGTGTTCAACCTGATCGAGCGCGACGACCTGCTCGGCGAGGCCAAGCGAGTTGAGAAGGCGCTGCAGGCGCGCATCGGCGACTGGGCCGAGAAGTTCTCCATCGTCGGCGAGGTGCGCGGTAAGGGCGCCATGTTCGGCGTCGAGCTCGTGCACCCCGGCACCAAGAAGCCCTATCCCGAGGCGCTCACCGCCGTGATCAAGCACGCGACCACAAACGGTGTCATCGTGCTCGATGCCGGCAGTTGGGATTCAGTGCTGCGCATCATGCCGTCGGTGGTCATCTCCGACGAGCTCATCGACGATGCCGCGACCGTAATCGAAGAGGCCCTCACCGCCCTGGTGGCCGCCTACCCCGCGTAGTCACCTCCCGTCGGCGCTCAACCGAGCCGTGAGTTTCGGGCACCGAGCCGTGAGCATTGTCGAGTGGTGGATGAAACAGGGGCATGGCTGCGACGGGGTTCGCGGCCCCTGTTACCGCTCGTGGCACCTCTATCAACGAGGGCCGCGAGCACCACTCACGGCTCGGCGACGCCGAAAGCCCTCAGGTGACCGTAACCGGCTCGTGCCCGACCGGAAAGTTCACCGACGCCGCAATGAAGCATTCGCGGGCGGCCTCGGCGTGCAGCGACTGCGCGAACTCCACCTGTTCGGGGTCGGTAATGGTCACTCGAGGCCGCAGGGTGACCGCCGTGAAGTGGCCGCCGCCAGCCACCTGTTCCATGGTGCCGATCGGGGCATCCGTATACGCCGTCACCGTGACTCCGTTGCGGACCGCCACGTGCAGATACGACAAGAGGTGGCACTGGCTGAGCGCCGCGAGCAGCAGCTCCTCCGGATTCCACCGGTCGTTGTCACCGTGAAAGGTCGGGTCGGACGAGCCCAAAATCGGCACCTTCTCAGCGGATGCCCGACCAGCCGGTGAAATCAGATGGTCGCGTCCATAGGCCTTGTAGTGGCTGGTTCCAGTGCCGCGATTGCCGGTCCACTCAACCCGCACCGCATATTCGTGCACTCCGTTCATGCTTCTCCCTTTGCTCTCAAAGATTCTTGCAGGCGAACTCAGGAACACCGTGCCCATGGTCGGTACAGCACTATTAGGTACAGTAGGGGAATCATGACTGACACCCTCACAAACTCTGCCACCGCGTACTCTGTCACGCAAGAACGAAAGATCGTCACGGCCATCCCCGGTCCGATCTCGGCGGCACTGCACGAGCGACGCAGGGCGGTCGTCTCCGACGGCGTCAGCTCCATGCTCCCTGTGTACATTGCCAAGGCCAATGGCGCTATTCTCGTCGACGTCGATGGCAACCAGTTCATCGACCTCGGCGCCGGAATCGGCGTGACCACGATCGGCCACACCGAGGCCAGTGTCGTCGCGGCCGCCGTCGAACAGTCCCAAGACTTCATTCATACCCTGTTCACCGTCACGCCGTACGAAGAGTACGTTCGCGTCGCCGAGCTGCTCGCCAAGCACACTCCCGGTGACTTCGCCAAGAAGAGCGTGCTCATCAACTCCGGTGCGGAAGCCGTTGAGAACGGCGTGAAGATCGCCCGCAAGTACACCGGCCGTCGCGCCGTCGCGGTGCTTGACCACGCCTACCACGGACGTACCGTGCTGACCATGGCCATGAATTACAAGGCCATGCCGTACGCCACCGGCTACGGCCCGCTCGCCAGTGACGTCTACCACGCCCCGAGTTCCTACCCGTATCACGACGGTCTGTCCGGCGCTGAAGCGGCCGCGCGCACCGTGGCCTACCTCGACAAGGTGATCGGGGCATCCGATCTGGCCTGCCTGGTCGTCGAACCGATTCAGGGCGAGGGCGGATTCATGGTGCCTGCGGATGGCTACCTGCCCGCCCTGCAGGACTGGTGCACCGCCAACGGTGTCGTCATGATCGCCGATGAGATCCAGAGCGGCATGGCCCGCTCGGGCAAGTACTTCGCGAGCGAGCACTTCGGTTGGATCCCCGACCTCGTCCTCACCGCTAAGGGCATTGCCGGCGGCTTCCCGCTCGCCGCTGTCACCGGCCGCGCCGAAATCATGGATGCCTCGCAGCCCGGCGGCCTCGGTGGCACCTTCGGTGGCAACCCGGTCTCCTGCGCCGCCGCCATTGCCGTGTTCGACGCGATCGAGGCCAACAACCTGCTCGGCGAGGCAGTACGCATCGGGAAGTCCCTCACCACGGGGCTGACCGCGCTGAAGAACAAGTACGACATCATCGGCGAAATTCGCGGCCACGGAGCCATGATGGCGATCGAACTCGTGCAGCCCGGTACCGGCGACACGACGAAGGCCCCGAACGCCGCTGCGGTGACCGCCATCTCCGCCTACGCGAGCCAGCACGGCGTGCTGCTGCTCACCGCCGGCACCTACGGCAACGTGCTGCGGTTCCTGCCGAGCCTCGCGCTGTCCGATGCGCTCATCATCGACGCCCTCTCGGTGATCGACGATGCGATCGCCGCACTCTAACGTGACCACTGAAACCTTCGCGGTCAACGATTCCGTCGAACTCGCCGTCGTCGAACGCAGCGGGTTCGTCGAATCCCGGCACGCCGGTTCGGCGATCGTGCTCGGTACCAACGGTGAGGTGCTGCGTTCCCTCGGCGATGTCACCAGCCCGGTCTTTCCGCGCTCGGCGATGAAACCGTTCCAGGCTGTCGCGGTCATGGCGAGCGGCGTCGCCCTGCGGGGAGCGGATGCTGCGATCGCGACCGCGAGTCACATCGGTACGCCAGAACACGTCGCACTGGTGCGCGGGCTGCTCAGCCGGGCCGGAGTACCCGAAGCGGCGCTCGCCTGCCCGGCCGCCTGGCCGATCGACTCCGCCGCGCGGGACGCCCTGGTGCGACTCGGAGCCGGCAAGGCTCCGGTGTACATGGAATGCTCGGGCAAGCACGCGGCGATGCTCGTCGCCTGCCAGCAGAACGGCTGGGCGATCGAGGGTTATCTGCAGCCGGAGCATCCGCTACAAAAACGCATTCTCGACGTGCTCGAACGGTTCACCGGCGAACGTCCGCTGGTCTCGGGCGTTGATGGCTGCGGCGCGCCCGTGCACGCCATTTCGCTTACCGGCCTGGCTCGCGGCATCGCCCGCATCGCCACGAGCAAGTCCAACTCGCCGTTTGCGATCTACCGTGAGGCCGGTTTTCTGGCCGAAGCGGTGCGTGCCAACGGGTGGGTCGTGGCCGGCCCCGGGCACTCCGACAGCATCGTCATTGACCGGCTCGGCCTGTTCGTGAAGGGCGGTGCCGAGGGCATCATGGTGGCCGCCGCCGAAAACGGCACCACCGTGGCGCTGAAGATTCTGGACGGTAACCTGCGCGCCGCAGCGGCCGTCGCCGTAGGTCTGCTCGCCGACGCCGGTGCCATCAAGCGAGCGGATGTCGATGAGTTACTGCCCGAGCTCGGACTCACCGTGACCGGCGGTGGCCGGCCGGTCGGGGAGATTCGCGCCAGCTACGTCTGACCGGGTTCGGTACGGTCGGGCGCAATCACGTTGAGGACGCCCGGCCCGACGTCGCCGGGGATCCCCAGCTGACGCGCAAAGTCATTGCCCCGACCGGGACCACGCCAGGCCGCCGACCACCGAGCTGCAGCCGCCGAACGGAACCAGGGCTATTCGATGCTGCGAGCACGGCGTGATGATCTCGAGCACCTGCTCGTGACTGCCCGCAGTGACGATGACGTCCGGGGCAGCGCTCCCGTCTCCGGAGCGCAGCCGAATCAGATCGGGGGTGGACTTGCCGCCGGTGTGCCATACCCGAGCCTCAGCGTCGATCGTCACGCTGCTGGCGCCGACGATGTCGAGCAGAGCTGGGAGGAAACCTCCGCGCAGATCGCTGCCCGGCAGGCGCACCGCGCAGGGATTCCGTCCGCGGCCGCACCCGATCCGGTTCGCCCCACCTGCGCCAGTGCATCGGTGTACTCACGCGCTACAGTGCGACACGTGGAAGGGTGCTGCACATGACCACCTGTGATCTCTCAGCGGCTCGCCGCGAGCACGACCTGGCCTTCGGCACGTCACTGTGGAGTTCCAAGCTGGTTCACGGGGGCTGCGCTACCTCGCCAACGGCCAGCTCCCGGTGGCCAGGGAATGCGCCGTCGAACGCGGCATCCTGCTGACCCGCACGGCGCCGCACCTGGTGCATCCACTCCCGATGGTGTTGCCGCTCGGCCCGATGGTAGCGCAGGAGCAGGGTGCCATCGCGGCGGTCGGCCTTCGACTGGGCGATGCGCTCCGGGTGGGAGCGCACACGCCGCGCGGCGCGCAGCCCGCACCGCGCCGACTGTCCCCGACCGAGGCGCTCGAGCTGGCGCCGGGCCTCCACCGCCAAGGCCTGCGCCCTGGCGACTAGCTGAGCCTGACCAGGCGCCGCGCCTTGGCCGCTCCCGTCACCTGCACCGTCACGACCACGACGATGGCAATGATGAACACGGCCGAGGCGAGCACGTTGGCCTCAGCCGGGATGCCGCGGGCCGCCGAAATGTAGATGTATTTCGGAAAGGTCGACACCGCGCCGGAGTTGAAGTTCGTGATGATGAAGTCATCGAAGGACAGGGCGAACGACAGCAGAGCGGCCGCGAGAATACCTGGCAGCAGCAGCGGAAAGGTGATGCGGGCGAACACCTGCGCGGCCGAACCGTAGAGGTCGCGACCGGCCTCTTCGAGCGCCGGGTCGAGGCTCGCAACCCGGGCCTTGACCGTCACCACCACGAAACTGATGCAGAACATGGTGTGCGCGAGAATGATCGTCAGCATGTCCTTCGGCACCCCGACCGACAAGAACTGTGCGGCCAGTCCGGCACCGAGCACGACCTCCGGGGTCGCCATCGGCAGAAACAGCAGCAAGCTGGTCTGGGATCGAAACTTGAACCGGTAGCGCACGATGGCGATCGCGATCATGGTGCCGAGCGTGGTCGCAATAATGGTGGCGACAGCCCCGATAAACAGGCTATTGCCGAAGGCCTGGCAGACGGCTCCGTTCTGCACATTGCAGACGTTCAGCCACTTGTCGAAGGTGAAGCCCTGCCAGGTGATGTTCGACTTGAGCGAGTCGTTGAAGGAGTAGACGAACGTGTACCCGATCGGAATCATCAGGAACAGCAGGGCCAGGGCGCTGTAAACGGGCAGCAACCATTTGCCGAGGGAGAGTTTCACAGCAGCTCCTCCGTTCCAGATCGTTTGACGTAGATGCTGACGATCACCAGGATCACGGTCATCAGAATGATCGACAGGGCCGCGGCGGCGGGAAAGTTCTGCAGTACCAGAAAGTTGGCTTCGATCACGTTACCCATCATCTGGGTGCCGGTACCGCCGAGAAAGTCCCGGCTGGCGTTGATATAGTCGCCCGCCGCAGGAATGAAGGTGAGTAGGGTGCCCGCGACGATACCGGGCATCGACAGCGGGATGGTGACCTTGCGGAACACGTGGAACGGGCTCGCGTACAGGTCGCTGCCGGCCTCGAGGTAGCGCACGTCAAGCCGCTCCAGGGTCGTGTAGAGCGGCAGGGTCATGAACGGGATGAAGTTGTAGGTGAGACCGAAGATCACCGAAAAGGCGGTTCCGGTCACGTGCGCTTCCGGCGCCAGCAGCGACAGGGCCTTGAGCGACTGCACCACGAAGGACTCATCGGAGAACAGTTGCTTCCAGGCCAGGGTGCGCAGCAGAAAGCTGATGAAGAACGGCGCGATCACGAGAACGAGCATGAGGCTCTGCAGCAGCGGCCATTTTCGCGCCTTGACCCCGATGAAGTAGGCCAGCGGGTAGCTGATCAGCAGCGCGAAGAACGTCGCCGCGAGCGCGTAACTGAACGAACGCACAATGTGAGGCCAGTAGGTCGTGACCACTTCGACGTAGTTCTGCCAGCGGAAAGCGTAATCGTACTGACCAATATCCCCGAACTCCCGCGGCGCCTGGAACGAGGTCAGCAGCAGCGATACCAGCGGGGTGAGAAAGAACAGCACCAGATAGAGGATGCCCGGCAGCAGCAGAAACAAGGCTACCGGGCTGCGGCGCCTGGCGGCCGGATCGGCGGACGGCGCGGTCGTGGATGAGAATGCGGCAAAGGCCATCTCAGGCCTCCTCGAGCTCCGTGAGCAGCGATGACCGACGCTGCTGGGCGATTGTCTTGGTGTCGAGGTCGGCTTCGAATCTCGGACTCTGGGCGGGATCGTCGTCGAGGCCGAAGCCGTGGTCGACGTTCCAGCTGAGCCAACAGGTGGCGCCGACGTGCGCGGCCGGGCCGAAAGCCATGTTCTGGGCGAATACAACCAGGGTGCCGACACCCGGCACATCGACCAGGTACTGCGTGCTGACCCCGCTGAACGACACATCGATGACCCGGCCGGGGCCCATTACGTTGCGGCCGGGGTCCTGGAGCGGTGCTTCAGCGTGCAGGGTCAGTTTCTCGGGACGCACTCCGATGGTGACTTCGCCCGACACTCGGTGCGCTCGCTCCAGCGGCACCACGATCTTCTGCCCGAAGACGTCGACGGTGATGGCGGTGCTCGTGGTGCCAACGACCGGACCGGTGAACAGGTTGGACTGGCCGAGAAAGTTAGCGACGAACGCGGTCTTGGGCAGTTCGTAGAGCTGCTGCGGCTCACCCATCTGCTCGATTCGGCCCTTGTTCATGACCGCGATGGTGTCGGCCATGGTCATGGCCTCCTCCTGGTCGTGGGTCACGTGCAGAAAGGTCAGGCCAACCTCTTCCTGGATGGTTTTCAACTCGAGCTGCATCTGCCGCCGCAGTTTGAGATCGAGGGCGCCGAGCGGCTCATCGAGCAGGAGCAGGGCCGGCCGGTTGACGATCGCGCGGGCCAGCGCCACGCGCTGCTGCTGCCCGCCGGACAGCTGCTGCGGTTTACGGTGGGCGAGGTGGTCGAGCTCCACCAAGAGCAGCGCCTCGTGCGCCTTGGCTACCGGGTCGGCGATTTTGCGTCGGCGCAGCCCGAAGGCGACGTTCTCCAGCACGGTCATGTGCGGAAACAGCGCATAGCTCTGGAACACGGTGTTGACCGGACGCTGGAAGGATTTCTGATTCGTCACATCCGTTCCCCCGATCAGGATGCGGCCGCTGGTCGGTTCTTCCAGTCCGGCGACGAGGCGGAGGGTCGTCGTTTTTCCGCAGCCGGAGGGGCCCAGCAGCGCGAAGAACGATCCGGCCGGAATGGTGAGGTTGAGATTTTCAATGGCGGTGAACCCGGGGAAACGTTTTTCGATGCCGACCAGTTCCAGGTCAGCACCACGATCGGCGAACGCACCGACGGCCATCAGGCTGCGCCCAGCAGGATCGCTTGGAACTGGGCGTTGAACGTCTGCTCTTCGGTGCCGTCGAGACCGCGGAAAACGTAGGCGTTGGCGAGGGTGGCATCGTCGGGAAAGATCAGCGGGTCTTCAGCCAACGCCGGGTCGATGGCCATCATGGCTTCCTTGGCACCGGCGACCGGGGTGATGTAGTTGACGTAGGCGGCGACCTCGGCGGCAACGGCCGGGTCGTAGTAGTAGTTGATCAGCTGTTCCACGCTCTTTTTGGCGGGCGAGCCGATCGGCACAACGAAGTTGTCATTCCAGAGGGTGCCACCTTTCTCAGGAACGATGAAGCCCCATTTGTCGCCGTTTTCGGCGTTGAGCTGCACGATGTCGCCGGACCAGACGATGGCGGCGAGGGTGTCTTCGTTGGCGAGGTCTTCCTTGTAAGAGTTGCCCTTGATGTTTCGGATCTGACCGTCGGCGACCTGCTTCTTGAATTCGTCGATGGCCGCGGTGAACTCGTCTTCGCCCCAGTCGCCGGAGATGTCGACGCCCTGGTCGAGCATGATCAGGCCCATCGTGTCGCGCATTTCGGAGAGCACACCGACGCGCCCCTTCAGGTCGGGAGCCCAGAGGTCGTCGACCGATTTGAGTCCCTGGGGATACTTCTCCTTGTTCCAGGCCAGGCCGGCGAAGCCACCCTGCCACGGCACGCTCATGGCCCGCCCCGGGTCGAAGTCGACGTCCTGCAGCGACGGCAGCAGATTGACCAGGTTGGGAATGTTGGCGTGATCGAGTTCCTGGGTGTAGCCGAATCGGATCATGCGGCTGACCATCCAGTCGGTCAGGCAGGCGACATCGGCACCGATGTCCTGGCCGAGGGCGAGCTGGTCCTTGACTTTGCCGTAGTAGGAGTTGTTGTCATCGACGGCCTCGGTGTACTTGACCGAAATTCCGGTCTGCGCCTTGAACGCCGCAAGCGTTGGGTAGCTGCCGGCGTCGTCCACATCAATGTAGAGCGCCCAGTTATCCCAGCGGATGGACTTGTCGGTGGCCGAGGTGTCGGCCGCGGCGGTGGGTTTGGCCGTGGCGCCGGAGGAACACGCGGCGAGCGCGAGCGCGGTGGCACCGGCACCGGCCCCGGCCAGCAGCGTTCGACGACCCAGTTGCGAGTTCTGCGCCTGACGAATGAGCTGGCGGATCATGGGATCAGCGGGCAGCGGCTTGGACTTCATCTGGTTCTCCTAGCATTCTGGGCACGCACACGGTCAGGGCTCACGACGTTGCGAGTTGGTCGATAGTTGCACATATCGGCGGTAATTACACCTAAAAGTGTTCAAAACATTGATTTTGGAACCGATTTGTCACGAAATCAGCACATACTTGCAACATTCGCCCGCGAAATCGTCGGCTCACCGAGACTAGGGTGGTGGCCAGGAGCGAGAGAGGAACACCATGAGAATCGCAGTTCCCACCGAGATCAAGAATAATGAATTTCGGGTCGCGATCACCCCGGCGGGGGTGCACGACCTGGCGTCGCACGGTCACGAAGTGATGGTTCAGGCCGGTGCCGGGGTGGGATCCTCGATCCGCGATGAGCAGTATCGCGCGGCCGGTGCGACGATTCTGCCGGACGCCGCGAGCGTCTGGGCTGCCGCCGACCTCCTGCTCAAGGTGAAAGAACCGGTAGCGAGCGAATACGGCTATTTTCGGGCCGATCTGGTGCTGTTCACCTACCTGCACCTCGCCGCCGAACCCGACCTGACGCGGGCTCTGCTCGCGAGTCAGGTCACCGCGATCGCCTACGAAACTGTGCAGTTGCCCTCCCGCGCGCTTCCGCTGCTCGCGCCCATGAGCGAGGTCGCCGGTCGACTCGCACCGATTGTGGGTGCCAATGCCATGCTCAAACCGAACGGTGGCCCCGGCCTGCTGGTGCCCGGCGTTCCTGGCACGCATCCGGCCAAGATCGCCGTGCTGGGCGGCGGTGTCGCCGGGACCGCTGCGATGCAGGTGTCGCTCGGCCTCGGCGCGGAGGTGACCGTGCTCGATACGAATCTGTTTCGGCTGCGTGAGATCGACGCCCTGCACTTCGGCCGGGTCAAGACCATCGCCTCGAACAGCTTCGAAATCGACAAAGCTGTCATGGAAGCCGACATGGTGATCGGTTCGGTGCTCATTCCCGGCGCGAAGGCACCCAAGCTGGTCAGCAACGAGCTGGTGTCACGCATGAAATCGGGCAGCGTGCTCGTGGACATCGCCGTTGACCAGGGCGGCTGCTTTGCCGACAGCCATCCGACCACTCATGCCGACCCCACCTTCACCGTGCACCGATCCCTGTTCTACTGTGTCGCCAATATGCCCGGCGCTGTGCCGCACACCTCGACCTATGCCCTGACGAATGCGACGCTGCCGTATGTGCGGGCCCTCGCGACGCTCGGCTGGCTGAACGCGCTGCGCGCCGATGCCGCGCTGGCGCAGGGACTCAACGTGTTCGGCGGCCGCCTGATCAGCGCCCCGGTCGCGCTCGCCCACGGAATGACGCACCTTCCGCTCGCCGAGGTGCTCTTCTAGCTGCTCACTTGGCCGCTCGCCTGGCCGCCGTCCGGTTCCGGCAGGATCGCCCGGGTCAGGTCGCCGTCGGGGTGCAGCACCCACACTCGTCCGCGCCCGGGAGCCAACGGCGGCGGCAACTGACGGCTGTGGCTGACCATCCGAAACTCCGACAGGCCGCACCGATCGAAGACGATGCTGGCCCGGCCGCCGGCAGTCTGGCCACGCAGCCGGGTCAGCAGGGTCCAGTGCGCCTGCCACGTTTCGGCGTCACCGACGACGACCAGCCGGCCGGGGGCATCCGTTTGACCGGTTTCGACGCTGATCAGAGCGGATGCTGCCGGCGCGGTCGTTCCCGCCAGCTCCACCACCGGTACCCCCAGCACAGCGCGCAGTCGCGCGGCGGTGCGCGCCGGAGATGACGATACGACGAGCAGCGGGCCGTGTTCGGGCAGCTGTGCGGTCGACCGGGTGAGCGGAGTGAGCTGCAACGGCAACGGCAACGGCAACGGCGCCAGCAGTTGCACGCGGGTGTTGTGACAGACTCCCCCGCCGGCCGGAAGGGTGGCGTGGTAGTTGGCCGACATTCCGCCGGCGGCGAGGTGATCCTGCACGCTGGGGAGCTTGAGCAGCAGTGTGCTCGGGCAGAGTGAGGCGAGTCCGGGAACCGTGCTGGCCAGCCGCTGCACGGCGACGACGAGGTGCACGCCAGCGGCAGGGCCGTCGCGCAGCAACCCGGTGAGCAGATCGGCGGCGGCAAGTCGATGATCCGGCTGCCAGCGCGCCAAGACCGAATCGAAGTCGTCGAGCAGCAACAGTCGCGGCAGCGCTGCGGTCTGCTGCCCGCTTTCTATGCGCGCGCTCACCCGTTCCAGTGCGTCCCAGGTCGCCTCGACATCAGCGCTCACTCGTTCCACGGCAACCGGGGCATCACCCGGACATTCGGCCACCCGAGCGAGGTGGCACAGCAGCGTGGACTTGCCCGAGCCGGACCCGCCCACGACGAGCAGGTGGCCATCGAGCTCGGGAGCGTAGGCGAACACCCGGTACCGCTGACTGTCGGGTTCGTCCAGCAGACCGAGGGGGTAGCCGGGAGCCGGAGCACCCTCGCCGGCGATCCGGCGCAGATCGGCCTCGGTCACCAGCGTCGGAAGCGCATCCAGCCACGGGCGCCGCGGTGCGGTGCCGCCAGAGAAACGCGCCGCAATCTCCAGAATGTCGCTTTCTCCGGTGGAGGCGACCTGGCAGAGCACGGGCTCGGCGGTATCGGTGGCGATCACGCACCGGCCGGGTTGATTCGGATCCAGGGTGGCCGCAGCATCCGTTCCGACCAGGGCCTGGCTGTCAGCCCGGTTGTTGACCCGCAGAGACAGACGCAGACTGCAGTTGGCCATCAGGGCATCACGCACCACCCCGGCCGGTCGTTGAGTGCACAGAATCAGGTGCACTCCGAGCGACCGCCCGCGCGCAGCGATGTCGACGAACAGGGCGTGCAGCTCCGGAAAGGCCCCCAGCATGGTCGCGAATTCATCGACAACGATGACCAGCCGGGGCAGCGGATGCTCGAGTTCGGTCAGATCCCGCGCGCCAGCCGTGCTGATCATCCGCTCTCGAAAGCGCAGTTCGGCCCCCAGACTGGCCAGGGCGCGGGCAGCCGTCTGGGAATCGAGGTCGGTGATGAGCCCGACGCAGTGCGGAAGCCTGCCGAGGGGCGCAAACGCGGCGCCGCCCTTGAAGTCAACGAGTAAGAAATTCACTTGGTCGGCTGAATGGGCTGCGGCCAGGGACGCCACCCAGCTCGTCAGGAGCTCACTCTTGCCGCTGCCGGTCGTGCCGCCCACTATGGCGTGCGGTCCGGCTCGCACCAGATCGATGTGTATCGGCCCTGCGGGTCCGACTCCGATCACGCAACCCAGGCCGGTCGGGGTGACCGAGGCCGGGTCGGCGGCGGCGGTTACGGCGAGCAGGTCAGTCAGGGTAACGCCGACCGGGATCGCCCCGGCCGAAGTGACGAGGCCGGCATCTCTGGCCTGCCGGGCGAGCGCCACCGCAAAGTCGGCGGCCGCGGCCCGGGTCAGCAGCTCCGGGAAGAAATCGATGGCCGGTGCCCGATTCGGCGACCGGATCAGCTGCGCTCGGCCGGGACCGATCACCCGCACGACGGTTCCGCAACCCGGCGGCAGATCGTCGAGCCGGGTCGCGACGGAGACCAACAATCGCCCGTGGCCGAGATCGCGCGCGGTGCGGGTCGGCGTTCCCGCCGTCGCCTGTTGCAGCACGATGCGCCGAGCCGCTGATGACACGTCGTCGTGTGGAAACGCGGCTGCCCACTCCCACCCGGGGCCGGTGTCCAGAACCAAGCCGACGTCAGTCGGCGGCAGCGCAAAGCACAGTTGTACGAGCACCGCCCGAGCCAGGGCTTCGGGAAGGGGCGCAGCACCGACGATGCCGAGTCCGTGCATCAGGTCGACGACGATCGGAGCGTCCTTGATGGTCGCGGCCCAGTCCCGAAGTTCTCGATGGTCGTTCGGGGAGGTCGCCCCGCCCAGCCGTATGCCACTCGGGGCCGGGCCACAGCCCAGGGTGACGAGCGTGGCATCCGTTTGCCTCCAGCGCGCGGCAGCGGCACGGCCGAGCACGATGTCCCTGGCCGAGGGAGTCTGCTGCCAGGCGGACTCCCGCCAGCGGGCCTGGCGTTCGGTGATCGCCAGCCGAAGCACCGTGACGGCCTCGGCCTGTGCGGCGGTTTCGGTCCGGCGGCGTTTGCGCCCGGCGCGCCGCGCGTCGACCATGCTGGCGACCGCGATGAGCGGGCTGAGTACGGCGAAGATCAGCGCGAACGCTGACCCGGTGATCGACCAGATCAGGCCGGCGGCAGCCAGTGGCGCCACGGTGGCGAGAAGCGGAAATCCGGCCGGTAGCGGCGCGGCCGACGCTGGCGGCAGGCTGAGGTTCTCGTCAAAGGTCGACACAGGACCATCAGAGCAGAGAATCAGCTCCGCGTGGGCAGTGCGAGAGCCATCCGTGCGTAATCCGCGTCCGGGCCACCGGTGGAGGAGTGACCCGCCGCGGCTAAGGGTTCAGGCGACGGTGAATGAGTGGTCGGCGATCTCGACTCGCGTGCCGCGCGGTAGCACGTAGCGTCGTCCCGGTTCGAGCGGCTCGGCCGTTTCGCCGGGCCGGCGAATGACGGTGCCATTGCCGGAGACCCGGTCGCTGACCCAGAATTCGCCGTCGTGCTGGCCGAACTCGAGGTGAGTCTTGGAGACCGAGCGGTCAGCATCCGCTACCCGAATGAGGTCGTCAAAGATCTCGTCGGGTTGCGGCAGGGGCTTGCGCCCGATTAGGCCCGACCCGTGCACGGACACTTTCTGACCGGTGCTGAAGGTCAAAACGAAGGTCGCGCTGCTCGGCAGCGTTGATGCTGCGGGGGAAGCGTCCGTCACGGCGGCGGCCGCGCGCACCGGCACAGGCACGAGTGCGGGAATCGGAACGGAGATGATCGCGGCCTTGCGCGGGAGGCGCGCGATGATGGTCGTGTCGTTCGGGCGCGGATCCGGGCGCTTGCGGGATTCCACGGTGGCCGATCGGGAGCTACCGCACTCGCCGCAGAACATGGCACCACCCGGCAGCCAGGCACCGCAAATCTGACACGTCACGACCGGCTCACTTAAACCTTCTTGACCACGTTGGACTTGAGCTGCATGAAACCGAAACCGTCGACCTTGCAGTCGATGTCGTGGCCGTCGACCGGGTCGACCAAACGAATGTTGCGCACCTTGGTGCCGACCTTGATCGATAGGGCCTGACCCTTGACCTTGAGGTCCTTGATGATCGACACGGTGTCGCCGTCGGTCAGGATGGTGCCGAAGGCGTCCTTGACGACGGCTTCCTGCTCTTCTTCAACCGGTTCATTCGACCATTCGTGGGCGCAGAGCGGGCAAACCAGCAGGGCGCCCATCTCGTAGGTCAGGTCGCTGGAGCAGTCAGGGCACGGAGGCAGGGTCTCATTCACTCGTTCCATAATACGCGACTGCCCTGGGCCTGCTATCGGCGACCGATCCGCACGCGCCACAGCCGCCCGGCGATGATGGGGGCACCGACCATGACCATCAGCGGAATGTAGGCAACGGGAGAGGAGGCTTCCCAGCCGATGCCGATTCCGGACTCACGGTTGAAAGCCGATACCGGCAGCCCGAGGAAGTAGGACTCGGCCGACTCCGCTCCGCTGGAGATCAGGGCTGACAGCATGCCGGCCGTGTAAACGAAGGCTAGGGTCCACCAGAGCATCAGCAGGCCGGTGAACCAGTAGATTGCCCGATTCCAGGATGGCCGGTTGCCGCGGCCGTCTTCGGCGAAGCTTCGGGCCAGGGCGCGGGGTGATCCGAGCGAGTCGAGCGCAGTGTCGATGCCGCGGGCGGCGGCATCCACTTTGATATTGTCGCGAATCTGCCGCAGAATCGATCGGCGTTCGCGCAAGGACACGCGTTCTTCAAGCCAGAGGTCGAGCCGGAACAGGTAGGACTCCCGGCAACGCCAGACTCCGAACGTGGATCGGGTCTCGGTGGTTTAGGTGTTCATTTCTGATCCTCTCGGAGCGGTTCTTCTGCGGGGGTGGCAGTCAGGCCGGTCTGCACGATGGCAATGAGGGCATGCCATCGTGCCGTCGCCAGCTCGAGAGTTGCCTCCCCGGCCGGGCTGAATGAGTAGTACTTGCGGGCCGGGCCAGCCGTGGACGCCACCAGGCGACTGGTGAGCGAGCCTTCCTGCTCGAGCCCAATGTTCTGCAGCCGCACCACGAGTTCATAGCCGTACGACTCAGCCAGACGCAATTGGCTCAGGATTAGCATGGGCAGCACCCCGCGTAAGGACTGCGCGTCTTGCGGCACGGCCAGCGTGTTCGGTGTGTGCGTCATGGCTACTACTCCAGGACTGGTAGTAGGCAAAACTTAATAGCGGTGCATGCCAGCAATGTACATGTGCAGAACGGATGTGTTTGCGGTCTCGCATGAGGTTGAGACCGAGGCCGAGGCCGCCGCGAAGCACGGTCAGTCACGCCGCTCAGCGTTCAGAACGGTGGCGGATTGGAGTCGTTGGTGTTCCAGTCGGTGTTCGAGGGGGTGTTCCAGGGGTCGGGCGGTGGTGGGGCTGGTGGTTCGGGTGGGGCTGCTGCCTGTGGTGCTGCTTGTTGTTGTTTTGGGGGGTTGATGCGGGTGGCGGGGTCGGTGGCGTAGTGTTTGCCGGCGGGGCTGGTCCAGTGGACGGTGCCGTCGGGGTCGGCGACGGCTTTCCAGGCGGAGAAGTGTTTGAGGTTGTGGTG
>NZ_SOGX01000001.1:0-181262 GCF_004403125.1 Cryobacterium sp. TMS1-13-1 | reverse complement strand
ACCGCGTCGCTCCACCGTCTCAACGTGTGCGACGAGACCCCGCGCTCCACGCGCCAGGCAGTCTTTCCTCCGTGCACAATCGCGTGGTACTCATAAACAAACTCGCGAATCTCTGCCGCCGTGAACCCTGGGCTGATTGACATTTCTCTGCTTCCTGCTGATCGTGAACTGACTCACAACCAGCTTGACGCAGAGGGGAATGGGTCAAGAACAGCCGGTTTCACGGCTTCTGGACACAAATTTCCGCAGTTCTGAACGACGCCACCGAGGCTCCGCAGGATCCGCGGCCAGCGGGCTCAATCGTCATAGTGGAAGCGTGCCTGCAGGATCACCAAGTCATTACCGATCACCCGGTTGACGAGGCTGTGCTCCTGGTTTATCCGTCGCGACCAGACATCGCTGGCACGATGTTTGAACCGTTCAAGCTGACCGCGACCGTCTGCGGGATTGCGCATCGCGTCATCGATGAGGACGTTGACGCGTTTGAGAAGTCGACGGTCGTTGACTTGCCACCATTGGCAGTCGTCCCACCCGGCTGGGTCAAAGACCAGCCTCACGACCGGTCGAGATCGCGGGCTGCATAGTCGCCGCGCTCGGAGCGTTCCATCGCATCGGACAGACGACGCGCGTTCGCTGGGGTGGAGAACAAATGCAGGGTCGTCTGCCAGGCTTCGTAGTCCTCTTCTGAGATGAGAACTCCGTTTCCGGCCTTGGAAGTGATGGTGACAGCACAGTGATCGTCGTTGACTTGACCCAGAAGAGGGAACAGCGATTTACGGGGGTCGCTTGCTGTAATCGTGGTCATCGTGGCTCCTCGGGATCAAGTAGGCACTTGTACGAGAAGCAGTACCGCAATGACTAGACATTAGACCTTACGTCTGGGCACGCGCCCAGCGATCGGAGACCTCGCGTTCGAACACTTTACTGCCGGGGTCGAGCACCTCACGCGGGGCCCGATAATCCCGGAGCGGGGAAAGTCGTTCGCGAGTGCGGCGGCATCCCTTCAAAGAGCCTGCACCGACGTTCACGCACGATTGCGCTCGCTTCTGATATATGTTTGAGTAGTCAACAAATCATCAACGAAGCTGAATCGGAAGTAGTGAAATGACCCTGAGTGACGTGAGCCTGACCCCCACCCGCGACGACAAGTTCTCCTTCGGCCTCTGGACCGTCGGTTACAACGGCAGCGACCCGTTCGGCGGCCCGACCAGGCCCAAGCTCGATGTCGTCGACGCCGTCACCAACCTGGCCGAGCTCGGCGCCTACGGCCTCACCTTTCACGATGATGACCTGTTCGACTTCGGTTCAACGGATGCCGCCCGCCAGCAGCAGATCGACCGCCTCAAGCAGGCACTCGCCGACACCGGCCTGGTCGTGCCGATGGTCACCACCAACCTGTTCAGCGCCCCCGTCTTCAAGGACGGCGGATTCACCTCGAACGACCGCGCCGTGCGCCGGTTCGCGCTCCGCAAGGTGCTGCGCAACATCGACCTCGCCGCCGAGCTCGGCGCCCAGACCTTCGTCATGTGGGGCGGCCGCGAGGGCGCCGAGTATGACGCGGCCAAGGACATCCGTTCGGCGCTGGAGCGTTACCGCGAGGCCGTGAACCTGCTCGGTGACTATGTCACCGACAAGGGCTACGACATCCGCTTCGCCATTGAGCCAAAGCCCAACGAACCCCGCGGCGATATTCTGCTGCCGACCGTCGGCCACGCGATGGCCTTCATTGAAACGCTTGAGCGGCCCGAAATGGTCGGCGTAAACCCCGAAGTCGGGCACGAGCAGATGGCCGGGCTCAACTTCGCTGCCGGCATCGCGCAGGCGCTGTACCAGGGCAAGCTGTTCCACATCGACCTGAACGGTCAACGCGGCATCAAGTACGACCAGGACCTGGTCTTCGGCCACGGCGACCTGCAGAACGCGTTCGCGCTGGTCGACCTGCTCGAAAACGGTGGCCCGAATGGCGGCCAGACCTACACCGGGCCCCGCCACTTCGACTACAAGCCTTCACGCACAGAAGATGTCGCCGGTGTGTGGACCTCGGCCGCGGCCAACATGCGCACCTACCTGCTGCTCAAGCAGCGCGCCGCCGCCTTCCGCGCCGACCCCGAGGTGCAGGCGGCCCTCGCCGCGTCGAAGGTACCCGACCTGGCGAACAACACCCTGGCCGCCGGCGAAAGCTACAACGACCTCCTCGCCGACCGCGGCTCCTACGAAGACTTCGACACCGACGCGTATTTCGGCGGCAAGGGCTTTGGCTTCGTGCACCTGCAGCAGCTCGCCCTCGAGCATCTGCTCGGCGCCCGCTAGCCCCTGCCCCTGCCCCTGCCCGGCGGGGGCTAATTCAGGGGGTCGGCCGCCATTGCCACTATGTGCCCCGTAAAATCGGGGTCGGGTGCCAACCAGCGTCCCCGGTTTCCTGATTTAGCCACCCACCACCGCGCATAACTCCTGCAAATTATCTGCCGCCCGCACCGACACCCACGTCTTTACGCCAAAGTCACTGGGCGGCCGCACAGATTGCAGGAGTTATGCGCACCTGACCTACGAACGGACATGTCATGACACTGGTTGCCGGAGTCGATTCGTCGACACAGAGTTGCAAGGTCGTCATTCGTGACGCCGACACCGGAGCGCTGGTGCGGTCCGGTCGGGCCAGCCACCCAGAAGGCACCGAGGTCGACCCCGCCGCCTGGTGGGACGCCCTCCAGGAGGCCGTCGCTGACGCCGGCGGCCTCGACGACGTCGCCGCCATCTCGATCGGGGCGCAGCAGCACGGCATGGTCGTGCTCGACGTCGACGGCGAAGTCATTCGGCCGGCGCTGCTCTGGAATGACACCCGCAGCGCCCCGGCCGCCCTCGACCTGCTGCGCGAAGTAGGCGCCGCCGAGTACGCCGCCCGCACCGGAGTCGTTCCGGTCGCGTCCTTCACCGCGACCAAACTCCGCTGGCTGCAGGACGCCGAACCGGCCAACGCGGCCCGGGTCGCCGCCGTAGCCCTGCCGCACGACTGGCTCACCTGGCGTCTGCGCGGCTTCGGCCCGGCCGCGACCTCCGTCGTCGCCGATGGCCCGGCCGCCGAAAATCCCCTCGGCCCCGTGTTGACCGAGCTCACCACCGACCGTTCCGACGCGAGCGGCACAGCGTATTGGTCACCGAGCACCGGCGACTACGACCTTGACCTGTTCGAACTCGCCCTCGGCCACGCCGCCGTGCTCCCCCGCGTGCTCGGCGCCGACGAACAGGCCGGCGTCACCGCGCGACTGGGCGGCAGCAACCACGCCTGGCTCCCAGCCGGCATCGTGGTCGCCGCGGGTGCCGGCGACAATGCGGGTGCCGCCCTCGGCCTCGGCGCGAGCGCCGGCGACGTCATCGTCTCGATCGGCACGAGCGGCACCGTGTTCGCCGTCACCGATCAGCCCACGACGGATGCCTCCGGCTCCGTCGCCGGGTTCGCCTCGGCTTCCGCAGACTTCCTGCCCCTGGTCGCGACCCTCAATGCCGCCCGCGTTCTCGACTCGATCGCAGCGCTGCTCGGCGTCGACTACGACGAGTTGGGGCGCCTCGCCCTAGAAGCCGAGCCGGGAGCACAAGGCCTCGTGCTGCAGCCGTACTTCGCCGGGGAACGCACGCCGAACCTGCCGGAGGCGACGGCATCCGTTTTCGGAATGACTCTCGCGTCGACGACCCGGCCGAACCTGGCACGCGCCGCGATCGAGGGCATGTTGTGCGGACTGGCCGACGGCCTCGACGCCGTGCAGGCACTGGGCGTGAGCGTCGGGCGCATTCTACTGATCGGCGGAGCGGCGCAGAACCCGGCCGTGCGCGCCATCGCCGCCCAGGTGTTCGCGGCTCCGGTCGTGGTACCGGCGCCGGGCGAATACGTCGCTGACGGCGGGGCAGTGCAGGCGGCCTGGGCTCTGACCGGCACCCGTCCGACCTGGGCTGCGGCCATTGCGGCCGAGCCGGCGCCCGATTTTTGCCCGGTCATCCGCGCCCAGTACGCGGCGCACTCCTGACCCCGTTTGCGACCCTAGAGAAGGATTTAATCATGTCCCCCGCACGCACTCTCGCGCCCCAACAAGTCTGCCGAATCGTCGTGCTGGACGTGGCCACTGGCGAGAGCATCCTCGTGCTCGAGACCGACGAACGACTGTATGAGGCTCCGAACTGGACGGCGGCTGGGGAATTGATCCTGAACGGCGACGGACTACTCTGGCGGCTGCTGCCGGTGCCGGGGGCACGACCGGTTCGGTTAGAGATCCAGGGCATTCCCGAGCTCAACAACGATCACGTGCTGGCTCCGGACGGCGAGACGATCTACCTCTCCGCCAACGACCGGCACATCTACTCCGCACCGCTGGCCGGCGGGACCGCCACGCGGATTACTCCGAATACCGGCACGGCGATGCATTTTCTGCACGGTGTCAGTCCCGACGGATCGACCCTCGCCTACATCCGCCTTGAGCCCGAAGATGAGAGCAACTCCGGCGCCGTGCACACGATCGGCGCCGACGGCAGCAATGACACCGCGCTTACCGACGGGTCCGCCCATGCCGATGGCTCCGAGTACTCGCCCGACGGGCAGCGGATCTACTTCAACACCGAACAGTTCAGCGAGGCGCCCGGCCATGCACAAATCGCGCGCATGCATCCCGACGGCAGCAACGTTGAACAGCTCACCGTCGACGAGCGCGTGAACTGGTTTCCGCATCTTTCGCCCGACGGCACCTGCGCCTACTTCCTCAGCTTCCCGAACGGCACCACGGGGCATCCCGCGGATCTGTTGGTGGACATCCGCTTCGTGCGCGGAGACGACTGGACCCGTGCCGTCACGGTTGCCTCCGTGTTCGGCGGCCAGGGCACTGTCAATGTGAACGGCTGGGCACCCGATAGTGCTCGGTTCGCTTACGTGGAATACCCGATCAGCTGATCCCCTTCTGCGGAACCAGAAGATTGTCGATCTGGGTCACCGACAGCACGTGCAGGATCACCATCATCGCAGCGCCGAGCACACCAGCCCGATCCATAGCCCGCGACTGCACGATGCGCAGCTGGGCGGTCGACAGGGGCAGGGAGCGCGAGTATACGATTTCGCGAATTCCGGCCAGCAGATGTTCGCCCGCTTCGGCCATGCCACCGCCGATCACGATGACCGATGGATTCAGCAGGTTCACACAGGTTGCCAGCACCGTTCCGATGTCTCGCCCGGCCTGGCGCACCGCGGCGAGCGCCACAACATTGCCAGCCCGGGCCAGCGCCACAACGTCGCGAACGCTTGTGGCCTCCAGACCCTGCTCGCGCAGGGAGGCAGCGATCGCCGGGCCACCGACGATGGCCTCCAGGCAGCCAGTATTCCCGCAACGGCATATAACGTGGTCCGCATGGGGAACGCGCACGTGGCCCAGGTCTCCCGCGGCGCCAACCGCGCCTCGCTGTAGCTGCCCACCCCCGATGATTCCGGCGCCGATTCCGGTAGCCACCTTGACAAAGAGGAGATTGTCATCGTCCGGCCACTCCGTGGCCTGCTCCCCAAGTGCCATGATATTGACGTCGTTGTCCACGAGCACGGGCACGGTAAAGACGCGTTGCACGTACCCGGGTACGTCGAACCCGTCCCAACCCGGCATGATCGGCGGGTTGCTGGGCAGTCCGGACAGATGTTCAACCGGCCCGGGCAGGCCGATTCCGATGCCGGCGACCTCGCTGATTTCGCGGTCGTTCGCTGTCAGCAGCTTCCGCGCGGTGGCCGTCACCCAGTCCAAAATGGCTTCGGGCCCGGCAGCGACGTCAAGTTCGGCGCGTGCGCTGTCGCGAATGGTGCACCCGAGGTCGACCAGCGCGATCACACCGTGGGAGGCACCGATATCTACGGCGATCACAATGCGGGCGGCGGGGTTGAAAGCGAAGCGCGACGGCGGCCTTCCACCAGATGAGTTCGCTTCCCCGACTGCGCTGATCAGAGCGGATGCCAGCAGCATGTCAACCCGAGCCGCCACGGTCGACCGGGCTAGGCCGGTGACCGCGGCGAGTTCGGCTCGAGTGCGCGGTTCGCCATCGCGCAGCAGCTGAAAGAGGTCACCGGCGCGGGACACTCCGGCGGCGCCGGGAGCGCGCATCGTCAGGGGCAGGGTCATGAGTTAAGTATTACCACCACGTACTTATCTAGGTCACGCACTCACCATATGTTCATCACTTTACTACTTTTGCTTGACTAAAACGCAGAAGTCGCCCTACGTTGTCCGTGTGGGGTGCATCACCCGCACTTTCACTCAATGTTGAGGAGAACTAGTGACGTATTCGATCCAGCTCTACACCGTAAGAAAAGCGCTCGACGCGGATCTGACCGGAACGATCAAACGCATCGCCGACATCGGATTTCAGCTTGTCGAACCCTACAATTTCGTCGCTACGGCGGACGAACTCGGCGCGGCCCTCCGCGAAAATGGCTTGAAAGCACCCTCCGGCCACGCACCGCTGCTCCGCGCTGACCAGGACGAAATCTTCGCTGCGGCGCAGAAGCTCGGCATCGAAACGGTCATTGACCCGCACGTTCCCGAGGAGCGCTGGAAGACCATCGAAGACATCGAGGCAACGGCCGATCTTCTCAATGCAGCGGCGATCAAGGGCACCGAGTATGGCATCACCGTCGGGTACCACAACCACTGGTGGGAAGTGGAGACCTTCCCCGATGGCCGCACGGGCTTGGAGGTACTGGCCGATCACCTCGACCCGGCAGTCGTGCTCGAACTCGACACCTACTGGGCCGCGGTTGGCGGGCAGGACCCCGTGGCACTTCTCGGCCGCCTGGGCAACCGAGTGCGACTCATACACATCAAGGACGGACCGGTCAACTCCGATCCAAGCACGCAGTTGGCCGTTGGCGATGGCGTGCTGCCCATCTGGGACATCGTCGATGCTGCGAAGGGTCTCGAAGTCGGGGTCATCGAGCTCGATGATTTCCACGGTGAGATGCTCGACGCTGTCACTGACAGCTATCGATACCTCGCAGCGGGGCGGGTCGCCGCATGACCAGGACAGGTCCCGTCGGCATCGCCATCATTGGCGCCGGCGTCATCAGCAAGGAATATCTGACCAATCTGGCCACCTTCCCCGACGTAACCGTGCACGTTGTTGCCGACATGTTCGAAGAGGTGGCCGCGGCGCGCGCCGCTGAGTTCGGAATTCCGCGATCGGGCGGTGTGGCCGCAGCGTTGGAACACCCCGACGTTGAAATCGTCATCAACCTGACCATTCCGGCCGCGCACGTAGCCGTGGCAACCCAAGCAGTGCAGGCGGGTAAGCACGTCTGGAGCGAGAAGCCGTTTTCCCTGGACCGCCAGTCTGGTCGCGCCCTGCTGGCCGCCGCCGAGACGGCCGGAGTGCGCCTCGGCTCAGCGCCAGACACCTTTTTGGGCGCCGGGCTGCAGACCGCGCGGCGCATGATTGAGCGGGGCGATATCGGGGTTCCCCTGACAGCGCTCACGCTGATGCAGTCGCCCGGTCCCGAGTCCTGGCATCCAAACCCGGCGTTCCTGTTTCAAGAAGGCGCCGGCCCTCTGTTTGACATCGGCCCGTATTACCTCACCACGCTGATCCAGACGTTCGGTTCCATTAAGAAGGTCGCGGCGTTTGGGTCGAAGTCCCGCGCGACACGGGTCATTGGCTCTGGCCCCAAGGCCGGCGAGGAATTCGCTGTCACCGTGCCCTCGCACGTGAGTGCAATCGCGCAGTTTGAAAGCGGGGAGTCGTCGCAGAGCATTTTCAGCTTCGATTCGCCTTACAAGCGCCACGGCTTCGTTGAGGTCACCGGCACCGAAGCGACCATCGCCTTCCCCGACCCGAACCAGTTCGATGGTGACATTCGCATCTGCGCTCGAGGCGCCGAGGAATGGACCACGGTCGCGTCAGTAGGATCGACCGCCAGCCGCGGGGTTGGCGTGCTCGAGATGGCCCGAGCGATCCGCGAGGGCCGTCCGCACCGGGCACCGGGTCAACTCGCTTACCACGTGCTTGACGCCATGGTCTCGATTTCTGAATCCATGGAGTCGGGGGATTTCGTGTCCCTGGAGAGCGTCGCGACGCCGTCAGAGGCACTCCCCGAGGACTGGGACCCGACGACTTTAACGGTGTCCGGCCCGAACGACTCAACCGCTGTTCCGCGCGTCTCCTACTCAACAACGAGAATCTAGGGGTTTGTCATGAAGTCGAAATTCAAGTTATTTGCCGGCCTGGCGGTCGTTGCCGTCGGCCTGTCCGGTCTGACCGCGTGTTCCAGTGAAGCGGATGCCGCTGGGTCGGGCGACACGATCACCTATTGGGCATCCAACCAGGGGTCGTCCCTGACCGACGATGCCGACAAACTCCAGCCCATGCTGGATCGGTTCACGGCAGAAACGGGCGTCAAGGTCGACCTGGAGGTGATCAGCTGGACGGATTTGTACAACCGCATCCTCACAGCCGTCACCAGCGGTGACGGCCCCGATGTGCTGAACATCGGCAATACTTGGGCCGTCACCCTGCAGGAAACCGGGGCGTTCGAGCCGTTCGAGGGCGCCACCCTTGACGCCGTTGGCGGAGAGGACCGGTTCTTGAAGACGAGTTGGTCTGCCAGCGGGGCCGCCGGTGAGGCACCAACCTCCATTCCCTTGTATGGGCTCGCGTACAACATGTACTACAACCCGAAGCTGTTCGCCGAGGCGGGCATTGACGGACCTCCGGCCACCTGGGACGAATTTGTGACGGACGCCAAGAAACTCACTGTGGACACCGATGGCGACGGATCCATCGACCAATGGGGATTCACCGCGGCAGGTGCATCCGTTTCAGCCAACTCGCACCAAGCGTTCATTCGCGGGCTGCAAAACGGTGGCACTCTCTTCGATACCGAGGGCAATCCGACTTTCGACAGCGACGCGCAGGTTGCCGGTGTCAAGCAGTGGATTGACCTGATGTCCACGGATAAGGTCATGTCACCCAGTGACGCCGAGACCAGCGACGGCTCGGCCAAAGTCGACAATTTCATCAACGGCAACGCCGCGATGATGTTCGACCAGAGTCCGTTGAAGAACTTCTCCGCCAGAGACTTCACCGACTTCGCCACCGCGCCAGTGCCAATGATGTCCACGGATGCCACGGGCATGGAAGCCACCCAAAGCCACGTCGCCGGCATCAACCTAAGCATCTTCAAGAACAGCGACAACAAGGAGAACGCGATCAAGCTCGCCGCCTTCATGACGAGCGACGCGGAGCAGGTCTACCTCAACTCCGCCTTCACCTCGCTGCCGACCGTGACCGCCGCGGGAGCGGATGCTGCGTTCTCAACGGAGGACGTGGTCGCCAAGCAGGAGGCACTGGCCGAGCATGCCGCTCCCATGCCCCTGATCAGCAAGGAGGGCCAGATGGAAACCTTGACCGGGACCGCCATCAAAAATCTCTTCGCCCAAGCTGCGACCGGCACCGTGACCGATGCCGACATCAAAGCCGCCCTGACCGACGCCAATAACCAAATGGCGGCAGCCCAGTAACTCGAGCCAGTTAGCAGAGGGTGGGGGTGACCCCACCCTCTCTCTCAAGGAGGTCTGATGTCACACACCGTCATTACGGGCCGGGCCGCGGCCGAGTTCGTCCCCGAGGTTCCGCCCGTGACTCCACCGAAGCCACTTCGGCGCAAGCGCCGAAACATACTCCCGTACGTTCTGGTCACCCCCGCAGCGCTGCTGGAAATGTTCATCCACATCCTCCCGATGTTGCTGGGTATCTGGGTCGCGTTCATCTCGTTGAACCAGCTCAATCTCACGAACTGGCTGGGCGCCCCGTTCGTCGGTTTTCAGAATTTCGCCAACGGGCTGAATCCCAACAGCACCATTGGAGCGGTGTTCTTTGCGACGGTAGGCCGCACGCTGCTCTACACGATTCTGGTCGTGGGGTTCTCCTGGGTGCTCGGCATGACCGCCGCCGTCTTTCTCAATTCGCAGTTTCGCGGCCGGGCTCTGATCCGCACCTTTTTCCTGGTGCCGTACGCGCTGCCCGCCTACGTGGGCACCATCGCGTGGGCGTTCATGTTCAACCAGCGTGACGGAGCCATCAACCAGATTTTGGTCGACACCCTGCACCTCTTCGAAGAGCGACCGTTCTGGCTGCTCGGTGAGAACTCCTTCGCCGCCATGGTCATCGTCAACATCTGGCAGCTCTGGCCGTTTGCCTTCCTGATGCTGATGGCCTCGCTGCAAAACGTGCCGAACGACGTCTACGAAGCGGCTTCCATCGACGGCGCCAACCTCTGGCAGCAGTTCCTCAAGATCACCCTGCCAATGGTGCGCCCGACCAATGCCGTGCTGCTGCTCGTGATGAGCCTCTGGACGTTCAACCAATTCAACATTCCCTTCGTACTCTTCGGTGCCGCATCGCCACCGGAAGCCACGCTGGTCTCCCCGTTGATCTACCAGAACTCCTTCGGAAGTTGGAACTTCGGTCTGGGTGGCGCCATGAGCGTGCTGCTTCTCATCGCTCTGTTCATTGCGTCGGCCTTCTACATCCGTATGGTTCTCCCGAAGGGCAAGGACAAGGACAATGATTGAGACACGCAGCTTCAAGGTGCTGCGCACCATCGTGCTGTCGCTGCTGTCGATCTGGGTTGCCGTGCCGTTGTACGTGGTGGTTTCGACGTCGTTCAAACCGCTGGAGGATGTCTCGGGAGTCTTCGACTGGATTCCGGAAACGCTGACGGCATCGCCCTACATCGATATCTGGACCACAGTCCCGTTGGCGAAATATTTCGTGAACAGCCTCATCGTCACGTCTGCAGCGACATTCTGTTCCGTTATCGTCGCCGTTCTCGCCGCCTACGCCATTGCCCGCCTGGCATTCAAGGGCCGTCGCGCATTCAGTCTCGTCGTGTTGTCCACCCAGATGTTCCCCGGAATCCTGTTCCTGCTCCCGCTGTATCTGATTTTCACTCAGATCAGAAATCTCACGGGAATTCAGCTTCAGGGCTCATACAGCGGCCTGATTATCACCTATCTGACCTTCACCCTTCCCTTCGCGATTTGGATGCTGAGCGGCTATTTCGCGTCCATTCCGCGGGAACTCGAAGAGGCGGCGATGATCGATGGCACCGGTCGCATGGGCGCGTTGATTCGCGTGGTGCTTCCGGTGGCTAAACCGGGCATCATCGCCGTAGCGGTGTATTCATTTATCTCTGCGTGGGGAGAGGTTCTGTTCGCGTCGGTGCTCACCAATGAGAGCACGAAAACGCTGGCGCTGGGCCTCAAGGCCTATGCGAGCCAAACGGACGTCTTCTGGAACCAACTGATGGCGGCATCCGTTGTGGTGTCCCTGCCCGTTCTCATCGGCTTCATCCTCGTGCAGAAGCACCTGGTGGCCGGACTGGCCGCCGGGTCGGTGAAGTAATGCCCCCCCGACCCCTCGGCGTAGCCATGATCGGCTACGAATTCATGGGCCGTGCGCACTCGAACAGTTGGCGCAACGTTGACGCTTTCTTCGACGTGCCCCATTTTGAACGCCGGGTGATCGTGGGCCGGGACGCCGACCGGGTCGAGGCTGCGGCTTCGCAACTCGGCTGGCCCGAGTGGGCCACCGACTGGCGCGAGGCCATCGCGCGCGACGACGTGGACATCGTCGACATCTGCGCGCCCGGCTGGCTGCACGCCGAAATCGCTATTGCGGCGCTCGCCGCCGGCAAGCACGTGCTGGTTGAGAAGCCGCTCTCGAATACCCTCGCCGAGAGCGCGGCCATGGTCGACGCCGCCCGTGCCGCACGCCTCGCCGGGGTGCAATCGATGATTGGCTTCAACTACCGCCGCGTGCCAGCCCTCGCCCTGGCCAGGCAGCTCATCGCGGATGGTCGCCTCGGTGACGTGCGCCAGGTGCGCGCCAGCTATCTGCAGGACTGGCTGACGGATGCCGAGGCGCCGATGACCTGGCGCCTGCGCAGAGAGACGGCGGGCTCTGGCTCGCTCGGCGACATCGCGTCGCACGTGATCGACCAGGTCATGCACCTGCTCGGCGATACCGTCACCGAGGTATCCGGTCGCCTGCACACCTACACGACGGAGCGGCCAGGGCCCGACGGGCCAGAAGCGGTCACGGTGGACGACGCCGCGTGGGCTACGCTCGGCCTGGCTGGCGGCGCTATCGCGAGCGTGGAGGTGAGCCGGGTTGCCCTCGGCGCGAAGAACTCCCTGCGGCTGGAAATCTATGGCAGCGCCGGCAGCCTGCGATTCGATCTGGAACGGCTCAACGAGCTGGAATTTCTCGATGGAAACGAACCCCTGCAGACGCAAGGGTTTCGCCGCATCGTGGTCACCGAGCCGGAGCATCCGTACCTGTCAGGATGGTGGCCGCAGGGTCATGTCCTCGGCTGGGAGCACAGCCACACCCACCAGATTCGTGATTTTCTGCTGCATATCGCCTCCGGCACCGCGCCGGAGCCCTCCTTCGAGAGCGGCCTGGCCGTGCAACAGGTTCTCGACGCGATCGAGCAGAGCGCGGCATCCAATGGCACCATCATTTCTATCTAAGGAGACACCATGACACGCCCATACACCCTCTTCACCGGCCAGTGGGCCGATCTCCCGTTCGAACAGGTCGCCGAGCTGGCCGGGCAGTGGGGCTATGACGGCCTGGAGATCGCGGTGTCTGGGGACCATCTCGACGCCTGGCGCTGGGACGACGATGCCTATATCGCCAACCGGCTCGAGATTCTCGAGCGCAACAATCTCAAGGTCTGGGCCATCTCCAACCACCTCAAGGGTCAGGCCGTGTGCGACAGCCCGATCGATTTTCGGCACCAGGCCATCGTGGGGCCACGGGTGTGGGGTGACGGCAACCCGGAGGGGGTGCGCAGCCGCGCAGCCGAGGAGATGAAGAACACCGCCAGGCTCGCCGAGCGCCTCGGTGTCAAGACCGTCGTCGGCTTCACCGGCTCGTCAATCTGGCAGTACGTGGCTATGTTTCCTCCGGTGCCGCAGAGCGTCATCGACGCGGGCTACCAGGACTTCGCCGATCGCTGGAACCCCATCCTTGATGTTTTCGACGAGTGCAGCGTGCGGTTCGCGCACGAAGTGCACCCCTCCGAGATCGCCTACGACTACTGGTCAACGGTGCGAACGCTCGAAGCGATCGGCAACCGCCCGGCGTTCGGCCTGAACTGGGATCCCAGCCATTTCATGTGGCAGCAGATCGACCCGGTCGCCTTCATCAGCGACTTCAAGGACCGCATCTACCACGTGGATTGCAAGGATACGAAGATGCGGATGGGTGGCGGGCGCAACGGCATCCTCTCGTCTCATCTGCCGTGGGGAGACCCGCGACGCGGCTGGGATTTCGTCTCGACGGGCCGCGGTGATGTGCCGTGGGAGGACAGCTTTCGTGCGCTGACCGCGATCGGCTACGACGGCCCCCTCTCGGTGGAGTGGGAAGACGCCGGCATGGACCGCCTGCAAGGCGCGCCGGAGGCACTCGCCTTCCTGAAGAGCTTCGGTTTTGCGCAGCCGAGCACCTCGTTCGATGCGGCCTTCACCCAGTAGGTGCCCGCGCGTTACGCTCGGCTCTCACAGTCGCCTCACAGGCTCCCGGAACCAGACCGTTAGGCAGGGCCGATAACGTCGTAGGCAACAGCAGCGACAAACGAATGGTGAACTTCCGCATGAGCACTTCCGGCCAGGCCCGCCCGCCCAAGAAAGACCGACGCGAAGACGCCCGCGAAACCGCCCGCCTCATGCGCGCCGAGCAGGTCAAGCGGGACCAACGCCGTCGACTCTTTCTGCGCGGAGGCATCGGTATCGGCCTGCTCGCCGTGGTCGCCATCGTCGCCGTGGTCATCGTGAACAACGTCACCGCCCCGGCAGCGGCGAGCCCGGCCAACATGGCCAGCGACGGCATCCTGCTCGGTAGCGACGGCACGACGGTTTCCGCCGCCGCGACAGCAGCTCTCGAAGCGGATGCCGACCCGATCGCCACCGACCAGAGCGCGCTTGTCGACACGGCCAACATCGTGATGTACATCGACTACCTGTGCCCGATCTGCGGCAATTTCGAGGCCACCAACGGCGAGCAGATCACCGAGTGGGTCACCGCCGGAAATGCCACGGTCGAGGTTCACCCGATCTCGATTCTCGATCGGTTGTCGTCGGGCACCGAGTACGCCACCCGCGCCGCAAACGCGGCTGCCTGCGTGGCCAACTATGCCCCCGACAACTTTCTCGACTTCAACGCGGCTATGTTCGCCGATCAGCCCGCCGAGAACACGACCGGCCTGACCGATGCCGAGCTGACCAGCCTGATTGAGGGGTCCGGGGTGACTTCCAGCGAGGTCGCCAGCTGCATCGCCGATCAGACCTACTCCGGCTGGGTCGACGCCACGACGCAACGTGCGCTCGAGGGACCGATTCCCAACTCCGACATTGACGCAATCGAGGGAACCCCGACGGTGCTGGTGAATGGCGTGAAGTACTCTGGCTCCAACAGCGATGCCGCCACTTTCGAAGCCTTCGTCACTGAGCAGATGACCGCTGATGCCGAGTCGGGCGAATAGCACGTACGGCCCGATTCATCGACCGGGCCCGGGCCCGGGCCCGGAAAGCGGGCCCACGATCGATCATGGGCCCGGCTCCGCAACCTGGGCCCGACGTTCTCAGCCCAGCGCCAGCCCCGCCAACAGGGCGAGCGCAGCTCCACCACCGGATGCCGGCGTAGCATCCGCGAAAACGGATGCCGCGCCGCCCGTGTTCGGGGCGGTTCTCGATTCGGCGACCCGCTGCATCCACTTTCACTCTGAACTGGACATCGTCGCGATCAGGTTCGCCTGCTGCCGGCGCTACTACCCGTGCTACCAGTGCCACGACGAGGCTGTGCGGGGCGAACCCGTTCCGCATGCGGCCCGGCGGTGGCCACAGTCCGAGTGGTCGGAGCTCGCGATTCTGTGCGGGGCCTGCCACCGCGAGCTCAGCATCACCGAGTATCGCCAGGTCGAGCGCTGCCCGCACTGCGCCGCCGAGTTCAACCCCGGCTGCCGCCTGCACGCCCACCTCTATTTCGAGGAGTCCGACGGGTGACCCGGCCGCGGGCCGATACCTTCAGCCCCCTGAACGCTGGTCACCTCTGGTGAGGTGCCAGCTTTGGCCCATGAACCCCGCCACGCCACGCGAGGTGCCAACTTCCGCCCCGTGAACGCTGATCATCTCTGGTGAGGTGCCATCTTTGGCCCCATGAGTTCCGGCCAAGGGGCCAAAGATGGCACCTCGCGGCGGCGCACACACCCCATTTCGCGGGCTCCCATTTCAGGCCCAATCTTTTCCGGGCCCGGGCCCGGAAAGCGGGACCATGATCGATCATGGGCCCCCGTTCGCAACATGGGCCCGGCCTCGCGGGAACCCGAGCCACAGGCAGAGCCAGAGACAGAGTCAGAGTCAGCCGAGCGCCAGCCCAGCCCACAGACCGAGTGCTGCGCCGCTAACGGATGCCGCGAGCATGCCGATCCCGTTGGCCAGCGCCGCGAGATACCGCCGTTGCTGGGCCAGTCGCACGGTCTCGAAACTCGCCGTACTGAACGTCGTGTAGCCGCCGAGTAGACCGACGCCGATCACGAGGCTCCACTCCGGCGCGAGCAGGTGATTCATGGCGAGGCCGGTGACGAGGCCGAGCAGCAGCGAGCCGCTCACGTTGATGATGGTCGTGCCGAACGGAAACGCCCCGCCGAGGCGGGAGCGCACGAGGCCGTCGAGGTAGAACCGGGCGCCCGCGCCCACGCCGCCGGCGCAGGCGATCCCCAGGAACAGGAGCGGGGTCATCCGTTCGCCCCCGGATGCCGGTGCAGAGCGGCGCCGAGCACGATGCCGAGCCCGGTGGCCACTCCGCCGAGCAGCACGGTACCGAGAGCATAGGTGAGCGCGAGGCCGATCTCACCGCCGATGAGTAGCAGTGCACTCGCGGTCGCGAGCGCGCTGTAGGTCGTGAACCCGCCGAGCAGGCCGGTGCCGAGCAGGAGTCGCAGGCTGCGGCGGCCACCGGCATCATGTCCGCTGCGCACGAGGGCCTCGAGCAGGAGGCCAAGCAACAGGGCACCGAGTAGGTTGATTCCGAGCGTGGTGAGCGGTAGGCGACCGTCAGGAAGCACGAGCGAGAGCGCTTCGCGCAGGGCGGTGCCTGCCGTTCCGCCGAGAAAGACCAGGCCGAGGTAGCGCCAGCGCAGATGCGCGGCGCGCGGCGTGATTCTCTCGATGATTCACCTACCTGTTTGTCGCGGTGGTTCAGTCGCAACCAGAGCAGGAACCATCAGCGAAGGCGGTTTGAGCGGATGCTCCGGCGGGATCCATCGCCGAGGCCAGAATACACTCCTTCGGCAGGACACGGCTGCGGCGCGAGGCGGCTGCGCGGTCGGACAACGGCGACGCCAAACGCTGTGACACAAGCTTGCGGCGCGAGATACCCGCGCGGCTGGACGGCTACCGCTCCGACTCCCACGGCAGCTCGTCGCGGAACGCTACCGGGGCGAGCGGAACGACGACGACCGGCCGGTGCTGCCGGTGGGCGAGGTGTACGGCCACGGAGCCGCCGAAGAATTCCTGCACGCTGGCCCGCACGCCGGATTCGCGGGTACCGACCACGATCATCGCGGCGTCGAGCGTGTCGGCGAGGTGCGCGAGGGCACGGGCCGGATCGCCCGCCACCGCCCGGGTAGACCAGACCAGGTTGCTGCCATCGAGCAGGGTCGTCAGGTGAGCGCGGAGGGCCACGCTGAATCCGTCGTCATCGGTGTCGTCAAGGTCGGGGTCGACCGGCAGGGAGATAACGCCTCCATCGGCGAACTCATCCACGAAATATCGGCCGGCATCGACCGTGGCGCAGACCAGCTCGGCCTGAAACCGGGCAGCAAAGGCAGCGGCCTCCAGCACAACGGCGTCGGGCTGGCCCGGAATCACGCCGACGATCACATAGGTGCTCACGGGTGGCTCCTCTCCCCTGGCGTCAGCTTGACAGCAATTGCGCCGAGCGCATAGGGCCAGAACCGACCGAACAATTCGAAAAACGACACGCGACACAAACGGATGCCCCGGCGCCGGCCATCAGCACGAACGGCGGCCTGACAGGACGGCTCAGGTCCCGGACGCGATCAGGCGGCCGAACTCAAACGACCACGACCACGACACACGGTCAGACTCAGACGAGCGCGGGCGGACGGCTGCGTTCAGACGACTACGGCACGGCCGTGGATGACGGCACCGGTCAGACTTCTGTGGTTCACAGCAGCCGTTCCCGGCACGGCTCGGACGACTGCGGCACGGCCGCGGGCAGTCGGCAACGACTCACGGCCGACCTCAGACGGCGGCCAGCACGCCCGCGACGGAGTCGAGCGAGCCGGGTACCAGGCTGTAGTACGACCAGGTTCCCCGCTTGGCCCGGCTGAGAAAACCCGCGTCGACGAGCACCTTCAGGTGGTGCGAGATGGTTGGCTGGCTCAGCGTGAGCTGGTCGGTCAGGTCGCAGACGCAGGCCTCGGCGTCGGCGTGGGCCGCCACGATCGAGATGATGCGCAGCCGGGCGGGGTCGGCGAGGGCCTTGAGCGAGCGGGCCAGGGAGTCTGCATGGTCCGGGGCGATGGCTGCGCGCGCCAGCGGGGAGGAGCAGGCATCCGCTTGAGAAATGTCGGTCAGGGGCAGGGTCCGGGTAAACGTCATCTGAACAGATCCTCCTTAGATTGACATTGGTCAATGTATTGATCTAGCGTGGACATCGACAACGATCAATGTTACCGCGAATCGCTGTCGTCAAGACTTGGAGATTCGTGAGCATTACGGCACCTGCCCCCACCCGACTTGGCGCGATGGACCGGCTGTTGCCGGTCTGGATCCTCGCCGCCATGGGCCTCGGCCTGCTGCTGGCCGTGTTCGTTCCGGCCGTCGGCGATCTGCTGCACGCGTTCACGATCGGCTCGATCAGCGTGCCGATCGCCATCGGGTTACTGATCATGATGTACCCGGTGCTCGCCAAGGTGCGTTACACGGATGCCCGTTCCGTCGCCTCCGACAAGCGCCTGCTGATCTCTTCTCTGCTGCTGAACTGGCTGGTCGGTCCAGCGCTCATGTTTGCCCTGGCCTGGATCTTTCTGCCCGACCTGCCCGAATACCGCACCGGACTGATCATCGTCGGCCTCGCCCGCTGCATCGCCATGGTGCTGATCTGGAACGACCTCGCCTGCGGCGACCGCGAAGCCGCAGCATTTCTCGTGGCCGTGAACTCGGTGTTCCAGGTCGTCGCGTTCGGTGCCCTCGGCTGGTTTTACCTGCAGGTACTGCCGGCCTGGCTCGGCCTGCCCACCACGAGCGCCGAGTTCTCGATCTGGGCGATCACCGCGAGCGTGCTGGTGTTCCTCGGAATTCCACTGCTGGCCGGGTATTTGTCTCGCCGCATCGGTGAGGCCCGCCGCGGCCGCGACTGGTACGAGGCTCGCTTTCTGCCCCGGGTCGGCCCGTTCGCGCTCTGGGGACTGCTGTTCACGATCGTCATGCTGTTCGCCCTGCAGGGCCAGCAGGTCATCGACCACCCCGGCGACGTGGCCCGCATCGCATTGCCGATGCTGGTCTACTTCGCGATGATGTTCCTCGCGGGTTTCCTCACCGGGCGCCTGCTGCGCATGAGCTACGAACGCACCACGACGCTGGCCTTCACCGCCGCCGGCAACAACTTCGAGCTTGCGATCGCCGTCGCGATCGGAACCTTCGGCGCCCTCAGCGGCCAGGCCCTCGCCGGCATCGTCGGCCCGCTGATCGAAGTACCGGCGCTCGTCGCGCTCGTTTACGTCGCGCTCTGGCTGAAACCGCGACTCTTTCCCGAACGGATGCCGGCGGCCGACTCTGCGCCGGCCGCAGCATCCACTCGTACCCTCGTCTAACTGAAGGAACTTAGAGATGAAACCCTCCGTATTGTTTGTCTGCGTACACAACGCCGGACGCTCGCAGATGGCCGCTGGCTTTCTGACCGCACTGTCGCAGGGCCGCGTCGAGGTGCTCTCGGCCGGCTCGGAGCCGAAGGATCAGATCAACCCGGTCGCGATCGCCGCGATGGCCGAAGAGGGCATCGACATCGCCGGCAACGTGCCGAAGATCCTCACGACCGAGGCCGTCAAGCAGTCCGACGTCGTCATCACAATGGGCTGTGGTGACGCCTGCCCGATCTTTCCGGGCAAGCGTTACGAGGACTGGAAGCTGGACGATCCGGCCGGCCAGGGCATCGAGAGCGTGCGCCCCATTCGCGATGAGATCAAGGCGCGCATCGAGGCGCTGCTCGCCGAGATTCTGCCGGTCGAGGCTTAGGCATGCTTCCCGGCCTGACCTACCCGGAAGAGTCGCTCAAGCGCCTCGCCGGTGAGCTCGCCGAGCAGTTTCACGGCATCTTCGCCGCTGAGACCGTCGAACGCTACGTGCTCGAGTCTTATACCGGGCTGCTGCGCACGTCGAGCGTGAAAGCACATCTGACGACCCGCACGGCACGCTTTGCTCGCGAGCGCCTGAACGCGCTGGGCCAGGCCAAGGGTGCGATCGAGCGACCGGTGCCCGAGGTCTTGTTCGTCTGCGAGCAGAATGCCGGCCGCTCGCAGATGGCCGCGGTGTTCACCAATGCCCTGTCGGGCGGTGCCGTGCACGTGCGTTCGGCCGGATCGATGCCCCTGCCCGAGCTGAACCCGACCATGGTCGCGGTCATGGCCGAACTCGGCCTGTCGCTCGACGAGTCATTTCCGAAGCCGCTCACCGACGACGTGGTGCAGGCGGCGGACGTCGTGATCACCATGGGCTGCGGCGATGCCTGCCCGATCTACCCTGGCAAACGCTACGTCGATTGGGAGCTCGTCGATCCGGCCGGCCAGCCGATCGAGGAGGTGCGGCGCATCCGCGACCAGATCCGGGCGAACGTCACGGAGATGCTGGCCGGTCTCGGAGTGACCCCCGCCGCCTGAGTCGCCTTGGGGACCAGGCCCGGGAACGGGGCCCGGGCCCCGTCCGTGGGCCCAGTTTATAAGCTGGGCCCCGGGTCATAAGGTGGGCCCGGCGAGCGGATGCAGTGCCCCGCCCGCACGCCCTACGCGAGCGTCAGGAACAACTTCTCAAGCTCGGGGACCGTCAGCGAGTTCTCGTTGTCGGGGTTCGCGATGCAGTCGCGCATCGCGGTCGACACGATGACGAAGCCGGCCTTGTCGAGGGCACTCGACACGGCAGCCAGTTGGGTCACGACGTCGCGGCAATTGCCGCCGCCCTCGACCGCGGCGATGACGGCGGTCAGCTGCCCCTGCGCCCGGCGCAACCGGTTCAGGATCTTCTTCTGCTCGGCGGCCCGAACGTCGTCCATCTCAGGCCCCCTGCTCGGTCGCCAGACCGGCCTGCTGCCAGGCGGTGGTACCGCCGGCAATGTTCACGGCGTCGTGGCCGTGCGCGGCCAGATACTCCGCCACCTGCGCGCTGCGTCCGCCGAGGGCGCAGATGACGTGCACCGGAACATCCGCTGGAATCTCGCTGATTCGCCCGACGACCTCGCCCATCGGAATGTGGATCACGCCGGGAACGTGGGCGGCTTCGTACTCCCACGGTTCGCGCACGTCGATGACGACGGGTTCGGTGAGCGCGGACAGCTCGGTGACGGTAATTTCTTTCATGCGAGGGCTCTTTCCAAAATGGGTGAAGTGACGGTTCCGGCCAGCCAGGTGCGGTAGCCGCCGTCGAGGTTGCGCACGTCGAATCCGTGCTGGGTGAGAATGCGCGCGGCGGTGTGGCCGCGCTGACCGACCTGGCAATGCACGATCAGCGGCACCGGCGGAAGGTCAGCGAGTCGGGCTCGCAACTCGTCGAGTGACACGTTGAGCGCGCCCGGAATGCTGCCGGCGGCAAATTCGCCCGCCGACCGCACGTCCACGAGCACAGCGCCGGCCGCCTGCGCCGCCTCCAGCTCGTGCCACTGCAGGTTCACGCTCGTTCCCTGCGCGAGGTTGTCGGCGACATATCCAAGCTGGTTGATCGGGTCTTTTGCCGAGGCATACTGCGGCGCATAGGCGAGTTCCAGACGCGTCAAAGCGGATGCGCTCAGCCCGGCCGCCATCGCGACCGCGAGCACGTCGATGCGCTTATCCACCCCCGCACCGCCCACGATCTGCGCGCCGAGAATTGCATCGGTCGCGGCATCGATGAGCAGCTTGATCGACATCCCCTCCGCGCCCGGGAAGTAACCGGCGTGGTTGACGGGGTGCGTGTGCGCGATGCGGTGGGCACGCCCGGCGGCGATCAGGCGCTTCTCGTTCCAGCCGACGGTGGCTACGGTGAGGCCGAAGATGGCGACGATTCCGGCGCCGACGGCCGGCTCAGCCTGCTCGGGAGTGCCGGCGATGCTGTCGGCGACGGAGCGGCCGTGGCGGTTCGCGAGGCCGGCCATGGTGACGAGCACGCCTGCGCCGTCGACGGCATCCGTTTTCTCGACGCCGTCGCCGACCGCGAAGATGAGTGGATCGCTGGTGGCCTGGGTGCCGTCGACCCAGACGCCGCCGCTCTCGCCGATGCGCAGGCCGGCCTGCTCGGCGAGGGTCACGTCGGGGCGCACGCCGCTCGCGTCGATCACGAGGTGGGCGGGTACGGTCGTTCCGTCGCTGAGAGTGACGCTCTGCCCGGACGCTCCAGTGACGACGGTGCCCAGGCGCACGTCGACGCCGCGTTCGCGCAGTCGGTCAAGCACGGGCGCTGCCATTTCGGGGTCGAGGGGGGTGAAGATCTGGCTGCCGCGCTGCACGAGGGTCACCTGCACCCCGCGGTGCACGAGGTTTTCGATGGCTTCGAGGCCGATGAATCCGCCGCCGATGACCACAGCGGATGCCGTTTCGACGCCCGCGAGCACCGCGGTGATGTGGTCGACGTCATCGACCGTGCGCAGCGTATGGGTGGGAATGGTGCTGTCGGTCGCGCCGGACCGCGCCGAGGCGCCGGCGGCGAGCACGAGGCGGTCATAGCTCTCGATGCTTTCTTCGCCGGTGAGCAGATTGCGCACCGAGACGGTCTGTTCGACGCGGTCGATCTGCACGACCTCGGTGTCGATGCGCACGTCGAGCGCGAAGCGGCCGCCGAGAGATTCGGGGGTCTGCAGCAGCAGGTCACTGCGCTTACGGATGATTCCCCCGACGAAATACGGCAGGCCGCAGTTCGCGAACGAGACGTAGTGTCCGCGCTCGAACACGATGATCTCGGCGCTCTCGTCGAGCCGGCGTAACCTGGTCGCCGCCGACATGCCGCCGGCGACCCCGCCCACGATGATGATTTTCACGTTTTCCTCCATTCAAATTAAACCCTAGAGGGTATCCAGGGCACAAGCCTGCGGGCGCGGCGGCGGCATCCGCTCGCCCGGGCCCACCCTGCGGAAGCGGGCCCATGATCCATCATGGGCCCAGCGACCGGGCCCGGGCCCGGAAACAAAAAGCCCGAAAGCCCGAACCAGGAAACAAAGGAGGTCCGGAAGGAAATACTCAGGTGACCGGGAGCGCGCGGAAGCCGCGCAACCGCAGACTGTTGGTCACCACGAACACCGAGGACAGGGCCATCGCAGCGCCGGCGATCAGCGGATTCAGCAGCCCGGCCATCGCGAGCGGAATCGCCGCGACGTTGTAGGCAAAGGCCCAGAACAGGTTCGCCTTGATCGTCGTGAGGGTGCGCCGAGACAAGCGGATGGCATCCGCTGCGGCGAGCAGATCGCTGCGCATGAGCGTGAGGTCACTCGCCTCGATCGCGACATCGGTGCCCGAGCCCATCGCAATGCCGAGGTCAGCGGTCGCCAGGGCGACGGCGTCATTCACGCCGTCACCGACCATCGCCACCACGTGCCCCTCCGCCTGCAACCGCGCAATCACCCGGGCCTTGTCGGCGGGCAGCACCCCGGCGGTCACGTCGGTAATGCCGACCGAGGCGGCGACATTCTGCGCCGCCGCGAGATTGTCGCCGGTGACCAGCATCGGCGTCAGCCCGAGCGCCCGAAAGCGCTCGACCGCCACAGCGCTCGTCGGCTTCACCGTGTCGGCGACGGTCAGTACGCCGCGCACGTGGCCCTCCCAGGCCACCATGACGGCGGTCTTGCCGAGCCCCTCGGCGGTGCCCAGCACGGCCTGCAGCTCAATCGGCACGCTAAGCCCCCACCGTTCAACCAGCCACGCGGGCCGGCCGACCAGAACCAGGCGGCCGTCTACCTCGGCCTGCACCCCGAGCCCCTGCTCCGACAGAAACGCCGACGACGACAACAAAGGGCCGAGCTTCGACACCGCGCCCGCCGTGATGGCCCGGGCGATCGGATGCTCCGACCCGCTTTCCGCCGCCCCCGCCAGAGCCAGCAACTCATCGACAGAGCCGCACTCGTGTGGCACAACGCTCGACAGCGTCATGCGCCCGGTCGTGATCGTGCCGGTCTTATCGAGAACAATGGTGTCGACCCGGCGGGTGGATTCCAGAACCTGCGGCCCCTTGATCAGAATGCCCAGTTGCGCGCCGCGCCCGGTTCCCACGAGCAGCGCGGTCGGCGTGGCGAGCCCGAGGGCACACGGGCAGGCGATGATGAGCGTCGCGACGGCCGCGGTGAACGCCATCGTCGCGCCGGCGCCGACCAGCAGCCAGCCAGCCAGGGTCGCCAGGGCGAGCCCGATCACGATCGGCACGAACACGGCGGAGACCCGGTCTGCCAGACGCTGTACCTCGGCCTTGCCGGTCTGCGCCTGCTCCACCAGTCGGCCAATATGGGCCAGCTCGGTGTCAGCGCCGACCCGAACGGCCCGCACCACGAGGCGCCCGCCGGAATTCAGGGTTGCCCCCACAACGTTGTCGCCCGGTCCGACCTCGATCGGCACCGATTCGCCGGTGAGCAGGCTCGCGTCAATCGCACTCGAACCGTCCACGATCAGGCCGTCGGTCGCGATCTTCTCCCCCGGCCGCACCACAAACTCGTCGCCGACCACGAGCAGCGCGGTGCTGATCCGGCTCTCCACGCCATCCTTCAGCAGCGTAGTTTCCTTCGCGCCGAGTTCGAGCAGCGCCTGCAGCGCCGCCCCGGAGTTGCGCTTGGCCCGCGCCTCCGCGTAGCGCCCGGCCAGAATGAACACCGTGACAGCGGATGCCACCTCAAGATAAATCTCATCGGCACCACCTCCCGGGGTGGCCGAGAAGGTGAAGCTCATGGTCATGCCGGCCATCCCGGCCATGCCGAAGAACAGGGCATAGAGCGACCAGCCGAGGGCGGCGAGCACGCCGACGCTGACCAGGGTATCCATGGTCGCGGCGCCATGGCGGGCGTTCACCCAGGCGGCGCGGTGGAACGGCCAGGCTCCCCAGATGGCGACCGGGGCGGCGAGGGTCAGGGCCAGCCATTGCCAGTTCGTGAACTGCAACACCGGAATCATCGACAGGGCGGCAACCGGCACGGTCAGCGCGGCCGAGACGAGCAGGCGCTGGCGCAGGGTGGCCAGCTCGGGGTCGCCGGTGTCCGCCGCGGGCGCGGCTGCGGGCCGCACGGCCGTGTAGCCGGTGGCTTCAATCGTCTTGATGGCGTCGTCGACGCTCGTGCCGGCCGGCACAAAAACGCTCGCCTTTTCGGTGGCGTAATTGACCGTGGCGGCGACCCCGGGCATCCGGTTGAGCTTCTTCTCGATGCGGGCAGCGCACGAGGTGCAGGTCATTCCACTGACGAGGAGGTCAACCTGTTGACCATCCGACATCAGGCCGCGGACACCAGCTGGTAGCCCGCCTCCTCAACGGCTGCGGCAACCAGAGCCCGGTCGAGCGGGGCGGCGCTCGTGACGGTCACCTGCGAGGTGCCGCCCTTGACCAGTTCCACGGTGACGTTCTCAGCCCCGGCGATGAGCCCAATCTCTTCGGTCACGCTCGCGACGCAGTGGCCGCAGGTCATTCCGTCAACGCCGTAGGCGGTGGTTGTGCTGTTCATGGTCAGAACCTTTCTGTTTCCCCGCGAAGGGGTCTCATTCGAGCATACCCCTTGGGGGTACCATGGGACCCACTATACCCCTTGGGGGTACCATGGGACCCACTATACCCCGAGGGGGTACACTGGGAGACTAACGACGATGCAGAGGATAACCGTATGAACGAGTCAGAGTCGACCCACGACGGGCCGCACGGCTACATCTCCAACAAGGATGCCTACCTCAAGCGTCTGCGCCGCATCGAAGGTCAGGCCCGCGGGCTGCAGGGAATGGTCGCCGACGACAAGTACTGCATCGATATCCTCACCCAGATCTCCGCCATGACGAGCGCGCTCGAATCGGTCGCACTCGGCTTGCTCGACGATCACCTGAATCACTGCGTGCTGCACGCCGCTGTCGCTGGCGGCGCCGAAGCCGAGGCCAAGCTCCGCGAGGCTTCCGCCGCCATCGCACGTCTGGTGCGTTCCTAAAGGACCGGACCTTTGGCCCTAGTCCCCGGGTGCAGCCCGGCGCGACACTTAACAGGCAGCAATACGTACCGGCCAGCATCCGTGCCGATTGAAGAGGGACCCCCATGAACAGCAACGCCGCCACGGCCGCTCCCGTACGGGTTTTCATTCTCGACGATCACGAGCTGGTTCGGCGCGGACTGCGCGAGCTGCTCGAGGGCGAGGGGTTCGAGGTCGTGGCCGACTGCGGTCTGGCCGCTGAGGCTACGCCGCTCATTCTCGAGCTGCACCCCGACGTGGCCATTCTCGATGCCCGCCTGCCCGACGGCACCGGCATCGAAGTCTGCCGGGACGTGCGCTCGGTCGACGAGGCCCAGCAGTGCCTCATTCTCACCAGTTACGACGACGAGCAGGCGCTGCGCGGTGCGGTTCTGGCCGGCGCGGCCGGCTATCTGCTCAAGGAGATTCGCAGCACCGACCTGCTCGGCAAGATTCGGCGCGCGGCGGCGGGCGAATCCCTCTTCGACCCGGCGATCAAGGCCAGCATCATCGCCGGCCTGGCCGACCCGCAGGATGCCAGGCTCGCCACGCTCACCGCGCAGGAGCGCAAGGTGCTCGACCTCATCGGCGCGGGGCTGACCAATCGCGAAATCGGCCAGACCATGTTTTTGGCGGAGAAGACCGTCAAGAACTACGTGTCGTCGATGCTCGCGAAGCTGGACTTTCAGCGCCGAACCCAGGCTGCCGTGTTCGTTGCGAAACGTGGAGACGAACACCGACTGTAATTTCCGGCACTGGCACAGACCAGCGCAGCCGGGTTCCTTCGCCGAGGGTGCTGCGCACCGAGAATTTACCGTCGAGCAGCGCCGCGCGTTCCTTGAGGTTGTCCAGGCCGCTGCGCCGCGCCGGCTTGCTGAAACCGATGCCGTTGTCGGCGATCACGAGCTTGATCCGCTCGTCCTGGACGTCCACCGAAATGTCAATGCTGGTCGCCTGCGCGTGGCGAGCAGCATTGCTCAGCCCCTCCGAGATCACAGCGAGCAGGCTGCCGCTGAGGTCATCGGCGAGCGGTCCGTCAATCGGCCCGGACAGGCGGATGCGCGGGGCGAACGGCAGGCCCTGCGCGCCCTCTTTGATCACGGCGAGAATGCGACTGCTCAGCGTGCCGGTGTCCTGAGCCATTCCGCGCAGGGAATAGATCGTGTCACGCAGTTCACGAATGGTCTCATCGAGCTCGGTCGTCACCGCGTTGATGCGGTCCAGCGCAACCGGATCGTTCGTGAACCGGCGCAGGCTCTGCATGCTCAGCCCGGCGGCGAACAGCCGCTGAATGACGAGGTCGTGCAGATCGCGCGCGATCCGGTCGCGGTCGCCGAGCACCGCCTGCTCCTCGCGCATCCGGTGCACCGTGGCCAGCTCGAGCGCGAGCGATACCTGGGTGCCGAACACCGCGCTCATCTCCACATCGGTGAGGCTATAGGCAGCGGATGCCGGTGCTCGCGACAGCAGAATCACGCCCTGCCCGTCGCCGGCCGGCCCCAGTGCGGCCACCAGTGTGGGACCCAGGAGCGACCACTGCGCCGCGGAGGCCGGGCACGCTGCATCCTGTCTCAGAATAGGCGGATTGCCGAGGGCTGAGGACGCACCGGTGTCGTGCAGTTCGTCGAGCGTGCCGGGGCGCAGCAGTACCGTGCCGCCGACCAGGCGGGCGGCGACTTCGGCCGAGGCGTCCACGCCGGCAGCGGCCGCACAGTACAGGCTGTCGTCGGTGGGAAACCCGATCACGGCCAGTTCGGCACCGGAAGCGACGAGGACGCGCTGCACCACCAGATCGAGGCCGTTGTTCTCGTCACCGTCGTCCGGGCGCAGCAGGTCGCGGCCCATCGCCGCGACCGCCTCCAACCAGCGGCTGCGGCGGCGGGCCTCGTCGTAGAGACGGGCGTTCTCGATCGTCACGCCGGCGGCCGCGGCGAGCGCGACGGCCAGTTCCTGATCTTCGTCGGTGAAGTCGCCGCCGCCTTCTTTTTCGGTGAGGTAGAGATTGCCGAACACAGTGTCGCGCACCCGAACCGGAACGCCGAGGAACGACTTCATCGGCGGGTGATGGGCCGGAAACCCGAAAGAGTCGGCGTGCTCGTGCAGATCGTGCAGACGGATCGGGCGCGGTTCGCGAATGAGCAGGCCGAGGACGCCGTGGCCGGTCGGCAGCGCCCCGATCCGGTGAACGGTTTCCTCGTCGAAACCGACGGTGACGAAGTGGCTCAATACCGGGCCGGTTCCAATTACGCCGAGGGCACCGTACCGGGCTTGCACCAGCCGGCAGGCGGCGGTCACGACACGTTCGAGAACCGATTCGAGGCTGAGGTCCTCAGCGACCGACACGACGGCGTCGAGCAGGCCGCGCATGCGGTCCTGGGTGAGCGCCAATTCGGCGATAATCTGATCCGACACCGTGTTCCCCCACCCAGTCAGCGATCTGTGCTCTAACCTTGGCACGGTTTGGCGGGAGGTGACCTTACTTGTGGGTTGTTCTCGTCACAATCGTCGGGCAGCTGATGTGCAGTAGCACCTCGTGGCTGACCGATCCCATCAGCAGACGCGTCAGCGACCCGCGGCCACGGCTACCTACGACGAGCAATTGGGCGCGCACGGCGGCGGACACCAACGCCCGGGCGGGCGATTCGTCGGTCTCGAGAACCTGGTGAACCACGAGGTCGGGGTATCGAGCGCTGAGGCCGGCGACGGCCTCGGCAAGCACAATGCGTTCCTCCTCCATGCGCTCGGTCACGGCGTTGGCCGGAATGCTGCGCAGCACGCGACGGTTCGGCAAGTGCACCGCGTACAGGGCGTAGAGCTCCTGGCCAGTGCGGTCGGCCTCTGCGGCGGCGAACGCGACGGCCGCCACGGAATCGGCTGAGCCATCCACGCCGACGTACACGCCCGAGCGCTCAATTTCGGGCAGGGAGGGGATGACTGCGACGGGGCAGGCTGCCAGCGCGGCAATCTGCAGGCTCACGCTGCCGAACAGTTCGCCCTCGACCCGGCCCTTATGCTCGGTTCCGACGACGATGAGGTCGGCCTCTTTCGAGAGTTCGCTGAGCACCCGCGGCGCGCTGCCGGTGCGCAACTCGGTGTGGGTGGTCACCGTGGGAGCCAAGGCGGCGGCGCGAGCGCCGGCTTCGGTGAGCAGCTTCTTCTCGGCGTCGAGAATGGAATCGTAGTAGCCGTAGCCATCGGCCAGCCAGGTTTCGTACACGGTGTGCATGAGGGTCACCGGGCTCTTCACGTTCTCGGCTCGCTGCATGGCCCACGCGAGGGCGCTCTCGCCGGCGGCAGAATCATCAATGCCAACCACAATCATCCGGTTCATTGCTCTACCTCTTCTGATAGCTCAGGTCACAGCGGTGTAGTGCACCGCCTACGCCTCATCCTCCCAGTGCGCGCAGAATAATAGAAGGGCCGGAAGTCCCGATTAGGTGGGTTTTTCCCAACGGGACTTTCGGCACTGTTGGGCGCAGGAGCTCCAGAACTAGCGTGGCTCTGACGGGTCGTTTGCCCGCCCACGAACCAAGGAGATACCCCGTGAAGGCACTTGTCTATGGCGGCCCCGGCCTGAAGAGCTGGACCGACGTTCCGGATCCGACGCTGCACAGCCCGACCGATGCGATCGTGCGCGTGGACACCACCACGATCTGCGGCACCGACCTGCACATTCTCAAGGGCGACGTTCCCGCCGTCACGGTCGGCCGCATCCTCGGCCATGAGGGCGTCGGCACAATCACCGAGGTCGGTTCAGCCGTCAGCAATCTGAAGGTCGGCGACCGGGTCATCATCTCCTGCATCAAGAGCTGCGGCCACTGCAGCAACTGCAGCAACGGGCTCTACTCGCACTGTCTCGGCGATGAGGGTGCCTCCGGCATCGGCTGGGTCTTCGGCCACCTCATCGACGGCACCCAGGCCGAGTTCGTGCGCGTTCCCTACGCCGACAACTCCCTGCACAAGCTGCCGGACGGCGTCAGCGACGACCAGGGCGTTATGCTCAGCGACATTCTGCCGACCGGTTTCGAGATCGGCGTGCAGTACGGCCGGGTCAAGCCCGGCGATGTCGTCGCCGTGATCGGTGCCGGCCCGGTCGGCCTCGCCGCCATCGCGACCGCGGGCCTGTACGGCGCCGCGACCATCATCGCGATCGACCTCGACGAGAACCGCCTCGAGCGGGCCCGCTCCTTTGGCGCGACCGACACGGTCGTCTCCGGTGCCGCCGACTGGAAGGAGCAGGTTCTGGCCCTCACCGACGGCGCCGGCGTCGACGTGGCCATCGAGGCCGTCGGCATTCCGCAGACCTTCACCATGGCCACCGAAATCGTGCGCCCGGGCGGCAACGTCGCCAACGTCGGCGTGCACGGCAAGCCGGTCGACCTGCACCTGGAGAACCTCTGGATTCAGAACATCAACATCAGCATGGGGCTGGTCAACGCCAACACCACGAAGATGCTGCTCAAGCTCGTCGCGAGCAAGAAGCTGCCGGCGGAGAAATTGGCCACGCACCACTTCAACTTCGACCAGTTCCTCGAGGCCTACGACACCTTTGGTCGCGCCGCCGAAACCAAGGCCCTCAAGGTCGTCATCACCCGCTAACAACGTTTCCCCGGGAGGTTTCATGCGCGCCCTGATCGTCTACGAATCGATGTACGGCAACACCCGTCTCATCGCCGAGACGATCGGGCGCGGCCTGGCTCCGGCCGAGGTGATCCTCGTGCCGACGAGTCAGGCCGCCGGGGTGGACCTGACGCAGGTCGACCTGCTCTTGGTCGGCGGCCCGACCCACGTACACGGCCTGAGCCGGCCAAGCACCGACAGGGCGCGATCGATGCCGCCGTCACGCCCCAGCGCATCCTCCATCTTGAAGCGGATGCCGCCGGCAGAGGCGTGCGGGAATGGCTCGGCTCCCTGCCCGATCTGGCTGCGCCCCAATCACGGCGTGTCCCGAAATCTACCGGCGTTGCGTACCGTGCTGAGCGGATGTCGTCGCTGATCTCGTGACTTTCGGCCCTACTTGGGGATGATCGCCGTGGCTAACCTGAAAAGTAGAAGTCGGCGACGGTCACCCGAGAATTCACTCGCGGCCCAGCACCGCAGAAAGGGTTGGACTCATGACTGACACGCTCACTACCGCCAAGATGGTGGTTGCCTGGGACGGAACGGAGCCGGCCAAAGCGGCCCTGAACTGGTCGCTGGCCCGTGCAACCGGCGGGGACCTCACGCTGGTGCAGGTGCTCGATCGCACGGTGTCGTCGGCGGACTATTTCGTGATGGAGTCCACGACAGCACGCGCCCGCGAGGTACTCAGCGATGATGCGGAGCGGGTCAGCGCGAAGTATCCGGCGCTGACGGTGCACTCCGAATTGCTCTCCGGAGACCCGATCGCCGAACTGCGCGCGCTGAGCGGAACGGACACCCTCGTCGTCGTCGGAACCCACCGTCGCCGCGGGTCGACCCTGCGCTACGAATGGTCGATGGGGGCACGCCTGGCCGGTTCGGCCAACGGACCCGTCGCGATCATTCCGGAGGGCGACAGCGCTGTGCCGTTCAACACCGGGCACACCGGCATTGTGGTCGGCGTCGACGGTTCGGCTGCTTCCAACGCCGCCATCGAATTCGCGGCGGCCGAAGCCGAGCGTTCCGGCGAAGACCTCATCGCGATCCATGCCTGGCAGGAACCGCTGGTCTGGCGCGACACGACCGAACCTGACGCCCGGTTTCTGGAGACCCTGGAGACCTCGCACCGGCGCATCCTGGACGAGTCGCTGCGTACCGTCGCCGCCCGCTACCCGATGGTGAACATCCGTCCGTCGCTCGTGCGCGGACCGGCCCAGTCGGTGCTGCTCGACGCAGCCCGCGGGGCTGCGCTGCTGGTCGTCGGCGACCACGGCTTCAAAGGCCTGTCGAAATTGCTGCTCGGCTCCGTGAGTCACTCGATCGTGCTGAACATCCAGTCCCCGATGGTGGTCATCCCGGCCCCGACGGCCTGACCCGCACTGGGCAGCGCCTCGCGGCGCTCGTTCGAGACGCTGGCACCCTTGGGAACGAGTGCCCGCTTACGTCATGAGTGCCGCGAGCTGGCCGCCCGCGGTTAGGGTTTTGGTATGAGCACATTTGCGCTGCCCCCTCGCCGACTGCGCATTTTGGCGACCGGCGTAGCTCTGCTGGGGCTGCTGGCGACCCTGGTCGCCTCTCCGACGCCACCGGTTACCGCAGCCCCGTTGCCGACCGCGGTGACGGAACCCGCTCCGTTCGACCCCGGCCTCATCATCAGCGACTACAACTTCTTCAACCCGGATGCCCTCACCGAGAGCGAGATCCAGGATTTTCTCGAAGACCGCTCCTGCGCCCCGAGTGACGGCGTGCCGTGCCTCTGGGAGTACCGCGAGACGACGACCAGCCAACCGGCCAAGGGCACCGGCCACTGCCTGCCCTATGTTGGCGCCGAGAACGAGACCGCCGCCCGCATCATCGCGAAGATTGCGGCGGCCTGCACGATCAGCCCCGAGGTGCTGCTGGTGCTGCTGCAAAAGGAGCAGTCCCTGCTGACCCGGCCGAGCGAATCGGGCTACCTGCGCGCCACCGGCTACGGCTGCCCGGACACCGCCGACTGCGACGCCCAGTACTTCGGATTCTTCAACCAGGTCTACAACGCGGCCTGGCAGTTTCGGCAGTACACCCAGGAACCCGACCGGGCATTCAAGATCGGCACGGTCGACATGGGTTTCAACCCCAACGCCGAGTGCGGTTCAACCCCAGTCGCCATCGAAAACCAGGCCACGGCTAACCTGTACAACTACACGCCTTACCAGCCCAACCCGGTGGCCGTGCAAAACGCTGGTGACGAGGGCGATGCCTGCTCGACCTACGGCAACCTCAATTTCTGGCTGTTCTTCAGTGACTGGTTTGGTGAATCCACGTTCGAACCGTTCTCACTCATGTTCGACGAGTGCTTGAACTTCGTCGGCGGCCAGAACTGCCGCGTGCCGTCGCTGATCCCCGTCGGCCCGGCCGCCTGACCCGGGCGCCTTACCCGGGCGCCCGAGCGAGCCGCCCGAGGGTTCCGTTCAGCAAGCGCTCGAATCGAGCGGCCAGATGAGCGGCTGAGGCGTTACGCCCGATCGCTCGCCGTGTACACCCACGGAACCTGGCCGATCTCCAGCCGATGCCGGCCCCCTTCCTGCTCGATGTGGGCCTGGTCGTCGTAGGCCACATCGCCCGCCCAGAACAGCACTTGCCCACGCTCGCTCGCTCCGAGTCGGGTCTCGTAGTGCGCCAACCCACGCCCGGTGAAATGCGCCACGATCGCGGCCACCGACTCGAACCCCTGCAGCCCGTGCAGCGTCACCCAGGTCGGTGCCACGAGCGTCATCACAGCGGATGCGTGCCGCGCCAGCGCGATCGCGGGCCGAAGCCAGGCGTAGTCGATGACCTCATCTTCGGCGAGCACAATGATGCCGGCCGGTGCCGCCGTGAGGTAAAACCAGGTGCGCATGCGCTTCGGCGCGATCGGGGGCGGAATCCACAGCGCGGTCGAGACGAGCGCATCCGGCGATACCTCAAGCCCGGTCTCCTCCCGCACCTCGCGCACGGCGGCCCTGCGGGCGGCGAGCTGTTCGACGACCTCGGCTGCCACCGGGGCGATAGGGTCGTCCGAGTCAGCAGAATCACCAGCATCCGCGCCGACGATCATAGCCTCGGCACCCTCGGCGGCGGTCGCTGCGCTGCCACCCGACGCCGCGACATCCGCGGCATCCGCTAGTAATCGGTCTTCCGGATCAACGCCACCACCGGGAAACACCCAGGCACCGGCAAACGACCCGCGATGGCGCGGACGTTCGAGCAGCAACACCTCGGGCCCCTCGGCACCGTCGCGCAGCAACACCACCGTCGCGGCCACCCCGAGAGGCGCAGCCGGGCTCGCACCATCCCCGATCGGAACCGGGCCGGTCTGTGCATCTCGCGTCATCGCGTCGTCCTCATCGATCGGGTTCCCCCCACCCTAACGCCGACCCCCGACATCGGCACCGGCACCGGCACCGACACCGACACTAAGCTGCGAGCTATGCCCGACCACGACGCACAACCGCAGCGCACGAGCCCATTCACCCGCAGCCTGCTCGCTCCGAACGCGGGGCCGATGACCCTCGACGGCACCAATTCGTACCTCATTGCCGCGCCCGGCACGACCGACATCGTCGTGGTTGACCCCGGTCCCCTCGACGATGGCCACCTCGCTGCCCTCGCCGCGGCTGGGCGGGTCACACTCGTGCTCGTGACCCATCGGCACGCCGACCACACGGCCGCGAGCGCACAGTTCGCCGAACTGACCGGAGCCCCGGTGCGGGCGTTCGATCCGGCGTATTGCCTGGGCGGCGACCCCCTCGTCGACGGTGAACTGATCGAGGCTGGCGGCACCAGCATCCACATCGTGCACACCCCCGGGCACACCGACGATTCCGTCTGCCTGCACCTGCCGGACGACGGCCCGACCGGCTCGGTGCTCACCGGCGACACCATCCTCGGCCGAGGAACCTCCATCATCGACGGCACCCTCGCCGACTACCTCGCCTCACTCGAATGTCTGCGCGCGCTCGGCCCGGCCATTGTGCTGCCGGCCCACGGCCCGGTGCTGCCCGACCTCGCCGCCAGCTGCGACACCTACCTCGCCCACCGGCGCGAGCGTCTCGACCAGGTGCGTGCCGCCCTGCGAGAGCTCGGCGACGATGCGAGCACGGCTCAGGTTACCGACGTGGTCTACGCCCAAACGGATGCCGCGGTGCGGTTCGCCGCCGAGGCATCCGTTCGCGCGCAGCTGGCCTACCTGCGCGGCAGCAGCTGACCCGCGAAGCTACTTGCCGGGCTTCTTTTTCTCCAGATGGCTGGCCCTCAGGGCGCGGGCTCTTGCCGCGGCGGTATCCGCTGCAGCGCTGAACCGTGCGTTCCGCGCGCCCGAGCTTGCTGCTCGCGCAACCTTGTTGCTCTGTTTGGGATTTTGGGCCATGGTGCATTCTCCAATCACCGAAGTTCCGGGAGATGACTTCTTGTTCAACCCGAGCTCCCCACCATATCGGCCCGAAGTGCGCGGCGAGTGTGTGGCGCGCACGCGCCGTGCGTGACCGGTCAAGTTTCGGCCCAGTATCCGCTGACGAGGTCAACCCAACGTGCACACGCAAGTCTGGGCCATGGCCGAAAACACAACACAGCCCACCGACTCCTCCGTCGAGGATTTCCGCGACGCGACGACGGCAAGACCCTCAACGCCCAGCTGCGCCCGAAAACACGCTCCGCGCGAGTGGATGCCGCCGCATGCGCCCGCGCCGCGGCATCCACTCGCGCGCAGCTGGCCCAGCCTGCAGTGTGTGCGCAGAGCACACACACTCCCGCCCATCGCCGCCAGCCACCCCTCCTTTGACTTTACGTGGTAAACAGACCGAGCGGTATGGTTCTTGTACTGCTGCAAAGCGGCGTTCACCCCCAGTCGGCCACAGCAATGCGGTACCTTATGGGGAAACGGGCATCGTCGCCATCATGTTAAAAGGGGAAATTCATGCGCCAACGCTCGCTGCTCACGGCCATCGCCGCTACTACACTGCTCTCATTGACGCTCGCTGGGTGCAGCTCTGACCAGGCGGGAGCCAAGCTCGACCCGGCCGAGAGCCCGCTGACCAAGTACATGTCGGTGATGAACGAGGGCTACGACGAAGACTCCATGTTGGCGCAGCAGAACGAGCAGGAAGAACTGACTGCGACCTGCATGGCTGACGAGGGCTTCGACTACGTTCCGGTCGACAACTCGCAGTACAGCGGCATGATGAGCGCCGACGACGGCGAAGAATATGGCACCGAGAAGTGGGTCGCCGAAAACGGTTACGGCATGAGCCAATCGCCGGAGCAGATCGCCGAACAGCAGGAGCAGAGCCAAGAGTTCGTCGACCCGAACCAGGATTACGTCACGAGCCTTTCCGAGGGCGAGCAGGCCGCCTACTATGAGGTGCTCTATGGCGTTACGCCCACCGAGGAAGAGATGGGCGAGGACGGTTCTTACGAGTACAACTGGGAGACGTCGGGCTGCCAGGGTTTCGCCAGTCACGAGATCAACGGCGACCAGCCCTCACAGGACGAACATGCAGCCCTCTATGAAGCGATGAGCGCCATGTACGAAGCAGCCCAGTCCTCCCCCACGCTCGTGAAACTCGATTCCGAGTGGGCAGCGTGCATGGCCGACGCCGGCTATGCAACCTTCACCAAGAAGGCGGACGCGCAGGAGTCGATTTCGACCGCGCAGAGCGAGCTCTACGAAAACCAGACCGGCGCCGGCCCCGATGAGGCGGTGCTCGCCGAGATGCGCGACAAGGAACTCACCGTCGCCATGGCCGACTTCACCTGCGCCGAAGAGATTGACTACACCGAAGCATCGACGAACGTGCAGTTCGACCTCGAAGAGCAGTTCATCATTGATCACAAGTCCGAGCTGGACGCGCTCATCGCAGACACCGAGCAAGGCAAGTAGGTGTCGCGCCGGTTCGGTCGACGAACGAGCGCGCCCGACGAGTTGGCGCCCGCCGCCGAATCGGTCGCGCCGAAACCCCACTCACGCAGCCAGGGCTGGCGCCGCCTGTTCGTCGGCAACCGGGTGATCTGGGTCATGGCCACCGTCGCCATCGTCGCCCTCGTGGCCGGCCTCGGACTCGGCCAGCTGATCGTCTCGCCCGGGCAGGCGGCAGCGGATGCCGATGCTCCCGCCGCCGGACTCATCACCGTTCCCATAGAAAACCGCACGCTCGCCAACGACGTCACCATGCGCGGCGACGCGACCTACGCCGACTCAGTCGAAGTGAGCATCGAAACCGGCGAACTCGCCGGGCCGCCCATCGTCACCGGGCAGGTGCCCGAGGTCGCCGCAATCTTCGACACCGCGTCGATCGCGCTCGAGGTCACCGGCCGCCCGGTGATCGTGTTGCCGGGCGACCTGCCGGTCTACCGCACCCTGCGGGTCGGAGTGTCCGGCCCCGACGTGCTGCAGCTCAAGCAGGGTTTGAGCGTGGCCGGAATCGATGCCGGTGCGCTCGACTCCGATGTGTTCGACGCCCAGACCGCGAGCGCGGTCACCGCGCTCTACGCCAAGGTCGGCTACCCGGCCCCCATCGGCGGCTCCGAGGTCAAGAGCGCGGTGAGCGGCGCCGAAGCCGGAGTCTCGAGCGCGCAGGCATCCGTTGACAGCGCCAATAACGCACTCGCCACCGCTCAGGGCGCGGCATCCAACGTCGACGTGGTTGAGCAGGGCAACCTTGTGCGCAGCGCCGAGCGGGCGCTCGCTTCTGCCCGGGCCGACGGCACCCCCAATGAGATAGCGGATGCCGCCGAGGCCGTCACCCTGGCCGTCGCGCGCCGAGTCCAGGCCCTAGCCCCGCGGGACTCGAGCGCGGAGACGGCCGCCGTTAACGCGGCCAAGGCCGAGCTGACCCGCGCCGGGGAGACCCTGAGCGACGCGCGCGACGGTGCGCTGGCCTACCTGCCCGCCGGCGAAGTGCTCTACCTGCCGGGACTGCCCCGCCGGGTCGACGAGATCAGCGTGAAACGCGGATCGAGCATCACCGGACCAGTCATGCGGGTTTCGGGCGCGACCCTGGTCATCTCCGGATCGGCGACCGCCAGCGACGCCGCCCTGCTTGAAGTCGGGGCCCCGGCCATTCTCGCCATGCCCGACGGCGACCAGGGCGCCACGATCACCTCGATCCTCCCCGCCGAACCGGCCAGCGGCGCAGCAACGAGTGGCGAGGCAGCGAGCGACCGCTTCACCGTTCTGTTCGCCCCCGACGCGCTGACCGACGAGCAGATCCAGGCCGTGCAGGGCAGTAACGTGCGCGTGCGCATCCCGGTCAGTTCGACCGAGGGCGAGGTGCTCGCCGTTCCGCTCGCCGCGCTCACCGCCGGTCCCGGCGGCGAATCCCGGGTCGAATTCGACCCCGGCGACGGCGCGGAAACCGTGCTGGTCGAGGTCACCACCGGCCTCGCCGCCGAAGGATTCGTCGAGATCACCGCCGTCGACGGCTCGCTGGCGGTCGGGGACCTCGTCGTGGTGGGCCGGTGATGACAGCACCGGTCGTCGAACTGGTCAACGTCACGAGGTCGTTTCCCGGACCGCCCGAGGTGCAGGCGCTCAAATCGGTCAACCTCACGGTTGAACGCGGCGACTACCTGTCGATCGTCGGCCCGAGCGGATCCGGCAAGTCCACCATGCTCAACCTACTCGGACTGCTCGACCGGCCGAGCGTCGGCGAATACCACCTCGCCGGCACCTCTACCAGCCTGCTCGACGAAAAGCAGCGCGCGATCGTGCGCGGCGGCACCATCGGCTTCGTCTTTCAGGCCTTCCACCTGCTGCCGCACCGCACCGTGCTCGACAACGTACTGCTGGCCACGCTGTACAGCGGAGTGCCGCGCGCCGAGCGCGAGGACCGCGCCCGCGCCGCCCTCGACCGGGTAGGGCTCAATCATCGGCTGGACTTTCTGCCCGGCACCCTCTCCGGCGGCGAGCGCCAGCGGGTCGCCGTCGCGCGTGCCGTGGTCGCGTCGCCCGAGCTGCTGCTCGCCGACGAACCCACCGGAAATCTTGACGAGACCACCGGCAGCGAGGTCATGGACCTGTTCGAAGAGCTGCACGCCGACGGCCTCACCCTCATCGTGATCACCCACGACCAGGCCGTGAGCGATCGTGCCGACCGCCGCGTGCGCATCACCGACGGTCGTCTGAGCGAGCTGTCATGACGTTCTCCTTTAAGCGGATGCGGCGGCTCGGCACCGCGAACACCGCTGCGGTCGACGAGGCGGTCGCCGCGCCCCGCGGTGACTCTGAATCGCTGAACGACGATGCCGCTGAGCTGACGGCCTCAGCGCCCAGAGCCGTCGCAATGCCAGCCGGTGCAGAATCGGCCGCCACTGAATCCTCCGCCGCAGCATCCGCTCACCCAGCCACCACCGACGAACAGGCCACCGAGCCGGCGAGCCCCACCGGCCCACCCAGCGTCGTGCCGGTCATTCGCCGGGCCGACCGGTTTTCGGTGCAGGACCTGATGGTCGAGGCGAGTTACGGCGTCGGCGCCCGGCCTAGCCGGCTCGTCATGACGACCCTCGGCACCGTGCTCGGCATCGCCTCGCTCGTGGTCACCATTGGTTTCGCGCAGACGGCTGCCGGGCAGATCTCCAACCAGTTCGACGCGGTCTCGGCGACCCAGATCATGATCGCGCCGGCCTCGACCCGCAATTCGAGCGGCGCTGAGCGGGCCACCGGCCGGCTCCCCTGGGATGCCCCGGAGCGGGTCGATCGGCTGGCCGGGGTCGAACGCGCGGGTCTCGTGGCGGATGTTGATGTTGCCGGCCAGGCCGTGACATCCGTTCCGGTCAATGATCCTTCGGCCGCGCAAACACTGAGCCCCGCCGTCATCGCCGCCTCATCTGGACTGCTCGCCGCGGTCCGCGGGCAGGTCGTCACCGGACGCTTCTTCGACGCCGGCCACGACGAGCGCGGCGACCGGGTGGCCGTGCTCGGGGAGCGGGCCGCCGACACGCTCGGCATCAACCGGGTCGACAGCCAGCCGTCGATCTTCATTGGTGAGGTGTCGTACACCGTCATCGGCATCATCGACGGCGTCGAACGTCGCGCCAACCTGCTCGACGCCGTCATCGTGCCGCTGAACACCGCGCGGGTTCAGTTCGGCCTGACCGCCCCGGCCGAACTGCACGTGCAGATTGAGGTCGGTGCCGGCACTCTGGTGTCGCGGCAGGCGCCGATCGCACTCGACCCGAGCGCTCCGGAGAATTTCACGGTGCAGGCGCCCGCCGCGGCGTCATCGCTGCAGGACAACATTCAGGCCGACATCAACATCGTCTTTCTCACCCTCGGCATTCTTGCGCTGCTCGCCGGCGGCCTCGGCATCGCCAACGTCACCCTGCTCTCGGTAATGGAGCGGGTCGGCGAGATCGGCCTGCGCCGGGCGCTCGGCGCGACCCGGCGCGACATTGCCCGGCAGTTCATCGTAGAGTCGGCCGTGATCGGCCTGCTCGGCGGGTTGATCGGCTCGGCCCTCGGGGTCTTCGCGGTCGTCGCCGTCTCATTGCTGCAGGGCTGGACCCCGATTCTCGACCCGTTCGTCGCGATCGGGGCCGCCCTGCTCGGAACGGTCGTCGGCCTCGCAGCCGGCGCCTATCCCGCGATGCGCGCCTCCAACATCGAGCCGATCACCGCCCTTCGCGGCGGCACCTAGGCCGCCACACACAGGTTTTCCGGGTTCGAACGGCTAAACTCGCCGTCTACGGGGTGGGGACTGGATCCATGAAACAACCGGGCGTGTTTCTCAGCCTCGTGACGGCAGTCATTGTAACGACCAGCGTCGTCACGAGTTCGGCCGCCGCCGTCGACGATTACCCGACCTGGGAGCAGGTGGAAGCCGCCAAGAGCAGCGTCGCCGCCACTCTCGCCGAGGTGGCCGCGATCGAACTCGCGCTCGACGAGTTGCAGACCCGCACCGCCACCCTCGGCGACGACGCCGTAGCGCTCGGCGCCGCCCATGAACAAACACAGGCGGATTACGGCGCAGCTGCAGCCCAGCAGACGGTGCTCTCCGTTCAAGCGGATGCCGCATCCGCTCGCTCTGTCGACAGCAGCACCCGACTGGGCGCGTTGGGGGCCCAGCTTTACCGCGCCGCAGGCACCGATTTGAGTCTGGGCGCCTTCTTCGACAGCACGCACTCCGACGACCTGCTGTTTCGGCTCGGCACGATGGAGCGACTCACGGAGCAGGCGGGGCGGCTCACCGCCGAGGCTGATGCCGAACGCAACTCGGCCGAGGCACTCATCGCGCAAGCCGAAGCGATGACCACGGAGCGCGACCGATTGCAGGCCGCAGCACTGGCCGGGCTGACGGCTGCGCGCACGGCCCAGCAGGCAGCCGACGCGGAGGTCGTCGTAAAGCAGTCCGCGAGCGCGGTGCTCTATGCCCAGCTCGCGTCGCTGAAGAACTCATCCGCCGACGTGGAGAGGCAGTATCGAAACGGCGTGGCCGCCCAGCAGCAGTATCTCGAGCAGCAGCGCCAGGCTGAGGCCACCGCGGCGGCTGAGGCGTCCGCGTCATCCGGATCACCCGCGTCGTCGCCCGTACCGCCCGCCGGAGCCGTGGTCGATATAGGCGGCGCGCAGGCGATCGCCGCCACCCAGGTCGCCGCCCGGGGCTGGGACACCGCCGAATTCAACTGCCTGGTTCAGCTCTGGCAACGGGAGTCGGGCTGGCGGGTGAGCGCCTACAACGCGTCCAGCGGCGCCTACGGAATTCCCCAGTCGCTTCCTGGGAGCAAGATGCAGACCGCGGGCAACGACTGGCAGACCAACCCCGCCACCCAGATCACCTGGGGCCTCGGCTACATCGCTTCCCGCTACGGCACCCCCTGTGGCGCCTGGGCACACTCCGAGGAGCACAACTGGTACTGAGCCCGGTGCTGCTACGGCGTCCACCACGGCCGCAACGGCAGATCCCCGGCCGCGCCACCCTCGTGGGGCTTGGTCATTAACACCTGGTGCAACTGGATCCCATTGCGCTCGAAGCCGAGCCTCGAACCCGCCATGTACAGCCCCCACACTTTCGCGGTGGGCAGCCCGACCTCGGCGACGGCCTCGTCCCAGTGCTCGACCAGGTTGGCGCCCCAGTCGCGCAACGTGAACGCGTAGTGCTGGCGCAGGTTTTCCTGGTGCAGCACCTCGAGGCCTGTATCTTGCGCTTCGCTGATGATCCGGCCCGAGCCGGTGAGCTCCCCATCGGGGAAGACATAACGATCGATGAACCCGCGAGTCTCTGGTACGGTCTGATTCTCCGGCCGGGTGATGCAGTGATTGAGCAGCAAGCCGCCGGGGCGCAGCCTGTCCTGCAGAAAGCGGAAGTACGACGCATAGTTGCGCACGCCGATGTGCTCGAGCAGCCCGATAGACGATATCGCATCAAAGCCGGTTTCCGTGACGTCGCGGTAGTCGCCGAAGCGAACCTCCGCCAGATCGCTCAAGCCGTCCTCGGCGACGGCCCGCTGCGCCCACGCGGTCTGCTCGATCGAGAGCGTAACGCCGGTGGCGCGCACACCGCGCCGGGCGGCGTAGCGCACCATGCCGCCCCAACCGCACCCGATGTCGAGTAGCCGGTCGCCCGGCCTCAGCCGCAGCTTCTCAAACACGAGTCGGTATTTGTTCTCCTGCGCCTCGTCCAGGGATGCGTCGCCGCGCGGGTAGCAGGCGCAGGTGTAGGTCATCGACGGCCCAAGCACCCACTCGTAGAACCTGTTCGAGACGTCGTAGTGGTGGTGGATCGCGTCGGCGTCACGAGTCTTGCTGTGTCGTAGCCCTCCCGCAACGCGGCGCCAGCGGGGTTCCGCCTCCTCCGGCGGCGGCTCGATCGGACGCAGCTGCCTGATTCCAATAGAGCGGATGATGTCCACCATCAGCCGCGCCGGTGGCCGGGTGAAAACCAGACTCTCGGAGAGTGCCTTGAGTAGTTCGTACGGGTCCCCAGGGTGCACCCCGCGGAGGTCGAGGTCGCCGGCGATATAGGCGCGGGCCAGTCCGAGGTCGCCACGGCCCGTGGCGAGATAGTGGGTGCCGCGCGGCGTCAACAGATCCAGCCCGAGCGGAGCGTCCGGGGGTCCGGCCGAACTCCCGTCGTAGGCGGTGAACCGCACCGGAAGGCGTCCGCCGGCCAGAATCTCCAGGACCTGCGCGATGGTGAACGTGCCGGCCGAAGCATCCATTTTACGATCTTTGAACGTGGTCATTGTCGTTGCACCGCCTTCGCATAGATGTCCAGGAGACGTGAATCGGGGTCGTAGCGTTTTTTCGCGGCCCGGTAGGCTTGCCCGCCGTAGAGTTCGTCGAAGTCTTCACGGGAGTAAAACGAGTCGGAGTACAGCGACTTGTGCCCGTCAAGCTCGCCGACCTTGCGTTCGATGCGCCGGTTGGTCTCCCCCTCGATCGACCCGACCGGCACCGTCGACCAGAACCCGACGTTGACGTAGCTCTGCCGGGGTCGCATCGGGTAGAGCGGCCAGCGGTCATCGCCCCGCAAGCGCAGCGGGCACAGCCAGATCGGTGCAATCGACACCGTGTCGAGGAACCAGTCCAGAAATTCCGCGCACCGCTCCAGAGGCACCTCAACGTCTTGCACCACTCGCTCGCGGGGCGGCCTGCCGTGCAGTTTCTCGATTGCGTCGCCGATCTGAAACCGCCGTTCGAGCCGCATCAGGGTTCCGTAAAAGCTGCTGCGCCGGTACCGCCCGGGCCAGACCCGGCGAATAAGCGGATGCTGCGCGCCGAACGCCTCGGAGCACCAGAACCAGTCGGTGTCCCAGCGCCAGAGGTAGCCGTGAATCGTGAGGCGGTCCGTTGTCACACCGCGCTCGTGCCGGATGGAGCGGTAGTAAATCTGTTGGCCGGTGTAATCGCTGACGGGGCCGGGCTCGCTGGTCTGCCGGCCCACGCAGAGGTAGCTTTCGTCGGCGCTGAACACGACACCGTCGAGATAATCGACGGCGACACCGTCGAGGCTGCCGGTCAGCAGGATGCCGTTGATCGCCGCGACCAGGTCGACGAGCGCGTGGAACCGCACGTGCGTGAGATTGACGAAGGGCTGGACAGGTTCGAGTTCGATGCGCAGCCGTACCGCATAGCCCAGAGTTCCGTAGGAGTTGGGGAAGGCATGGTACAGCTCGGGGTTCTCGCGGCGCGATGCGGTGAGCAGTTCTCCGGCGCCGGTGAGGATGTCCAGTTCCAGCACGGATTCGTGGGGCAGGCCGTTGCGGAACGACGTCGACTCGATGCCGAGGCCGGTGACCGCGCCGCCGAGGGTGATGGTCTTCAACTGCGGCACGACCAGCGGCGCCAACCCGTAGCGCAGCGTCTCTGTGACGAGGTTTTCGTAGGTGCACATGCCGGCCACGTCGGCCGTTCGCCCCTCCGTATCAACGGCAATGACGCCGGTCAGGCCGGACGGGTCGAGGCCGGCGACCCGGGCTTTGGTCCGGGTCCGGAACAGATTCGAGGTGGACTTCGCCAATCGAATCGGGGCCGCCACTGGGACGGCTCGATAGCTCGCGAGTAGGCGCTGCACGCCGGCGGCGTGAGCGCTCCGGGCGTCGAGCACAACAGCGGGCACGCCCTCACGTTAGTCCCCGGTGAAGCGATCACACCAGTGCTCGTTGCCACCGATACCGCCCGCGTTCTGGCAAGCTCAGGCCAGGACCACGACGATCGGCACGCCGGCCGGCACACCAGATCGGCCAGCAATCTTCTTCGCCAGGCTCGACGAGTTTCGCGCAGCCGACGCGGCGCGAACCAGACCACCGCGACGGAACTTTGGATGGGCCTCTACAAAAAGCACGTGCCTGACCGCGGGCTCACCTGGGAGCAGGCCGTTCCCGAAGCCCTGTGCTTCGGCTGGATCGATTCGGTGGCCCAGCGCATCGATGAGGATTCGCGGCGCCAGCGATGGACACCGCGCAAGCCCGCAAGCACCTGGTCGAGTGTCAACATCGCTTTGATCGAGAAGCTCACCGCAGAGGGACGGATGCACAAGGCCGGCATCGCCGCGTTCGAGCGTCGGCGTGTAGACAGATCGGGGGCGTATTCCCACGAGAATCCCGACCGGGAGCTGCCTCCCGAGGCGGCGGCGCGGCTGGCGGCGAACCCCGCTGCATCCGCTTTCTGGGAGGCAGCCACAGCGACGTACCGCCGCGAGGTCACCCACTGGGCGCTCACCGCAAAGCCGGAGACCACCCGCGAGCGGCGGCTCGCTCAGCTGATCGACGACAGCGCAGCGGGACGGTTGGTTCCCTTCCAGCGCTATGGCGACGTGCCGAAGTGGGCCGAACGCGCTGCCGACGCGGCGCGAGCGGCCGCATCCGGCCAGTAGAACAAGGAATCATGGGCGGGAGACCGCGGCTGGCATCAGCTTTGAAAGTCCTCCGGGTCGACGTGCTCCAGAAAATCCTTGAATTCGTCGAGCGATTGCTCCCCGTCTGGCGTCTCCTCCACGTCGCGGCCAGGTTCAACCATCGCGGCCGGAATGCCCTCGGCCTCCAACACGTCGTCGGCGACGAAGACCGGCGCTCCGGCGCGCAGCGCGAGTGCGACGGAATCCGAGGGCCTGGCATCGAGCACGAGTGAGCCGGCCGCCATGCCGAGAGTGATTTCGGCGTAGAAAGTGCCTTGGTCGATGCGGGTGACGTCCACTCGCTCGACGTGGGCACCAACGCTGTCGAGCAGCGTATTCATTAGATCGTGCGAAAGCGGCCGCGGCGGCGTCTCACCGCTCAGGGCAATCAGCGTGGAATTCGCCTCCTGCTCCCCCACCACAATCGGCAGCACGTTCCCAACGGTCTGCGCCTCTCCGACCGGTTTCAGAAGGATGATGTGCTGGCCATCGCTGTCGATCGCAACCCCGAGAACGCGTACCTGAACCATGGTGGCTCCCGTCGAATCATCGGGCATGACACCGCCATCATATTCCGGTCGCCGGTCACGCGCCCAGACGCGTCGGGATGAGAGTTTCCGGCACGGGAACGAAAGGGCGGGTGCCGAAGCATCCGCCCCGTCGATGATTGAGATCTAAAAGTCCCAGTCGTCGTCTTCGGTGACCACGGCCTTGCCGATCACATACGACGAACCCGAGCCCGAGAAGAAGTCGTGGTTCTCGTCGCCGTTCGGTGAGAGCACCGAGAGAATCGCCGGGTCACGTCGCAGACGTCCTTCGGGAAGATCGCCTCGTAGCCGGGGTTCATCCGCGCTTTGTACCACCACCGTCCGAACACCGCACGGTGCGTGTGATTATTAGAACGACACGCCGCGAAAATTCGACTTGCGCGAATGGACCATGAGCGCTGTAATTGTAGAACGTTGCTTTTACAAGAACTGGTTCCAAGACCCGTCTATACAAGCATGGCCCGAAATTCTCAAGAATTCCGGGCCTAGCCACGCCAATGGCTATCTGCTCAAATTGTTAGACAAGCGTTCTGAAGGCGCACATTCCCTTGCGGTTGATACACGGCGGGAATGTCCTACCTCTCTGGAAGTGAGAGACTTCTCCGTACTGGTCGGCGTAGTTCCCTTGCAAGGGAACGCGCTGACCAGTTTTCCAAGAGCCATCGGGGCCCAGCGGTTTGTGCGTCATTTTTGACTACTTTCTTGCGGCTGTGTAAATGGCTTCACAGGCCAGCCGCACGCACCTGCAAAGTTATATGGGTGTACTCATATCCTGCCTTCTGGTCTGTGCTCGGAATTGTAAAACCGCTGTCGGTGCCGCGGGAGGTTGAACTTGCCGCCGCCCGCGGCACCTGAAGTGGAGCTAGAAGTCCCAGTCGTCGTCTTCGGTGACGACAGCCTTGCCGATCACATAGGACGAACCCGAACCCGAGAAGAAGTCGTGGTTCTCGTCGCCGTTCGGTGAGAGCGCGGAGAGAATCGCCGGGTTCACGTCGCAGACGTCCTTCGGGAAGATCGCCTCGTAGCCGAGGTTCATCAGCGCCTTGTTGGCGTTGTAGTGCAGAAACTTCTTGACGTCTTCGGTCAGGCCGACCTCGTCATAGAGGTCCTGCGTGTACTGCACCTCGTTCTCGTACAGCTCGAACACGAGATTGAAGGTGTAATCCTTGATCTCGTCGCGACGCGCCTGCGTCTCTTTTTCGAGCCCCTTCTGAAACTTGTAGCCGATGTAGTAGCCGTGCACGGCTTCGTCACGAATGATCAAACGGATGAGGTCGGCCGTGTTGGTCAGGCGAGCGCGGCTGGAGAAATACATCGGCAGGTAGAAGCCCGAGTAGAACAGGAACGACTCGAGCAGCACCGAGGCGACCTTGCGCTTGAGCGGGTCGTCACCCTGGTAGTAATCCATGACAATCGAGGCCTTGCGCTGCAGGTTCTCGTTCTCGGTCGACCAGCGAAAAGCTTCGTCGATCTCCTTGGTCGAGGCCAGCGTCGAGAAGATCGAGGAGTAGCTCTTGGCGTGCACCGACTCCATGAAGGCGATGTTCGTGTAGACGGCCTCTTCGTGCGGGGTGATCGCATCGGGGATGAGCGAGACAGCGCCCACTGTGCCCTGGATCGTGTCGAGCAGGGTCAGCCCCGCAAAGACGCGCATTGTGAGCTGCTGCTCCACCGGCGTCAGCTGGTTCCACGACTGGATGTCGTTGCTGAGCGGAACCTTCTCCGGCAGCCAGAAGTTATTGGTCAGGCGGTTCCAGACGTCGACGTCTTTATCGTCTTCGATCTTGTTCCAGTTGATCGCGTCAACGTGCGACACCAGCTTGAGCTTGTCAATCATGGGAGGTCCTCTTCGGATACTGCTTGGTGGGTACTGCCTTGGTCGTTACTCGTTGGCGCCGGTGTGCAAAACCCAGCCCTCCCGCTGGTCGAGCTTGCCGAGACCGCCACGGTATTTCGATGGCGGTCGGGGTAAGCCCGACCAGCGGATTTAATCCATCATTCGATGCGCCAGATTAAAGCGCGCACGAGACGCAACCCTCAATTTCCGTGCCTTCGAGGGCCATCTGGCGCAGACGAATGTAGTAAATCGTCTTGATGCCCTTTTTCCACGCGTAGATCTGGGCGCGGTTGATGTCACGAGTCGTCGCGGTGTCCTTGAAGAACAGGGTCAGCGAGAGACCCTGGTCAACGTGCTGCGTCGCCGCGGCGTAGACGTCGATGACCTTCTCGTAGCCGATCTCATAGGCGTCCTGGTAGAACTCCAGGTTGTCGTTCGTCATGAACGGCGCCGGGTAGTACACGCGGCCCAGCTTGCCTTCCTTGCGAATCTCGATCTTGGCCGCGATCGGGTGAATCGACGCGGTCGAGTTGTTGATGTACGAGATCGACCCGGTCGGCGGCACGGCCTGCAGGTTCTGGTTGTAAATACCGTGCTCGACAACGGATGCCTTCAGCTCGGCCCAGTCCGCCTGCGTCGGAATCGACACTCCGGCCTGGGCGAACAGCTCGGCGCCGCGGTCGGTCGTCGGCTCCCACACCTGGTCGGTGTACTTGTCGAAGAACGCACCGGAGGCATAGGTGCTGTTTTCGAAGCCCTCGAAGGTGCGACCACGCTCGATGGCGAGGGCGTTCGAGGCACGCAGCGCGTGGAACAACACCGTGTAGAAGTAGATGTTGGTGAAGTCGATGCTCTCTTCACTGCCGTAGTAGATGCGCTCACGGGCGAGGTAGCCGTGCAGGTTCATCTGGCCGAGGCCAATGGCGTGCGAACGGTCGTTGCCGTCTTCGATGGAGCGAACCGAGCTGATGTGGCTCTGCTCGGACACCGCGTTCAGGCCACGAATGGCGGCGTTGACGGTGCGCCCGAGGTTGCCGGAGTCCATCGCCAGGGCGATGTTCATCGACCCGAGGTTGCAGGAGATGTCCTTGCCGATCTCGTTGTACGAGAGGTCCTCGTTGTACGTGGTCGGGGTGTTCACCTGCAAAATCTCGGAGCAGAGGTTCGACATGTTGATGCGACCGTCGATTGGGTTGGCCTTGTTCACCGTGTCTTCAAACATGATGTACGGGTAGCCGGACTCGAACTGAATCTCGGCGAGGGTCTGGAAAAACTCGCGCGCCTTCATCTTCGACTTCTTGATGCGGGGGTTGTCGACCATCTCGTGGTACTTCTCGGTCACCGAGATATCGGCGAAGGGCACGCCGTAGACCTTTTCCACGTCGTAGGGCGAGAAGAGGTACATCCACTCGTCATTCTTGGCGAGCTCAAAGGTGATGTCGGGAATGACGACACCGAGCGAGAGCGTCTTGATGCGAATCTTCTCGTCGGCGTTCTCCCGCTTGGTGTCGAGAAAACGCATGATGTCGGGGTGGTGCGCCTGCAGGTAGACGGCTCCGGCTCCCTGCCGGGCACCGAGCTGGTTGGCGTAGCTGAAGGAGTCTTCGAGCAGTTTCATCACGGGGATGATGCCGCTGGACTGGTTCTCGATCTGCTTGATCGGGGCGCCGGCCTCACGAATATTGCTGAGCAGCAGCGCCACGCCGCCGCCGCGCTTGGACAGCTGCAGCGAGGAGTTGATGCCGCGGCTGATCGACTCCATGTTGTCTTCGATTCGCAGCAGGAAGCAGGAGACGAGCTCGCCGCGCTGGGCCTTGCCCGAGTTCAAAAAGGTCGGCGTCGCGGGCTGAAAACGGCCGGCGATGATTTCTTCGACCAGTTCGACGGCAAGGTTCTCATCACCGGATGCGAGACCCAGCGCCGTCATGACGACGCGGTCTTCGAAACGCTCGAGATAACGCTTGCCGTCGAAAGTCTTCAGCGTGTACGAGGTGTAGTACTTGAATGCGCCGAGGAAGCTCTGGAAGCGGAACTTCTTGGAGTAGGCGAGGTCGTTCAGGCTCGTGATGAACTCGAACGAGTACTGGTCGAGCACGGCCTGCTCGTAGTATTCCTTCTCGACCAGGTAGTCGAGGCGCTCGCGCAGCGAGTGGAAGAACACCGTGTTCTGGTTGACGTGCTGCAGAAAGAACTCCCGCGCGGCTTCCTGGTCCTTGTCGAACTGGATCTCCCCGTTCGGCCCGTACAGGTTGAGCATGGCGTTGAGCGAGTGGTAATCCATGCTCGGCGCATCCACTGGTGTGACTTTCACGGCTGTTGTTTCCAAAATTCTTCCAATCCGTCGTGAACGATGCGCACATCATCCGGTGTTCCAAATACTTCAAAGCGATACAGGTGCGGCACCTTGCACTTGGCGGCGATGATGTCGCCGGCCAGGCAGTAGGCCGTGCCGAAATTCATGTTGCCGGCGCCGATGACGCCGCGAATCAAGGACCGGTTGGTCTCGTTGTTCAAAAACTTGATGACCTGCTTGGGGACAGCCCCGCCGGTGTTGCCACCGCCATAGGTGGGCACGCACAGCACGAACGGAGCCTGGGCGACGAGCGGCTCGTCGCGAGCGTGGAGCGGAATGCGCGCGGCCGACCGGCCCAGCTTCTCGACGAACCGCGCAGTGTTGCCCGAGGTGCTGGAGAAGTACACGATGTCAGTCATCCGTGCGTGTCAATCCTGTGCTGGTCGGCGATGCTGGGGCGCGAGGTGAATTACGCGAGGCGAGCGGCGAGCGCGTTGATCTTGTCCGGGCGAAAGCCGCTCCAGTGCTCTTCGTCGGTGATGACGACGGGCGCCTGCAGGTAGCCGAGGGCCTTGACCGCGTCGAGAGCGTTCTCGTCGACCGACAGGTCGCGCACCTCGTACTCGATGCCCTTGTTGTCGAGGGCACGGTAGGTGGCCGTGCACTGCACGCAGGAGGGCTTCGTGTAAACGGTGATTGCCATGGTTATGGCCTCTCTTCTTGGCTGATTCAGTCTAATTCTGCTCGCGACACTTCGCAAGTATGTTCTATAAAAAACTTCAACCCCGAACCGGAATTTGTCGGAAATCGCAGTATAAAGTGAGCAAGTTTTCGCCTGGCAATACTGCCTGGCTAGAGTCTCAATACTACATCTAGTGATCAAAGAAGAACAGAGCCACTACATACGGTAATTACATTTATGTAGTTATCCACCGACATTCCACAAGCCGCACGCCGCCGACCGGCCCCAGACCGCCCGAATTCCGCGGAACCCCGTACAGTTATCCACAGGGCGTTGCCCTGACTATATTTTGCCTGTGGAATGTCCGACGGCGTGTCGCGGCCGGACCCCACACCGAGCGCGCACGGCACACAGAAAGGCCGGAACGCTCACGCGTTCCGGCCTTTCTGTGGGTAATGCCAAAGCGAGAACGGTCAGTGACCGCCCGACCGGCGCTTGTTGTACACGTCAAAAGCCACAGCGAGAAGCAGCACGAGGCCTTTGACTGCCTGCTGCCACTCGATGCCAATGCCGAGAATCGACATACCGTTGTTGAGCACACCAATGATCAGACCGCCAATGATGGCGCCGCCGACCGTACCGATGCCACCCTGCACGGCCGCACCACCGATGAACGCTGCCGAAATGGCCTCGAGTTCGAAGCCATCACCGGCCTTCGGGCCGGCGAGATTAAGCCTGGCGGTGAAGATGAGGCCCGCCAGGGCGGCGAGGATACCCATGTTCACGAACAGGTAGAAGTCGACCTTGCGGTTCTTGATGCCGGAGAGTTCAGCTGCGTGGCGGTTGCCGCCGATCGCGTAGATGTGGCGGCCGAACACCGTCCGGTTCATCACAACACCATAGATGAGCACGAGCACGGCGAGCACGATCAGGGTGACCGGGATGCCCTTATAACTCGCGAGCGCGTAGGCGAAGAAGCCAACTGCCGCGGTGATCAGGATGAGCTTGGTCACGAACCACACCAGGGGCTCGACCTCTTGGCCGTACTTGGACCGTCCCAGGCGCGTGCGCACCTGCTGCACAATCAGAGCAATCACGGCGATCAGTCCGACTCCGAGGGTGAGCGGGTCGAGGTCGAACTCGCCGAACACGTCGGTGAGAAAGCCGTTGCCGAGCGCACGGTACTCGGCCGGGAAGGAGCCGATATTCGTATTGCCGAGCACAACGAGCGCCAGGCCGCGAAAGATGAGCATGCCCGCCAGGGTCACGATGAACGCCGGGATTCCCACATAGGCAATCCAGAAGCCCTGCCACACGCCAACGAGAGCGCCGATGCCGAGCGACATAATGATGGCCAGCCACCACGGCAGGCCCCACTGCACGGCAAAGACACCGGAACATGCGCCGACGAAAGCAGCCACCGATCCCACCGACAGGTCGATGTGGCCCGCAACGATCACCATCACCATTCCAATGGCGAGAACGAGAATGTAGCCGTTCTGCACGATCAAGTTGGAGATATTTTGCGGGCGTAAAAGGATGCCGTCGGTCAGGACCGTAAACAGCACCACCACCAGAACGAGGGCAATGAAAATACCGTTCTTGCCCAGGTCGGCCAAAACGTGACTCAGCCAAGACGTGGCTTTGTTCTCACTCGGGTTGACCAGGCCTCCCGTGGCCGGCGTGGTCTCTTGATCACTCATTGGGGTTCTCCTTTTCCGCTAGCGCCGGCGCTAGCGGGCCTTTTCCATGGTCATGTGCTTAATGAGGGTCTCCGGCGTGGCTGTCTCAATCGGGAATTCCCCGGTGATGGCACCCTCAGCCAGGGTATAAATGCGATCGCAAATGCCGAGCAGTTCCGGCAGCTCCGAAGAGATGACAATAACGCCCTTACCGGCCGCGGCAAGTTTGTTGATGATTGTGTAAATTTCGTATTTGGCCCCCACGTCGATCCCGCGGGTGGGCTCGTCAAGAATCAAAACGTCGGGGTTGGAATAGATCCACTTCGACAGCACCACCTTCTGCTGGTTGCCACCAGAGAGTTTGCCGGTCTTGACGAGCACGTTCGGAGCCTTGATATTCATGCTCGTGCGGTATTCGTTGGCGACCTGATACTCCTCGTTGTCATTCACGAGGCCCTTGCGTACCAGCCGATGCAGCGCCGCCATAGAGACGTTGCGCTTAATGTCTTCGATCAGGTTCAGGCCGTAGGTCTTGCGGTCCTCAGTGGCGTAGGCGATGCCGTTGTCGATGGCTTCGGTCACGGTGCGGGTCTTAATCTCAGTGCCGTGCTTGAATACCTTGCCGGTGATGCGGCTCCCGTAGGAACGCCCAAACAGGCTCATTGCGAATTCCGTGCGGCCAGCCCCCATGAGGCCGGCGATTCCCACAATCTCACCGGCACGTACGCTGAGGTTGACGTGGTCAACGATCATGCGCGTCACGTCTTGCGGGTGAAAAGCGGTCCAGTCCTCAACCCGAAGGATCTCTTCCCCAATGTCGGGAGTGTGATCCGGGTAGCGGTGCTCGAGGTCACGGCCGACCATGTCTTTGATGATGCGTTCTTCGGTGACGTCGACCTTGGCGATGGTTTCAATGGCCCGGCCATCACGGATGATCGTGACCGCGTCGGAGACTTTCTTGATCTCGTTGAGCTTGTGGCTGATGATGATCGACGTGATGCCCTGACCCTTGAGGTGCAGGATGAGATCGAGCAAATGGTCGGAGTCGTCATCGTTGAGGGCCGCCGTTGGCTCATCGAGGATCAGCAATTTCACCCGTTTCGAGAGCGCCTTAGCAATCTCGACGAGCTGTTGCTTGCCGACGCCGATGTCCATGATCCGCGTCGTTGGATTTTCGCGCAGCCCCACCCGGGCAAGAAGCTTGGCAGCCTCAGAGTTGGTCTTGTTCCAGTCAATAAGACCGAAGGCGCCGCGCTGTTCGTTGTTCAGAAAGATGTTCTCGGCAATAGAGAGATACGGACTGAGCGCGAGCTCCTGGTGAATGATCACGATTCCCTTGGCCTCGGAATCGCTGATGCTCTTGAACTCAACGATTTCGTCTTCGAAGACGATGTCGCCGGTGTAGGTGCCGTGCGGGTAGACGCCGCTGAGCACCTTCATCAGGGTTGACTTTCCGGCACCGTTCTCGCCGCAGATGGCGTGGACCTCCCCGCGACTGACGTCGAGTGTCACGTCAGAGAGCGCCTTTACTCCGGGAAACGTCTTGGTGATGCCGCGCATCTCAAGGATGTTCGTAGTCACGTGAGCACCTTCTTTATTCCTCTATTGCATGGTCAGAACCCGGGCGATTTCGGCGACCGGTAAAAATGTGGGGGAGCACAACGGTCGGTGGGGTAAAACTACCCCACCGACCGTTGGGCACGGGCTAAACAGGGGACAGCGAAACCTAGCCGTTGATTTCTGCTTCTGTCCAGTAGCCCGAATCAATCAGCACGGCCGGGATGTTGTCCTTGACCACGATCGTCGAGTCGAGCAGGAACGACGGAACGATCTTCACACCGTTGTCGTAGTCCGCCGAGTTGTTGGTCTCGGGGGTCTCGCCATTCAGCAGGGCGACGGCCATGTTCACGGCGACGGATGCGAGCTCGCGCGTGTCCTTGAAGATGGTGCCGTACTGCTCACCCGAGTTGATCGCCTTGACCGAGTCGATCTCGGCGTCCTGGCCGGAGATGATGGGCCAGCCGTCGCCGACGGAGTAGCCAGAGCCCTCGAGGGCAGAGATGATGCCACGGGAGATGCCGTCGTATGGCGACAGGATGGCGTTGACCACGGTGCCGTCCGAGTACTGCGCGGTGAGGAGGTCCTCCATGCGAGCCTGTGCTTCTTCTCCGGCCCAGCGGAGGGTAGCGACCTGCTCGATGTCGGTCTGGTTGCTCTTGACCACGAGGACGCCGTCGTCGATCAGCGGCTGGAAGGCATCCATTGCACCGTTGAAGAAGAAGAATGCGTTGTTGTCATCGAGCGAACCGGCGAAGAGCTCAAGGTTGAACGGACCGGCAGGCGCGCCCTCAATGGGCGTTCCGTCGAGTTCGGCAAGTCCGAGGCCGTTCAGGACCGACCAGGCCTGCTGCTGTCCGACCTTGAAGTTGTCGAAGGAGGCGTAGTAGTCGACGTTTTCGGTATCGCGAATGAGTCGGTCATATGCGATGACGGGAATGTCCGCGTCAGCGGCGTCCTGCAACACGCTCGTGAGCGTCGTGCCGTCGATCGAGGCCACGATCAGGGCTTCGGCACCCTTGGTGATCATGTTCTCAATCTGCGAGACCTGCATGGGGATATCGTCCTCGGCGTACTGGAGGTCGACGGTGAAGCCCTGTTCCTCGAGCTGGCTCTTGACGGCGTTACCGTCGGCGATCCAACGCTCAGAGCTCTTGGTCGGCATGGCCACGCCGATCAGTCCCTTGTCGCCACCTCCGTCGGTGCCGGTGGATGCGCCGCCGGATGAGCAGGCTGCCATCGATACCGCGAGGGCACCCGCGGCCACGACTGCGAAGAATACGTTCTTTTTCACTGTGTTACCTTTCATTCTGTTTATCGTCATTGATGTGAAATTGCAGGATTGTGGAGCAGTTACAGGCCTTGTGCCAGTCGGTAGTAGGCCTGATTCCAACGCACTTCGCGGGTGAAATCGCGCAGGGTGGTGGTTTTATCGATCACGAGAAGCTCGGTGCGAGCGATCTCGGCGAAATCGTGGAGCACCTCGGTGCCGCCGGCAGACGACGTTGCGGTGGTGCGGTCGGCTGCCATCACTGCAACGCCCCCTGCGGTGCTTGTCCGTAGACGTTCTGGTAGCGGGCGAACAGGGAATCGATAGATTCCTGTGGGATCGGGACGAGTTCACCGCCCACGCGGGCAAGCTGAACCGTGCGGGCAACGTCCTCCACCATGACCGCGGCCTTCACAGCATCGCGAGCGTCCTTGCCGATCGTGAAGGGCCCGTGGTTCGCCATCAAGACGGCACGAGAACGGTGGCCGGTGAGAGTCTCCACGATGCCGCGGCCGATCGAGTCGTCGCCGATAATGGCGAAAGGTCCGACCGGGATCGGGCCGCCGAATTCGTCGGCCATGGCCGTAATAACGCACGGGATGGCTTCATTGCGGGCGGCCCAGGCCGTGGCGTAGGTGGAGTGCGTGTGCACGACACCGCCGACATCGGGCATGTTCCGGTAGACGTAGGCGTGTGCTGCGGTGTCACTCGACGGCGAGCGGTCGGCGCCCGGCGTACCGGGGATGACATTTCCGTCGAGGTCACAGAGAATCATGTTCTCCGGCGCCAGGTCGGCGTAGTCGACCCCGCTGGGCTTGATGACGAACAGGTCGGCGCCCGGCACCCGACCGGAGACATTGCCGCCGGTCCAGACCACGAGCCCGTTGCGAAACAGCTCCGCGTGCAGGCGGGTGATTTCAGCGCGAACGCGGGCGACCGCGACCTCGATCTGAGGGCCGTAGGTGCTCATGCGAACACCAGCGTGACGCGGTCCGTGGCCCGGCGGCCGCCGGCAGCGCGCACCATAACGGCCCCGCTCGGGTTGGCCACGCTCAACGCGCGCGTCCCGCCGTCGACCCAGGTCAGGGACTCGGCGCAGGAGATCGCATCGGTTGTACTCACGGAATCGACTCCTATGTCAGGTCTGAGCGCGGACGATACCGCGAGTGGTTCGGGTGTGGTGACAGGGCAATCGCTTGACTCGATCTGCATGTTCCGACTGAATGTGATCGGTCACATTGCCGTGTGTTTATGTTAGCGGCATTGGGACACACTGTGTCAACAACGACTTTGTCTCGTTTGAATAACGCTCGAAATCGCGCATCCCGCCGATCGAGGCGCTACAAAGGATCGATCGATCCGCAGGCCGACCCTCAGAATGCCGGGCGCGCGGTCGAGCCGCGAACGATGAGCTCCGGCATGATGGCGCCCTGGTTTTCCGCGGTGGTGCCCGCGATGTTGGCCAGCAGCAGCGCGACGCAGCGCCGGCCGAGCTCGGCGAAGTCCTGGCGCACCGTCGTGAGCGGTGGCCAAAAGTGAGCCGCCTCCGGGATGTCGTCGAAGCCCACGATGCTCACGTCGCGGGGCACCTCGAGCCCGGCTTCCCGGATCGCGTGCATGAGGCCAAGGGCCATCTGGTCGTTGGACGAGAAGATTGCAGTGAAGTCCCGCACGTGCAGCAGCTCGCGCCCGGCGTGATAGCCGAATTGCGCAGTCCAGTCGCCGAGGATCGGCGCCGTGGTCGGAACTTCCCTGGCCCCCATCTCCTCCAGGAAGCCGTGCATGCGAGCCTCGGCCTCGATCCAGTCCTGCGGCCCGGCGAGATGATAGATGTCACGGTGTCCGAGGTCGATGAGGTGCCGAGTGGCCAGTCGTGCACCGGCGATCTGGTCCACGGTGAGGGCGTTGGCGCCCACGTTCCCGGAGGACTGCAGCGTCACGAACGGCACATCGATCGACAGTAGCTTGAGGGCATTGAACACCTGCACCTGCGGTGCGATCACCACGATCCCCTCCACGGACTGGGACATCAGGTGGTCGACGGCCGCCGCGATGGACCCGGGCTCCCCACGATTGAGGTTCGCCGTGTTCACAAAGTATCCGGCGTCCCGCGCCGCGTCCTGGATCGCGGCGATGCTGCTCGCCGGGCCGTATTCGGCGCTCGACGCGGACAGCACACCGATCGTGCGGGATCGTCCGCGCGAGAGTGCGCGGGCGGCCCGATTGGGCCGGTATTGCAGTTCTTCGATGACCGCGAGCACCCGGGCTTTGGTGGAATCGCGGATGCTGGCGTGATTGTTGAGCACGCGCGATACGGTCTGATGGGAGACCCCGGCGAGGCGCGCGACGTCGCGGATGCTCGGCGCACGCTCTTTCGTTGAGTCGTCCGACACGGTCACCCCCAAAGTCATGTGCACGGTCACAAATTGGCCCGCGTTTACATTATGCAGGCACAGACCGCGATGTGACAGTCACATTGTGACGGTCACATTGTGACGGTCACATTCGCCCGGCCCGGCTCGTGTCGCAAAGCACGGCACACTGGAGTTATGCCCATTCTCAACAAAGACATGACCCTGTGCATCTCACTCGCGGCCCGCCCGAGCAACCTGGGCACCCGGTTTCACAACTATCTTTACGAAGAATTCGGCCTGAACTACATCTACAAGGCCTTCGCCCCGGTCGATCTGGCGAATGCGATCGCCGGCGTGCGCGGATTAGGCATCCGCGGTTGCGCCGTGTCGATGCCCTACAAAGAAGACGTCATCGCTCTCATCGATGAAATGGATGCCTCGGCGTCGGCCATCGACTCGGTCAATACGATCGTCAACAACGCGGGGCACCTCACGGCGTACAACACCGACTATTCCGCCGTGCAGCGTCTGCTCGCCGAGCACGCCGTGCCGCGGAACTATTCGGTCATTCTGCGCGGCAGCGGCGGCATGGCCAAGGCCGTCGCGGCGGCTCTGCACGATGCCGGGTTCGCCCAGGGCACGATCGTGGCACGCAACGAGGGCACCGGCCGGGCGCTGGCCGCACTCTACGGTTACGACTGGGCGCCCGAGGTCGGCCCGCTCACCGCCGACCTCATCGTCAACGTTACGCCGGTGGGTATGGCCGGAGGCGCGGCATCCGCTGAAACGTCATTTCTGCCCGAAACGATAGCGGGGGCACGCCTGGTCTTCGACGTTGTGGCCTCCCCCGCCGAAACTCCGCTCATTCTGGCGGCGCAAGCGCTCGGCAAGCCGGTCATCACGGGAGCCGAGGTCGTCGCGCTGCAGGCCGAGGAGCAGTTCTTTCTCTACACCGGCATCCGCCCAACTCCCGATCAGGTGCACCGGGCCTCCGCTTTCTCCCGCGAGCCCTGACCCCGCTCCCTGCACCGGACGGGGCCCGGGGTCAGGCCCCGGGCAGCGCACCCTTCAGGTCGGCGATGAGGTCCTCGACGTCTTCGATTCCGACCGAGAGGCGAATGATATTGTCGGGCACCTCGAGCTCGGTCCCGCGCACCGAGGCGTGCGTCATTTCCGAGGGGTAGTTCACGAGCGACTCCACGCCGCCGAGCGATTCGGCCAGCTGGAACAGGTGCATCGACTCGGCGAACTGGCGAGCGGCCGCGGCGCCACCGGCGAACGCGATGGAGATCATGCCGCCGAAGCCGGACATCTGCTTCTTGGCCAGCTCGTGCCCCGGATGGCCGGGCAGCCCCGGGTAGTAGACCTGCTCGATGGCTGGGTGGCCGTCGAGAAATTCGGCGATGGTCTGGGCGTTCTTGCAGTGCCGTTCCATGCGCACCGAGAGCGTCTTGATGCCGCGGACGGTCAACCAGGAGTCAAGCGGGGCCGACACCGGCCCGGCCGCGAACTGCAGAAACTTGGCCTTCTCGTGCAGCTCGTCATCGTTGATGATGAGCGCGCCGCCGAGCACATCAGAGTGGCCGCCAAGATATTTCGTGGTCGAGTGTACGACGACGTCAGCGCCGAAGGCAAGCGGATGCTGCAGGGCCGGCGACGCAAACGTGTTGTCGACGATCGCGATGACACCGTGCCGGTGCGCGATCTCGGACAGTGCCGCGATGTCGCTGATCTTCATCAGCGGGTTGCTCGGCGTCTCCACCCAGAGGATTTTGGTTTCGGGGCGGATGGCCGCCTCAACCGCCGCAAGGTCGCTCATCTCAACGGTCGTGTTGAGCACGCCCCAGGCTCCGTGCACCTGGTTGATGAGCCGGTGGGTTCCTCCGTAGACGTCGTTGCCGAGCACCACGTGGTCGCCCGGCTTGAGGATGGCGCGCAAAATGGTGTCTTCCGCAGCGAGACCGCTCGCGAACGACAGGCCGTGCTTGCCGCCTTCCAACGCGGCGAGCAGGGATTCGAGCACGGTGCGGGTGGGGTTGCCGCCGCGGCTGTACTCGTAACCGCCGCGCAGGTTGCCGATGCTCTCCTGCACGTAGGTGGAAGTCTGGTAGATCGGCGGAATGACGGCGCCGGTCGTCGGGTCGAATTCCTGACCGGCGTGGATGGCGATCGTGTCGAACTTGTTAGCCATGGGTGCTCCCTGTGTAGAAATGATTAGACGCTCAGGTAGCTGAGCAGGTCGTGCCGGGTGATGACGCCGAGTGGTTTGCCGCCGTCGGTCACGAGCAGCGCGTCGTGAGTGGCGAAGGCGGCGCGGGCGGCAGCGACGGGCTCGTTGACGCCGATCAGCGGCAGCGGCACGCCCACGATCGCCCCGATCCGGTCGGTGAGCTGCGCGTCGCCGGAGAAGACCCGGTCCATCAGAGCTCGCTCATCGACCGAGCCAAGCACCTCCCCCATGACGACGGGCGGCTTGGCGCTCAGCACGAGCAGCTGCGACACACCCTGGCTGGTCATGGTTTCGATGGCGTCACGCACGGTGTCGCTCGGGTGCACATAGACCAGGGCCGGCAGTCGCCCGGTCTTCGATTCGAGCAAATTGGCGACCGTGTGACCGGCGGGGGCTGCGCTGAAACCGTAACTGCGCATCCACTTATCGTTGAAGATCTTGCCGAGATAACCGCGACCGCCGTCGGGCAGCAGCACCACGATGGTGTCGTCGGGTCCGAGCTTTTCGGCTGCACGCAGGGCGGCAACGACGGCCATTCCGCTGGAGCCGCCGACCAAAATTCCCTCTTCGAGCGCGAGCCGCCGGGTCATCGCGAAGGAGTCAGCGTCGGAGACGGCGATGACCTCGTGCACGACGGCGGGATCGTAGGCGCCCGGCCAAAAGTCCTCACCAACACCCTCGACCAGGTAGGGCCGGCCGGTGCCGCCGGAGTAGACCGAACCTTCCGGGTCCGCTCCGATGATGCGCACGGCGTCGTTCGACACCTCCCGCAGGTAGCGGCCGGTTCCGGTGATGGTGCCGCCGGTGCCGACTCCGGCGACGAAGTGCGTGACCGTGCCGTCGGTGTCGCGCCAGATCTCGGGGCCGGTGGTCTCGTAGTGACTGAGCGGGCCGTTCAGGTTGAAGTATTGGTTGGGCTTGAAAGCACCCGGAATATCCCTGGCCAGCCGGTCCGAGACGCTGTAATACGATTCGGGGTCCTCCGGTGAAACGGATGTCGGCGTCACCACGATCTCGGCGCCGTATGCCGTGAGGACGTTGCGTTTGTCCTCGCCGACCTTGTCCGGCAATACGAACACGCACTTGTAGCCGCGCTGCTGCGCCACCAGGGCCAGGCCCACCCCGGTGTTGCCGGAGGTGGGTTCAACGATCGTACCGCCGGGTTTCAAGAATCCATCGCGCTCGGCTGCGTCGATGATGCGCACCGCGATGCGGTCCTTCGCCGAGCCGCCCGGGTTGAGATATTCCAGCTTCACCAGCACCGTCGCGGTCAATCCCGCGGTGACCTTGTGGAGTTTGACCAGCGGCGTGTCACCGATGAGGTCGAGAATGGTGTTAGCGATTTTCATGGGAATTCCTTCTGTCGAGCCGAACACCAGTGGGCAGGCGCGGCCTCGGGTTGCACCGGCGCGGCGCGTTCCGGGCGGTGGCCGGGCGCGTTCGTGGAGGGTCGGCTAGCGACAGCAGCAACACAACGAGTGAACGGGCACGCCTCCACTCTAACGGGCGGCGAGACCTGGCGACCAGCCTGAGAAATGTCTGTGAGAGCGAGATCAGAGGGAAGCTGCAGGGGCGACTGATACGTTCGACGGAAGTAGTTCCCACAGAGAGGCCGTCGTGACCCCCCAGCCCGGATCCCCAGTGAACAAAGCGTCGATCAAGGAAGAGCGTGCTGCGAAGCGCGCGAAGAAGCTGGAGGAATATCACCGCCAGCAGAAGCGCAGCAAGCGCAACCGACGGATCGGCATCATCGGTGGCTCGGTCGCCGCGGTCGCTATCATCGCTCTCTTGGTGGCCACTTTTGCGCTCGCCCCGAAAGCGGCGAACTACGCGGGCGGCGGCGCCGGCGATGCGTCGACGATCGACGGCGTGGAGACCTTCACTAACACGGCCGGACACGTCGAAACGGCGGTGACCTACGAGCAGACGCCGCCCGCCGGTGGCGAACACGCTCCAGCCTGGCTCAATTGCGGCGTGTACGACCAGGTGGTTCCGAGCGAGAACGCGGTGCACTCCCTCGAGCACGGCGCAATCTGGGTGACCTACGACCCGGCGATCGCTGACGCCGAGCTCGACCTGCTCAAGACGGTGCTGCCCTCCAGCTACGTCGTGTTGTCGCCCTTCGAGGGAATTCCCGCACCGATCGTGCTGAGCGGTTGGAATGCCCAGCTGCAGATCGACAGCGCAGACGACGCGCGCATCGGTGAATTCTTCACCGAATTCTGGAAGAGCACGAACGTGCCCGAAGACGGCGCCTCCTGCTCGGGCGCAATCGACGCTCCCGGCAAGGTTTCCTAGAGCGCGGGACAGCGTGCAGCCCATAATGCCTGCGCGACCAGCGGATGCCCCACCGTCGCGACCGCGCCGCACCCTGATTCGTGCGATCGCGGCTTCCGTTCTGGTGACGGCGCTCGTAGTCGGAGCCGTGGCCTTCTCAATCGGGAGGTTGAGCACGATCGTCGACGCGACGCCCGAGACGACGAGCGCCGAGGTCGGCTTCGCGCGGGATATGCAGGAGCACCACAACCAGGGGGTCGAACTCGCCCTGATCATCCGCGATCGAACCGATGATGAACCGGTGCGGCTGCTCGCCTACGACATTGCCACGACGCAGGCCAAGCAGAGCGGGCAGATGTCGGGCTGGCTCGCCGTGTGGGGGCTGCCGCAATTCGCCCCGGAGCCGTCGATGACCTGGATGACCCGACCCGGCCTCTCCGGCGAGACCCACGACGGACCGCACACGGCCGGTTCCGACGCCGTGCACGTCGCCGGGGAGCCGATGCCCGGACTCGCGACCGCCGCCGAAATTGCCGCGCTCACCGCGGCCTCCGGGGTCGAAGCTGAACGCCAGTTTCTCGCAATCATGATCGCTCACCACCGGGGTGCGATCGAGATGGCCGAGGCGGTGCTGGACCGCAGCACCAACACGACCGTGCAGTCGTTTGCGACCTCGGTCGTGCTGAGCCAGGAGTCCGAAATCGATCTGATGACCGGGATGCTCGCCGACCGTTCGTAGTCCTCCCCGGTGCGCGCCGGGCCGTCGGTGCGCCTCCGCGCGACGGGCGCCGGGCCCACCCTATGAACCGGGGCCCAGTCTATGAACTGGGCCCACGTTCCGGGCCCGGTCCCCGTGCACGATGGCGTCAGGGGGTGGCGCGATAGGTCAGAATTTCGGTGCCGTTGCCTTCGTCGTCGTCGTCGGGGGCCACCCGCATCGTCACGCAGCCCGAGTCGAGCGAGATCGAGAACGGGTTTCGAGTGACCGTGTGCCCGGCCGTCGAGTACAGGTCGATCGGAAATTCCCGAGCGATCGTGCGCTGTGCGGTGTCGATGAGTGCCAACCCGCCCAGCTCAAAGGCTCCGGATGCCCCGCTCAGCACCGCGATTCCGCTCGCGGCGATGAGACCCTCACCGAGAAAGCGGCAGTCCTGGTAGTCGATGAACCCGCTCGGATTCGGCCAATACGCGACCAACGCCCCAGCAACAGTCCAGGTGTAGAAGAACCGTGAGCCCCAGCTGGCGCCGTGCACGAGGCTATTCACCCGGTCGCAGACCACCCAGCTCACGTGGTCGGCGACCTGAAAGCGCTCCCGAACCTCGCCGGTCGCCGGGTCGATCGTCATGATCATGCTCTGGCCTCCCGGGCGGTACTGCGCCACCGACACCCACACCGAACTGCCGTCGAAGTCGATGCCGCCCGGGTGGTACATCTCGTCGTCGCCCACGATCAGGTCCCGCTGCAAGGCTCCCCGCTCGTCGATGATGAACACGTGACCCACTCCACGGGTTTCGGCCTGAATCTCCACCGAAGACAGAAAGGTGAGTCCCGCGGCGAAGGCCAGCCCCTGCGGGTGGAAGGTGGCAAAGTCGAGCGGTAACCGGTCGACCAGGTGCCAGGGCGTGTTCCGGTCGAGGCCGTCGAGTGCGGGCATCAGCTCGCGCGCACGGCGGCGCGCCACAGGCCATACACTTCCGTCGCGGCCTCGGGGGCGGCCACCAGAATGCCGCCGCGCCGAGGAAACGCGTTTGGAATCCCGTCTTCGTCAAGCACGACGCCACCGGCCTCCTGCACGATCAGGGTGCCGGCCAGATGGTCGACGGCGCTGAACTGGCCGATCACCGAGGCGGCTCCCCGTCCGGCGGCGATTCCCACGACGGTCAGTGTGGCTGAGCCCATCACCCGCATGATGCTGAACCGCTCGCCCAGCGCGGTCAGGAGTTCGATCATGCCCGGCCACGGCAGGTGCCCGGCGAGTTCCGTGTGCACGACCCGTCCGGCCAGCGACAGTGGTCCCTCGCCGGCTCGGGGCAGCGCCAGGGCAGCGCCATTGAGCCGGGCGCCCTGCCCGGCCACCGCTTCGAACAGGTCGCCGCGCCAGGGTTCGGACACGACGGCGACGTAGGGAACGTCATCCACCGCCAGGGCGAGTGAAAACGACGTCCACGGAATCAGGTTGGCGTAGTTTGTCGTGCCGTCGACCGGGTCGAGGTACCAGCACGGCACACCGGCCTGCGCCTCTCCGCCCATCTCTTCGCCGACGAAGTTGTGGCCGGGAAACTTGGCAGCAATCCGCGCGCGAACATGGGCCTCGACGGCAACGTCCACCTCGGTCACGAGGTCGCCGGGGTTCGCCTTGGTCGAAATTGTTCCCTTGTCGGCGGATCGGCTATAGTCCTGCGCCCAGATCGCGAGTTCCCGGGCGATCGCACTGGCCTCGCGCAGCTCGTCCGCCGAGAACGCCGACACCGCAGAGAAAGGCGCCGGCTCAGGCCCGACGGCCTCGCGCACGGTCTCGGCGAGCAGAGCCAACCGATTGGAGGTCACGGAATCCACGCCCAGCGCGAGCACCCACCGCATGATCGCGGCGCTATCGACCGTCCAGCAGGCGACCCCTAAGCCCAGGGCATGAATGTCGTCCACGAGCTTCCGGCTGAGCACGACATACTCCACGTTCACAAAATCCGGCCGGAGCTCTTCGATCAACTCGAGCGGTGGCGCCTCGCGCCGGTCCCACGGCAGCCAGATGCTAGCCGCAGCATCCAGAGAACGGATGCGCCGCATCCCGGCCAAACTTCCACACCACGCGACGTCCAGGCCGCTTTCTCGCACTACGTCAAAAGCCGGCGCGGCCGGCGCTTCCTCGTCCATGTCGATAAGCAGCAGGGCGGGGGAATCTTCGAACAGCTTCAGCGCGTCTCGCAACAACGGGACACGAAGATCGTCGCCGCCCAACAGGGCGACCTGCGCGTAGGTCAGGTCCGAGATGGCGGCGTCGAAGCCCCACAACCGAAGGAGGCTCGCATCGTGCAGCAACACCACCTGGCCGTCACGGGTGACCCGAACGTCGACCTCGACGTAGTCCGCTCCCGCCGCAATCGCCGATCGAATCGCTGCGAGGGTATTCTCCCGAAAATTCTGGGAATCCCCGCGGTGAGCGGTGACGGCGGCGACCCGCTGGGCGGCCGCGCTGGGCGCGCTCATGCCGCCACCCCGGCGGTCGTGACGAGCCGGCCCTGCCGAAAGGTAAGCGCCTTCTGGATGGCGGCGTGACCGCGATCGCCGGGCGCCGGTGGCAGCCCGGAGGCGAAGGCGCGAAGAGTGGCGTCATCGCGCTTCAGGTAGATTTCGTGAAAATGCCCGTGGGGCACGACGCGCTCGACGACGGCCGGGCGTGCATCGAATGATGCGTGCAGGGTGAACACCACGTCTTCCGGGCGAATGCCGATGACGTCGTCACCGGGCACGACGGCGCCGTTCACCAGCGAACCCTCGATCCGGTTCAGGCTGCCGATGAAGGTGGCGACGAATTCGGTTTCCGGCCGGGAATACAGCTCGGCCGGCCGGCTGAACTGCTCAATCTTTCCGGCGTTCATCACGGCGATTCGATCGGACATCGACATCGCCTCCTCCTGGTCGTGCGTCACGATCAGCGTCGTGATGCCCAGGCGCTGCTGAATTTCACGGATGTCCTCACGCACTTTCACCCGCAGCTTCGCGTCCAGGTTGCTGAGCGGTTCGTCCAGCAACAGCAGCTCCGGCTCCTGCACCAGGGCGCGCGCCAGGGCAACGCGCTGCTGCTCACCCCCGGAGATGCGGGCCGGCCGTGCGTTTTTGTGGTGCAGCAGGTTGACCAGCGCGAGGACAGCATCCACTCGCTGCTCGATCTCCTTTTTGCCGAGTCGACGCAGTTTGAGGGGGAAGCCGACGTTCTTCACGACCGTCATGTGCGGCCACAGCGCATAGTTCTGAAACACCATGGCACTGGGCCGTTTCTCGGCACCGAGGGCGGACACCTCGCGGTCGTGCACCTGGATCGAGCCGGCGTCGGGCGCGAGGAATCCGGCGATCATGCGCAGGGTCGTGGTTTTTCCACAGCCGGAGGGGCCAAGCAGGGAGACCAGCTCCCCGTCCTGCACGGTCAGGTCGAGATTGTCGATGATAGTCCGACCGCCGAGCGCCTTGTGGAGGCCGCGCACGCGCAGACCGCGCGAGCCGCCGGCATCCGTTTCACGGTGTGTGGGTGTCGTGGAATGTATTTCTTCGATCAAAGTCATGGTCTTCTCTACACTTCTTGCGATTGCCGGAGCGGAGCTATTTGATTTGGAATCCCTCGGCGAGCGTGCCGCCGACGATGTGCTTGTGCGCCGCCAGCAGCAGGGCGACCGAGGGGATGGCCAGCAGAATGGAGAACACAGCTGCCACCTGATTCGGGTAGTTGAGTACGAGGGTGTACATCTGTGTTGGCATGGTCATAATGTCGGGTGCGCCAATGAGATAGGTGCCCTGCGCCTCGTCAAACGACGCCAGAAACGACATCACCGCGGCCACCAAAATTCCGGGCAGGGCCAGGGGAAAGGTCACGCTGAGGAACACCCGCAGTTTCGAGGCCCCGGCGTCGCGCGCCGCTTCCTCGAGGCTGCGTGGCACCGCGGCGAAGGCGGCAGCGGGAATCCAGGTCATGAACACTACGGTTCCCAACACGTGCACTATCAACACGCCCAGCACGGTACTCATCAGGTTGAACGCGTAAAACAAGGATGCGATGGTGACGTACAGGCCCATTTTCGGAAAGGCGTTGAGGGCGAACAGTCCGATCAGAAAGGTTCGCCGACCCCAGAATTCGTAACGCGCGAAGGCATAGGCGGCCGGCAGACAAATGCAGGCCGAAACCAGCACGGTCAACGCGGCGAGCGCGAGCGAATTCTGCACCGCCCGGCCGAGTGTTTCGTCGCCGAGCACAACGCTCCACCAGCGCAGGGTCCAGCCGTCCGGGCCGAGGTTGGGGAAGGTCCAGGATTCGGCAAATGCTCGAATGCCCAGCCAGGCCAGCGGGCCGAGAATGAAAACGACCATGAGGACGAAAAAGAGCCCGCTGAGCGGACCGCTGAAGTTGAGCCGCGCTGCGTTCTGGCGCGCGCGCTTAGTGATCATCGTCATCAGATTTTTCCCTGATCCTTTGCTGATCGAAAGTTGGCCCAGACATACGCTGCAGCGATACCGGATGCGATCACAAAGACGATGAAGGCCATCACGACGGATTGCTGCGGCTGGTTGAAGGCCGAGAAATAGTTGGACATGCTCACGCCGAGCATGTTGGGCGCATTGGGCCCCGTGAAGTACGGCACCGTGAAGGAGCCGACCACGCCGATCGCGGTGAACGTGACCGCGATCAGGATCGGTACGAAGGCCATGGGAATGAGAATGGATACGACAATGCGCAGAAACCCGGCACCGGCGTCCCGCGCCGCTTCGATCATGGCGTTGGGAATGGCCTGCAGGCCGGAGGTGATCATGAGTACCGCGAACGGCAGCGAGGTCCACACGGATCCGATCACCACGGCGACCATGGTGAAGGCCCACACCGGCGCCTCGACACCGAACTGCGCAAAGACGCTGCGCACGAAGCCGTCACCGGAGTAGAACGTGACGATTGCCCAGGAGGCGATGACCACCGGGATTAACAGCGGGATGATCGCCAGACCGGACAGCAGCCGGGCCATCCGTCCGTCACGGAGTTTGAGGAACAGCCCGATGCCCAGGGCCAGAAAAATGACGATGACCGTGCTGAGCGCTGTCACGCCGACGGTGACCGAGAGGTCGCGCAGGATGCGGGAGTTCGAGAGCACCTCGATATAGGCCGCCGGTGTTCCCCACCAGTTCTCGGCTTCGTGCACGTTCAGGCCGATCGAGGCGATCACGTGGTTCAGGCCACCGGTCAGGCCGATGCTGAACGCAAATGCCAGGACGATCGGGAATCCCACGAACAGCAGAATCAAAATGATCGGGGGAAGGGCAAGGAAGAAGCCCAACGGGCGACGCGCCACAGCCGGGGTGGCTATGGCGCGTCGCTTTGAGCCCCTGGTCGGGGCGAGAGTCACTGTCCCGGAACTTCCTGATCCCACAGGTTGCTCAAGTCACTGCCCATCTGAGAGAAGTACCCCTTGCGCAGGTTGCCGGTGTCGGCGTCCTCGAACTCGTTCTGAACGTCGGCCGAAAGCAGGTCGAGGCTGATTGCCGGGAAGCCGGCGATCTCGTTCACGATCATTTCCTGAGCGTCGGGGGTCAGGACGAAGTTGGCGAGCTTGAGCGCACCCTCCTGGCGGGGGCTGGCAGCCGGAACGCCGAGGTAGGCCGCGCTTCCGGTGAAGGACGGGTCGGCGATCTGCGTGTAGTCCACGGACTCGCCAATCGCGCCGTTCTTCTTGCCGGAGATGAACATGTCGGACCAGACCGGCGCCATCGAGATTTCACCGCTCGCCAGCAGGTCCAGCGTCTGCTGGTTGCCGTTGGGGTAGAAACCATTCTGGTAGATGTACGGGTTCAGGCTGCGGAGCGTTTCGAACCCTTCGGTCCACTCGCTTTCCAATTCCTTCTCGTAGCCGACGGTCATTTTTGCGCGGGCATCCTCAGAGACGTACTTGTCGAGGACCGTCGCGACGAAGGCCGAGCCGGATCCGCCGGACTTCGGGGAGTTGTAGGTGAATTCGCCCGGGTTCGCCTCAATCCATGCCAGCAGCTCGTCGAGGGTCTTCGGCGGTGTCGGGATGGTGGCGGTGTCGTATGCCAGCAGAACGACGGAGCCACGGTAGGCGATCCCGCCGGCACCACCGGCCTCGACGACGTCACCCGGAATGTCATTGAAGGCGGGAATTTCGTCCGCGGTCATCGGCGTCAGCAGTCCGGCCTCGGCGGCCATGGGCACGAATCCGCCGTCAACGAGGTCGAAGCCCGGGTCCTTTTCCTGCTCCGTGGCACTCGTCAGCTTGGCCATCGTCTGGGCATCGTGCTCGCCGTGCAGATCGAGGTTGACCGCGACGGTGTAACCGGGGTTCTCCTCTTCGAAGGCGGGAATGAGGTGGTCTTCCCACAGCGCCTGGATGTTTTCACCGCCACTGATGAGTACCGTGAGGGCCTGATCGGCCGACCCATCGGTGTCCAGCGATGTTGCGGCGCTGCTCTGCACGCATCCGGCTAAGGCCAAGATCGCGACTGATGCTACGGCTGTGGCGGCAAGGAGCCGAGTTGTTTTCATTACTGTCCGTCTGCTATTTGGGCGATGGGTACGCCCCAATATGGAGCACACCGATCTTCCAAAATGCGGGTGACCAGCACATTGCCCGAAGGTAAACAGGAAACGTTGCCCCGTCGACGCGAAGGTGAACGCAGATCCCGTGGTACCGCGCGGGTCGGGCCCACCTTCGGGCTGCGGCTGCGGTGCACTCGCGAGGCCCACCTTATGAACCGGGGCTCAGCTTATAAACTTGGCCCGCGCTCGGTGCCCAGGCACCGTGCAGGGAAGAAGCTAGGGGGCGGGGCTGGACGTGATTTGGCGGGCGTAGAGAGACGCGTAGACGGCGCCTTGGGCCAGCAGGTCGGCGTGGGTGCCGCGCTCGACGATGCGGCCGGCGTCGACGACGAAGATCACGTCGGCGTCGACGATCGTCGACAGCCGGTGGGCGATCGCGATGGTCGTGCGACCGTGACTGGCCGTGTCCAGCGCGGCCTGCACCACGCTCTCCGAAATGGAGTCGAGCGCGCTCGTTGCCTCATCGAGGATGAGAACCGGGGGGTCCTTGAGCAGCACCCGGGCGATCGCGATGCGCTGCTTCTCGCCGCCGGACAGCCGATAGCCGCGCTCCCCCACCATAGTGTTGTACTTCTCCGGGAACGAGTCGATCGTGTCGTGGATGTTGGCGGCGCGCGCCGCCGCGATCAGCTCGGCATCCGTTGCCCCCGGTTTGGCATAGCGCAGATTCTCGGCGATGGTCGCGTGAAACAGGTAGGTTTCCTGGCTGACGATGCCGATGTGGGAGACGAGTGACTCTTGTTGCAGGTCGCGCACGTCGACGCCGGAGAACAGCACCCGGCCGGCCGAGGCCTCGTAGAAGCGCGGAATCAGGTACGACACGGTGGTCTTTCCGGCGCCGGAAGGCCCGACGAACGCCGCAAACTGGCCCGGCTCAATCGTCAGCGACACGTCGTCGAGGGTCGGTCGCGCGTCGCCGCCGGCATCGGGGTAGGCAAACCGCACGCGGTCGAACTCGACCCGGCCCCGATCGGTGCCGGCCGTCGGCACGAGCGCCGCGTCGGGCTTGTCACTGATCGCCGGCTTCAGGTCGAGGTACTCAAAGATGCGCGCAAAGAGTGCTGACGAGGTTTGCAGGTCGAGGGCGACCCGCATGAGTCCGAGCAGCGGAAAAATCAGCCGGGACTGCACGGTCGTGAAGGCCACGATCGTGCCGGGGGTGATCTCGGTCGTTCCGTTGAACACGAGCGCGCCGGCCACGAGGTAGACGATCGCGGGAATCGCCGACAGGAACACGCTCACCGTGGCGAAGAACCACTGGCCGCTCATCTGCTGGCTCACCTGCAGCCGCACCTGGTTGCGGTTCTCCTGCGCATACCGATCGATCTCATTCTGCTGCCGGGTGAAGCTCTTCGACAGCAGAATGCCCGACACGCTCAGCGTCTCCTGCGTGATCGCGGTCATGTCCGAGAGCGACTCCTGGGTCTTTCCGGCGATGCGCGCCCGCACCTGCCCGACCCGGCGCTGGGCGAACACCAGAACCGGCATCAGCACGACCGCCACGATGGTCAACTGCCAGTTGAGCAGCAGCATCGCCACGAACGCCGCGATCACCGTGACCGTGTTGCCCAGGATGCTGGAAATCGTGTTAGTCAGCACCGTCGCGACACCACCGACATCGTTTTGCAGCCGCGACTGAATCACGCCGGTCTTGGTTTTGGTGAAGAAGCTCAGTTCCATCGCCTGCAGGTGTGTGAACAGGCGCACCCGCAGGGCGCCCATCACCTTGTTACCAACGCTCGCGGTGAGCCAGGTTTGCCAGACGCCGAGCAACGCGTTGACCAGAAAGACGCCAAGCATGAGCGCCACGAGCACACCGAGCACCGAGAGATTCGGGGTGCCGCCGGGCGGAAAGAGGCCGTCGTCGAAGGCCCGCTGGGTGAGGAGCGGCGGCACCACCGAGAGGGCTGCGCTGATCAGAACGAGTACGACCGTGACGATGAGGGTGTTGCGGTGCGGCGCGAACAGGTCGGTGATGCGGGCGAGCAGGTGCGGGATGCGCGGCGCGAGCGCGTTCTCGGCGCGCTGCGCCGCGGTATCCGCTCCACTGACTCGCTTGCGGGGGCGCTCCACCCCCGTCTGCTGCCGCGGGCCATGACCAGGGGCACCGTGCATTCCACTCATGCACTTACTCTAAACGCAGCTGTGGACTACTTTTTCGGTCGGCAGCAAAGCAGCGCACACCACGCCGCGAGGCGGATGTCCCGACTCGGCCCAGGAACCTCCGTCAATTCCAGTTCAACCGGGCCACGACAGCTGCGTGATCGGTCGGCCACGCATTCTCAAGGTGGTGGCCTAGAACGCTCGCACCCAGGCCAACTTGGCGGTTTTCACCGATGCGGCGCTTTGGGGGTGCCTCGCTCTCTGCCTCACCGGCTACGGTATATGCCGCTAAGGCGCGCGCACCCCGGCTAAAGATGAAGTCAATCCGGTCCCGAGGTTCCTCATCGGATGGGATGATCGGCGACCAGGTGTGCCCGGGCGCGACACCAACATTCGGATGAACGACTCGAAATGCATCGGCGTACCCCGCGACCTCGAGCATGCGTGAAGTGGGCCACTCGACAGTATTGGCGCGGTGTCCCGGCTTCCAGTCCAGATGCGAGGGCACGTTGAAATCACCCATGATGAGAATGGAATCCTGTGCAGACACAACGCCCTCGCGCTCGAGCCGGCCCTGTTCAGACAAGATTTTCGCGAGCTCGCCTGTGCGTCGGCGTTCGCCCCGGCTGGCGAGGGTATAGCGCGCAGGAATGCGCGCATCATCGGCCGTATAGGGGCCGTAGTCCGAGTGCCACAGGTGCGCTGACCACACCGTGACGGCACCGGTCGGTGTGAAAACGGTGGCACAGGTTGCGAAGGGATCGGTCTCGGTGTAATGAAGCGACAGTGGATACGGACTTATCACCGCGGTGTCATGACCCTGTTGCGCGATATTCCACCCCATCGCCGCCGCCAACCGACGGCCATGATCCCCGAAAGACTCCTGCAGGGCCACGATCGAGTGGGAAGATTCTTGAAGGTACGCGACCTGCTTGGCGTGGCCGTCGTTGGAGTGGCATCCGCCGAACCAGAGATTCCAGGTCATGGCGGTCACACCCTGCTCCGGCGATTCCGGAGTGAACGTAGCGGGCGCCGCTGTCTGAGGAGCTGAGGACTGCGCCACTGGCACGGTTGTTCGCACGGTGAATTCACCGGTCCGCCCATTCCATTCCGGTACTAAACCATCCGTCACCAGCAGAAAACGATAGGTCCCGTCGGGCAGGTGGGCCAGATCTATTGAGAGTGATTCCCTATCGTTGGGCACGGATGCCGATGCCACGGGTAGACCTGCCGGCAGCTCGTTCCACAGACAGTCGCTCTGGGCATAAACCTGCACCCGCGCCGTTTGTTCGGCCGGATATTGGCACTGCACGGTCAAAGTCGACGTCGCCGCGTCGAAGGAGCCCCCGACGAGAGTGTACGGCCCGACCTGCGCGGGCTTCTCCCGTTCCAAGATACGGGCCCAATCGACGAGTTCTTCTTCGAGCAGAGTGGTGTGCCGCACGTGGCAGTCGAGGACCACTTTCGGGTCAGCGTTGACGCCGACAACGAGCAGACCGGCACTCATGGCAGCCAACGCCCCCACCGCCGAGTCTTCAAAGGCGACGGCTGTCTCGGCGGTTACCGATGGATCGAGTTCGTGCAGTTTGCGGAGGGCAGCCACGTACAACTCGGGAGCGGGTTTGCCCGCCGACACCTCATCCCGGGCGACGGAACACGTGATCAAGTCACGCACACCGATACGTTCCAGAATCTGGTCGAGCAGCGCACGCGGACTGTTTGACGCGACCGCGACGGGGAATCGTGACGCGAGTTCACTCACCAGGGCCACAGCTCCCGGCATCGCGGTCGCCTCCTGGGCGATGAGGGATTGAAATTCTTCGGACAGCGACACCTCCAATTTGTTTACCGAGGGGGTCGGAAGCCCGGCATCGGCGAGGATCGTCACGAGCTGCGCGGCCACGTCGTCTATTGCGCCACCACGAAAACCGGCCAGGTCGGTCAGGGTTGTGCCGCGCTCGTTCGCGCACGCAGCCACGGCACGCAACCAGAGGTCCTCGGTGTCCGCGAGTAGTCCGTCGCAGTCAAAAATGATCGCGGATGCTGCGCCCGGCAGCAAGCTCGCGCTCACGTCAATGCTGGTGTTGAGAAATTGGGCTTGCATTTATGCCTCCATCCGAAGCGCCGGGCGCCCCGTAAGTCGAACCTGAACTCTCAGGCCGATCGCTAATTTGGCTACGCTAGCCGAGGGAACGTCGACCTTGATCTCGGAACTTCCGTGACTAATGTCACCCTCGATCTTGGCCGTGATGCGAGTCGTCGCACCGCGGTAAACGTGGGAAATGATGTGGGCAGATCCGCGCTCGGACGCCTCCAGCATGAGTAATTCGGGCCGCACATAGAGCAAATCACGATCGCCATCACGGTGGGGCGTCCAGAGCTCAGGGACGGCCGCGCCGCGGGCGACGGCGAGCTGGTTCGTCGTACCAACGAAGCGAGCAACGAAATCAGTGCTCGGTTGGTCGTAGAGAACCCCCGGCTGGTCAATCTGTTCGATTCCACCGCCCCGCATGACCGCCACCCGATCGGCCATCGCTAGCGCTTCATCCTGGTCATGGGTGACGAAGAGCATCGTGATCCCGAGCCGGAGTTGCAGGTTGCGAATCTCCTCCCGAAGTGAGGCGCGCACCCTGGCATCCAGAGCCGACAGGGGTTCATCCAAGAGCAGCACCCGAGGCTCAACGGCGAGCGCTCGTGCGAGCGCGACGCGCTGTTGCTGTCCGCCGGAAAGTTGGGCCGGAAACCGATCTGCGAAACCGGGCAGCCCGACCAGCTCAAGCAAAGAGGTCAGTTTCGCTACCCGCTTGGCCTTGCCTTCGCGTCGCACGACGAGTCCGAACGATACGTTGTCGGCCACACTGAGGTTGGGAAACAGACTGTACGACTGAAACACCATGCCAATGCCGCGACGGTGGGCCGGGACCTGCAATACATCGCGCCCGTCCACCGTGACAGTACCGCTCGACGCGGTCTCGAACCCGGCAAGAATTCGCAGCGCTGTTGTTTTTCCGCAGCCAGAAGGGCCGAGCAGTGCAACAAATTCCCCGGGTTCGACAGTGAGGTCAAGGCCAGTGAGCACGGTGGTATCACCAAATTGCTTGCTCACCGATGTGTACTCGATACGCGCCCCCGTTGCACTTCGGGGGTGAGCGATTGTTGCTGTAAGCGTCACGATTCGTGTCCTTTCAAGGCCAGGGCGCGCGCGGGAGCTGCCCGTCCGGCGAGTACGGTCATGGCGATCAACAGTGCCCAGGTGAGGGCGTTAATGAGGAGGGACATGGAAATGGACGCGCGAAAATTGGATCCGGCAATTTGGGTGAGCCAAACCGGCAGAGTTCGATAGCCAAGCGTCACCGCCATCGTGAATTCACCCAGGCACAGTGCGATACAAAAGAAGACACAGAAGATGACTGGCCCTTTAATGTTGGGCAGGATGACCCGCCGGAGCACTGTGGCGCTGCTTGCCCCGAGTGAATGTGCGCTCTCGACGAGGGTGCGCAGATCAATGGTGCGCAGACCAGCATCGAGCGATCGAAATACGAATGGCAGGGTTAAGACGATGTAGCTGCCGATCAGAACGATGGGCAGGTCGGGGTTTTGCAGCAGCTGGCTGATCTGAGCCGGCACGGAACCGCGACCGAAACTGGCCATGCTGCGCAGCACGGTGACTAATCCGGCCGCTAGAGCGATTGACGGTACGACGAGGGGGATCGTGCAGACGATCTCAATAATGGGGCGCCACCGGGGCGCCTTCAGGTGGATATACACCATGGTCGGAACCATAATGGCCAGCAGCCCGAAAACGGTCAGAACGGTTATGAGCAGCGTCAGCGAAAGCGCACCGAAAAATCCGGGGTCACGCACCGATTCCAGATACGGCTCAAAGGTGAATCCGATGGTGGGCACGTAGATGCTGAAGGCTAAAGCGCAGAGCATCGGCACCGCAATGTAAAGCGCCACCAAGATGATCAAGGCCCAGCTGAGCCCCGGCGCCACGATACGGATGCCGCGCGCCGCACGCGTCGGCTGCTTCATTTGAACCATCTCAGACTCCGTTTCTGCAGCGGCATGTAGACGAGTAAGACCAGCAGGGCCACGATGATCATGTTGACACCCAGTGCCATAGCCACATTCTCCTGTCCGGCCAAGTTGCCACCGGCCAGTCCACTGTCGATGCGGAGGGTAATGAGGGGTACTCCGCCGCCTCCGATCAGGGCCGCGGCCGAGGCGTGGGTCGCGAACGACGCGCCAAAGAGCAGGACAAATCCGGCCAGAATCGCCGGAGTGGCGATCGGCAAGCCGACCTTCTCCCAGAAGTGCCAGCTGGTTGCCCCGACGGAGGCTGCCGCCTCCTTCCATTCCAAGCGCAGGCCGGCCAGGGTGGGCAAAACAACCATGACCATGGTCGGTATCAGAAAATACTGATACATCAGAATGAGTCCGCCGCTGCTGTAGAGGGTGAAACCCAGGTCCGTCAGTGACAGGAGCCCCGTCATGATGCCGGCGTTCCCGACCGCCGCGATGAAGGAGAACGCGAGCGGAACGCCTCCGGAATTGGCCAGCACGCTCGTGAGCACGGTGACCACGGCGGTGAGTTTCTTGGAGCGCGTAGTGAGAATGGCCTGCGCGAGGGCCAGACCGATAATGCCGCCGGTCAGTGCGGCTATCAGGCTAATCTGCAGGCTGTTCTGCATTGCCTCCCAGGACGCCCCCCGGAAACTGGCCACAAAGTTGGCCAGGCTGGGCACGTAGCTTCCCGGGTCGTTGACGTCGGCGACTCGAAACGCCGACAGCACGATGCCGCAGACCGGCACGCCCAGAAAAAATGCGATGAAGACTAGGAAAGGGATCAGTCCCATGAACGAGGAGTCGCCTCGGCGCTCGGGCCGAGCGGGCGACGAATGAACGAGATCCGTTGCCCGGTCGACCGAATCAGTGCCGGAGGGTGCGTCGCTCCTAGCCACCGTGAGCGTCACGAGGCGACCGCTGCGTCCCACTTCTCAGCCAGCAGCAGGTTGGCGGCGCTGCGCTGGGCTTCGGACGGAAACTCGAAGCCGTTCGTGACGGTCGGGAGCCTATCGGCCGCAGCCGTGTCGACAGCACCGGATTCGACCAGTGCGTCAAAACGCACGGGTCGGGTGTAGCCATTGAGCAGGATGTTCTGCCCCTCGTCGGAGTACATGAACTCGATCCAGAGGCGCGCCGCAGCGGGGTGCGGGGCATCTGCGTTGATCGACGCGGCGTAATAGGACGCCATGGTGCCGTCGGTCGGGATGGCAACCTGAAAATCGACACCAGCCGCGGCAGTGTCATCGGCGACAGCCAAATTCAGGTAGTCCCAGTTGATGATGATGGGGGTTTCACCGGTTTCCAGTGTTCCAGCGTTGGCCTCAACGGGAATGAGGATGCCGCTCGCCGACAGCTCCGCCATGAAGTCGATACCCGGCTGGATATCGTCGAGGCTACCGCCCATCGCCATTGCTGCGGCCCAGACTGCGTTGAAGCCGGATTCGCCCTGGGCAGGGTTTCCGGTGAGGGCGACCTTGCCGGCGTACTGCGGGTCGTCGAGTTCGGCGAAAGAGCTGGGGCACACCGCCACCGCCACCGCGTCACACCCGATAGTGACATAACCGCCGTACTGGTTCGTCCACCGTCCATCGGTGTCCGTCAGCGCCGGGTCAATATCAGCGACCGTGGCAGGACGATATTCAGCCAGGAGCCCCTCCGCACTGGCGCTGTTGGCGAAGGAAACTCCGGTGTCGAGGTAGTCGAGAGACCGGCTCTGGCCAATGCGGTTCTTGATGGCATTGATCTGGTCCTGGCTGGAACCGGCCGAGGTGTCGTTGTCGACTTCGATGCCGTAGGTCGCCGTGAATTCCTCTACCAACACCCCATAGTTGGCCCAGTCCGGATACAGTCCCATGACGTTCAGGGTTCCTTCAGCCTGCGCAGCACTGACAAGGCTGTCCAGCCCCCCACCGGCTTCGACCGATGTCGCGGCGGCCCAGCCGGCGTCCGCGGCAGCGTCAGTGGCGGTGCTAGCACAACCAGACAGGCCAATCGCGCCGACAAGCAGGATTGCGGGCAGGTAACGGCGGTGCGACGTGTTCATTGAAATCCTCTTCAGCCAGAATGATCGTGTACCGGAGGGTCACCGACGGAAACTCCCGAGACAAAAGATCATCGCTCACCCAACTTCTCTAGTGAACTTTGATCTTTGACGTTCGAAGTTCACTAGAGAAGTTGGGCCGGGACGGGTAAATTGAGTGACGAGTAGGTAAACGCTCGGTGAACCCCCAGTGCGGGAGCCCGGTGCGGTCGTCGCACGTTGCGGTGACGCAATACTTTGGACAGTGATCCAGGCTGGGCGCTCAGAGCGCGGCCGTACAGAGTGAGGTTGGGCGTGGCGCGGTATCACGACATTGCAGAAGCCGTTCGAGGCGCAATTACCCGGGGCTTCTATGAGCGCGGAAGTCAGCTGCCCAGCGAACGTGAGCTCTCGGAAAAATTCGACGTTGCTCCCGGTACCATCCGGCAGGCGCTGGGCGAACTCGAAACCGAGGGGGTCCTGGCCTCCCGTCGTGGCAGTCGGCGCACCGTCGTCGGCGAGCCGCGGCTAGCCGCCACGTTCGAAGAATTTCGAAGTTTTGCCCAATGGGCGTCGTCGCGCGGGCGCGTGCCAGCCGGCCACGTCATCTCGGGGGTGTGGCAGGACGCTTCGCCGCTCGACCGCGAGGAACTTCGGCTACCGAGAGCCGCTCGCGTATTCTGCGTTGTGCGGGTACGCCTGCTTGACGGCAGCGCCATCATGGTGGAGCGCACCCGCTACCGGGACTCGGTCGGCGCCGAGGTGGAGCAGATTCCGTCCGACTGCCCGTCGGTGACTGCCTGGCTCGCGGCGACGGCCAACATCACTTTCTCCCGCGCGGAGCATCAGTTTTCCGCCTGCCCAGCAGGGGCGGAAGACGCGCGGCTGCTCGATGTACGCCGCGGGTCCCCGCTGCTCATGCACAAGCGCGTTAGCTTCAGCCGCGACGGCCTACCTCTGGAGTGGTCAGTCGACCGCTACGTCGCCGGCACCATCAGCCTCGTCGTCGACAACTCCCTCAACGCCAACGCCTTGCGCTGGGAATGACGATCGAGGGCCACCCGCCGGGGTCGGCCCGGCAACCATTCACCGGAGATCTGCAGGCCCACCTACCCCTTGGTAGACCCGGCCAGCAGGCCCCGCACGAAGAAGCGTTGCAGGGAGAAGAACACGATCAGCGGCACCAGAATAGACAGGAACGCACCGGCCGTGAGCAGATGCCAGTCCTGGCCGCGGGCGCCGGAGAGTTCGGCGAGCAGCTTGGTCATCGGGGCGACCGCGCCGTCGGCGAAGATTAGCGCCACCAGCAGGTCGTTCCAGACCCACAGAAACTGGAAGATGGCGATCGAGGCGATGGCCGGCATGGTCAGGGGCAACACGATGCGGAAGAAGATCTGCCCGTGGCCAGCGCCATCGACCCGAGCGGCTTCAATGACTTCGGCCGGTATCTCCGAGACGAAGTTGTGCAGCAGATAGATGGCCAGCGGCAGGGCAAACATGGTGTGCGCGATCCAGACCTGCGAATAGCCGCTGCCCGGGTTGAGCGCCGCGACCACCGGGTAGCCGAAGAGCGTGCCGCCGGAGAAGAACTGCAACAACGGAACGAGCGCCATCTGAATCGGCACGATTTGCAGGGCGAAGACTCCGATGAACATCACGTTCTTGCCGCGAAAATCGATCCAGGCAAAGGCGTAGGCCGCAAGGCTGGCAATCATCAACGGGATGAGCGTGGCCGGGAGAGTGATTGCGATCGAGTTAATGAACGACCCGGCCAGATTGATCTGGCTATTGCCGGCGGCCAGAGCCGTGATGTAGTTGTCGAAGGTGACCCCGGTGTTGGTGAAGATGGTCCACCAGCCGGTGGTGCGCACTTCCTGCGCCGGTCGGAATGACGACACCAGCAGGCCCAAGGTAGGGATAGACCAGAGCACCGCGATGATAAGCGCCCCGATGGTCGCTCCGCGGCTGGTCAACCGTTTCTTGGTCTTGCGGGCGATCGTTGCTTCCGCGCTCCGGGCACTGCGGCGCTTAGTGGTGGCGTCTACCGGAATGACCACGCTCATCGGATTTCCCTCTGCTTCTTAATCTGGCGGGCGTTATAGACAACGATCGGAAGCACCAGCAGGAAGAGCACCAGAGCGAAGGCGGCGGAGCGACCCTGCTCGAAGTTCTTGAACTGGGTGTACATTTCGTTGGCCACGACGCTGGTCTCGTTATTGCCGGCCGTCGTGGTGCGCACAATGTCGAAGACCTTGAGCGAAATAATAGAAATTGTCGTCAGAACGACGACGAGGGCGCCGCGGATGCCCGGAACGGTAACGTTCACGAACTGCTGCCAGGCGTTGGTTCCGTCGAGTTCGGCGGCCTCCATCTGCTCGGTCGGTACGCCTTTAATGGCGGCCGAGAGCACGACCATCGCGAATCCGGTCTGCACCCAGATCAGAATCACGATCAAGAACAGGGTGTTGAACGGAGAGAAGGAGAGAAAGTCGACCGGCTGGCCGCCAAACAACACCACGATCTGGTTGAGCAGGCCGATCTGCTCCTGATCGGCCGGGCGGGCCGTGTAGACGAAACGCCAGATGATGGATGCCCCCACCAGCGAAATAGCCATCGGCATAAAGACCAGAATTTTGAAGTATTTTTCACCGCGGCTCTTGTCGATGAATACCGCGTAGGCGAGGCCGGCAATGGTCGAGACGGTCGGGACGATGAGCACCCAGACGATCGTGTTGAGCACGATGCGCACGTTTTCGGGCTGGGTGAAGATCCAGACGAAGTTTTCCAGGCCGACGAACCGGTCACCGCGAGCGCTCATGAAGGCCTGCACGGTGGTTTGAATCGTCGGAATGACCAGGCCGATGGCCAGCAGGAGCATGGCGGGAGCGAGAAAACCAACCAGCTGAAATAGGTACCCAGCGCCCTTGCGCGATCGATAGTCGATATAGAAGAAGCCGAGGCCCAGCACACCGGCACCGATGATGGCCCAGGTGTAGGAGTTGGCCACCAGCAGAATAAGCAGGGGTGCCAGAACGCAGACGGCGAGACGAATGACAGTGTAGATGCGGCCAGAGCGGGGGGCAATCTCTACAAAGAACAAGATGGCACCGACAACGACACCGAAAGCCAGAATGACGATCGGAACTTGTGCCAGCGCTGGTAATTGCGCCAGCCAGGAGAAGAATGCGGACATCTGAAACCTTTCGAGTGCGGCAGTGAACCCTGGTATTCGCTCGACAACCGGTGAAAACGTATACGCAACGTACGCCTGTCACGCACGGTGTGCCGCCCGTTTCTGAAGGCGGGCGGCACACCGTTTCATGCCTGAGTGTTGACTGTTTCAGGCTAGCTCGACGGCCAACCCGCTTCGATGCTGGTGAGCACCTCGCTGGTCGGCGTGCCGTTGATCCAGCTCACCATTCCCTTCCAGAACGTTCCGGCTCCCACGGCACCCGGCATCAGGTCGGAGCCATCGAAACGGAAAGTGGTGTCCGGGTCCTGCAGGATCTTGATCGCTTCCTGCAGGATGGGGCTCGTCGCCTTGCTGGCATCGAGTCCCTTGTTGGCGCTGATCACACCACCCAGGCCCACCCGGCTGTTGGCCCAGTCGGCGCTGGAGAGGTACTCCAGAACTGCCTGCGTGTCGGCATCGTCGGAGAATGCACCGACGATTTCGCCACCACCGGTAACAGCCTGGCCGCCCGCCTCAACGGAAGGGGTGATGAAGGCCCAGACGTCAGCATCGGGACCGACCTCGCCACCGGCATCCGTGATGAAACCATCAAAGAAGGATGCCTGGTGGGTCATCGCACAGGTTCCGTCAGAGACCGGGATGGCAACGTCACCGAAGGGGGTGCTGTTGATCGATGCGACGTCGCCGTAGGTGGCATTGACAAAGGCCGGGTTGAGCAGAATTTCGCCCAGCGAGTCGAAGGCCGACGCGATGGCCGGGTCGGTGAAGGGAATCTCGTTGGCGACCCACTTGTCGTAGGTCTCGGCGCCGGCCTCGCGCAGCACCAGGTCTTCGACCCAGTCGGTTCCCGGCCAGCCGGTGGCGTCGCCAGAGCCGAAGCCCGCGCACCATGGGGCCGCGCCGGTCTTTTCCTGGATGGTCTGGGTAACGGCGAGCAACTCGTCCCACGTCGTGGGCACTTCAACGCCCCACTCCGCAAACTTCGCCGGCGAATACCAGACAAAACCCTTGACGCTCGCCATGAGGGGGGCGCCGTAGAAGACGTCGTCGACCGTGCCGTAGGCCTTCCAGTCGGCCGACCAGTTCTCGTCGGCGTTCGCCTCGACGGCCGCCGGGGCGGGCTTCAGAAAGTCGCGGGAGGCCAGGTCTTTCATGAGGCCGGGCTGCGGGAAAATCGCGATATCGGGGGCATTGCCACCCTGGGCGCGAATGGAGATCTGCGACTCGAACTCCTTCGACGATTCGTACTGAATGTCAATGTTGTTGTCTGCTGCCCAGCCGGCCCAGGACTCTTCGAGCAGCTTGGCCTCGGTGTCGGCGATCGTGCCATAGATGGTGACGACGCCGTCGCCCTCGGCGCCAGCGTCCTTGGTGGTAGCTCCCGGGCCGCCGGAGCAACCGGTTAGGGCCAGACCCGCGATCGCCGCCAGGGCGAGCGGTGCTGTAATTCGACGGTGCAGGGAAGACCGCATCTTGTTTCTCCTCATTGAGTGGTGCTTGGTCGAGTGGTGGTGCTGAGATTCTGCCAGGGCCGGTGGCTCCGGACTAGTGGCACCGGCCCAGAATAAGCTATTTCTGCCACAACTCGGGAACCGGTTCCACACCATAAAGTACGTCACCCGATCAGCGATAGCAACCCTGGGAAGATAACAAAATGGCAAAGATCCAAAACCTGCCGCTGGGAACCCTCCATGTGTGGCGGAACATCAGCAGAGAATCAAGGGTTATCATGGAACCGGTTCCATGATGCGCCAACCCGCGCTATCGTGTCTGAGAACCAGTCGCCAAAGACGGAGACCAGATGAGTTCAATTGCCGATGTCGCGCGCCTCGCCGATGTGGCCAAGGCCACTGCCAGCCGGGCGCTGAGCGGCCGGGGCTACGTCTCGGCCGAGACTCGCCAGAAGGTTGTCGACGCGGCCAGGCAGCTCGGTTACGTTGCGTCACAAAACGCCGCCAGCCTGGTGACCGGCCGAACCAAGAGCGTCGGGGTGATCATTCCTTTTATTAACCGTTGGTTCTTCGCCGAGGTGCTGGAAGGCGTGGAAGAGGCACTGCTCGAGCAGGGCTATGACATGACCCTGTACAACCTGTCCCTCGCCTCTCCCGAACGCGAGCGCGTCTTTGAGTTCTTTCTGGCCCGCAAGCGTTTCGACGGCATTGTCTCGGTGGGCGTTGCCCTGAGCGACGCCGAGGTCAATCATCTACATCGTCTGGGGCGCCCGCTGGTCGGGATCGGCGGCGCTATTCGCGGCGTACCCACCATTTCCATCGATGACGTTGCCGCCGCCAGGCTGGCCACAGAGCACCTGCTCAGCCTCGGGCATCGCGACATCGTGCACGTCGGCGGCAGTCGGATCAATGAGATGGATTTTCACGTGCACAGAAACCGCTACGGCGGTTTCGAGGCGGCCATGACGGCGGCGGGTTTACCGGTGCAAGGGTGCCTTCATACCTCTGAATTCACCGTTCCCGGCGGCTATGAGCGCGGCCTGGCCCTCCTCGGCGACCCCCGGCAGCGACCGACCGCGATCTTCGCGGCGAGCGACGAGATCGCGATTGGACTCATTGTCGCGGCTCGGGAATTGGGCATCCAGGTGCCAGCAGAGCTCAGCGTGATCGGAATCGATGGGCATCCATATTCCACAATGTTTCGTCTCACAACACTGGAACAGCATCCGCGTCGGCAGGGCCAGCTCGCGGTTGCCTCGCTGCTGGCCGAGTTTGAGAACCCCACGCTTGGTGGGCACGATGACGCTTCCACCGTGCTCCAGACGAACCTCGTTATTCGTTCGAGCACGAGCGCGCCACGTCAACCGACCGTCTCGGGTTCCTGACGACACACCTGCGCGAGCGCGGCATCCGCTGTGGGTAACGCTCATCAGGCCCGCTGGGGTACGACAACGGGGCGCCGTCTCCTTTCGGAAACGACGCCCCTTGCGCACTGATCGACCCGAAGGTCCATCGGCTACGCCTCAATCAGAGCCCCTGTGGGGCGATGATTACTTGAGGGTAACGGTTGCGCCGGCCTCTTCGAGGGAAGCCTTGGCCTTCTCGGCAGCATCCTTGGCAACGCCCTCGAGGACGGCCTTCGGCGCGCCATCGACAACGGCCTTGGCCTCGCCGAGGCCCAGGCTGGTGAGCTCGCGCACAACCTTGATGACCTGGATCTTCTTGTCGCCAACGGCGTCAAGGATGACGTCGAACGCGGTCTGCTCTTCGACCTCTTCAGCAGCAGCGGCGGGGCCAGCGGCTCCGGCAGCGGCGACGGGAGCGGCTGCGGTGACCTCGAAGGTCTCCTCGAACGCCTTGACGAACTCGGAAAGCTCGATGAGGGTCAGGCCCTTGAACTGCTCAAGCAGGTCTTCAGTGGAAAGCTTTGCCATGATGTACTCCTATTAGTTTCTTAAAAATTCGTGAACCGTGAACCAGGCAGGTGCCTAGTTCGCGGACTCCTGCTTCTCACGCAGCGCGTCGATGGTGCGAACAGCCTTCGACAGCGGTGCCTGGAAGAGATAAGCGGCTCCGAACAGCGATGCCTTGAAGGCGCCGGCCAGCTTGGCCAGCAGCACCTCGCGGGACTCGAGGTCGGCAAGCTTGCCAACCTCCGCTGCGGTGAGCGGGTTACCGTCAAAGTAACCGCCCTTTACCACCAGGAGAGGGTTTGCCTTGGTAAAGGCACGCAGGGTCTTCGCGACGGCGACGGGGTCTCCGTGCACGAAGGCGATAGCGGACGGACCGACAAGTTCCTCGTCGAACGAGGTGATGCCGGCCTTGTTGGCCGCAATCTTGGTGAGCGTGTTCTTTACCACGGCGTACGTGGCGTCCTCACTGATGGACTTACGCAGGCTCTTGAGCTGCGCAACAGTGAGACCGCGGTACTCGGTGAGCAGAACGGCGGTCGAGCTCTGGAATTTCTCCGTAAGCTCGGCGACCGTTGCTTCCTTGTTCGCCATGGTGCTCCTCATTAATAATCATGTGCCGGGTAGCCCGGGGCGCAGACATGAAAAAAGCTCCAGCGCAGGGCGCCGGAGCTTGGGGAACAATCCAAAAGACTGTAACTGAACTTCGAACACCTGCGCGGGCCGTTCACGTGAATGAACCTTCGTCTGCACTTCTGTCTTTCGACATAGCGCAGTAACCGGCGGTCTGTGGCTGAAGTACACCCTACGGCAGGTTGCGGGCGCGCGCAAATCAGCATCCACTTACCGGCCAGTGTCGCGGCTGCCGACGCGAAATGGTTGACATGCATCCACTACCTACCTATCGTTGATATCTGTCAACCACTTAAGGAGTCGCATGGCACGCGCCAGTCGAACCGCTCGAGAGCCGGCCCCCGACGGTTCGAGGGCACACCGCCAGGTGCTCGAAGCCCTGTCGGGCCTGCTGCTGGGCATGTTCGTGTCAATTCTGGCGAACACCGTCGTGAGCACCTCGCTGCCGCTCATTCTCAGTGACCTCAAGGGCTCGCAGTCGGCCTATACCTGGGTCGTCACGGCGACGCTGCTCGCCACGACGGTGAGCACGCCCATCTGGGGCAAGGTCGCCGACCTGTTCAACCGCAAGCTGCTCATTCAGCTGGCCCTCGCCGTCTTCGTCATCGGCAGCGCCCTCGCCGGTTTCTCGCAGGACTCGGGCACCCTCATCGCGTTCCGGGTGCTGCAGGGCCTCGGCGCCGGCGGCCTGGTCGCCCTCAGCCAGATCATCATGGCCGACATCATCAGCCCCCGCGAGCGCGGCCGCTACGCCGGCCTGTTCGGCGCGGTCATGGCCCTCGGCACCATCGGCGGCCCGCTGCTCGGCGGCGTCGTAACGGATGCCTTCGGCTGGCGCTGGAACTTCTTCATCGCCCTGCCGGTGGCAATCGTCGCCATCGTGCTGCTGCAGCGCACCCTGCACCTGCCGGCACGGCCGAAGCGGGTCGTACGCATGGATTATCTGGGCGCCGCGCTCATCACGAGCGGCATCTCACTGCTGCTGATCTGGGTGACCCTGGCCGGTTCGCAGTTTAAGTGGCTGTCGCTGACCTCGTGGGTCATGGTAATCGGTGCCGTCCTGCTGCTCGTAGCGGCCGTCATCGTCGAAATGCGCGCCACGGAGCCGATCATTCCGCTCAGCCTGTTTCGCAATCACACCTTTACCTTCGCGACGGTCGCGAGCCTCGCGGTCGGCGTCTCCCTGTTCGGCACCTCCGTCTTTCTCAGCCAGTACATGCAGCTCGCCCGCGGCGCGACGCCGACCGAGTCCGGCCTGCTCACCATTCCCATGATGGGCGGCCTACTCATCTCGTCGACGCTGTTCGGAACCGTGATCAGTCGGCGCGGCACCTGGAAATCGATCATGGTCTCCGGCTCCGTGCTCATGCTCGTCGGCACCACCCTGCTCGGCACGCTCGATGTGCACACCAGCCTCGTCTTCGTCGGCGTCTATATGTTTACCCTCGGAGCCGGCCTGGGCATGGTCATGCAGAACCTCGTTCTGGTCGTGCAGAACACCATTGAGGTGCGACACCTCGGCGTCGCCACCAGCTCGGTCACCTTCTTCCGCAGCCTCGGCGGCGCGGTCGGTGTCTCGGTGATGGGGTCGATTCTGGGCAGTGTCGTCGCCACGCAGATCAGCAGCCGCGTCGGCAATCTCAGCCCCGCCAATCAAGCGGATGCGGGTCGACTGCTGGGCGACGGTGTCATCCCGCAGGTCAATCTGCTGCCCGACGTGCTGCGCATCATCGTGGAAACGGCCTACGGCTCCGGCGTCGGCCTGATCTTTCTGGTCAGCGCGCCGCTGGTTCTCGTGACCCTTCTCATGGTGTCGCTGCTGCCCAATCATCCGCTCGGCACGGAGACCGGCATCGATCGGGTGCGCTCGGCCACCGTAGAGTCGACTCCGGCGCCGGAATCGACCCGGCTGCGCGAGACGGAAACCGTGGAGGACATCGTGATCGACGTGAGTGCGGCATCCGCTGGCCTGCTGCCGGTTGGGCGCGCCCACGATACCCAGTCGATTCGTATCGTGCGGCCCGCGAGCGACAAGACCAGGACAACACGCGATGAGTGACACGGTCGCACCGACATTTGTGGATGGTGAGAGCCCCGAACTCGCCCGGGTTGAGGCACAAATGGCCCTGCTCGCCTCGGGAATCCGGGCCAGCACCCGGTCGACCGCGGCCAGCATCGACCCGGCCCTGGAGCCGTTCGGGCTGGCTGTGCTGCGCGTGCTCGCTCGACGGGGTGAAACCCACGCCGGAGTCGTCGCCGAGGTGCTCGCGGTGGATCGGAGCATGATCAGCCGCCAGGCCAGGCTGCTCTGTGGGCTGGACCTCGTCGGAACCCGGGTCGATCCGCTCGACGGTCGCGCGCGGTTTCTGGCGCTCACCCCGCTCGCCGAGGCGAAGCTGGCCAAGGTGCGCCGCGAGCGCACCGCTCTCGTTCACCGACGCCTCAGCACCTGGACGACCGCCGAGCTCGACCAGTTCGCCGTTCTGCTGGAGCGGCTGAACGAAGCCGATTAGGCCGCGACGAGCGGAAGCGCCACCCGAAACTGGGTGCGACCGGGAACGCTCTCGACACTGACCTCGCCGTGGTGCGCAGCGACGACCGCTGCCACGATGGCGAGGCCCAGGCCGGTGCTGCCGGTTCCGCGAAAGCGTGAGCTGTCGCCGCGGGCGAACCGTTCGAACAGGGTGTTTTTGAGGGCATCGGGAATGCCCGGACCGTTATCGGTGACCGTGATGACGGCCTGGTCGCCGATGGCTGTGAGCGCGATGACCACGCTGGTGCCGGCATCCGTGTGGATCCGGGCGTTAGCGAGCAGGTTGGCGATGACCTGACGCAGGCGCGGTTCGTCGCCGGTCGCCTCGATCGGTTCTTCGGGCAGCTCGACGTTCCAGCTGTGATCGGGGCCGGCGGCGTGCGCGTCGCTGACGGCGTCGACGAGCAGCATGGTGAGGTCCACCGGCTCCAGTTCGAGTTCGCGGCCCTCGTCGAGGCGGGCCAGCAACAGCAGGTCCTCGACCAGCCCGGTCATGCGCACCGACTCCGACTCGATGCGACCGAGCGCATGTATGGCGTCGGGCGGCAGCTCCTGGCCGCTGCGGCGGGTGAGTTCGGAATACCCGCGAATGGATGCCAGCGGGGTGCGCAGTTCGTGGCTCGCGTCGGCGACGAACTGGCGCACCTTGCGTTCGCTCGCCTGCCGAGCCTCCAGGGCGAGGTCGACGTGGTCGAGCATGCGGTTGAGGGCGGCGCCGACCCGGCCGACCTCGGTGCGCGGATCGGTGTCGCCGGCCGGAACCCGATCATCGAGCGAGACCTCGCCGCGGTCCAGCGGCAGCTGCGCGACCCGGGTGGCGGTCGCGGTGACCCTCTGCAGTGGACGCAGGGCCAGCCGCACCACCCAGGCGGCGATGATGGCGACGATCATGAGTCCGACGAGCGAAACAAGGCCAACGATCAGGGCCAGTTGGGCGGCCGTGGCCGCAACTCCGGAAAGCGGAAGGCCGACCAGATAGAGCGTGCCGGTGCGGGACGTTTCGGCCTGCACCCGGTACTCGCCGAGTTCGCCGCCGAGGTGCACCGTGACCGGCGTCGATTGGTTGACGTGGTCGGCGAGGATCTGCACCTGCTCCGACGTGAGTGCCTCGATTTGTCCGCTCTCGTCGTCGGTGTAGCCGGTCGTGATGCTGGTTCCGTCGTAGACGAGGGCGAGCAGTCCGGGCGGCTGGGCCGGGCCGCTGAGAATGCTGTCGGCCGTCGGAGTGCCGAAGTAGGGGTTGCCGGGCAGGTCGCCGAGACGGTCGCCGTCGTTGTCGCCGACGCCGCCGAGCGCGGCCCCGGAACGGTCAGCGGCCGAGGCGAGCTGTAGGTCTAGCCGGTCGACCAGGGAGGCGCGCAGAATGACGACGCTCACTATGCCGATCGTGATGCTCACGACCGCGAGCAGCCCGACGACGGTGAGCACGAGGCGGCGCTGCAGGGTCCAGGGCGAGCGGGGGCGGCCGCGGCGACGGGGCATCCGCTCAGTCATGAAGCAGTTTTGAGCATGTAACCGGCGCCACGCACCGTGTGGATCATCGGCTCGCGGCCAGCATCGACCTTCTTGCGCAGGTACGAGATGTAGATTTCGACGACGCTGGATTTGCCGCCGAAGTCGTAGCTCCAGACCCGGTCGAGAATCTGGGCTTTGCTGAGCACCCGGCGCGGATTGCGCATGAGAAAGCGCAGCAGTTCGAACTCGGTCGCGGTCAGTTCGATGGCGCCGCCGTCGCGAAACACCTCGTAGCTGTCCTCATTGAGGGTGAGGTCGCCGACGGTAATGCGCGGGTCGGTCGAGTCGGCCACGGCGAGGGTGGAGCGGCGGATGAGACCGCGCAGCCGGGCGACGACCTCCTCGAGGCTGAACGGTTTGGTAACGTAGTCGTCGCCGCCGGCGGTGAGGCCATTGATGCGGTCGTCGAGGGAATCCTTGGCGGTCAGAAACAGCACCGGTGTCTCGTAGCCGTCGGCGCGCACCCGCTGCAGCACCTGCAGGCCGTCGATGTCGGGCAGCATGATGTCGAGAACGATGGCGTCGGGGCGGAATTCGCGGGCGATGCTGAGTGCCTGGCGGCCTTCGCCGGCGGTGCGCACCTCCCAGCCCTCGTAGCGCAGGGCCATCGAGAGCAGATCGGTGAGCGTCGGTTCGTCGTCGACGACGAGTACGCGAATGGCACTGCCGTCGGCCTTGGTCAGTCGGGGGCCGTGGCCGGTGTGCGTGCTCTCACGTGTGCTCATAGTAGTAAGTATCGCTACTTTTCTATGAGTCGACTATGCGTTACCCTAGCCCTCACTGTGAGCAGCCTTGCCCGGGCGTGCGAATTTGCCGCGTGCTGGGGCAACCCTTGGGTTTCGTCCCGAATTCTGCCGTAAATCCTGAGGCGGGGCGAGCATGATCGATCAGACACGAGGTGCGACACGGGGGGAACCGGCCATGACCTTGACAGCCCTGCTCCGCCGCCGAGCACTACCTTCGAGCCCTGCTCCGCCGCCGAGCACTACCTTCGAGCCCTGCTGCACTCGTCGACCAAGCCCCGGCCGATGCCCACAATCTGACCGACGTCGGCGGAAAGACCTACTTTCTGGTCTACGAACGAGATGCGCTGTTCTGCTTCGACGGTTCGATCCTGGCCACCGTGCCTCAGGCCCCGGCAGGAATCACGCGCATCGTCGCCGTGGGCACCGACCTGTATCTGACGGCCGAGTCCGACCGGCATCCGGGTCTCACGTCGATCCATCGCTATCGCAACGGCCGGTTCACCTTCATCGCCACAACCGAGGCCTCGCAACTGCTCCTGACCAGCTTTCGCGGACGAGCGTACTTTCGCTTACAGTCCGGCCTCTGGTACGTCAACGGCCGTGAACTGGTTCCAGTAGCCGGATCCCCGATCGACATTCTCGCCCTGACGGTGTTTGGTCAGGAACTCTATATCGTTCACCATGACTCAGAGGTGTGCGCCATCTCGAGCTACCGCGGGTCATCGTTTACCCGGCTGGACGGTGTTCCCGCCGACGGGCCGTTCGAGTTCGCCGCCCTTGATGAGGCGCTTTATATTCGCACGCGCCGTCACGTCTACGTCTGGGCGCGGTCAACCTTCAGCCTCGCATCGAACGGGCGATTCACCGGGCTGGTCGCCTACAACGGGGTGCTTTATGCCAAGGCCTACGGCACGAGCAAGCTCGGGGTGCTCGACCGCACCGGCTTCTCTGAGCTCGCGAACACCCCGCCGCTGAGTGGGGAGATCAACATCGTTCGGGGTGGTCTGTACTTTCTCGACCGCGCCGGACGGCTGCACACGCATCGCACGGCTGCCCCGCCGCTTCGCGCGTCGATTGGCTGAGCGCGCTCGCGGTTTATTTCAGGATGTTGAGCAGTTCCAGCGCGGGCACGAGCGCGTGGCTGCCGGGCAGGAACAGCCGCTGGCAGCCGTCGAGTTCGACCTGAATCGACGTGTCGAGCCGGGTGCCTGCGCGGTCCGGCCAGAGCACAGCAAACCGGGTCGGGTCGGTGCTGCACTCGGGCGCCTGCGAAGCGGATGCTGCGGCGGCGAGGAGCGCCGCCGCATCCGCTTCAAGGGTGCTCGCGCTGGCAAAGGTACCGAACTGCAGGTTCATCATTGCGCCGAGGGCGTCGTCGATCCCGGCGACGGAGTTGAGCTCGCTGAGGTCGGGGTCTTGCTGCGGATCGACCGTGTAGACGCAAACGCTCGCGCCGTCGACGCCGGCGAGGGACGGAGCCTCGGCCGGCAGCGCCGGAATCGTGGTCGGTTCAGCACCGTCGCTCATGCCGTTCGGAAAGGTCTGCAGAGCCATACCGCCAAAGAGCAGCGACTGCTCGGGCGTGCCGGCCGTCATCGCGCAGTTGGCATCGAGGGCCGCGCGCGTGACCCGCAGCACGAGCGGAAGCAGGGTCGTGTCGGTCAGATCGAGGTTGTCGAGGGCTGTATGGGCTGCCGGTTTGGTTTTGCCGCAGGCGGTGCGCGGCCAGGCCGCCCGCAGCGCCTCACCATTGGAGTTTTGCAGCCAGAGTGTCGGCACCAGCTCCATGTCGGCGGTGCAGACCTGATTGGGGCCCGCCTGGTCGCTGGGTTCGGCGAGCGCCGACAGCAGAGCGCCAAAGTCGCCCTCGAGCGTCTCGACCTGCACGGCCGACCAGCGGCCCTGCGCGTCGTCGAGGCTGCCGAAGAAGGTGCAGCGATAGGCGGCGACGGGGTCGAAGTCGGCCGGAACCCGTCCCGGATCCGGCGCGGCCGGGTGCTCGGCGGTCAGGTCGGTTTGGGTCGGAATACCCTCCTGCACGGCGATGTCGTGATTGAGGTTGGGCGCCTGACAATCGACCCCGGCAACGAGGTGCGCGACCGGAGTGTCGGTCGCGGCGGGGAAGCCGGGGAGGCCGGCGCATCCGCTGAGCAAAATGGCGAGCGTGATCGCGACTGCGCCTCCAGCTGTGCGTGCGCGGTGCGCCATAGTATTCCCCCGATTGGTTGTCGTGCACTCACGCTAGCGAACTCAGATCACTTCGCGATAACGATTCTCAGAGTTTCGGGGCTGCCGAGCGGGGCGTGTCGGGTGGAACGCGGCGCGGCGAGCGGCCGCAGCGTGCGCGGCAGCAAACGAGCGGCACCCCGTGGCGGTGGCGCGCCGACCGGGCGCGCGGGCACACAATAGAGGGGTGCCGAATTCAACGCTGTCCCTCTTCGATCTGGACCAGCCTGCAACGCACCTTGCAGCATCCGCTCTGCTGCCGGCACCGCACACTCTGCGCATCGTCGCCGACTCGACCGACCGGGTGGCCTGGCTGCGGGCGCGCAACCAGGGAATCACCGCAACGGATGTCGCGAAACTGTCGACTCCGAAATCCATTCTGAACGCGGCCCACGACAAAATGCACGGCACGAGCTTCACCGGCAACAGCTACACCGACCACGGGCGGGCCCGGGAACCGGTCATCGCCGCCTGGGTGCTGGAAAACTACGGCATTGAGCCGAGCACGAACCTGTTCCGGTCACTCGGGCACCCGCGGCATCTGGCTACACCCGACGGGGTCGGTGTGGCGACCAATGGCGATCTGCACCTGGCCGAGATCAAGACCACGAGCAAGCCGTGGCGCAGCATTCCGCGCAGTTATATGCGGCAGGTGTGGTGGCAGCAATATGTGCTCGGCGCCGACCGCACGCTGCTGGTCTGGGAAGAGCACCGGGGCTTCGTTCCGGTGGCCCCGGTGCCCGAATGTCGCTGGATCGAACGCGACGAAGACCAGATCGCCATACTGGTCGGCCTCGCCAACGCCCTGATCGACAACCTCGACGAGCAGACCCGCCGCTAGCGGTCCGCTTGGCGGGGCCTGCACGGTGAGGGGTCCTCACCGCGCACCCCTCAGGCGCACCCCTCATCGCGCATCAGCGAGCGAGCAAGTCCCTATGTTTGGTCCGGGCCCGGGCCCGGAACGTGGTGGGGCGGGCGCGATGCAGCAGAATGGGGAGCATGGCTACTGAATACGAACTGCCGGAGACCATGCGCGCCCTCATCATCGACGAGACCGGCGCCCCCGAGGTGTTGCACCTGGCCGATCGGCCGCTGCCCCGCCAGATTTCCGACGAGGTGCTCATCAAGGTCGTCGCCGCCGGCCTCAACCCGATCGACGCCAAGACCCGTGCGGGCAAGGGCGTCGCGGCCGCGATCCAGAGCTACCCGACCATTCTCGGCAACGACTTCAGTGGAATCGTCGTGCGCGCCGCGTTCGAGGCCTCGCCGCTGCAGCCCGGTGACGCGGTCTACGGCATGGGCCGGGTGCCGCGCACCGGCGGCAGCTTCGCCGAGTATGTCTCGGTCTCGAGCATGAGCGTTGCGCACAAACCGGCCAGGCTCAGCCACGCCGAAGCGGCCGCCGTTCCGATCGCGGCGTTGACCGCCTGGGGCATGGTCAAGTTGGCCGGGGCAGCTCCCGGGCAGCGGATGCTGGTGCACGCCGGCAGCGGCGGCGTCGGTCACTTCGCGGTGCAGTTTGCCCGGGTGCTGGGAGCGCACGTGACCGCGACGGCGTCGACCCGCAACCTCGACTTTCTGCGCGAGCTCGGCGCCGACGAGGTTATCGACTACAGCACGACCCGCTTCGAGGATGTTGCCCACGATCTTGACTCGGTCATCGACCTCATCGGCAACGTGCACGACAACACCGGCACCCGCTCGATCGCGGCCCTGCGCCCCGGCGGCCTGCTCGTGAACGCACCGACCGGCAGCTGGCCGACCATGGCAGCGGATGCCGCCGCCGCCGGCCGCCGCGCGACCGGTTTCAAGGTGTCCCCCGACGCTCGCACGCTCGACGAGATCTCGGCCCTACTCTCCAGCGGAACCGTGCGCGTGCACGTCGACTCCGTGTTCGAACTCGCCGACGGCGCCGCCGCGCACCGACTGCTCGAAGAGGGTCACACCCGCGGCAAGATCGTGCTCCGCGTCTCGTAACCCGAGGGCCGGGTCGTCGGCATCCGCTCCCCGTTTGTGGGTTTTTCGCCGGTCGAGCAGGCCGCCGACGACCATGAAGCAGGCATAGCCGGACAGGGCCACGGTCACCACGGGGATGATCCAGGTCCGGTTGGCCCCGGTGATCACGTTGTTGACGTAGCCGACGAAGGGTACCGCGTACCGGAGCCGACCTTGAATCTGCTCGGCCAGCACGGGGTCGTCGTCGGGCGCACTGTTCTTGTCGCCCTGCACGATGAAGGAACGCGGTCCTTCTGAGTTCGAAACGATCGAGAGGATGCGGTGCGTCACGACCTTGGCGTCGCCGGACACCATTTGATACGTAACGACGTCTCCAATGTGCAGCGCGTTGGCGTCGATCGGGCGCACGATCACGACAGTGCCGGGCGAAAGTCCCGGCTCCATCGAGCTGGTCAGCACGGTCAGCGAGGTCGCACCGGTCGCCTTGGGAATGACCACGAGCACTAGTCCGAGCCCGATGACGAGCAGCAGCACGGCAGCGCTAAGCGCGATCCCCAGAAAATGCCAGAGGCTGGGAGCGGGCGTATCGGTCGGCGCGATCGGTGCGTCAGCCGGCCGGGTCACGGTTCACGCCGGTCACGGCACCGCCGGGTGACCAGCAGCACGCCCCGGCCGAGCAGCAGGCCGCCGCCGATACTAGCCGGAACGGGCAGGTCGGCGCCGGTGCGAGACAGAGCATCCGCCCGTTGGGGCACTGACGGTTCGGCGATGGCCGGATTGAGCACGCCATCGTCGTCGCAGGCCGATGCCGCGAAGGGTCCAGCCTCGGCATCGCGCAGCGCAACGAGAACGCCGAGGTCCGCGCGCGCGTTTTGAGCGGTCAGTCCGTTCACGTTCATCATCTCGATCGTGAGCTCGACCCGCAGGGAGTCACCGGCCGCGAGCGGCTGCTCGGGCGCGAGTACCGCGCAGCCCGCGTCGGCCAGCTGCGGAACGGTCGTCACCGTCTGCGCCGCGGCGTCTTCGACGGTCAGAATGAGGTATTCCCGAAGGTCAGAGACCGTTCGATCAGCGGATGCTTGGCCCGGCTCCCGCAGGCTCACCCGCAGGCTCACGGTCCAGTCGCTCGGGTTCTGAATCCACAGGCCCGATTGCATCGAACCATCCGGAATCAACAGGCCGTACGATCCGAACAGTCCGACGTGCAGGCTGCTGGCTGCTGGCTGCTGGCTGCTGGCTGCTGGCAAAATGTTCGCCATCGCTGCTGACCAAGACGTCGGGAGCGGACTCGGCGCCCGGCACCGCCAGGGCCGGGGCGGCGGTCCCACTCACGGTCAGCAGGAACACGGCGCCCACGGCCGCTGCGATCCGGGCACAGATCAGGAACCCGGTCATGAAGTCACCTCGTCGAGGGTGAACTGCTGGTTTTCCTGGATGGGTACCGTGGTGTCGCACGTCTTCAAGGTGAGGGTGTTGCCTGACTCAAGGCACTTCGTGTCGTCCTTCACGCTGCGAATCTGAAAGGTGGCACTGCCAACGCTGATCGGGGCGAGCGTGAAGCGTTGCTTGGCTTTGTCTGCTGAGCCACTCTGCGTGCTGAGCGACAGGGGAGACGGGCCTTCCGCAGTCCACACCAGGTTCTCGTCAGCGGCGACGATTTCATACTCGGAACCGTTTCTGTCCGCAACGAAGCTGAACCGTGAGGTTGAGGCGGTCGAGCACTCCTTCGTCGCCAGCACTCGTCCCTTTTGTTGCGGAGCGGCCGCATCGACACAGGTCCCGGCGGCGGTGACGACGTGGTACCACACGCCAGGGGCCCGCGAGGCGAAGAGAGAGCGACACCGTGCCGTCGTTGCGCACGTCGACCGTGCCGACGTTGCTTGCTCCGGGATACAGCGGGGTATTCGACATCTCGAGGTCTGACGTGATGCTGAGCTCGGCGGATCCGGCCTGAATCGTGGCTGCCGGGCCGGCCGAAGCGCTCGAGTTCAACAGGGCATAGGTTCCGCCCACGGCGGCAGTGGCCAGCAAGGTCGCACCCAGAATCGCCGCACTCGCGAACAGAAACGTTCTCAAGAGATCACCGGCTTTCGCAAATCAAAAGCGGATGCTGCCTGCTGGTCGTTTCCGGGTGCCCACCGTTGGTGGGCACCCGGGCACCGATCGGTTAGATCTGGGTGAGTTTGACCGCCATGTCTTTAAGGGTGACCGAACCGAGCATCATGGTGTTCTCAGCGCCCAGCGCGCCGTTCGGGAAGGTGATCGTGGCCTCGACGGTGACGTCTTCCTCGACGATTCCCGCTCCGGGTGTGATGGTGTAATCCGTCGGGCCGGTGGTCACTGAACGCTCAGTCTGAGAGAAGTTGTCCTTGATGCCGCCATCGGGCGTCACTGTCAAAACTGCGGTCCCGATGAGGTGGACGGCCAGTGCGTCGTCGGCTTTGTAACCCGGCGTGGTGGCGTTGATGGAGCCCGCATCGAGCGTCAGCTCGGCGACGAGGTTGTCCCCCTCGGCCAGGACGTGCATTTTCTTGGTATAGACCAGCACATCGCCGGGCGAGGCCGCGAATGTTTCGAGGTTCAGGACTACATCGTTCTGGTCCGTCCAAACACCGGCAACTTCAACGCCGTCGATGGCGCTGGGAGAAACAACCAGGTTGCCGGCTTCGATCGTGCCGCCGGCCACCACTGCCGAGGAGTTCCACAGCGCAAAAGTCGTGCCGCCGCCGAGCAGGAGGGTGAGACCGGCGGCGCCGGCAATCGCGCCTTTTGGTAAACTTGTTCATGGTGAGGCCCTTAGGGTACTGGTCTGAAAACTTCGGGTGGTCGCAGGCCAGCAAGCGGCAGGCGTGGAGCAACGGCAAGAAGCCCGCTACGTCATCGCCGCGGGGTAAGCGCGACGGTGCTGCGGCCGGTCGTCCACAACCCTGGGTATTGGGCCATGAATTTTCTACAGTCCAGTGGTGTTTTCTGCGGCTGTAGCTCCATCCGCGATTCACACACTAGATGGGACAGACAAATTTGTCTCTCCTGCTCCAACCCCCAGAATGGGGAATTGAGTTTTTGCGCAAATGGCGACGATTTGGTCTGTTCGCACAAAGATTTACGCCGTTTAGCTCTATTTTCCTTAGACATACCGACGTTTCGACGTCTGGCTCCGTTGGTCGAACCTCGGCCGACGCTGGCGCGATGAACCGTTCTCCCTCCGAATTGGTCTCATCCGCGGCAGGGTACACACTGGAGTTCTCACGAGGAGAGCCCATGACTTCACTTCCCCTTGCCCCGGCAGAATCCAACGAGCACGCCGGCCCCTCGGTCGTCTGGTTTCGCGACGACCTGCGCGTCGGCGACCACCCGGCGCTGCACGCAGCCCTCGCCCGACACCGGCCGATCGTGGCCGTGTATGTGTTCGACGACGAGTCCCCCGGAGTGCGCCCGCTCGGCGGCGCCGCCCGTTGGTGGCTCCACCAGAGTCTCAGATCGCTCGGTGCAACGCTCGAGGCGCTCGGCGGCCGGCTAATTCTGCGCCGCGGCCCGGCCGCACCGATCATCACCGAAATCGCCCGTGAAACGGATGCCGCTGCCGTCTTCTGGAATCGCCGCTACGGCTCCGCAGAACGCATGATCGATACCGCGATCAAGGCCGAGCTGCGCGCCGACGGCGTCGATGCCCACAGCTTCGCGGGTTCACTCCTGTTCGAACCGTGGACCATCCAAACCGGTCAGAGCGGCTCCTACTCGGTGTTCACGCCGTTCTGGCGTGCCTGCCAGGCCGGTCCGCCGCCGCGCGCGCCCTACCCCTCCCCCGACACCGTCTCCGGGTGGTCGGGCAGCCTCGCCACCGACAGCCTCGACGATTGGGGCCTCGAGCCGAGCGCGCCCGACTGGGCCGACGGGCTGCGCGCGGCGTGGCAGCCGGGCGAGACATCCGCTCAGCAAATGCTTGGGCGCTTTCTGGCCGAATCACTCCCCCGCTATGGGGCCGAACGTGACGAACCGGCCCAGAACGCGACGTCGCGTCTGTCGCCGTACCTGCGGTGGGGGGAGATCAGCCCGCACCAGGTCTGGGCGGCCACCCAGGAGGCGCAACGCTCACTCTCCGGGCCGGCGCTCGCGAGTGCGACCCGGTTTCTCACCGAGGTCGGCTGGCGGGAGTTCGCCTACCACGTGCTGTTTCACGCCCCCGAGCTCGCGACCAAGAACCTGCGGCCCGCCTTCGACGCCTTCCCGTGGCCCGAGCTCGACCACGAAGCCGTGACCGCGTGGCAACAAGGCCGCACCGGCTTCGCCCTGGTCGATGCCGGCATGCGCGAGCTCTGGCGAACCGGAAGTATGCACAACCGGGTACGCATGGTCACCGCTTCATTCCTGATCAAGAATATGTTGGTCGACTGGCGGGTGGGCGAGCGCTGGTTCTGGGACACCCTGGTCGACGCCGATGCCGCCAGCAACCCCTTCGGCTGGCAATGGGTAGCGGGCTCCGGGGCGGATGCTGCACCCTACTTTCGCATCTTCAATCCCAATCTGCAGGCGGCCAAGTTCGACCCGCACCAGCAGTACATCCGTGCAAACGTGCCCGAATACGGCACGGATGCCTACCCAGCACCCCTGGTAGACCTCGGCGAAACCCGCCGTGCCGCCCTCGCCGCCTACGACAAGGTGAAGGCCCAGTCGGCAAGCTAGGCGACCCGAACGGCCGCGATGCCCCTGGATTCCTGGGACGGTTTCTTTTCGGGCTTCTGTTGGGGTTTCTGTTCGGATGACCCGACGTACCACATACTCAGAACGCACGTAATGAGGGAGCCGAGGACGAGCGGGTTCTGCAGGTAGACCACGAGATAGCCGAGGCGGGGAACGAAGGCGATCACTCCGCCGATGACATCGGCGGCCGGCACAGTGAAGGGGTCGATCGTGTCGTTCGCATCGCCCTTGGTGGTCACGGTGCCATCGTCGTTGATGGCCACGAGTCGGTGGGTGGTGCGTTCGTCGGCGCGTCGAAAGGCGATGACCTGGCCGACTTCGTACTGGTCGGCCTCAACAAGCACGACGCTGGCCGGCAAAATGGCGGGCGACATTGATCCGGTGCGTACGACGTAGGCCCGGTAGGGCAGGGCGCCCGTGGCCACGAGAGCCACCGGAGTGAGCACGGCGGCGAGCACGAGCAGCAGAATCACGGTGCCCTTGAATCGCTTCACGGTACGCCTTTCGAGCTCGAAATGGGGTGAGGACCGGCCCGGACGTCGCCACCCGACGGCGACATCCGAGCCGTTTCATCAAGCCTTAGTGGCCGGGTTCCTGCCCAACTTGTGTTGCGACGATCTGGTACGGCAGCCCCGCATCTGTGGGCGTGACAGGGGCTCCGTTTTGCTGCTTGACCGGGTACGGGAGCCAATCGCCGCCGCCGACCTCAGACTGGCCTACAGCTTTGGCGGCGATCATCGCGCTGAAGGAAACTTTTCCCATTGACCCGGGCGCAAGGTTTTCCTGAAGCTTGTACGCTCGCTCGAGGGGCCAGCAGCCCGACGGGTCAAATCCAGCACATCCGGCAACACCATCGCCATTGTCGTTCAGGTTCGCTGAATCAAAGAGCGCTGTGCCGTTAGCTGAAAGATGGAATTCCATGAAGGTGCCTTCGTCATTCAACGCGTGTAGCGCCTCGGCGTTATTGAAGACGACCCAGACATCCTGGGGACTCAGGCCGTTGTTCACGTAACGTTCCGAGACAGTCTGCATCTCACCGGGGAGCATATTGGTGAAGTGCAAGTCGAGGCTGTCGACGCCTGCGATCTTAATCGAGCCCTTCGTTCCATCAATGCTGCCCTGCTCGGTGTCGGTGAAGTACGCACCGGTCGGTCCCAATGCCGCGAGTGCCATGGTCAACGCAACAGCGACGCCCCCGGCCCCAATGATTGCTTTCTTGCGGTTTAACATAAGGTTCACGTCAGTCTCATCTCAAATTGTCAGTTTTGGAGTGGATAATATTTCGTTTTTACTATCCCCATCCAGAACCTTAGGACTGAGCAATGCTCATGTATGCCCCCCATTGGGTGCCGTTCTCCCCCCAATCTGGGGGCCGGAACGCCTACCGTCGATGGCAGCGCAAACCGAAAACGAAAAAGCGGGCAAATGGATGCTTCACCCCTGTGATGATGCCGGGGTGAAGCATCCATTTGCCCGCTTTCGCGAACGCCGAATGAGTTAGAAGAAGCGGGCGTACGCTCCAACCGTCAAGAAGGTCGGGAACTCGGGCTCGAGCGCCGAGGTGCGCAGCACGGTGAGGGCGTCGTCGAAGCGGTCGGTGGGGGTGCGCTCGAGGCCGTCCACGATCTCGTCGAGCACCTCTTCGACCCAGTCGGAGTCGATTCGGCGACCCTCGGCGGTGACCGAGTTCTCGTGGATCCACTGCCAGAGCTGCGAGCGGGAGATCTCCGCGGTAGCGGCGTCTTCCATCAGGTTGTCGATTGCCGCAGCACCAACGCCGCGCAGCCAGGACTCGATGTAGCGGAGCGCTATGAGGACGTTGCCGCGCACGCCGGCCTCGGTGATCTGGCCGCCGACCGAGGCGACGTCGAGTAGCTGGGCCGCCGTCACGCTCACCTCGGGGCGGGTGCGCTCGAGCTGGTTCGGCCGGTCGCCGAGCACCTTGTCGAACTCGGCCTGCGCGGTCGGGATGAGGTCGGGGTGTGCCACCCAGGAACCGTCGAAGCCATCGGTGGCCTCACGCTTCTTGTCGGCGGCAACCTGGGCGAGCGCCTGCTCGGTGACCGCCGGGTCGCGACGGTTAGGAATGAAGGCACTCATGCCGCCGATGGCGAAAGCGCCGCGGCGGTGGCAGGTGGCCACGAGCAGCTCCGTGTAGGCCCGCATGAACGGCACCGTCATGGTGATCTGCTTGCGGTCGGGAAAGACGAAGCGACTGCCACGGGCACGAAACGTCTTGATGATGCTGAAGATGTAGTCCCAACGGCCGGCGTTCAGCCCGGCGCAGTGGTCGCGCAGCTCGTAGAGAATCTCGTCCATCTCGAAGCCGGCCTGAATCGTCTCGATCAGCACGGTGGCGCGCACGGTGCCGTACTGGATTCCGAGACGCTCTTCGGCATAGGTGAAGATGTCATTCCACAGGCGGGCTTCCTTGTGGCTCTCCAGCTTGGCGAGGTAGAAGTACGGGCCGGTGCCGTTCTCGATGAGCTTCTTGGCGTTGTGGAAGAAGTACAGGCCGAAGTCGATCAGGCTGCCCGATGACTTCATGCGACGGTTGGCGGCATCAACGAAGGTCACGTGCTTCTCGACCAGGTGCCAGCCACGCGGACGCATCACGATGGTCGGCGTGGTCTTGTTCGTGATCTCGTACTTTTTGCCCTCGGGGCTCGTGTAGCTCAGCTGGCCGCGTACCTGGTCGAACAGGGTCAGCTGGCCCTCGATGACGTTGGTCCAGGTCGGGCTGGTGGCGTCTTCCTGGTCGGCGAGCCACACCTTGGCGCTCGAGTTGAGCGCGTTGATGGCCATCTTGCGGTCGGTCGGACCAGTGATCTCCACGCGGCGGTCTTCCAGACCGGGTCCGGCTCCCGCAACGCTCCAGGTTGAATCCGAACGGATGCTCTCGGTAACGCTTAGAAATTTGGGGTCGCGACCATTCGCGGCATCCACTCGAGTCTGCAGCCGGGCAGCGAGCAGGTCGTGCCGAGTGCCAGCAAAACGCTCGTGCAGCTCGGCGAGAAATTCGAGGGCGTCCGGCGTGAGGATCTCGTCGTAGCGGTCTGCGAGCGGGCCGGTCACCTCGAGGTGCGGGCGAATGGTGGCGAAGCTGCCGGTCGTGGTCTTCACCTTGTCGGTCTTGATCGGCGCGGAGGTGACCGTCTGATCAATAGTCGGGTTTGGGGTGTTCATGGTCTGGCTCCTTGCGAAAGTAGGTGAAACCGACAGGGGGCGAACCCGAATTGCTGTGCGCCCGATCTCAGGCTGAATGGTGGTGGAACGGTTTTGCTTCGGTCGAACCGATGAGCGCGAGGGTGGATGCGTTCAGTGTTCAAATCGTCGTTACTGGCCTGTGTTCATACTCTGCCGGGTCTGCACGGTACAAAACCAAAATATACCGGCAGAAGAAACCTTGTTCTTCTGATTGTGGAAACTTTTGAATCGTGTGACACTGTGTGAATGGTTCCCGCTGAAGCCCTCGCCGCCCTGTCATCCCTCGCCGTCGATGAACCCGAGCTCGACGCTCTCACCCTCGGGCGGCGCATCCGCGAGCTGCGCACCGCCCGCCGCATGACGCTCGACACCCTCGCCGCCGCCATCGACCGCGCGCCGTCGCAGGTGTCGATGATGGAGAACGGCAAGCGCGAACCGCGCCTGTCCATGCTGCGCACGATCGCCCTCGCCCTCGGTACGACCGTCGATGAATTGATGCGAACGGATGCCCCCTCCGAGCGAGCCGCACTGGAAATCTCGGTCGAACGCGCCCAGCGCGGCCCGGTGTTTCAGGCGTTGGGCCTCCCCCACATCCGTGTGAGTAAGGGGCAGAGCGACGAAACGCTGCACACCATTCTGAGCCTGCACAACGAGATCGACCGGCTCAACCGGGAACGAGCCGCGACCCCGGAGGAAGCCCGGCGGGCTAACTCGGCCCTGCGCCAGATCATGCGGCAGCAGGACAATTATTTTCCCGAGCTCGAGGCCCAGGCCCTCGAAATTCTCACCGCGGTGGGGCATTCCGGCGGCCCGGTATCGCAGCAGCTCGTCGCCGACATGGCCACCCATCTGGGCTTCTCGCTGCACTACGTGAACGATCTGCCGCACTCCACCCGGTCGGTCACGGACAAACGCAACGGGCGGATTTACCTGCCGACCAACCGCTCGGCCTCGCGGGATTCCCGCTCCCCGATCGTGCAGGCCTTCGCCAGCGAACTATGCGCACACGAGGAACCGAAAAATTATGCAGAATTTCTGCGTCAGCGGGTGGAGACGAACTATCTCACCGCCGCCATTCTGCTGCCGGAGCGTGATGCCGTACGCATGCTGACCGAAGCGAAGACCCTGCGGCGCATCTCGATGGAAGACCTGCGCGACGCCTTCGCCGTCTCCTACGAAATGGCCGCACATCGCTTCACCAACCTCGCCACCGCCAGGCTCGAAATTCCGGTGCACTTCATGAAGGTGCACGAGTCGGGCACCATCATCAAGGCCTACGAGAACGACAATGTGCGCTTTCCCAGCGATGCGCTCGGCGCGGTCGAGGGCACCACGGTTTGCCGCAGCTGGACGGCTCGCACCGTATTCGACGTTGCCGATCGTTTCAGCGCCTGGTACCAGTACACCGACATGCCAGCCGGAAGCTTCTGGTGTACCTCACGCGTCGAGAAGGCCAAGGAGGGCGAATACTCGGTGAGTGTGGGCGTTCCCTTCGCCCACGTGAAGTGGTTTCGCGGGCGTGAAACGTCAAACCGCGCCGTGTCGCTCTGCCCGGACGAGTCGTGCTGCCGCCGGGCTCCGGGCGACCTGGCCGACCGCTGGGCCGGGAAATCCTGGCCGGCCGCACGCACGCCGACCAGTCTGCTCGCCGCGCTGCCCACCGGAACATTTCCCGGCGTCGACCAGACCGAGGTCTATCAGTTTCTCGAAGCCCACTCGCCGCACTGAGCGCCACGATGACCCGGCGGCGGGGGGATTCACTGGGTCTAACTGGAAGACTACTGGGGTGTGAGCATCCGCTCAAAAAAGAAAAACAAACCGGTACGTTGTTGGCACCAGTATTAGCTAGCATTGGGTACACGTGAGGGTGCTGTCGAGTCTGGCACACGCTCACAGCCCCATGCGCCAGAGAGTTTCGGTTGTGAGCGTAAGTTCCACGTTTCAGTCCCTGCTCTCGCCCTACTGAAATGCGAGCTGACCATGTGTGATGCTCGCGCCTTTCTTCGTCGGATCAATCTCGCCCTGCGGGCAGGAATTTTGTCGGCCGAGTCGGCGCTCACGCCGCCGGACGAGTCGCTCGATCGCGCCGCGCCGACTGCACCGACCGCGGAGACCACGGCTCCGCTGCCGTCGCACTGGTTTCGCTCGGCGGCCGTGCTGGACGTGCGCGGACTGCGCGTTGCTGCGGGTTCCCGCCCCGACGCACCGCTGCTGGTCAATGGCATCTCACTTTCTATAACCCGCGGCGAAGTGATCGGGCTGGTCGGTGACGCCAATTCCGGCGCCCTCGAGGTCGCCCAGTGCATCGCCGGTCTGCTGCCGGCACCGGCGGTCATCCGTTCCGGGTCGATTCTGTTCAACGGCGGGGAACTGGTAGGGCTGCCCCCGCGACCGCGCGATCGGCCGCGGGACGCAAGGATCGCCTACCTGCCGCGCGATCCACTCGGCAGTCTCGACCACGGAGTGACCGTCGGAACGCAGCTGACCGCACCGCTGCGTTACCTCGGCCTGGCCAAGACGGCCGCCTATGAGCGTTCGCTGGCCCTGCTGGATCAGGCCGGGGTCGAGCGCCCAGAGGACACGTTCATGTCCTACCCGCACCAGCTGTCGCGCGTGGTCGCCCAGCGCGTGCACATCGCCGCTTCACTGGCGGGCAAGCCCGACCTCGTCGTGGCCGATAACCCCACAGACACCCTGGACGCGTCAGACAGCTCAGACATTTTGGACCTGCTGCGGATGTTGCAGCGCGACAACGGGCTGACGATGATCATGGTGACGAGCTCGATCAGCGTGGCGGCGCTAACCTGCCAGCGGGTCGCCGTTGTTCGATCCGGCGCAATCGTGGAATATGCCTCGGTCGCCGAACTCTTCGGCTCGCCGAAGCATCCGCATACCCGCGAACTGCTCTATGCGGAGCAGAATCAGCGGCCAGGGAGCCCCGCACTGTAGCTCCTGCGGCTGCGTCGTCTTTAATCATCCGCTGCTATATCTTTGACAAACCAGAGTTTGCATCGGCGCCGGTATTTGGTGCCTGACCAGTGAAGGATAAGCCTATGACCAGCTACGCAGTCATCAACCCGGCCACCGGGGCGACAGTCAAGACCTACGATACAATCTCGGATGCCGAGCTCACCACCGCGATCACCGCCGCAGACGACGCCCACACCTGGTCGCGCTCCGTCAGCGTCGATGAGCGCGCAGCGCTCATCCGCCGCGTGGCCGAACTGCACCGCGAGCGCCGCCAGGAGCTTGCCGAGATCATCGTGCGCGAAATGGGTAAGCCCATGGAGCAGGCCCTCGGCGAGGTCGACTTCAGCGCCGATATCTACACCTATTACGCCGACAACGCGACGGACCTGCTTAAGGACGAAGCCATCACCCTGCTCGCCGGCGAAGGTTCGGCGCTCATGCGTCGCAGCTCGCTCGGCGTGCTGCTCGGAATCATGCCGTGGAACTTTCCCTACTACCAGGTTGCCCGTTTCGCCGGACCAAACCTGATCATCGGCAACACCATCCTGCTCAAGCACGCCGAGCAGTGCCCAGAATCGGCCGCCGCGATCGCGCAGATCATGCTCGACGCCGGTTTCCCCGAGGGTGCTTACACCAACCTCTACGCTTCCCATGATCAGATCGCCACGGTCATCGCCGACAAGCGCCTGCAGGGTGTCTCGCTCACCGGTTCGGAACGCGCCGGAGCGGCGATTGCTGAGCTGGCCGGACGCAACTTGAAGAAGGTCGTGCTCGAGCTCGGCGGCTCAGACCCGTTTATCCTGCTGTCCACCGACGACCTGGATGAGACCGTCGGTGCCGCCGTGGCTGCTCGCATCGACAACAATGGCCAGGCCTGCAATGCTGCCAAGCGCTTCATCGTCATCGAGGAGCTGTACCAGCCCTTCCTCGAAAAGTTCACGGCGGCAATCAATGCCGTCGAGCTGGGCGACCCAACCAAAGACGGCACCGGACTCGGGCCGCTTTCCTCGAAAAAGGCCACCGAGACTCTGACCGAGCAGGTTGCGCGCGCGGTGGCTCAGGGTGCCACCCTCGTCACGGGCGGAACCGCTGAGGGCAACTTCTTCGCCGCAACCGTGCTCACCGACGTGTTGCCCGGGTCCGATGCCTTCCACGAAGAATTCTTCGGCCCGGTCGCACAGATCTTCAGCGTCCCCGACGAGGCCGCAGCACTAGCATTGGCCAACAACACTCCGTTCGGCCTGGGTTCCTACGTCTTCACGACCGACCCAGAGCAGGCACTGCGCGTGGCCGACGGCATTGAGGCCGGCATGGTCTTCATCAATTTGGTCGGTGCCGACGGTGCCGAGCTGCCCTTCGGTGGCGTCAAACGTTCCGGCTCGGGGCGCGAACTGGGCCGTTTCGGTGCCGACGAATTCGTCAACAAAAAGATGATCCGCATCGGCTGACCCGTCCGCTGCGGCAGCCTCTCAGCGGATGCGCGCCCCCTACGGCTGCGCGCTACGGCAGTTACCGTAGCGCGTACCCGACTGGGCGCGGCCGCGACAAGCGATGGCGGCGGGTTGCTCGCGGGGTGTCGAGTGTTGAGCTGAGGAGCAAGTGCTCCCTGCCAGCGCGACCCACGGAGAACCAACCCGGCCATCAGCATCCGTTTAAATGAAGCAGGGCCCGTCCGAAGACAGGCCCTGCTCAGTGAAGCGGATGCTTAGATGCTGTTGACATCGAGCTGGATGCCAGGACCGAAGGTGGTCGAGACGACGCCCTTCGTGATGTAACGGCCCTTGGACGAGCTCGGCTTGAGGCGAACAATCTCTTCGAGCGCTGCGGAGATGTTCTCGTTGAGCTGCTCGGCGGAGAAGGATGCCTTGCCAACGACGAAGTGCACGTTGGAGTGCTTGTCGACGCGGAATTCGATCTTTCCACCCTTGATGTCGGACACGGCCTTGGCGACGTCGGGCGTCACGGTTCCGGTCTTCGGGTTCGGCATGAGGCCACGCGGGCCGAGAACCTTTCCGAGACGACCGACCTTACCCATGAGCTCGGGGGTCGAGACGGCGGAGTCGAACGAGGTGTAACCAGCGGCTACCTTCTCGATGAGCTCGTCGCCACCGACCTCGTCGGCGCCGGCTGCGATAGCGGCTTCGGCGGCGGGGCCGGTTGCGAAGACGATGACTCGGGCGGTGCGGCCGGTGCCGTGCGGGAGGATGACGGTTCCACGAACCATCTGGTCGGCCTTGCGCGGGTCGACTCCGAGGCGGAGGGCGACCTCAACCGTGGAGTTGAACTTCGCGGAGCCGGTCTCCTTGGCGAGGGTGACGGCTTCGACGGGCGTGTAGAAGTTGTCTTCGCCGATTTTCGCGGCGGAGGCGCGATACGCCTTTGACTTGGTTGCCATGTGAAATCTCCTGTATGTACTTCAGAGTGTGGTGCGAGCCTGGCAGGCTCTTCCACTAATTGCTTAGGGTGCTCAGGCGCCGTGTGGCGCAGAAGCGAGGGGGTGTTCGCGCAGTTGTTGGTGCTAGGCGCTGACCGTGATGCCCATGGAACGGGCGGTTCCGGCGATGATCTTCGCGGCGGCGTCGATGTCGTTGGCGTTGAGGTCAACCATCTTCGCTTCAGCGATCTCGCGAACCTGAGCCTGCGTGAGGTTGGCAACCTTGACGGTGTGCGGGGTTCCGCTGCCCTTGGCGACGCCGGCAGCCTTCTTGATGAGCTCCGCTGCGGGCGGGGTCTTCAGAATGAAGGTGAACGAACGGTCGTCGTAGACGGTGATCTCAACGGGGATGACGTTGCCGCGCTGTGCTTCGGTCGCTGCGTTGTAGGCCTTGCAGAACTCCATGATGTTAACGCCGTGCTGACCCAGTGCCGGCCCGATGGGCGGTGCGGGGTTGGCTGCGCCGGCCTTGATCTGAAGCTTGATCAGACCGGTAACCTTCTTCTTCGGTGCCATTGTGTTGTCCTTCTTATTGATGTGCGAGCTGCCCCGAAGGGCTGCTCTCCCGGTGGCCCGGATGGGCCCCGGTGGTTTGGGAACCAGCGTGGATGACCCGCGCGGGTCATCCGTTCTGCCGGTAAGAGGTGCTGGTTAGAGCTTGGTGACCTGGTCGAAGCTGAGCTCGACCGGCGTCTCACGCTCGAACAGGGAAACGAGCACGATGAGCTTGCCGCTCTCCGGCTTGATCTCGCTGATCGAACCGGGCAGGCCCGCGAACGAGCCTTCCTTGATCGTGATGGTCTCGCCGATTTCGTAGTCGACCTCGGCAGCGATGACGCGCTGCGCCGACTTTCCGGGGGCGCCCCCAGCCTTGGTCGGGGCTTCGACGATTTCGACGAGTCCCTTGAGCATGCCGAAGGCCTCTTCGAAGCGCAGCGGCGTGGGGTTGTGGGCGTTGCCGACGAAGCCGGTCACACCGGGGGTGTGGCGAACAACCGACCAGCTGTCTTCGTCGAGGTCCATGCGCACGAGCACGTAGCCCGGGATGCGCACGCGGGTGACCATCTTGCGCTGGCCATTCTTGATCTCGACGACATCTTCCATGGGAACTTCGCACTGGTAGATGAAATCTTCCATCGCCATCGACTGCTTGCGGTTCTCAATGTTCGACTTCACGCGACGCTCGAAACCGGCGTAGGAGTGAATGACGTACCACTTACCCGGCAGAAAGCGCAGCTCCTTGCGGAAAGCTTCGTAGGGGTCGATCTCGGCGTCGTCTTCTGCATCTTCGGCGTTGACGAGCTTGCCTTCGTCTTCAACGGCTTCGACGGAGGCGTCGGCCTCTTCGGCGGAATCAATGTCGAGGGCGTCGTCGACAATGGCGTCAACTTCGGGATCGGCAGACTCTGCCAGGGCATCGAGAGCGGCGTCGAGGTTGACCTCAACGTCGTCGTTCTCGTCGATGACGTGCAGGGCAATCTGCTCTGCGGCCTCTACGGAGTCTTCGTCGGCCGCGAGGGTGTTGCCCTCTTGCGCCTCGTCGTCCTCGGAGGACTGCTCAGCGGCAGTGGCCCAGTCGACATCGTCGTGCTTCGTCTCAGTCACTAAATCTCAATCCTTATTTGTTCTACGTGTTCAAGTGTGTATGGGCACAGTGTGCGGGCACGGGTGCCAGTAATGCTTGGCGGTCCGATCAAAGCGGATGCCGGTGGCGCGAGTTATCCCGGCGTTCCGAAGACGTAGAGAACGGCGAGGCCGAACACCCAGTCCAGGAGCGACACGATGCCCATCATGATGACAACGAAGACGAGCACGACGCCGGTGTAACTCAGCAGCTCTTTACGAGTCGGAGTGACCACCTTGCGCAGTTCTGCGAAGACCTGCTTGATAAACAGGGACAGCCGAGCGAAAGGTCCGCGACTTGACTCGCGTGCCATTCGTGCGTTCGCGACGACTTCCTCACCGGGTTCGTCGACAACTTTTCGGGCCACCTGTTTACACCTCTCATGGTCGGCGGACTAACCACCGATGTGCAGGGCGGACAGGACTCGAACCTGCAACCTGCGGTTTTGGAGACCGCTGCTCTACCAATTGAGCCACCACCCTATGGAAGTAAATTCACCCTGCAGTTCTACGTTCTCCGGCGATTTACCACTTAGAAAAAGGCGCAGAAAAGCATGGCAGAATTCAACTACCTTGAACCAGTCTAGGTCACGGACCGGCCACTGTAAAGCTGAGACGAGTTCGCGCCGAAGTGCGATCCTTGTTCCAGTGTTAGCTTGGCACACTCTCGCGGTCGGCGGGATTGCGACCGGCGACGGGTCAGTGACCGTCCAGCCGGCCGATCAGCTTGTGCATCGCGGTCATGGCTCCCCCGAGCACGGCCGGGATGCCGCCACCGGGGTGTACCGAGGCGCCCACCCGCCAGAGCCACGGGTGCGCCCGGCTGGTATACCCGGGTCGGTGGAACGGGCCGCTCTGCCAGAGTGGATTGGTCGCGCCATACAGCGCACCCCCCGCGGAGCCCCAGCCGGCGAAGTAGCGCGGGTCGAGCACGACGTGGTCTCGAAACAGCTCGGTGATGGGCCGGTCCAGTCCCACTGCGGAGCTGACCCGGGCCATCTCGTTGGCGACCCAGGGAGTGTCGAGATCGTAGTGTCGGCCGTCGGCAGGCGCGGTGAGGAGCACGGCTACCGTCGGCCGATCGTTGGGATAGATCTCGTTCGGTCGGTAATAGTTCAGGAACGCCATGGTCTGCTCCGGAGCGACGCCGGCGTCCAGGCTGCGGTGCAGCGCGGCCGGGTCGTCGGGCAGCACCACAGAATGGGTGGCCGTCCCTGCGGGCAGGGGCGCTGCGAGTGACGCGTATACGGCCACTCCGGAGCAGGACAGCGACCGCGGTCGCGCTTTCGGCCGTCCAAGGAGCTCGTCGAGCACGCCCCGGTCAAGCCCGCTCACGATCACGTCTGCCGGGTAGGTCGCCGAAGTAGTCGACACGAGTCCGTTGCGCACAGACGTGACGGGCTCGCCCGTGTGCACCTGTGCGCCCGCGTGGAGTGCCAGCCGATGCAGCGCCAGCGGAAGCTCATTGACTCCGCCTTCGGGAACCCAGACGCCATCGGTGGCCATGATGGCCGGCATGCTCGCATACAGCGCGAGGGTCTGCCGGGGCGAAACGCCCGCGTTGAGGGTGTGGATGGCGATGACCTCACGCAGTCCGTCGGGCATCCAGGTCAAGCCATCGAGAAAGCCCCGTGTGGTCAGCCGTCTGCCGTAGAGGCGGAATACCCGGCGCACGGCCGGGAGCGACGCCGGGCTGGCTGGGTCGGCGGTGAGCATGCTCGTGACTTCGGGTCCCAACCCACCGTGCTCGCGTTCGAACCGGGTCCAGGCCGCATGCCACGGATGCCCCGGCGGCACCGGCAGGGTGACGCTGTCACCGGCATAGAAATACCGACCGACTTCGGGCAGTTTCTTCAGGGTCAGCGCGGCGACCGCCGCAGCCTCGGCGGGAGCGGACCGCCGGGCGCCGATGGCGTCGTAACGGGCAAGCAATTCCTCCCACACCGGGGGGAAGGTGACCAGAGCCGGCCCGGTATCCACGCGCTGCCCGTCGATCTCGAGGCGTCGGCTCTTTCCTCCGATCCAGTCGGATCCCTCCAGCACGGTCACCGAGTGCCCGGCGCGGGCCAGCAGGGCGGCGGCGGTCAACCCGCCAATGCCGGCACCGAGCACGACGATGCGCCGGGGAGTCGATGGCATGCGGGATCGCTTCATGGGTACATTCCTAACAGAATGGCCGCCACGACCTGGGTTCCGGCGACGGAACCCGCAACGTAGGGGAAGATGATCGAGTACCGATAAAGTCTGTGGGCCGTGGCGGGTGTTGGGTCACGCCCCAACGACCACACCAGCCAGCCAGCGATGAGGGCGTTCACCAGCGCTACCGGCCAGTTGATGAGGGCGAAACCGACGGTGGACAGTGCCCACCAGATGGCGCTCCACACCGTGGCGCCGCGCGCGCCGAGATGCACCGCAGTGGTGTGAATACGCGCAGCGCGGTCCTCGTCGATGTCCTGCACCGCGTCGTAGGTGTGTTTGGCGACGCTCCAGGCCATCAGCCCGATCGCCGCCGACCAGATCGGCTGCTCACCGACGGCGAGCGGCACGAACACCAGCGGAAAGGCATATGCGGCGTTACTCAGCGAATCCAAGTAGCGCCGAGCTTTGAAGCGCAGCGGGGGCATCGAGTAGAAGACGAAGATGACCGAGTACGCCGCGATCCAGGCCAGCGCTGCAGGCGGCAGCGTGACCATAAAAAAGACCAGGAAGGGCACGTTGGTCAGGAGGACGCCGAGCACGATCGGGCGGGTCTCCGAGCCGAGGATTCGAGCACCCTCGTGTCCACCCTTGCGGGCGTTCTGGGCATCCGTTTCTTGGTCGAAGATGTCGTTCACGCCGTAGATCAGCAGGTTGAACGGCAGGGTCACCCAGAGCAGAAGGGGCAGCACGTCCCAGCGCCATAAATCGCCGAGGAGCCACATTCCGATGACGGTCGTGCCGATGGTGTTCACCCACAGCACCGGTCGGGAGATTTGGACCAGGCGCATAAGCATTTTCTCACTCTAGCTAGCGCGGCGAGAGATCTCGCTTCGAGGCCACACGCCGCCCCGCCGAAAAGACCGTCGAGCAGCACCGCTGCCACGTCAGGACCGCAAAAGGAGCAGATCGGCCGACCCAAGAGTGCTCCCACTGACCGTCTCCCGGGATGGGATAGCTAAACTCAACTTGTGGCTCACGAACTCAAGCGAATTTCTACCCGCATCGGCTCGATCGCGGAGTCGGCGACCCTCAAGGTCGACGGCAAAGCCAAGGCGTTACAGGCGGCCGGACGGCCGGTGATCAGCTTCGCGGCGGGGGAACCCGACTTTCTGACGCCCGAGCACATCGTCGAGGCCGCTTTGGTCGCCGTGCGTGACCCGAAGAACTACCGCTACACCCCGGCAGCCGGTCTTCCCGATCTGCGCGAGGCCATTGCCGCGAAAACCCTGCGCGACAGCGGACTCGCGGTATCGCCGAGCCAGGTCGTGGTGACCAACGGTGGCAAGCAGGCCGTCTATCAGGCCTTCGCCACCCTGCTCGATCCGGGCGACGAGGTCATTGTGCCGACCCCGTACTGGACCACCTACCCCGAGGCCATCCGTCTGGCCGGTGGCGTGCAGATCGACGTATTCGCCGGCAGCGACCAGGGCTACCTGGTGACCGTCGAACAGCTCGAGGCCGCGCGCACCCCGCGCAGCAAGGTGCTGTTGTTCGTCTCACCGTCGAACCCCACCGGAGCGGTCTACTCCCCGGAGCAAACCCGAGCCATCGGTCAGTGGGCCGAGGACAACGGGCTCTGGGTCATCTCCGACGAGATCTACCAAAACCTCACCTATGACGGCGTGCGTGCTGTCTCGATCGTCGAGGCTGTTCCGGCCTTGGCCGACCGCACCATTCTGGTCAACGGGGTCGCCAAAACCTACGCCATGACCGGCTGGCGCCTGGGCTGGATGGTTGGCCCCGCTGACGCCATCAAGGCCGCGGCGAACCTGCAGTCGCATCTCTCCTCGAACGTGTCGAACATCTCGCAGCGCGCCGGCATCGCTGCGCTGAACGGCCCCCAGGAGGCTGCTGAGGCTATGCGCGTTGCCTTCGATCGCCGCCGCAAGCTCATCGTCGCCGAGCTGAACAAGATCCCCGGTGTGGTTACCCCCACCCCGCAGGGCGCCTTCTACGTCTACCCCGACGTCACCGGCCTGCTCGGCCGCTCGTGGGGCGGAGCCACACCGACGTCCTCGCTCGAACTGGCCGACCTCATCCTCGATCAGGCCGAGGTGGCGGTCGTTCCCGGTGAGGCCTTCGGACCGAGCGGGTTCCTGCGCATGTCCTACGCGCTCGGCGACGATGCCCTCCTCGAGGGAATCCAGCGCCTGCAGCGGCTGTTCGCCTAGTACGGCATCCGTCGACTGATGGATGAGGGAGACAACCATCGGAGGAGGTACGGGGGCGCGGAAGTGAGATCATGAATCCATGACAGCCACATCCCCGGTCGTGCAGGTGCGCGACCTGCAGAAATCGTATGGCAGTGTCGAGGCCGTGCGCGGCGTGAGCTTCTCGATCGAGGCCGGGGAGACCTTCGCCCTGCTCGGCCCGAATGGCGCCGGCAAGAGCACGACGATTGAGATTCTCGAGGGCTACCGTGACCGTTCCGGCGGTGAGGTGAGCGTGCTGGGCATTGATCCGCACCGCGGCGGCCTGGATTGGAAGGCCCGCATCGGCATTGTGCTGCAGACCAGCAACGAGAGCGGCAATGCGACCGTGACCGAGCAACTGCGCCACTTCGCCGGGTTCTATCCCCATCCCCGCGACGTCGACGAGGTCATCGACGCGGCGGGTCTGCGCGAGAAGGCGAAAACCCGTATCAGCAAGCTTTCCGGCGGGCAGCGCCGCCGAGTGGATGTCGCCCTCGGCATTATCGGACGCCCCGAGCTGCTGTTTCTCGACGAACCGACCACAGGCTTCGACCCCGAGGCCCGGCATCAGTTTTGGAACCTGATTCGCGGACTCAAGGCGGAAGGCACCACCATCCTGCTGACGACCCACTATCTCGACGAGGCCGCGCAACTCGGCGACCGTGCCGGAATCATCGTCGGTGGCCGGCTCATCGATATCGGCCCGCTCGACACAATCGGCGGAGCGGATGCCCGCGTTCCGGTCGTGCGTTGGCGTGACGGCAACGGATTGGTGCGCGAGGAGCGCACGAGCCGCCCGGCGCAGGTCGTGGCGGACCTGGTCGCCAGCGGCAAGGGCGCCGAACTCGAAGGTCTTGAGGTGATCCGACCAAGCCTCGAAGACGTGTACCTGTCCCTCGTGCGCGGTCACGAAGCGACGGCCGCCGGGAACGAAGCTGCCACATCCGCCCCTGAGGCTCGGCCCGATCCAAGCCGGCTCACCGACAAGGACGTGCGAGCATGAGCGCCACGATGATGAGCACCCGCCCGCAGCACACAGCTCCGAGCACGCTCGCGCTCGGCCTGTCCCGCATCGGCTATGAAACACGCCTGTACTTTCGCTCCCCCGACACCCTGTTGTTCACGTTCTTTTTCCCCTTCATCATGCTTGGTATTTTCACCGCCGCGTTCAGCTCCTCCGGAAATATCGGTGCCAATCCCGACGGTACCGGCGGCGTCAGCGTGGGCGCCTACTACCTGCCCGGAATGCTCGCCGCCGGCATGCTTCTCTCCGGTGTGCAGAACCTCGCCGTCGATATCGCCGGCGAGAAAAGCGACGGCACCCTCAAACGCCTGGGCGGCACCCCGCTGTCCCCGCTGAGCTATTTCCTCGGCAAGATCGGACAGGTGTTCGTCACCGCAATTCTTCAGGCCGGCCTCCTGCTTCTCGTGGCGCGGCTGGTGCTCGATATCGCGCTGCCGAGCGAACCGGAGAAGTGGGCGACCTACGCCTGGGTGTTTGTGTTCGGCGTGATCACGAGCGCGTTTCTAGGCATCGCGCTGTCGGCGGTGCCTCGGTCGGGGCGCAGCGCCACGGCCGTTGTGGCTCCCGTGGTGCTCGTGCTGCAGTTCATCTCGGGCGTCTACCTGCAGTTCACGACGCTGCCCGAGTGGATGCAGAACCTGGCGAGCATTTTTCCGCTCAAGTGGATGGCGCAGGGCATGCGTTCTGTCTTCCTTCCGGAAAGCTTCGCTGCTGCCGAGCAGAGCGGCACCTGGGATTTGCCCTGGGTGGCCGGCGCCCTCGGCGTCTGGCTGGTGCTGGGGCTCGTGCTGAGCCGGGTGACGTTTCGTTGGATTCGACGCGACGCGTGAGCCTGGCCTGAGGCCCGGGCGCTAAAGCAGTTTGCGCGCGAGCGCCCAGGCCGTCAGTTCATGGCGGCTGGACAGTTGCAATTTGCGCAGCACGGCGGACACGTGGGTTTCCACGGTCTTGGCGGCGATGAACAGGGTGCTCGCGACTTCTTTGTAGCTGTAGCCGCGGGCGATGAGGCGCATCACCTCGGTCTCGCGGGCGGAGAGCCGGTCGAGTTCCTCCGTGGTTTCGGCGGTCTCGCCGGCGACGGCGCCGAAGGCGTCGAGCACGAACCCGGCCAGGCGGGGCGAGAACACGGCGTCCCCCTCGGCGACGCGGCGGGCGGCCTCGGAAACCTCGGCCCCGGAGGCGCTCTTGGTGATGTAGCCGCGGGCACCGGCCCGAATGACGCTCACCACGTCGTCGGCGGCATCCGACACGCTGAGCGCCAGAAACAGGGTGTGCGGGGCGTGCGGCGCCGCCTCGCGAATGACTTCGGCGCCGCCCCCGCCGCGGCCGCCGGGCAGGTGCACGTCGAGCAGCACGACTCGCGGCTGAAGTTTGATCACGCTCGCGATCGCGGCGTCGACCGTCGCCGCCTCACCAAGCACGACGATGTTCGCGTCGAGCTCGGCGCGCAGCCCCGAACGGAAGATGGAGTGATCGTCGACGATGAGTACGGGCAGGCCAGCGGATGCCGCGGCCGGCGTTGTGGCCGCAGGGTCGCTTTGGCTCGGGTCATGGTTGGTCATCGCACGCTCGTTTCGGTGTGCTGCTCATCATTCGCCTGCGTGGCGGCCGCAGCGGGCAGGGTCAGCAGAATCTCGGTTCCGGTGCCGCCGGGGCCCGGGCGCACGGCGGCGTTGCCGCCCGCCCGACGCATGCGCCCGAGAATGGATTCGCGCACGCCGAGCCGATCTTTGGAAATCTGGTCAAGCCGAAAGCCTGGCCCGCGGTCGGTCACGCTGAGTTCAACACCCCGGGCGCCGGTCTCGAGATACACCGACACCGCTCCGCCGGCATGCCGGGCCGCATTGAGCATGGCCTCACGGGCGGCGGCGGCGAGTGCTTCTCGGGCGTCGGCAGACGGCGAGTCGGAGCTGCCGGCCGATCCCACGCCCATACCCGCTCCGACCGTCACCACCTCGAAATGCACTGCGAAGTCCTCTTCGATCTCGCCCGCAATGCGGCGCAGCGCGGTGGCAAGGTCGGTCGCCGGTTCGCCGCTGCCGCCGCGAGTTCCGGTGAACAGCCACTCGCGCAGTTCGCGTTCCTGCGCCCGAGCGAGCCGCGCGACGTCACTGTGCGGGCCAGCCTTCTGCTGAATGAGCGCGAGAGTCTGCAGCACGGAGTCGTGCAGGTGCGCGGCGATGTCGGCCCGCTCGGCCTCGCGCGCCCGCGCGGCGCGTTCGTCGGCGAGGTCGCTCCACAGGCGCAGCAGCCACGGAGCGGTCACCACTGCCACTCCCAGCAAAACGGATGCCGCCGCCAAAATAACCGTCCACGCGTTCGGGTTGGTGCCGGTCACGAAAAACAGCAGAATGCCGACGGCGACCAGCACGAGCGCCCCGAGAATGCGCACGAGCAACGCCGAGGATTGCTGCGCCGCACCACTGCGAATGTCAGCGAACTGGCGCCAGGCCAGCGCGGTTCCGGCGAGTACGACAATCGCGGGAACCACCACGGCGAGCGGAATGTCGGCGCCGAGGCGGCTCGCTACGAGGGCACCACCGGCGGCCAGCAGGGCGAGCCCGAGCAGGATTTCGGTGACGGGCGCGGCGCGCGCAGAGTCGGCATCCGTTTTAGCGGCGAACGCAACGGGACTGGCGAACCGGGAGCCGCCGGGTGACACAGCATAGGGTGGCACAACACCGGGTGACACAACACCGGGTGACACAATACCGGGAACCGCGGCGGAGCTGGCCAGGGGCGCCAGGCCGCCGGGTGACGCCGACGAGACGCGACTTGCGCGGGCCAGGCTCGACTTGGGCAGCGGGTCGGCGGCCACCCCGCCCGACGGAACCGTGCCCCAGAGCCACGCATAGAGCAGCACGCCGAAACCGCCGCAGAGGCTCAGCAGCACGGTCAGCAAACGAACGGTGGCCACCGGAACGCCGGTGTGCTCGGCGAACCCCGCGCACACGCCGCCCACGAGGCGCAGCCGGGGCCGAGTCATCCGTTCTGTTCTCACGTGTTTATCCAAGCACGCCCCACCGACACGACGGAACCCGCGCAGAATCAATCAGGGTTCAATCAGGGTCATCCCCCATGGCCGCGGTTTGGGCGCGCTGCCAGACTCGAATCATGACCGACGCACCGAGGGCCCAAACACCTCACCCCGACCAAATCACCCGATTCTTCGACTGGATTCGCGGAAGCGGACTCAACCGTGACGGCGACCGCTGGATCGCCGGCGTCTGCGGTGGCATCGCCGCCCGCACCGGGCTTGACCCGCTGATTGTGCGCGGCATCGCCGTCGTGATCGCCATCCTCGGCGGCCCCGTCGTTTTCGCCTACGCCGTGGGCTGGGCGCTCATGCCGCGCGGCACCGGCCGCATCTACGCCGAAGAGGCCCTCCGCGGCCGGTTCCAACCCGCCATGATCGCCATCGGAGCGCTGCTCCTGGTCACGGTCGTGCCGCTGTTCCGCGGCTTGTGGTGGAACGGCCCGACCGGATTCTGGGCCGTCCCCGACTGGCTCAACGGCATCTTCTCCTTCGGCTGGGGCCTGGCCGTTCTGGCCGGCATCGTCTGGCTGATCGTGTATCTGGTGCGCCGCGCCAGGAAACCCGGCAGCACTGGCCCCGGGTTCGGCCCGTTCGCTCCCCCGGCCGGCCCGTTCGGCCCGGGCAGTGTCTACGATCCGAAACCGCCGTCCGGCACCGGCTACAGCCCGCAAACGGACGCCCCGGCCCCGCCGCCGACAGCGACCAGCACGTCCACCGAAACCGACCAGAGCAGCGCCCCGAGCACCGCAACGGCAACCGCCCCGACGCTCGCCTTCGCGGCCACGCCGACTTCGACCCAGAACCCGTTCGTCACCGGCGCAGCCCCGGTCGGTGCAACCTATCCGCCGGCCAACCCGTACGCATCGGACTCGGCCCGAAACATCCGCTCGCAGCAGAATCGGGACTGGCAGGAACAGAACCGCGCCCGCCAGGCTGCACACCGTGCCCGGGTGCGTGCCCGCCGTCCCGGCGCCGGCTACAGCGCCATCGTGCTGGGCCTGGCCCTGGCCACGGGCGCGGTTGCCGCCGGTGTGTACTCGACCGGCGTCTGGTCGCAGGATGCAATTTTGCTCGGCGTTGCCTTCACCCTCGGAGTGCTCGCGCTCGGCATCGTGACCGCCGGAATCCGCGGTCGCACCGACGGCGCCATGGGCGGGTTCGCCTTTCTGGCCGCGGCCACCCTGGTCGTGCTCGGCGTGTTTCCGCAGGGCACCCAATTCACCGCCGTGGGCGACACCGTCTGGCAGGTCAGCGCCAACGCTGCCGCCGTGAACCCGGCGACGAGCTACGCCATGATCGCCGGGCAAACCACGCTCGACCTCAGTGATTTCGACAACCCAGGGCTGGACGACGACAGCATCATCGACGTCTGGCTCGTGGCCGGCGTCACCAATATTCAACTCCCGACGGATGCCCCAGTGCGCGTCGAAACGCACGCACTGGTCGGCGGCGTGGAGTACTCGGGTCGGGCGGTGAACGCGGAGAACGGCGAACGCACCGGAGTATTCGCCTCCGATCAGCGCACCTTCAACGCGAGCAGCCGCAGCGACGGCCCGCTGCTGCGCATCTGGACCATCGCCGGCGTCGTTACGCTCGATTCCTCCAACAACTAGGACCTCACAATGACCACTCCACTTTCTCCCGCGAACTCCGGATCCGACCACTCTGACGCACCGACCGAGGTCTTCGCCGCAAATTCGCCGGTAGGCGACGCGCCCGCCACCGAAGCAAACTCGACCGCGCCGATCGCCGCCGCGGCCGGCCCCGCACCGGAGTCCGACCCGACGCCGAGCTTCTTCAGCCCGGACCAGGCCGCGCCGGCTGGCGAGGAGACACCATCCGCTCCCCGCTTGCGTCCACGCTTCGGCACGATCCTCTGGGGCATTCTGCTGCTGGCGTTCGCCACCTACATGGTCGTGTTCACCCTGCTTCCGGTGCCGCCGGATCCCACGCTGTGGCTCCTCGGCGGCGTGATCGCGGTCGGGCTGGGCCTCGTCGTGGCCGGCATCGCGGCCGCCGCGCGTCGCGCCGACTGACCGGCCGCGTAAGGCGCCCTCACGTCACCGAGCCGTGAGTTCACGTCACCCAGCCGTGACTTTGAGCCCGTTTTTCGTGAAGAATGGGCTCAAACTCACTGCTCGGTGGAAGAAGGGGCCGCCGCCCCGGGTCGGCTCGAAGCTAGAGCGTCAAGCCGACCAGAACAGGTTCGGGCTGCAGATTCACGCCGAATTCGGCCTGCACCCGGCCGAGCACGTAGCGGGCCAGTTGGGCCACCTCTTCGGCGGTCGCGCCGCCCGTGTTCGTCAAGGCGAGGGTGTGTTTGCTCGACACGGCCGCCTTCGACCCGGGCAGCCGGAACCCGCGGGAGACGCCGGACTGCTCGATCAGCCAGGCGGCGCTGAGCTTGACCAGGCGCACCGGTTCCTCGCCGGGAATCGGCCCGACACCCAGATATTCCTCAATGGGAATAACTCGATCCGGCAGCTCCGTCGTCATCGGCCACTGGGGCGCCGATGCTGGCAGGGAACGCGCAAACGCCTCGGTCACTATCGGGTTGGTGAAAAAGGATCCGGCGCTATACGTGTCGGGGTCGCTCGGGTTGAGCACCATACCCTTGCCGGCCCGCAGGGCCAGCACCGTGTCGCGCACGGTCTGCAGCGGCACGCGATCGCCGAGCTGCACCCCGAGCGCACCGGCGAGTTGGGCATATTTCAGCGGCTGACCGAGCGTACTGCCCAAAACGGATGCCTCGGCGGCGGTATCGTGCAACTCCAGGTCGATCGCCAGGACGACTCCGCGCAAGCCCTGTTTGAGCACCGAGGTGCGGTAGCCGAGGCCGAGCTCGGCCCGTTCGAGGCGTTCGACCTCGCCGGTTTCATAGGAGAGAAAGTCAATCGCGACGAGGCTGTCCGAGATTTCCTGCCCGTAGGCACCGATGTTCTGCACCGGCGCGGCACCACACGATCCGGGAATGCCGGAGAGCGCCTCAATACCGGCCCAGCCGTGCTGGACGGCATAGGCGACCAGCTCGTCCCAGGGCTCGCCGGCCTGCACGCGCAGCCGCACGCGGTCTGCGGGACCGGCGCCAGCGGCATCCGCTTCGCTGGAATCATCGAGCACCTGGATGCCGCGGGTCACCACGTGAATGACGATGCCGTCGAAGCCGTCGTCGGCGACGACGGTGTTGGATCCGCCACCGAGCAGCAGCCAGTTTTCGTCCATGCCCCAAACAACGAGGGTTTCGTTGATGAGGTCCTGCTTTGTGACCGGTGCCACCCGTGCTGCGGGCGGGCCGCCGACACGAAAGGTGGTGAGCGTGCTCAGGGCAACGGGTTCAATCATGCGTTCAGGCCAGGTTGACGCGCGCCTGCGCCTTGCCGAGAACGGTCGCGCCGTTGAAGGTCACGGTCAGGTCGATACGGGCCACACTCGCCTCGACATCGAGCGCGCCGACCTTGGCGACCACCATCACGACGGCGCCGACGGTGGCGTCGACGAAGACCGGGCGGGTGAATCGCACCTGATAATCGACGACGCGGGCCGGGTCGCCAGCCCAGTCGACGACGGGCTGCACGGCCAGACCCATGGTGAGCATGCCGTGGGCGAGCACGCCCGACAGACCCACCGACTGCGCCACATCGTCGCGGTAATGAATGGGGTTGAAATCGCCGGATGCCCCGGCGTAGTGCACGAGCGAATCGCGCGTCAGCGAGAAACTCGCCTCGGCGACGACGCTGCCGACCTCGAGGTCGGCCACTGACCTGATAGATGAGGCGGGGATCATTCGTCTCCCCTGACGACGAGGGTGGAGGTGGCGGTCACGACGTGGCCACCGGTCGCGTCAACGATCGTGGACTCTGCGGTCACCATGGCGTGGCCGCCCAGCGACTTGATGCTCGTGACCGCGAGGGTCGCCGTGAGCTCATCGCCGGCCACGATCGGTCGGGTGTAGCTGAAGCGCTGATCGCCGTGCACGACCCGGGTGAAGTCGATGCCGCCATCCGGTTCGGCCAAAAGCTGGGCCAGGGTGGCCTCCTGCAGGACCACAGCGAACGTGGGCGGGGCGACGACGTCGGCGTGGCCGGCCGCGCGGGCCGCTTCGGGATCGTGGTTGATCGGGTTGGTCGCGAACACGGCGCGGGAGAATTCGCGCACCTTTTCGCGGCCGACAAGATACGGTGCGACCGGCGGAAAGACCCGCCCCTGCAACTCTGGGTTCACTGACACCCGTCGAGTCTACTAAGTACACTCCCGCGGCCGGTCACGAGCACGCCTCGCCAGGGCGCACACTTATAACCGTGAAATGTGTATCCGTGCGCCTCGGTGATCCCGAGGTTGCCCCCCTTCTGCTTGACCTGCACCGTGAATATGAAACCCGATACGGCACGGGCGATTCCGTGCACGACGTCGACGGCACCGAGTTTGATCCACCCTTCGGCGCCTTCCTTGTGCTGGTCGACGGCGACACGACCGTCGCCGGCGGCGGCCTGCACCGGTTCAACGCCACGACCGCCGAGGTCAAGCGCATGTGGACCAACCCCGACTACCGCCGCCAGGGCCACGCGAAAACAATTCTGCGCGAACTCGCGACCCTGGCCCGAAGCCTCGGCTATGAGCGGATGCGCCTGGAAACCGGCTACGCCCAGCCCGAAGCGCTCGCCCTCTACCGCGGCCTGGGCTTCACCGAGATCGGCAACTACGGCATCTACGAGCACGCTTCCGGCTTCGAGCTCGACCTTTGCCCCGAACCGGCGTCGTAGTGCCCAACGTCGCGGGCCGACAGAAGTCCGCCCGCGGAATCCTGTGCTTGTCGACGAGGACCGCCCACCACCGACGCCGGTTCCGCACGATTCGCCGGTAGATCGCCGTCAGGGAGCGGTTTCGATGGCTCAGGGCGCGCCGGGGAGGTAGCGTTAGAGGGCTATGCAAAACAAATTGACTCCGCACCCCGACCTTCCGATCGACAGCCCGACCGAGGAACGCATTCGCGCCGCCGTCGCGCACTACGGCGAGAGCGTCGTCATCGACAATTCCGTGGCCCTGCTGCGCGCCAAGAACGCCGGAAAAGACTTTCTGCTCTACGCCGGCGGGCGCCACGCCCTCGGTATCCTCGAAGGCGCTCCGGCCCTGTACTGGCCCGAGCTGTGGGGCGCCCGCGCTCTGCTGCACGTCTGGGGCGAGCAGGCGGCGCCGTACATCGTCGTCGGACTCAACAACCAGGCCTGGCGGGTGCGCGAAATGTGCGCCAAGGTCGTGCTGCTGCGCGGCCTGCAGGTCGTGCCCAAGCTCGTGCGTCTCACGACCGACGAGCACCCCCGCGTGCGCGCCGCCGCCCTGCACGCCCTCGCCGACCAGGGCACCACCGCCAACATTGCCACGATCGAGGTGCGCCTGCGCGACCCCGACAAGGAGGTGCGCCGCGCGGCCCAGCAAGCCCGCGACGCGATTCGCACCCGGCTGAAGTTCACCGATCCGGTTCCTGAGACGAACACCGAAACGAGCGCGCCTGAAACAAGCACCAAGGCGTAAGCGCGGCGCGGCGCCCGACGAGCAGTCCGTCGCAGCATCCGCTCTGCCGGAGGTCACGGGCGTCGCAGCAGCGCACCCTCCTGCCGGCAGGTCGCCGCAGCGGTGAGCATGGCGTCGGTCAGCAGCGCCTGCCAGCCGGCGGCATCCTGTGGCACACCGCCGTGAACGATGGTGCAAACGGATGCCGCGAGCGTCGCGTCCCCGGCACCCATCGTGTCGACGATCGGGCCGTCAAGCTCAGCGATCGGCACACTGACCAGCTCATGTTGGCCGACGGCCACCGACGCGCCGAGGCGCCCGGCCGTCGCGAGCACGGTACCCGCCCCGGCGTCAACCAGGCGGGCCCGCAGCTCCTCGAGGCTGCTGTCGTAGAGCAGATCGGCATCTTCGTCGCCCACCTTCACGAGCAGGCTGCGAGCAGCGAGTGCCTCGAAGTTGCGCACAAACCGCGGCCCGTCGCGCAGCATGCCGGCGCGGGGATTGGGGTCGATCACGAGGCGCTGCTCCGGGTCGCTCACACAGGCCGCGAACGTCTCGGTCTGATCGGTATCGTCGAACGGAAAACAGCTCACGACGACCAGCTCGGCGGCGGCGAGCGCGGCCCGCTCGGCAGCCCCGAACTCGATGCGGCGCGCTTTCGCGGCGTCGTTGAAGAAGTAACGCGGTTCGCCGTCGGTGCGGTCCGAAACCGCCCGGGACGATCCGAGCGGGCCCGGTGTTGCGATCAGTTGCACCCCATGCTGTTCCAAAACCGCCCGGATCACGGCGCCATCGGCATCCTCACCGACCATCGCGATCAGAGTCGTAGGCACGCCGAGCACGGCCAACCCGACCGCCACATTGAGAGCGGCGCCCCCGGCAAACTCGCGGCTCGCCTCCGAATCACGCAGCACGTCGATCAGCGCGTCGCCAACGACGACGACACGGGTGGGAGCGTTCAGTGCAGGCACGAGGTCCAATCTTGTCGCACGCCGCAGACGGCGAGCGCACAGGGAGGTGGTCGCACCGATTGTCAGGGGCAATCCACCGTGATTTTGCGTGCCTTGACTCTATAGTAAAAGTTCTGCCCTGATTGATTGAGTGGCGGCCGAGGCAGGTCCGGGCCGCTCACACCGCTAACCCCCTGGAAAGTTACACCCATGATTCTCACAACGGATGCCGCGACGACAGTGACCGAAGCGAGCGCGGCATGAGCGGTGCCGTGATCGCCCTCTACGCCGAGTTCACAGCCCTGCCCGGTCATGAGACGGAAGTCGCTCATTTGCTGCGCGAGCTCACCGCGCACGTGCGCCGGGAAGCCGGTTGCGTCCGCTTCGACCCGCACCAGCTGGAAACCAATCCGGCGGCGTTCTTCGTCTATGAGGAATACCGCGACCTCGCGGCGTTCGACGCCCACCGTGCCGCCGCCTATGGCGCCGAGTTCAACCGCGCGCTCGGACCGATCATCGAGGGCGACGGCTCGACCCTGACCTTTCTCGCCCCACTGGTCTGAATCCCGGCCCGGGCGTCACACAAAAACAGCCGGCAGAAGGAGTCAGTCTCCTTCTGCCGGCTGGTGTCGGTGCTGCTGGCTAGGCGCCCTTGCGCCCGGACATCGACCGCATCAGGAACATGATCACCGCGATGATCGCGAGCACGATACCGACCCAGAGCAGAAACTGCAGAGACTGCACCAGGCCACCGGTAATGAGCAGCACGACCGCAACAATGGCCACAATGATGAGCAGCGGGTTCATAGTCCGACCTTTCATTCATGCGCGGGGAAGTCCCGGTTAACGGAATATTACCCCCGAACACGGGCCCGAACGGATGCCGCGCGCGACATCCGTTCGGGCCCGTCGTTACGCGCCGAGGTACGCGTCGATGATGCGGGGGTCGTTCAGCAGGTCAGCACCCTGCCCCTCGACCGTGGTGACTCCGCTTCCGATGACATAGGCGCGGTCGGTGACCCGCAAGGCGGCTTTCGCGTTCTGCTCGACCAGGAGCACGGTCGTGCCCTGGGCGCGAATCTCCTTGATGACGTCCATCACCTGGTTGACGATCAGCGGCGCGAGACCCATTGAGGGCTCGTCCAGCATGAGCATCTTCGGGCCGGCAATGAGCCCGCGACCGATGGCGAGCATCTGCTGCTCGCCGCCGGAGAGCGTGCCACCCTGCTGCGTTCTGCGTTCGAACAGCAGCGGGAGCAGCTCGAACACGTGCTCAATCCGCGCGGCGACGAGACTCCGGTCCTTGACCAGGTAGCCACCCAGCTGCAGGTTCTCCATCACCGAGAGTGTGCTGAAGATGCGCCGCCCTTCGGGCACGTGGATGAGCCCGGCCGACACGACATCCCAGGGAGTGGCCCGGCTGATGTCGCTGCCGTTGAAGGTCAGGTGCCCCGAGCTGGCTTTCACCAGAGCCGACGCGGTCGAGAGCGTCGTCGTTTTGCCGGCGCCGTTGTTGCCTAGCAGGGCCACGATCTCGCCCTCGTCAACGTGCAGACTCAGCCCGCGCAACGCCTGTACCTTGCCGTAATAGACCTCGACGTTGTCGAATTCAAGCATTGCCATCGATCTGCACCTCCTCGTCCTTGCCGAGGTAGGCCTCGATCACGGCGGGGTTCGCTTTGACCTCGGTCGGGGTTCCCTCGGCGATCTCGCGCCCAAAGTTCATCACCACGATGCGTTCCGACAGTTCCATGACCAGTCCCATGTCGTGCTCGATCAGCACGATCGAGGTGCCGAGATCGCGGATGCGGCGGCACAGTTCGAGCAGATTCTGCTTCTCCGTGTAGTTGAGCCCGGCGGCCGGCTCGTCGAGCAGCAGCAGCTTGAATTTTCGGGCCAGGGCCCGGGAAATCTCGACCTGTTTCTGTTGCCCATAGGAGAGGTTGCCGATCGGCACCCCGCGCGGGCCCTCGAAGTTCACGAAGTCGAGCCAGTAGTGCGCTTCTTCCGTGTAGGCGGCCTCGCTGCGTTTGAACCGGGGGGTGTGGAAAATAGCATCCGCCCAGCTCTGGCATCTGTTCAGGTGCATGCCGGCGCGCACATTGTCGAGTACGGTCAGGTCGTTGAACAGGCGCAGGTTCTGGAACGTGCGCGCGACACCGACCGCGGCGATGTCGGCCGGTCGTTTTCCGGTGATGTCGGTGCCGTCCATCAGGGCCGAACCGCCGGTCGGCTTGTAGAAGCCGGTGATGCAGTTGAACGCGCTGGTCTTGCCGGCCCCGTTCGGACCGATCACCGCGATGATCTCCTTCTCGTGCACGTCGAAGGTGAGGCCGTCGACGGCCTTGACGCCGCCGAAGGCGATCTGTAGGTCGTTGACCCCGAGTACGACGCTCATCGGCTTTCCCCTCTCGCGACCGCGGCGTCGACCGCGGTTTGTGGCGGCTCGTTCCTGTTCCCGCGTTCCTCTTCATGGCCGGGAGCCGGCCACAGGCCCTTGGGCCGAAACACCATCGCGACCACGAGCAGCAGACCAAAGGCCAGATAGCGGTATTCCGAGAGGTCGCGCAGCAGTTCGGGCAGCAGGGTGATGACGAGGGCGCCGACAACGACCCCGCGCATGTTGCCCATGCCGCCCAGCACGACGGCCATCAGCACGAGGGCCGACTGCAGAAAGACGAAGCTCTTCGGGGAGATCGCCGAGAGGTGCGAGGCGAACAGCACGCCCGCGAAGCCGCCCCAGATGGCCCCGAAAATGTACGCCATGAGCTTCACCTTGTAGGTGTGAATGCCCATCGCCTCGGCGGCATCCTCGTCTTCGCGCACGAACCGCCAGGCCCGTCCGAGCCGGGACTTGCCCAGCCGGGCCGAGGCCAGCACGAAGAACGCCACAATCAGGATGGTCACGTAGTAGAACACGGCGGGACTGTGCAGGCTAAAATCACCGAAGGCCAGCAGTTTGGGAATGCCGAAGATACCGGATGGCCCGCCCGTGATGGTGAGATTATTGGCCGTGATGCGGGTGATTTCGCCAAAGCCGAGCGTGACAATGGCCAGGTAGTCGCTGCGCAGACGCAGTGTCGGCGCTCCGATGATGAGTCCGGCCAGAATGGTCATGACCAACACCGCTGGGATGGTGAAGATCAGGGGCAGTTCGAAGGCCTTGGCAAAGATGCCGGCCGTGTAGGCGCCGACGGCCATGAACGCGATATAGCCGAGGTCGAGCAGGCCGCAGTAGCCGACGACGATATTGAGGCCAGCGGCGAGCATCACGAAGATCGCCGCCGTCGTCATCACATTGAGCGAGTACGGCGATGCGGTGAGCAGCGGGGCGAGCAGGGCAGCGGCCAGGGCGATCCAGCCCAGGTACTTGCTCTCGAACAGTCCGGACACCCAGGCGGCGACGGGGCCGGTGCGGCGGGGTGCCTGGCTCTTAAATGTTGTTCCACTCATGCTAGACACGCTCCGTAACCCGTTCGCCGAGAATTCCGGTCGGACGCAAAGTGAGGAAGAGGATCAGCACCACGAAGGCGAATACGTCACGCCACTCGCCGCCGAACACCGAGGCACCGAAGGCTTCGATCAGGCCCAATACCAGGCCGCCGAGCATGGCCCCCTGAATATTGCCGATGCCGCCAATCACGGCCGCGGTGAACGCCTTGAGGCCGATCAGAAACCCCATCATGAAGTCGATTTTTCCGTAGTAGGCGCCGGCCATGACTCCGGCGGCCCCGGCCAGGGCCGACCCGATAAAGAACGTACGGGTGATGACCGAGTTGACGTTGATTCCCATCAACAGAGAACCCTTCATATCGAGCGAGATCGAGCGCATGGCGCGACCGGTCGATGTTTTCTGAATATAGGTATTGAGCGCGATCATCAAGATCGCGGCGATGGCCATGAGCAGCACCTGGGGCAGCGAGATGCGAGCGCCGAGCACGTCGAACACGTCGCCTTCGAGGCGCACCGGGTAGCTGCGCGGGTTCGGCCCGGCGATGGCGCTCACGCCGTACTGCAGGGTGAACGAAACGCCGACGGCCGTGATCAGCACGGCTAATCGTGGGGCATTGCGCAGGGGGCGGTAGGCGAACCGTTCGATCAGAACGCCGGCACCGCCGGTGAGCAGCATGCTCAGCAGCAGCACGACGAGCAGGGCGCCGATGCTCAGCGCCCCGGGAAGACCTCCGACGGAGGCCAGCATGACGAAGCCGATGAAGGCACCGAGCATATAGATGTCACCGTGGGCGAAGTTGAGAAGTTTAATGATGCCGTAGACCATGCTGTAGCCCAGCGCGATCAAGGCGTAGAACGAGCCGACAAACAACCCGTCCCAGATAATTTGCATCATGTTGGTCCGTTTTCTGTAAGCAGTGGAGCGGATGTCGCGGCGTGGGCCGCGGCATCCGCTTCAGGGGTCAGGATCTTGCGTTCAAGACCAGAGTCCGGACCCAATGATCAGAACTACAGGATCAGGACAGGTCATCCTCGAGGGCGAAGGCGCCATCCTGAATGGACAGGATGATGAATCCACCGTTCGACAGGGTGTGATCGGCCGTGAAGGTGAGCGGGCCGGAGAACATCTCAAACCCGTCGATGGCCTCGAGCGCCGCGATGATCGCGTCGCCGTCGGTCGAGCCAGCCTCGTCGATGGCGTGCGCCGCAACGCGAACCGCGTCATAGGACTGCAGCGAGAACGGTCCGGGAGCGCTGCCGAAAGCCTCTTCGTAGCTGGCGATCCAATCGCCGCCACCCTCGAGGGTGTCGGGGGTCTGGGTCATTGTGGCGAGTACGCCTTCGGCACCGGCCCCGACGATTTCCGAGATGGAGCCGTCGACGCTGCCGTCGGCCACCATTATGTCGCCTTCGAAGCCGGAATTGCGCAGCTGGTTGATAATGAGACCGCCCTCCTGGTAGTAGCCGGTCCAGTAGACGAGCTCCGGGTCGGCATTCATGATGTCGCGCACGGCGGCGGAATAGTCGCTCTCACCGGGAGTGACCGAGGTGCCCAGGGCGAGCGTTACTGTGCCGTCTTCCTCGATCAGGCGGGCGGTCTCCGCGGTGATGTCCGCCGAGTAGCTGTCGTTATCGTCGACGAGGGCGACGGAGGCGACGCCGGTCTTCAACATGTACTCGAGAGCGGCAGTGGACTGCTGATTGCCCGTGCCGTTGACCAGGAAAACGTTTTTGAGGCCCTGGTTGACGAGGTCCTGCGAGTTGGCCGCCGGAATGATCATGGGCACGTTGGCCTCTTCGAAGATCGGTAGCTGCGGCAGTGTTGCGCCGGAGCAGTAGCCGCCGACCGAAATGACGGCGCCGGCCGAGACGGCCTTGTTGGCGCTCGCCACGCCCTGCTGGGCGTCGCAGGCTTCGTCTTCGACGAGTAGCTCGAGCTGGCGGCCGTCCAGAACGCCGCCGGCCTCGTTGATTTCGTCCACGGCGAGCTGCGCCGCATTGGCCATGTATTCGCCGGTTGGGGCGCTGCTGCCCGAGATGGGAACGACCATGGCCAGCTTGACCGTGCCGGTCTCTTCGCTGCCGGCTTCGTCGGCGGCGAGCAATCCGCCGCTGCAACCCGATGTCGCAAGAAGCATCGCTGTGGCGACGCCGAGGAGCAATGTGCTCTTCTTTGAGATTCTTATGTGTGCCTCTCCTGTGAGAGCGCCGAGCAAGTGTTCTACACGCCTTGATCGCAAGACGGCTTGGAACAAGCACCCAAACACCCCAGTGCTGTATGACATATTACACACGCGGATCGTTGCACCGGCGTCCACACTCCGGGCTCAGTGCGGCCCGGCGGGATCCGAGCTCCACCCGGCCACGGTGCCGAGGTGGCTGACGGTGAGCTCACGCAGCGCCTCGGATTCTCCGCTGGCCAGCAGATCGAGCATGACGTGGTGCTCGCGCGCCGTGCCCCACAACTCGTCGCTCTGCATCATCGCGGCGATGCTCACCATTCGAGTTTGCGCGCGCAGTTCGCCGACCATTTCGACCAGCCGGGCGCTGCCGTGCAAGGCCAGCAACCCGAGATGAAACTGCCGATCAGCGGCGAGAAATCCGGCCAGGTCCTTCTGCCGCGCATACTCAGAGATCTGTTCAGCCACGCCGCGCCAGCGCGTGAGCGTCTCAGCATCGAGTGTTCCGGCGAGGGCGCCCATCGTGGGAGCCTCGAGCAGCTGGCGCAACTCGATGACGTCGCGCAGGTCTTTATCGCTCATCTGCGTCATCCGAAAACCCTTGTTGCGCACCGAGGTCACGAATCCTCGTTGTTCCAGATCCAGCATTGCCTCCCGAGCTGGGGTGGCCGACACCTCGAAGCGGATGGCCAGGGTCGGCACGGTCACCAGGGTTCCGGGAGCGAGTTCACCGGTGTTGATCGCGGCCGCGAGCGACTGCGCGATACGGTCCCGCAACGTCGAACCCTGCTCCACTTTTTGAATCGATAACACCTCGGTGGCTCCTCACTTGCCGACGCGGCCGCTGCGAGCCTCGTGCCGCCCAGTATCCACCGCCGGGCGGCAAATGAGTAATGCACTACCGTGCCGGAGGGTGTTCGTGAGCGAATGCCGCGGCTCGCGGCATCCGCTCACGGTGAGTCAGAGCACGCTTTTGAGCAGCGGGCGCCGTTCCGATGCACCCGATCATCGGGCGTGGGGCGAACACGTGCCGGTCGGTCACGTGCACACCAGCGCTGTCGATAGGAATGCGGCTGGTGAACATCCGCTCGCCCATGACATGCTGCAGGGCGCCGGAACCGGGAAGACTGACCGACCGCCCCCAGTTAGAAACACCCCGGACTTCCGCAGAAGTCCGGGGCGATTTTAGTGAATACCGTGTAGCGGGAGCGGGAATTGAACCCGCGACACCACGATTATGAGCCGTGTGCTCTAACCAACTGAGCTACCCCGCCGCGACTTGTCGGCTGTTCGCTTCCAAGCCTGAGCCCCCTGTGGGAATCGGACCCACTACCTCTTCCTTACCAAGGAAGTGCTCTACCAATGAGCTAAGGGGGCAGAGCAACCAAAAAACAGTAGCAATGCCGCGTTTTTGGCAACCTAGAAACTTTATCACCCCAGCAAGGCGATCGAGACCACTTAGCCCACACCGAGCATCCACTACCGATGCCGTAGCATTTAAATATGACTGGCACCAAACTGACTTCCGGCACCGAATGGTGGCGCACGGCCGTTATCTATCAGATCTACCCGCGGTCCTTCGCCGACGCAAACGGTGACGGCATGGGTGACCTCGCCGGCATCAGCTCGCGACTGCCCCAACTCAAAGAGCTTGGCATCGACGCCATCTGGCTCTCTCCCTTCTATACGTCGCCGCAACGCGACGCCGGCTACGACGTCTCCGACTACTGCGACGTCGACCCGCTGTTCGGCACCCTGGACGACTTCGAGGTGCTGCAGCGCACCGCCCACGACCTGGGCATTCGCGTCATCGTCGACATCGTTCCGAACCACTCCTCGAGCGACCACGGCTGGTTTCAGGCAGCCCTCGCCGCCGGCCCGGGCAGCGCAGAGCGCGCCCGTTACACCTTTCGCGATGGCAAGGGCGAGAACGGCGACCTGCCGCCGAACAACTGGGAGTCCGTCTTCGGCGGCCTCGCCTGGACCCGCACGACCGACCCCGACGGCACCCCCGGCCAGTGGTACCTGCACCTGTTCGACACCAGCCAGCCCGACTTCGACTGGGACAGCGAATGGGTGCGCGAACAGTTTCGCGCGGTGCTGCGCTTCTGGCTCGACCGCGGCGTCGATGGTTTTCGAGTGGATGTCGCGCACGGCATGATCAAGGCTCCCGGCCTCCCCGATTACACGCCACCCGCCGAGGGCGGCAGCATGGGCGGCGCCCCGGCCACCCTCGAGCCCGGCATCAGCGCCGAATCGCCCGTGACCGCGCCCTACTGGGCGCAGGACGGCGTGCACGAGATCTACCGCGACTGGCACAAGGTGCTCGCCGCCTACCCCGGCGACCGCGTCCTCGCGGCCGAAGCCTGGGTCGACCCGCTCAGCCAGATGGCCAAGTGGGTGCGCCCGGACGAGATGCACCAGGCCTTCAACTTCGCCTACCTTGAGACGCCCTGGAACGCAGCAAAGCTCAGGAGCGTCATCGACGAGTCGATCGAAGCCTTCGGCAACGTGGGAGCCCCGAGCACCTGGGTGCTCTCGAACCACGACGTGGTGCGGCACGCTTCCCGGCTCGCCCTCACCGGCGAGAACCTGCAGGGGCACGGCATTGGGCCCAAGACCGTTGGACTGCCGGACACTGCGGTCGGGCTGCAACGCGCGCGGGCAGCATCCGCTTTGATGCTGTCGCTGCCGGGCTCGAGCTACCTCTACCAGGGCGAGGAACTCGGGCTGCCCGAGGCCGTCGACCTGCCCGACCACGCCCGCGAAGACCCCACCTGGTTTCGCACCAACGGTGAGCGGTACGGGCGAGACGGATGCCGCGTGCCGATTCCGTGGGAAGGTGCGAGCGCGTCGTTCGGCTTCAGCACCGGCGCGAAGAGCTGGCTGCCACAACCGGCTGAGTGGGCCGGACTGGCCCGCGACCAACAAAACGGTGTAGCCGGATCCACCCTCGAGCTGTACAAGCACGCGCTGAACCTGCGCCGCGAGCACTCCCTCGCCTCCGGCACGGTGGAATGGATCGACGGCTTCGGGCCGGACGTCGTGGCCTACCGCAACGGCGACGTGACGATCGTGGCGAACACGGGCGCGGCATCCCTTCAACTGCCCGCCGGCGACGTGCTGCTCGCGAGCGAAGACCTCGTCGGCCGCACCCTGCCCGGTGACGCGACCGCCTGGTTGCGCGCCGTAACAGCATGACCGACGCGCTCGACCAACCAGACGATGCTGCAAACACCGCGCTGGGGACCATCGCCGCCATGCGCGAGCTCAAGCTCGAACTGACCCGATTCATGATGTCCTACAAGTTCGCGACCGACGAAATGCTGACCAAGATCAACATTTTGAAGGAAGAATTCAGCTCGATTCACGACTACAGCCCGATCGAGCATGTCAGCTCGCGGCTCAAGTCGCCGGAGGGCATTCTCAAGAAGGCCATCCGCAAGGGGCATCCGCTCGAGCTCGATGGTATTCGTGACAATATCCAGGACATCGCGGGAATTCGCATCACCTGCAGCTTCATCTCCGACACTTATCGCATTCGCGACCTGCTCGCCGGGCAACGGGATGTCACGGTGCTGCAGGAGAAGGACTACATCCGGGAGCCGAAGGCGAACGGCTACCAGAGCCTGCACCTGATCGTGGCGATTCCAGTGTTCATGTCGGACCGGGTGCAGCCGGTCACGGTCGAGATTCAAATTCGCACGATTGCGATGGACTTCTGGGCCAGCCTCGAGCACAAGATCTTCTACAAGTACAACGGCGCCGTGCCCGACACGCTCGTCGAGGACCTGCGGCAGGCAGCGGATGCCGCCAATCGCCTCGACGTGAAGATGGAGCTGCTGCACGACCAGGTCGTGGCGCGGGGGCCCGCTGCCGATGACGCCGACCTGTTCAGCTTCGACGGCCTGCCGCCGTTTCCGCTGCCAAAGGGCCTGCTCGAGTCCTTCATGCGCGGGCGCACGGAACCGGAATAGCCCCGGGCACCCCGGCGTGGGCAGGTTTCCGCCCACACAGGCGCATAACTAACACGAAAATAGGGTGGGTTCTTCGCGCGCCGACGGGTGAAACGGGTGAACGTGGGCTAATTCGTGTTGGCATAAAGCCACTCGAGGGGGTCGATCTTGGTGCCGTCCTTGCCGCCGATTCGGATGTCCAGGTGGAGGTGCGGGCCGGTCGACATGCCTGTGCTGCCGGTCTTGCCGATGACCTGGCCGACCTTGACCAGGTCGCCCTCCTTGAACAGCATCGATCCGTGGATCATATGCGCGTAGACGGTCGTGACGAGCTCGCCGTTGATCATGTGGTCGATCATCATATGCACGCCGAGGCTGGCTTCGCCGTCTTCGGCGTAGCTGACCACTCCGTCGGCGATAGCCTGAATCGGCGCACCGATACCCGGGTTGAAGTCCTGGCCGCCGTGGTTAGCGGAGCATCCGGCGCAATTTCGCGGGCCGAAGCGGTCGCCGATGTGCACACCGACGGCAAACGGCCACTGAATGGTTCCGTTCGGGTTGTTGGTAAAGGTATCTTCCAAACGGATGCCGCTGGCCGCGGCCACCTCGGCGATCGAGCTTGACTCATACCCGTCACGTTCGACGGTGAGAGTGTCGCCGTCGGCCAGGTCCATGCTCTGAATGTCTTCGGCCGGCAGAACGCGCTGGGCTTGCAGAGCTGAGGCCTGCACGTCCTGCGCCGAGAGCAGCGCCTCAGCCGGAAGGGACGTGGCGACGGCCATCAGGGCGACGAAGGACATCGCGAGGATCGACGCACCCTTAGCGGCGCGTTTGCGCATGCTGCTGCCGAGCGGGCGCGACGGGGCCGCGCGACGCGGCAGCGTGCCGGCCGGAACGAAATCGCGGGCTGGAGCGAAGGACTCCCCCGCCGTCTGCTCGGTGCGCTGGCGGCGGCGAGGCCGAGCGCCGGCCGCGGGAATTACGGTCGGAATCGACTGGGTGTCACCGAGAACCAGCAACTTTTCGTAGTCGGTGGGCTCGGCATCGGCGACCGCGACGGCCGCGACGATGCGGTCGGTCTCGGTCACAACGGGCGGTTCGAGGTCGGGTTCGGTCAGGTTCGCAGCGACGATCAAATCGGCGGCAGGGCTGAGCCGCACGACCTCTGCGACGTTTTCGTCGACCGGCGCTGCGGTGGCGAATGCCACGCGCTCGCGCTCGCGCTCGCGCAACTGACGCCGGGTCAGGGCCGCAGGTTCCACGGGGGGAAAGACAGCGTCGTCACTCTCGCCGGACACGGAAGTATCCAGGGATGGAGTGTGACGTGACAAAGTGCAGCTTTCAGCGAGGCGGACGGGAACTGGTGCTCGTACTGGACAACGCCGAACAACGACTGGCCAATATAACGAATTGATTAAGGATAGCGCGCAAACCTGAGAGTAGCAGAGGAACGCAACGGATCACACCCCGATTTGGGTAAGTGGGTAAAGAGTCAAGCTTCCTGCGCGGGAGCCGGAAAACGGTCGAATAGCTCGGCCAGCACGGGTTCGAACTGACCGTAGAGGCTGGGAGCTGCGGCGATGAGCAGGTCGCGACCCTCGGCATCCGCTTGCAGGGCGCCGACCCGGGCACCAGCCTCGCGGGCGATCAGGGCGCCGGCGGCGTGATCCCACGGGTTGAGTCCGCGTTCGAAATAGAGGTCGAGCCGCCCGCAGGCGACCGAACACAGGTCGAGTGCGGCCGACCCGATGCGACGGATGTCCCGCACCTGGCCGATGAGACCGCCAACGACGTTCGCCTGCCACACCCGCCGCGCCGCCTCGTAGCCGAAGCCCGTGCCGGCCAGGGCGAGCGAGAGCGGAACGTCCGGGTTCACGTGCAGGCGCTGGTCGCCGAGCCAGGCTCCCGACCCTTCGGAAGCGGTGAACACCTCGCCGAGGGCCGGGTTGACGACCGCGCCGGCGAGGGTGTTCCAACTGGCCGGATCGGGATCGCCCTGCACCACGGCGATGCTGACGGCGTAGAACGGGATGCCGTAGAGGTAGTTGACGGTGCCGTCGATGGGGTCGACCACCCAGGTGAGCCCGCTCGTTCCGCCGGTCGCGTCGGATTCTTCGCCGTAAAACCCGTCGTTCGGCCGGGCGTCGGAGAGCAATTCACGAATGTGCCGCTCGACCTCACGGTCGGCCGCGGTGACGATGTCCTCCGGCGAGGACTTCGACGCGGCGATCTCGACCCCCTCGGCGCGGCGCCGGTGGGCGAGCGCGCCCGCGGTGAGGGCGATGGTGCGTGCGAGGTCCAGCAGCTCGGTCGGGGCAGGATGCGTCATGCCCCCACGCTACAGGTAGCGGTGTTAACGAGAACAGGCAGGCCCTGAGGCCTGCCTGTTCTGCTGGTGGCGAGTGCGAGGTTCGAACTCACGAAGGCTACGCCGTCTGATTTACAGTCAGATCCCTTTGGCCGCTTGGGTAACTCGCCAGACGCTCCCGACCAGGTGTAATCACTTGACCGGAGACGCGGGGTTAACAATACAAGACGAAATGCCTCACCGAGAAATCAGCACGTTTGACAAGGCGGGCGTCTACCCGGCGGGCGGCCCAACCCTACCGGCCGGCGGGGTGCGCAGCTCGGTCGACGTGTAGCCGCCGAGGCCCGCGAGTCCGCTCTCGGTCTCGGTCTCGGAGCTGGCGATGGCGGCATTCAGATCGGCCAGAATCACCGTGTCACCGATGTCGATTCCCGACCTGATCTCGGTCAGTTCGGAACCGACCGCACCCACCATCACCTCGGTACTCATCGAAACGCCATTCTCGAGCAGATCGACCGTGTAAATCGCATCGGCCAGGTGCACGGCCGAAGTCGGCACGGTAAACACCTCGTCGAGGCTCGCCACCGCAACGGCGACCGCGGCCGAGCCGCCGTTCAACAAGGCGGGGTCGGTGCTCTCCAGCGCAATCTGCACCGTATAGGACGGCGTTGACGACGATGACACGTTCAGGATTCCGATCGAGCTGACCATTCCGGACAACTCGTCGTCAACGCTCGCGACATCGACGGCTGCGCTTTGGCCGACGACGACCCCGGCGATGTCGGGGAGCGAGACGGTCGTGCTCACCACGAAACCGTCCTCACCGATGATGGTGATCACGGCACTGGACGATGACGCCGTGACGGTGTCACCGACCGCCAGGGCGACGGCCGCGACGGTACCGGCGATCGGGCTGGTCAGCGTCGCCAGCGTCAGATTGCGCTCAGCGATCGCCAGCTCCGCGACGGCCGCGTCGATCTCGGCCTGGTCGGTCACAATGGTTTCGGCCGAGGCGACCGTTGTGGCCGCAGCGCCACCCGCGGTGGTGCTCGGCAGTTCGGCAGCGGATGTCGCAGCCGCGCTGGTCGCCGACGCGGCGCTTGATCCGGTGCTCGCGCTGGTGCTCGGAACCGTGGCGGCGGTACTCCCCGTCGAACCGGACTTCGCCGTGCCGGCTACCGCTTTCTGTAGCGCGCTGACGGACTGGTTGAGGTCATCGACGAGCGTGAGCACGCCAACCTGAGCCTCGTTGGTCGCGGTCTGGCCGGCGAGCACGGCGGTGATGGCGCTCTGGCAGTCGGCGAGGGCGAGCTTCGCGGCCGCAAGCTTCTCGGCTGCGGTCAGGGGGGTCGCGGCGGTCTTGTCGGTGGTCGTATCTGCAGTCGTATCTGCAGTCGTATCTGCAGTTGTGTCCGTCGTTATATCTACCGTTGTGTCCGTCGTTATATCTACCGTTGTGTCAGCAGTCGTATCCGCGGTCGCGTCCGCGGTCTCATCCGCCGCAGCCTCGTCGAACGCGGCCTCCAGGAAGGGCAAGCAAACGTCGGTCGTCGACGCGATGGCGGCGTCGGTCGCGGCGAGCGCGGTCACGGCCGCGTCGTACTGGGCGAGCAGGGCGGCTTGCGCGGCGCCGACCGCCGTGACGGCTTCCGCCATAGCGGTCGAGACCGCGCCGGTCGAAGCAGAGGTCGAAGCAGAGGAGGCCCCCGAGGCAGCGCCCGCACCCGACGCAGCAGACGTCGTCGAGGTGGCCGCAGCATCCGTTGTCACGGTGCTCGTCGCGCTCGCCGTCGCCGTCGCCGTCTGCGAGTCGAGGTCACTCTCGAGAGTGATCTCGGCGCTCGCGACCTGGGCCTCTGCCTCGTCGATCGCGTCGTTCAGGCTCGCAACGTCGAGGGTGGCGAGGGTCTGTCCGGCGGTCACCGTATCACGCAGGCTCACGGCCACGCTGCTCACCGTGCCGGCGACCGAAAACGATGCGTCGCTGCGGCTGGCTGAGGCCAGGGTCCCGACCAGGTCGAGCGATTCGCTGACCGAACCGAGCGCGGCTGCGACCGTGCGGTAGTCGCCGCCCTCGGCACGGGTCAGGGCGTAGGCGACGCCGCCGCCGGAGGCGACGAGCACAGCCGTGACCGTCCCCACAGCGAGTAACCGCCGGTGCTTCTGCCGGGCTGCACGCAGCCTCTTCGCGGATGGCTGGTGCTGTACAGCGGATGGCTGGTTCTCCCCAGTGGATGCCGCCGCGCTCGTGTTGGTCGCGGTGCGCTTACTCATTTGCGTCGCCACCCATTCGGCCACCGGGGCCGGCCATGGCGCTCACGCAGCCGTCGTCGCCGGCCACCGAGAGTGCGACAGCACTAGCCGCAAAGCTTCCGGTGTCGTCGGCCTCGCCCTGGGCGCTCGCGCACAGTCCGACCGCAAGCGCCGACGCATCAGACGCGGATGTCTTGGTGTAGCTGGTCGAGTCGTCGACCGTCACCGTCTCGCTCGCCACCACACCGTCAACGTCGGTCAAATCGACCGTGATGGCGGTTGCGGTGACCGCGGTGACGAGGCCGGTCGTGCGGGGACCGAAGCCGCCGGCATCCGCTGGCAGATCGGTCGGCATACCAGTCGGGGCGGTCCCGTCGGCACCCATCGGCATATCCTCGGGCAGATCGGTTGGCATATCGCTTGGCATATCGGTCGGTGGCGTGCTACCGGGCATGCCACCGCCACCCAGTCCGCCCAGGCCCGACGCGCATGCGCCGTCGACCGCGTCGGTGACGGCGACGGCGACGGCGACGGCGACGCTCGTCGCGACGGTTGCGGCATCCGTGCCGTCGGCCGCTGCCGCACTCGACACATTCACGCACTCGCCCACGCTGACGTCGGCCAGTGTCGCGGCGAGCGTCGAGGTGAAGGTCGTGGCGTCGGAATAGGTCACCGCGGTCTGGGAATCACTGTCCTGCAGCTGAAAGGTATGCCCGGTCAGAGCCCCGATCTCGCCGGTAAGGCCGGGCGCGACCCTGGCTTGCTGTTCCGTTGACGTGTCCGTCGTGCTGGCCGCGGCCGCCGTGCTGTCGGTGCCGGCGCAGCCCGAGAGCAGCAGCACGCCGCCGAGGGCGAGTGCCCCGCCAGCGAATGCCGCCCGGCGCTTGAGTTTCATCATGTCAGTGGTCTCATTTCGTTCGAAAGCATGGAAGTTATTCACTGCGCAGGGCGTCAATGGGAGCGAGGCGGGCGGCCAGGGTTGCCGGGTAGACGCCGAAGCTCAGGCCGATCACGATGGCGACGCCGATGGAGAGCCCGACCGCGGCTGGCGAGACGACGATCGAGCTGCCGATCACGCCCGGCAACAGCAGGGCCGCGGTGACCCCGAGTATCGCGCCGAGCAGTCCGCCGCTGAGGCCGAGAATGGCCGCCTCGATCAGAAACTGCCGGCGGATGGCGCCTGGCGGCGCCCCGAGGGCCTTGCGCAGGCCGATCTCGCGGGTGCGCTCCGAGACCGAGACAAGCATAATGTTCATGACGCCGATGCCGCCGACCAGCAACGACAGCGCCGCGACGCCGGTGAGCAGAATCGTGAGAGTCTCGTAAACGACCGTTGCGGTGCTCACCAGGGCGTACTGGCTGCTGATGGTGAAGTCGGCGGCCGTGCTGTCGGTGATCGAGTGCAGGTTCAGCAGCAGGGTTTCGGCCTCCTGGTAGGCGGCCGAGAGTTGCCTGTCACTCGCCGCCTGCAGGTAGATGGTCGACACGGCCGCGCTTTCGGTGCCGCCGACGAGTACGCTCGCAGCGGTCGAGAACGGCACGATGGCCACGTCATCGAGGTTGGACGAGGAGTCCGATCCGGCCGCATCGAGCACGCCGATCACCTGGAACGTTTTGTCGCTGATCACCACGGACTGGCCGACCACCCGCTGCGTACCGAACAGTTCGTCGGCGGTCTCAGGGCCGAGTACCACGACCGCGGCCGAGGTTTCCTCGTCGTCAGCACTGATGAAAGCGCCCATGCTGAGCGTGCGGGCGCGCACGTCCAGCCACGACGTGGTCGTGCCGGTAACGGATGTCGTCCAGTTCGTGTCATTCGCTTCGAGCGACAGCGACAGGGTCTTTTCGGCGGCGACCGCGGAAATATCGGGAGCGTTAACGCTCGACGTAAGCGCCTGCGCATCCGCTATGGTCAGCGTCGAAGTCGAGCCGAAGCCGCCGCGCAGGCCGGCGGTGTCGGTGCTGCTGCCGGGGGCGATGATCAGCAGGTTGCTGCCGAGCGAACTGATCTGCGCGCTGACGTCTTTCTGGGTGCCGAGGCCGAGGCCGACGGTGAGGATGACGGCGGCGATTCCGATCAGAATTCCGAGCACCGTAAGGATCGACCGCAGTGCGTGCGAGTAGACAGCGCTCCAGCTGGTGCGGAAGGATTCGAGCCAGCTCATGCGGCAACCTCCTCGGTCAGTTCGTCCTGGAGAATTTCGCCGTCGCGCACCCAGATAATGCGGGCGGTCCGGCGGGCGACCTCGAGCTCGTGCGTGATGAGCACGATGGTGCGGCCGCGGGCGTGCAGTTCGTCGAACAGGGCGAGCACGTCCTGGGTCGACACCGAGTCGAGGTTTCCGGTCGGTTCGTCGGCCAGAATCATGGTCGGCTCACCGACCAGGGCGCGAGCCACGGCCACGCGCTGCTGCTGTCCGCCGGAGAGCTCGCCCGGCCGGTTCTCGAACCGGTCACCGAGACCGACCCGGTTGAGCGCCTGCTCGGCGCGGGCTTTGCGCTCGTGCCGCGGCACTCCCCCATAGGTCAGCGGCAATTCCACGTTGCGCCAGGCCGTCAGCGACGACAGCAGATTAAAGCCCTGAAACACGAACCCGATCTGGCGGTTGCGAATCTCGGCGAGTTCGACCTCGTCGAGATCGTTCACGTCGGTGCCGCCGAGGCGGTATTCGCCGCGGCTGAGGGTGTCGAGGCAGCCGAGAATGTTCATGATCGTGGACTTTCCCGACCCCGATGGCCCCATGATGGCGACGTATTCGCCCTCATGAATCGCGAGGTCGATGCCCTTGAGGGCTTCGAATTCGATGCTGCCGGAGCGGTAGGTCTTGCCGGCGTTACGCAATTCGATGACCGGGGCATCCGCTTTCGACGGCTCACCCATTGTCGGGACCTCCGGGCATCTGACCGGCCGGAAAGTCGCCGGTGGGCATGTCGCCGGTCGGCATCATGCCGGTGCGGTCGGTGCCGGTGTTGCCGCTGCCGGGGGTGAAGTATGCCATGACGACCTCGTCGCCCTCGGCGAGTCCCTCGGTGATCTCGGTGAGGTTGCCGATCGTGGCCCCGACGGTGACCGGCGTCGAGACCTCGTTACCGTCGGCGTCCAGTACGGTCACAACGGATTCCCCCGCCACGCTGGTCACAGCGGCGCTGGCCACCGTCAGCACGTCGGTGCGGCGTTCGTACACGATGTCCGCGGTCACCGCGACGCCGTCATAGAGGCCCTCAGTGGATCCGGTGACCACGACGACGACCGGGTAGGCGGCCACACCGGTGCTCGTTGAGGGCAGCAGGCCGACCTCGGAGACGGTGCCGAAAAACTCAGTGCCGTCATCGAGCGCCAATTCGACCTGGTTATCGGCCGCGATGAGGGCGGCATCCGTTTCACCGACGGTGAAGTCGACGGTCCAGGAGTCAGTGCCGACGATGGTGAAGGCGGCGCTGCTGGCGGTGGTCGTCGCGCCGGCTCCGGTTTCCGCCGTTCCGGCCGCTGCGCCGCCGCTCGCTGCGCCGTCGGTCGTGCTGCCGCCCGAGACGGCCTGGCCGACGGCGACGTTGACCACGGTGATGAGTCCGGCGACCGGCGCGGTGAGTGTGACGGCAGCTTGCGCGGCCAGGGCCTCATCGACACCGTTCTGTGCCGTGGTCGCGCTGGCCTCGTTGGCGGCGATCTGGGCCAGGTCGGCCGTGCTTGTGTCACTCGCGTCCTCGCTGTCGGCCAGTTTCGCTGCAGCGGAGGCGAGGGTGGCGCGGGCCGCGAGCAGCTCGGCGTCGACGGTGAGGGTGTCGACGGTAGCGAGCACGTCGCCCGCCGCGACCACCGTTCCGACGGCCACGTTCACCCCGGTGACGTTTCCGGATGCCGCGAAGGACACCTCCTCCTGCACGGTCGGGGTGAGGGTGCCGCTCGCCGTGACGCTCTGTTGCATGGTCTCGAGACTCGCGGCAACGGTCTGGGTGGCCGGGGTGGCCTCGGCACTGGTCGGCTGGGCGGCAATGAACCACCAGGCCCCACCGCCGACCAGGGCGAGCACGATGACGCCGCCGCTGAGCACCCACCACCGGGCTTTCATTTGGCGGATGCGTGTGCGCAGCTTCATTGTTCTCCTCAGATATTCACCTTCGGCACGTTGTTCCCTGTGCCGCTACAACGAACCTAAGGACGCTGTCTATGCCCGAGGCATCCGTGGCCTATCAAACGCCTATCAGTAACGCGAGAGCGCGTTTGGAGTGCTTAATCGCGCACGTCGTGCGCTCTCGCGGGTCAGATACCATGGGGGAATGGCAGATTCAACGTTCGACATCGTCAGCAAGGTCGACCCGATGGAGGTCGACAACGCCCTCAACCAGGCGCACAAGGAAGTCGCGCAGCGCTACGACTTCAAGAACGTGGGGGCCTCGATCGCGATGAGCGGCGAGAAGGTGCTCATGAAGGCGAACACCGAGGAGCGAGTCAAGGCGATCCTCGAGGTGTTCGAGTCCAAGCTGATCAAGCGCGGCATCTCCCTGCGCAGCCTCGATGCCGGCGCGCCGTTCGCCTCCGGCAAGGAGTACCGCATCGAGACGTCGATGAAGGCCGGGATCGACCAGGAGAACGCGAAGAAGATCAGCAAGATCATTCGCGATGAGGGGCCCAAGGGCGTCAAGAGCCAGATTCAGGGCGACGAACTGCGGGTCAGCTCGAAGAGCCGCGACGACCTGCAGGCGGTCATGGCCCTACTCAAGGGCAAGGACCTCGACGTGGCCCTGCAGTTCACGAACTTCCGCTAGCCGCACCTCCCGCACCTCCCGCACCTCCCGCACCTCCCGCACCATTTTGGTCGCCGGGCCCACCTTATGGAAGCGGGCCCATGATAGAACATGGGCCCCGTTTCCGGGCCCGGGCCCGGTCAGAAGAGAGGGGCGGCGCGGGCTCCTCCGCGCGGGAGACCGCGACCATTTCGTCGCGGTCGACGACCTTAATGCGGGTGCGGCCAGCCGCCTCACCGAGCGCGAGCTCGTGCTGGTCCAGGTTGTGCCAGCCGTCAAGTCCGGTGTAGCGCACGCCGCGATCGGAGAGCAGCGCCACGATGCTCTCCTCCGACGGCGACTCGGGCCGCCACCAGTTCCCGAGGTCATTGATCAGGTGCTTGATGGTTTCCATCGCGTCGCTCTTGGTATGGCCGATCAGGCCGACCGGCCCGCGCTTGATCCAGCCGGTCGCGTAGACGCCGTACATCTGCTGGTTGAACAGCCCGCCGGTCCCGGCCGAGGGGTCGCGCCGCAGTACCTGACCCTCGCGGTTGGGAATCACACCGCGCTTCTTGTCGAACGGCACGTCGGCCAGCTCCGACCCGAAGTAGCCGACCGCCCGGTACACGGCCTGAACCGGGATCTCGCGAATCTCACCGGTGCCGACGACGCCGCCGGCGGCATCCGTTATGGTGCGTTCCCAGCGAAACGCAGCCACCCGGCCGGTGCCGTCATCGACGACCTCGACCGGCTTGGCGAAGAAGTGCAGGTGCAGGCGGCGGCTGGCCGTGCCGGTCTCGCGGGTGCGCCACGCGTTCAGCGTCTTGTCGATCACGAAAACCTGCTTGTTGCTCGCGACGGCATCCTTGGCGGCTTCGTCGTAGTCGAAGTCCTCGTCGTAGACGATCATGTCGACGTCCTTCAGCTCGCCGATCTCGCGCAGCTCGAGCGGCGTGAATTTAACGGATGTCGGCCCGCGGCGCCCAAACACGTGCACGTCGGTCACCGGTGACGCCGCGAGCCCGTCGTACACGTTTCCGGGAATCTCGGTCGGAAGCAAGTCCTCGGCGTGCTTGATCAGCATGCGGGACACGTCGAGGGCCACGTTGCCGTTGCCGATCACGGCGATCTCGCGCGCCTCGAGCGGCCAGGTGCGCGGCACGTCGGGGTGACCGTCGAACCAGCTGACGAAGTCGGCGGCGCCGTAGGAACCGTCCAGCGAGGCGCCCGGAATGTTGAGGTCGGCGTCCTGCACGGCCCCGGTCGCGAAGATGACCGCGTTGTAGTGTTTCTTGAGGTCGTCGAGGGTGATATCGACACCGAACCGCACGTTGCCGAACACGCGAATATCGCCGCTGTCGAGCACCCCGCGCAGGGCGGTGATGATGCCCTTGATGCGCGGGTGGTCGGGCGCGACGCCGTAGCGCACCAGCCCATACGGCGCGGGAAGGTGGTCGAACAGGTCGATCGAGACCTCAAAGTTGCGCTCAGCCTTGAGCAGAATGTCGGCGGCGTAGATGCCGGCCGGGCCTGCGCCGACGATGGCCAGTCTCAATTTGGTCACGAAAGTTTCCTTACTGCGCGAGCAGTCGGGGCAAGCCCCAACACGCTCTAGCTGGAGCGCTCGACGATGGTCTCGGCGAATCGGGTGAGAGCTTTCTTAACCGAGCCCTTCGGCAGCGGGGCGAGGGCAGCGACCGCGTCGCGGGCCCAGCCGTGCGCCTCGGCGAGGGTTTCGGCGGTGACGGCGTGCTCGCGCAGCGCGGTGATGGCCGCATCGGCAGCCTCACCCTGTTCAGCGCCGGCCGACATGACGTCGCGTTCGAGTCGCTGCAGCAGATCAGCGGATGCCCCATCGCTCACGGCGCGTTCCCGCAACCGAAGCAGCGGCAACGTCACCACTCCCGCCCGGAGGTCCGTTCCCGGCACCTTGCCGGTCTCCTGCGGCTGCGGCGACAGGTCGAGCACATCGTCGATGAGCTGAAAGGCCACGCCGATCTTCTCGCCGAAGTCGACGACGGGCTGCTCGAACTCGGCCGGAGCGTTGGAGAACACCACCCCGCCCTGCGCGGCTGCCGCGATGAGCGAGCCGGTTTTGCCGGCGAGCACCTGAATGTAATGCTCGACCGGGTCGTCGCCGGCGCGCGGGCCGACCGTCTCCTGAAACTGGCCCATCACGAGGCGCTCGAAGGTGGTCGCCTGCAGCTTGATGGCGCGCTCACCGAGCCGGGCCATCAGCTGACTGGCACGGGCAAACAACAGGTCCCCGGTGAGGATAGCGATGGAGTTGCCCCACACCGTTTGGGCGCTCGGTACGCCGCGACGCTTGTCGGCATCGTCCATCACGTCGTCGTGGTAGAGCGAGGCGAGGTGGGTCAGTTCGATGGCCGTCGAAGCGGTGACCACGTCGGGCACAATGCCCTCGCCCAGGTGCGCGGTGAGCAGCGCGAGCATGGGACGCACCCGTTTGCCGCCCGCGTTGAGCAGGTAGCGGCTGGTGACCGTGGCGATTTCGTTGGCGTAGACCAGTTCGGCGAGCAGGGCGTCTTCGACCTGTTCAATGCCGGAATCGATGTTCGCGGCCAGGCCACGATCGGCGGAAGTCGAGAAGATACGATCGCCGAGGCCCGCCTGGCTAGTCACCGACGCGCTGCGTCGGATCACGGGGGCTCTGGATTTCACGTAAGTCAGCCTATCGAGTTGATCAGGATTTGGTTCCACGGTGCAGCGCCACGATGCCGAGCGTGAGATTGCGGTAGGCGACGCTGGAGTAGCCGGCCGAGCGCAGCCATCCGCTTAATACCGGCTGGGTCGGCCAGGCCGCGATGGACTCCCCCAGGTAGTCGTAGGCCTCGGCGTTCGACGAGGCGAGCCGCACGACCCGCGGCATCACGTGGTTGAGGTAGGCGAAATAGCTCTGGCGCACGAGCGTGAGCGGCGGGGTCGAGAACTCGCAGATGACGACGCGGCCGCCGGGCTTGGTCACCCGGTAGAACTCGGCGAGCGCCTTCTTCGGTTCGACCACGTTTCGCAGCCCGAAGGAGATGGTGACGGCGTCGAATTCGTTGTCTTTGAAGGGAAGCGCCGTGGCGTCGGCCTGCACGAATTCGATGTTCGGGTTGTGCGCGTGACGGGTCTTGCCGACCTCGATCATGCCGGCCGAGAAGTCGGCGGCGACGACGTGGGCGCCACTGTGGGCGAGGGCTGCGCTGGAGGTTCCGGTGCCGGCGGCGATGTCCAGAATGCGCTCCCCGGCCTGCGGGTTGACGGCCTTGGTGGTGGCGAGGCGCCAGAGCGACGCGTTCCCGACCGACAGCAACGCATTTGTGCGGTCATAGTGGGCGGCCACCTCGTCGAACATGGCAGCCACCTGCGCGGGCCGTTTGTTCAGGTCTGCTCTATTCACCCCATCATTCTAGGTCGCTCGGGCGGGGCGAAACTGCATGGTTGCCGGGGTACGCGTTCGTATCGGAGCAGCGGCGCGGGCGTAGGCTACAGAAGTGAATGTGCAGGCCTTGACGGTCGAAACCTCCCCGATAGCCGATATCCGCCAACTGATCCTGCTGCTCGATGGCCGCACGCCCCTGCTCTGGATGCGTCGCAACCAGGGTTTGGCCGGCATCGGCTGCGCGCTGCGGCTCGAATTCTCCGGCCCGACCCGCATGATGGATGCTGCGGCGGCGTGGAAACAAGTCGTCGCGCTGGCCACCGTGACCGACCCGCTGGCCCGCACCGGCACCGGGCTGCTGGCCTTCGGTGCGTTCGCCTTCGACGAGTCCTCCGCGCAGACCAGCGTGCTGATCGTGCCCGAGATCATCGTCGGCCGCGAAGACGGCCAGTGCTGGGTGACGCGCATTCACTTGACCGGCCAGACCGCCGGCGCGAACCCGCTCGCGCTGCATCCGCTCGGCGACGAGTATCGCATCGCGCTGCTCCCGGGAGCGTTACCCCCCGCAGACTTTCGCACCGCGGTCAGCTCCGGCATCGAACGCATTCGCACCCAACAGGTCAACAAGGTCGTGCTCGCCCGCGACCTGGTCGGGCGGGTGCCGGCCGAGTCCGACCTGCGCCGCGCCATCAGCAAGCTCGCGCTCGGCTACCCGGACTGCTGGACCTACGCCGTCGACGGCCTCATCGGGTCGAGCCCGGAAACCCTCATTCGCGCCGACCACGGCTCGGTCAATGCCCGGGTGCTGGCCGGCACGATCTCGCGGGGAGCGGATGCCGAAGACGACCGCGAGGCGGCCCTGACCCTGGCGACCTCGTCGAAGGACGGCGACGAGCACGAGTTCGCCGTGCAGAGCGTGCTCAAGTCGCTGCGCCCGCACACCTCGGTGCTCGCGACCAGTGATATTCCGTTCACGGTGAAGCTGCCGAACCTGTGGCATCTCGCGACCGACCTCGAGGGCACGCTGAGCGACGGGTCGACCTCGCTCGACCTGATCGCTGCGTTGCATCCGACGGCCGCGGTCGCCGGAACGCCGACCCTCGAAGCCCTGAGCCTCATTCGCGAGCTCGAACCGTTCGACCGCGGCCGCTACGCCGGGCCGGTCGGCTGGGTCGGCGCCGACGGCGACGGTGAATGGGCGATCGCCCTGCGCTGCGCCCAGGTCGCCCCCGAGGGCGGCATTACCGCCTACGCCGGCTGCGGCATCGTGCTGGACTCCGACCCCGACCGCGAGCTGGCCGAGACGAAGATGAAGTTTCGCCCGATCGTCGAGGCCTTCGGCTAGCTCGCGGCAGCCGAGCCCCGCGCGACACAGGCTCAGCGAACGAGCGGAACCTCGAGGATGGCCGGACCGGTCGGGGCACCGGTGAGGGCGCGCTCCAGGTCGGCCCGCGTGGCTGCGACCTGGTACTCCCAGCCATAGGCAGCAGCGAGGGCTTGAAAGTCGACGCTGCGCGGCGTGTAGAGCACCCGTTCCATCGCCTCGACCGGGGCCGTTGCCGCGACCTCGAGACCGTCGAAGATACTGCCGCCGCCGTCGACTCCGACAATGACCTGCAGCCGCGGCCGCGGTTCGCCGGGAGCGAGCAACAGCGAGCCAACGTCGTGTAGAAACGTCAGGTCGCCCATTAGCACCCGTGTCACTCCGACCGAGCGCGGTTCCGGTTCGGCCTGGCTGGCCAGCGCCACTCCGAGCGCCGTCGCAATGGTGCCGTCGATTCCGGCCAGCCCGCGGTTCGCCAGCACGGTGATCTTCTTGCCGGGAACGCGCTTGTCCGCCTCCCGAATGAGCCGGGAGGCGCCGAGTACGAGCCGGTCGTGCGGCCACGACGCCCGCCACACCGCGTCGACGAGCAGCGCACGGGTCAGCGGTGCCCGCAGCACGGCCAGCTCGGCACGGGTGATGCCGCGTTTGTCGATCGGGGCCCGGCCCTCATCGGCCGCCGCCTCGGCGAGGGCCCGGCTGGTCATCACCCAGCGCCCCAGCCACGCCCGACCGGCCGGGGTACGCGCGGCCGCAGCGCACGAAGCATCCGGTCCAATCGAGCGGGTGAAGGCGCGCGCGGAGTGGCCGGGATTGTACCAGTCGAGTCCGGTCGGGGCGACCACAATTGTCTCCACACCGGGGCGTTCAATGAGGGCGGGAATTTCTCGGCTGAGCGTGGGGTGGCCGAACACGATCACGCGCTCGACCTCGCCGCCCAGATCCACGGCGCCAAGCAGCTCGCGATAGTGCACAATCAGGTTCGGGCCGAACCGAGCCCCGCTGGACACTTCGGCCAGCAGCGGCCAGCCCCCGGCGTGGGCGAGTTCTTCGGCCTCCGGACCGGCGCCATCGCCGGCAACGACGACCGTGCGTGGTCCGGGGGCGAGCAGCATGGTTGGGCCGTCGGTCGAGGCGGCAGGTGCAACGGGGGCAGCCGGAGTTACCCTCGGCAATCCAGCAGGAAGCGCGGCCGACAACGGCTCCCGAAACGCCAGATTCAGTTGCACCGGGCCGGGTGCGGCGGTGCCTTCGCCGGTGGCGGCATCCGTCGCCTGGCGGGCCAACGCTTGGGCAATGCCGGTCTCGTCGGGTTCGCCGACCGGCGCCGGAACGTCAAGGCACAGTCGGGTGGCGACGCCGAAGATGCCGGGCTGCACGGTGGTTTGGTTTGAACGGATGCCGCGCAGCTCGGCCGGACGATCGGCCGTGAGCAGGATCATCGGCACCCCGGCGTGGTGCGCTTCGAGCACGGCCGGGTGCAAATTGGCCACGGCCGTGCCCGACGTCACGACGACAAGGGCGGGCCGACCGGTCTCGAGCGCAAGGCCGAGCGCGAGAAAGCCGGCGCTGCGTTCATCGGTGCGCACATGCAAGCGGATACCGCCGGCCCGTTCCAGCTCGGCCGCGGCCAGCGCGAGCGCCTGCGAACGCGCACCGGGACAGAGCACGAGGTCGTGCAGCCCGAGACGTATAAATTCGTTTAGAAGGGAGAAACTAAAATCGGTCGCCGGGCTACCGTTGAACGGCTCAGGCATCCCGACGGCCAGGCTGCTCGCCTTCGCCCGGTTCCTTCTTCTTCTTCTTCGGGTCTACGCCGGTACCATTGCCCGGTGTCGGATCGTTCTTGTCGAGATCGGCGAGGTCCTGCTCCATCCGACGGATGCGCTCCTGCTGGTCTTTCTCGTTGAATGGCCGGTTTTCGCCGGTTGCTGTGGCAACGCCGCCGCCGTTCAGGCCGCGCAGAAAATCGAGGTCGTCATCGGGAGCGACCGATCGGTACGACCGGGTGGCGGGAGTGGAGCGTCCGTGGCCGACCAGCAGCCAGAGCAGCGGGCCGATCAGCGGTACCAGGACGATGACGAAAATCCACACCCAGCGCGGCAAACCACGAATGCGTTTGCGGTCGAAGACGGCGCAATCTACGAGGGTGTAGACCGTGAGAATGACCAGGGCCAGTCCTAGTCCGATCAAGAGCTTGGGCATGTCTTGATTGTATGGCGCTTGGCCGTGAGAGACATGTGCGGATGCTCAGGCGCGGCGTTCTAAACTTGGCTCATGAAATTCGTGGCCCCCTGGCTGTACTACTCCGTGATGCGCGTGCTGATGTTTGCCGTACCGCTGGCGATCCTGCTCTCCCTCGGTTTCTGGCCCTGGGCTGCGGCCGTCATCGCTGCCATGCTCGGCCTGTGCCTGTCCTACCTGTTTCTCGGCAAGTCCCGCGAGAGCGTGGCACGTGACCTGTACCAGGCGCGGCACCCCGGCAAGGAGCCGGTAAACCCGGATTCTGAGGTCGAGGACCAGGCGCTGAATGCCGAAGAAACCACCAACTCAGAACGCGAAAGCAAGTCCCAGTAGCAGCCCGTAGGCCAGCGCCGCGAGGCTGGTCAGCTTCAGCGCAAGGATGAGTTCCCTGGCCGACGTCGCGGTGACCGTAATGAGGCAGGCCGGCAGCGCCAGCAGCAGCACGAAGAACGTGAAGATCCCGAGCGGATAAACCAGGCTGAACAGTCCGGCGATCACGAACGGCAGCAGCAGGAAGACGCAGAAGACGACCCGGGAAGCCGTGCGGCCGATGCGCACCGCGAGGGTGCGCTTGCCGGCGGCATGGTCGGGCACGATGTCCCGCAGGTTGTTGACCATGAGCACGGCACAGGCGATCAGTCCCATCGCCACACCACCGAGCACGCTCTCGGTCGTGAAGTCGCCGACCTGCACGTAGGTGGTGCCGGCGGTGGCGACGAGCCCGAAGAAGACGAACACGAACAGTTCGCCGAGGCCGAGGTAGCCGTAGGGCTTCCTGCCACCGGTGTAGAACCAGGCCGCCAACAGGGCGACGACGCCGACGAGCAGCAGCCACCAGTACTGGGTCAGAATGACGAGGGTCAGGCCGGCCACGGCGGCGAGGCCGAAGAAGACCAGGGCGACGCGCAGCACGGTACGGGGGTTGGCAACGCCGCCGCCGGTCAGCCGGGCCGGGCCGACCCGAAAAGCGTCGGTACCGCGAATGCCGTCGGAATAGTCGTTGGCGTAGTTGACGCCGATCTGCAGCAGCAGGGCCACCGCGAGGGCGAGCAGCGCGCGCACCGGGTGGTAAACGCCGGGGCCGGCCGCGACGATGGCGGCTCCGGTTCCGAGCAGCACAGGAGCGATGGCGAGCGGCAGGGTGCGCAGGCGCGCACCGGCGATCCAGTCGGCGGCCGTGGCCTGCTTGACCGCGGCGGGCCCCTTGCGCGGCACGTTTTTGAAGGCTGGATGGCCTGACTTGCCGTTGGTCTTGCCACCGGAAGCGGCACCCGCCAGCGTCGCCGCAGGGTTCAGTCTTTGTTGTTTGGGCCTGACCGGCCGAGCTCCTTGTGCCACGCCACCATGCTACTTGTTGGCCCAGGGCTGGTCGACCGTACCGGCGGCAGCGAGCCGCGCCAGCGCCACCCGGTCGGGCTTACCCGAGGCCAGCAGCGGAATCTGCTCCACTCGCACGACGCGCGCGGGCCTGGCGGCACGCCCCAGCCGTGCCACAACGGATGCCCCCACGACAGCCAGATCCGCCGCCCCGCCTTCCGGCCCGGCCACCACCAGAACCGGCACCTGGCCCCATTGGGCATCATCGCCACCGAGCACAACCGCCGTCTCGAAGCCGACACAGGACCGCACGATCCGTTCGACGGCGTCGAGGGACACCTTCTCGCCGCCGGAGATGATCACGTTGTCGGCCCGGCCGAGCACCGTGACGCGGTCGCTCAGGGGATCGACCTCGCCGAGGTCGCCGGTGCGATACCAGCGCACCCCCTGCTCCACGATGAACCGATCAGCGGTGCGCGCTGCATCGTCGAGGTACCCCTCGGCGAGCACCGAGCCCGACAGCTCGAGCTGCCCGTCGACGAGACGCACGAGGGTGTCCCCGATCGGAACCCCGTCGTAGACGCACCCACCGGCCGTCTCCGACGATCCATAGGTGCGCACGACCCGCACCTCCAGTTCGGCCGCTCGCGCGATGAGCTCGGGTCGGATGGCCTGCCCGCCGACCAAAATCGCGGTGAAGCGCCGCAGCACAGCCAGCAGGGCCGGGTCATCTGCTGCGTCGAGCAGCCGGGCCAACTGCACCGGAACCAGCGCGGTGTAGCGCAGCGGCTCGGTCATGGTCTCGGCCAGACGAAGAAAATTCTGCGGATCGAAGTGGCCAGGCGGTAGCACGATCGGGGTGGTCTCGGCGGCGATCGAGCGCACCAGCACCTGCACCCCGGCGATGTAGTGCACCGGAAGGGCCAGCAGCCACTGCCCCGGTCCACCGAGGGCGACCGCCGACGCCGCGGCACCGGCCAGCAGCGCATTGGTGGCGAGCATGGCCCGTTTCGGCGCCCCCGTCGACCCGGAGGTCTCGATCACCACGGCGACCCGCTTCGGCACGTCGCCGAGGACCGGAATTCCAGTAGCCCGATCGGTCGACAGCGGCAGCACGGCCGGCCCGCTGCCGGCGAGCGCGTTTCGCAGCACGGCCAAAAAGTCGAGCGGATGCCCCGGCGCGACCGCGAGCAGCGGCCTCACGTCAGTACTGCCACGGGTACGGCGACCAGTCCGGTTCACGCTTCTCCAGGAAGGAGTCCCGGCCCTCGACGGCTTCATCGGTGCCATAAGCGAGGCGCGTGGCCTCGCCGGCGAACACCTGCTGGCCGACCAGCCCGTCGTCGACGGCGTTGAAGGCGAACTTGAGCATGCGAATCGCGGTGGGCGACTTGGTCAGAATCTCCCGAGCCCAGTCCAGTGCCACGGTTTCCAGTTCGGCGTGCGGCACGACGGCGTTGATCGCGCCCATCTCCAGCGCACGCTGGGCCGAGTATTCGCGAGCCAGAAAGAACACCTCGCGGGCGGCTTTCTGGCCGACCTGGCGGGCGAAGTAGGCGCTGCCGTAACCGGCGTCGAAGGAGCCGACATCGGCATCCGTCTGCTTGAATTTGCCGTGTTCGGCGCTGGCGATACTCAGGTCGCAGACCACGTGTAGGGAGTGCCCGCCGCCAGCCGCCCAGCCGGGTATGACCGCGATGACGACCTTGGGCATGAAACGGATGAGACGCTGCACTTCCAGAATATGCAGGCGTCCGGCGCGTCCGCGGTCGATGCCCGCTGCCGTCTCGCCCTCGGAGTACTTGTAGCCGTCCCGGCCGCGGATGCGCTGATCGCCACCGGAGCAGAAGGCCCAGCCGCCGTCCTTGGCACTCGGGCCATTGCCGGTGAGCAGAACGACGCCGATTTTCGAGTTCAGCCGAGCGTCTTCCAGAGCGCTGAACAACTCGTCGACCGTGCGGGGGCGAAAGGCGTTGCGCACCTCGGGCCGGTCAAAGGCGATGCGGGCGATTCGGCCGCTCAGATCCTGGTGATAGGTCAGATCGGTGAGGTCTTCAAAGCCGGCAACGGCCTTCCATTGGCTCGCATCGAAGATTTCGGATACCTGTTCGCTCATGCTGCCAGCCTACGGGGGCAGCCGCGCAGCTTGCGGCTTCGCCAACTCGTAATATCCACGGTTGTAAAGACGAATTAACCTCAGGTAACCTGTACCAAACAATATGTCAAGCCCTTGATCGTCACCCCCCTTCGGGGGTGTACTAATGACTTGGAATACACGGGGAGGTGGCCATGAATATCACAGACAGCAGCAGCCAGTGCGGGGGCAAGCGCTCATGACGACAACTGTTGAGAGAAACACCAACACCGCTCCACTGCCGCGCCCGGCAGCGAATGCCGCGCCGCGCCGCGCCGCGTCATCGGCAAGCTACAGCGCCGCATCAACGGATGCCTTCGGCGATTACCTGCGCCGCATCGGCAAGGGGACCCTGCTCAACGCCGAGCAGGAGGTTGATCTGGCGCGCCGCATCGAGGTGGGTCTGTTCGCTGAGGCTCGACTGCTGCAGGGCGGCGATGCCATCCCGCGCGATTCGGTGGTGCAGCGGGACCTGGCCTGGCTCGGGCAAGACGGGCGCCGCGCCAAGAACCAGTTCATCGAGGCCAACCTGCGCTTGGTCGTCAGTATCGCCAAACACTATTCCGGTCGCGGGGTGCCCATCATGGACCTCGTTCAGGACGGCAATATGGGCCTGGTGCGTGCGGTCGAAAAGTACGACTTCATGACCGGCTACAAGTTCTCCACCTACGCCACCTGGTGGATCCGCCAGGCCATCCACCGCGGCATGGCCGACAAATCGCGCATGATCCGCATCCCGGTGCACACGGCCGAGAAGCTGAATAAGATCAAGCGGATCCGTCGTGATCTCACGAGCGTGCTCGACCGCGACCCGACAGCACGCGAGATCGGTGAGGCCGCGCAGCTTCCAGTGCGCGATGTGCTGCGGCTGCTGCAATACGACAACGAACCGATCTCCCTGCACACCCCGGTCGGCGATGGCGCCGGCGACATGGCTGAACTCATCATCGACGACGACCTGCCCCAGCCCGACGAGCACGCCACCCTGACCCTGCGTGCCGCGGACATCCGCTTCTTTCTGGAAACACTGCCGCCCCGAGAACGCTCCATTCTGCGGGCCCGGTTCGGCCTCGACGGCAACGAGCCCCGCACCCTCGACCAGATCGCCCACATCGAGGGCGTCACCCGGGAACGCGTGCGGCAGATCGAGAAACGCGCCCTGGCTCTTCTGCACGTGCCCCGGCTGGAGCATTATCTGAGCGACTAGCGGGGTCAGGATCAACCGGATGCACGCGAGCGGGAGCGAGACATGGGAAAGCTGACCTACGACTCGACCCTCACCGCGGACTTCGACGATCGAGTTCTGGCGCATATCCAGGTGGTCGTCGGAGCCAAGTTTCGGCGCGGCGAATCGTTCTATTTCACCTGGCGCGATGACCCGCAGTCGGGCAACGGGCGGAGCACCATCTGGCTGCACCCCGGCATCCCAATCGCATACAAGTATTTCGGCAGCCGCTCCCCCACCCTGAACCGCGAGTGGATCGAGGCGCTCATGGCCACGGCCAACTCCTCCGGCGGCCTGCAAATCGTTCCAGAACCCCGCTCCCCGTTCGCGCCATTGAGTTCGAAGGACGAACCATGAACCGCATCGACATCGTCTATGGCGGCAAGCCCTATTCCCTCGGCGGCCGTTCGGTCGAGTCGATCCAGGTGGAGATCGACGGCGCCATCGCTGCCGGGCTGCCGTACTGGTTGCGGGTAAACAGCGGGGAGGGCCGGTTCGAAGACGCCTATCTGCTCATCGCCCCCGGAATCGCGGTCGCCCTGGTCAATGTCAAGCCGAACGGCATCGACCACGATCATGAGGGCGATGACCTCTATCAGGATTCGCTCTGACCAACCACCCAGCCGGAGGCTGCCAGACTGGAGCCATGATGACCTCACTGGATGCCACGGTCCCCCCCTTGGAAGAGCTTCTCGGTTCCGCGCACGTCGTCTCCCTGAAACTGTTCGACCGGTTTCGAGGCCTGGACAGCCGGGAAGCGATGCTGCTCGAGGGGCCGCAGGGCTGGACGGAGTTTTCTCCCTTCGTCGAATACGACGACGCTGAGGCAGTCAACTGGCTGCGGGCCGCGATTGATTTCGGCTGGCAGGACTCGCCGCACCCGCTGCGCACGAGCATTCCGGTCAACGCCACCGTGCCCGCCGTCTCCGCCGACAAGGTCGCCGAAGTGCTCGCCCGTTTTCCCGGCTGCCGCACCGCCAAGGTGAAGGTGGCCAGCCCCGATCAGACTCTGGCCGACGATGTCGCCCGGGTCGCCGAGGTGCGCCGCGTGCTCGGCCCGGAGGGACGCATCCGGATCGATGCGAACGGGCTGTGGAACGTGGATGAGGCTGAGCATGCCATTCACGCCCTGAGCGCCTTTGATCTCGAATACGTCGAGCAGCCCTGCCTGACCGTGCCGGAACTGGCCGAGATTCGCCAGCGCACGACCTACCTGAGCGTGCCGATCGCCGCCGACGAGAGCGTGCGCAAGAGCAGCGACCCACTCGCCGTGGCGAGGGCCGGCGCCGCCGACATCCTGGTGATCAAGGCGCAGCCACTCGGCGGCATTCGCGCCGCCCTGTCGATCATCGGCCAGACCGGCCTTCCGGTCGTCGTCTCTAGCGCCCTCGACACCTCGGTCGGGCTGTCCATGGGTGCCCACCTGGCCGCATCCGTTCCCGGCCTGTACTTCGACTGCGGACTGGGCACGGCCTCGCTGCTGGCCGAGGACGTCACGACCCACCCGCTGCTCCCGGTCGACGGCGCGATTCCGGTGCGCCGAGTCGCCCCCGACCCTGCTCTGCTTACGCAGCACGCGGCTAGTCCGGAGCGCCGTGACTGGTGGCTGGCGCGCCTCGCGCGCACCCACGCGCTCCTCGCCGCCGCCGGATAGCGCGCAACTTAATCGCGAAAGCGGGTGAAAGGTTGATTCAGACCGGCTGAAGCAACCGTTTACCCGCTTTCGAGTGACTCCGGGCTACAGGCCAGAGTAGGCGTGCAGGCCCTTGAAGAACACGTTGACGATGCCGAAGTTGAACATGACGGCGCTGAAGCCGATGATCGACAGCCAGGCCGAGCGTGATCCGCGCCAGCCGCGGGTCGCACGGGCGTGGATGTAGCCGGCGTAGATGACCCAGATGATGAAAGTCCAGACCTCTTTGGTGTCCCAGCCCCAATACCGGCCCCAGGCCTGTTCGGCCCAGATCGAGCCGGCCATCAGGGTGAAGGTCCACAAAATGAAGCCGACGATATTGATGCGGTAGGACAGATTCTCCAGTGTCACTGACGACGGCAGTGTGGCCAGAAAACGCAGGCGCAGAGCGGATGCGATCGCCCCGCGCGGCGCGGCAGCTCCCTCGAGCACGTGGTTCTCCCGCCGCGACTGCAACAGCTGAACGGTCGACAGGGCGAAGCCGAGGGCGAACATTCCGGTGCCGAGGGACGCCACGAAAACGTGGATCACCAGCCAGGCCGACTGCAGCGCCGGCGGCAGCGGGGCGACCTCGACGTAGAACTGCAGGGCGGCAATTCCGAGCAGCACGAGCACGAGGCCGGTGACGAAGGTTCCGAGAAAACGCAGGTCCGAGCGCACCAGCACGAGCAGAAACACCGTCATGATGAGCAGGGTTCCGGTCATGGCGAATTCGTACATGTTCGCCCACGGCACCCGGTCGGCGGCGAAACCGCGCATAACGGTTGCCGCGAGGTGCAGTGCCCAGGCGAGCACGGTGAGCGAGACGCCCACCCGTAGGCTCGACGAGCGGCCGTAGGGCATGGCCGCGTCATTGTCCATCCGCGCGCTGATTCGGGACAGCACCGGCCGTTTCAGGGCCGGTCGCTCAAGGGTGCGGGTACCGCCAGCGGATGCTGCGGCGCCGGCCGAAGCAGCGGCATCCGTTTCCACCAGGTCGGCCGCCTCGATCACGCCGACCGCGCTCGAGCGGCGGGCGAGGTCGATCGCGAAGGCGATGAAAGCGAGGGCGTAGACGGCCATCGCCGAATACAGCGCGTAGAGCGAGTACGAGTTGAGCAGTGCGGGGTCAGTCAGATTCACGATCTAAGCCTAAGTCGTTTCGGGGGTGGCGACGACGGGTTGGTGGGACTTGAGCAGTTTCAGATGTCGGTCGGCCAGGGCCGTGACGGCGCTGCCGAGGGCTGGGTCGTCACCACGGGCGAGGCCGGCATATTCGAGGTGAACCGTTCCATCGGCACGCGTGGTCGCCTTCACCCAGACTCGGCGACGCGGCACGAGCAGTCCGGTGAACAGGCCGAACAGCACGAGTGCGGAGAAGGAGATCAGCCAAATCTGGGTCGGATCGTGGTGAATGTCGAAGCTGGCAAAGCGCGGAACCGATTGCTTGAGATCGCCGGCAGCCGAGGCGGCCGGGTCGTTGTCGATGAAGCTGACCGTGCCGAGGTCATTCGGCAGCTCGGTGGACTCGCCCGGCTTGAGTTCGATCGAGTCGACACCGGTGGTGCCGCCGTTCTGCTGGGTCAGATCGTCGGTGACGAGGGCATAAACGGATGTCGGCACGCCGTCATCGAGACCGAGGTCGCCGGTGTACACGTTCAGGGTGAGCAGCGGATACTCGAGGTCGGGGTAGCTGGAGAAGTTCGCCCCGGACTCGGCCTTGTCCTGGGTGGGATAGAAGAAGCCGATCATGCCGAGCTGTTCGGCCAGACCGTCTGGCACCTTGACGATGCCGAGCGAGGTGAGGTTGGCGTCCTGCGGCAGAAACGGCACCGAATCGGAGAACACCACGGTGCCGTCGGGGGCCGTGACCTGAATGGTCGGTGCGTAGCCGTTGCCGAGCAGGTAGATGCTCGTGCCATTCGTGCGCAGCGGCCCATTGACCTTAACCACGCTGGGCTCCGCTTCTGCGCCCTTGGGAGTAACGGTCACGTCGGCGGTGAAGTCGACCGGCTGGCCGTAGGCCTGCAGGTTGAGCTGCTCGTAGGCCACCGCGAAGTCGTCGAGGCTCAGGGTGTAGGGGTCGAGGGTTCCGTCGTCGAAGAAACGTCCAGGGTTGAAGGAGTCGTACGCGAGCAGCGTGTTCACGAAGGTCTGGCCTTCGACCAGCACGCGCTGGCCGCTGAAGCCGTAGCCACCGCCGAATCCGACGGTGACCAGAACGCCCACCAGGGCGCCGTGAAAGATCAGGTTCCCGGTCTCGCGCAGGTAGCCGCGTTCGGCCGAGACCGATGACTCCCCCTCAGCCTCGAACCGGGCGACGCGGTAGCCGCTGGATTTCAGGAGGGTGCGGGCGTGGGTGATGGCGGCGGAGGCATCCGTTTCAGCCGGCGCGTCATGCTCGATGAAACCCGACAGGCGGGAGAGCCGGGCCGGAGTGGTCGGCGGCTTCGCGCGCAGGGCCAGAAAATGGTGTTTGGTGCGCGGAATGACGCAGCCGATGAGCGAGATGAACAGCAGCAGGTAGATCGCCGAGAACCAGGCCGAGGTGTACACGTCGAAGGCTTGCAGCTGGTCGAGGACCGGTGCCAGGTCGGGGTTGTCGGCAAAGTACTGGGTGACGCCGTTCGGGTCTGAGCTGCGCTGCGGCACTAGCGATCCGGGAATGGCGGCGATGGCGAGCATCAGCAGCAGAAACAGGGCGGTGCGCATACTCGTGAGCTGACGCCAGAACCAGCGCAGCCAGCCGGTCAGGCCGAGCTTGGGCTGCACGACCCCCGGTGTCTGCGGGCGGGAATCGTAGTGGTCAGATGGCCGGGACAAAGCTGCCAATCACCCCTTGCAGGTCGAGGAGCCAGGCATTCCAGATGCCGGTCACCATGAGGACTCCGATAACGACGAGCAAAACGCCGCCGAACAGGTTGATGGCACGTATATGCCGTTTCAGGAAGGCGACCGATCCGGTGGCCCAGTTGAGGCCGAGGGCGATCAACAGGAACGGAATACCGAGGCCGAGGGAATAGAACAGCGCGAGCAGACCGCCCTGCCAGGGTGAGCCGGTGCCAAGGCTGAGGGAGTTGATGGCGGTGAGGGTCGGGCCGGTGCACGGCGTCCAGCCGACCGCGAACACCGCGCCGAGAAGGGGCGCTCCGGCCAGGCCCATCTTGGGGCGCCAACTGGTTTTGATGGTGCGCTGCATCGCGCCGAACTGGCCGACGAAGACCAGGCCGAGCAGAATGACCACGACGCCGGCGATCCGGGTGATCAGGTCGCGGTAGGAGTTGAGCCAGAATCCGGCCGCGCCGAAAACGACGCCGGTGAGCACGAACACCACGGTGAAGCCGAGCACGAACAGGCCGACCCCGGCCAGCAGCCGGTTGCGGCCGCGTCGATCCCGCTTGGAGGTTCCGGTGCGCCCGTCGGTGAAGCCGCCGATGTAGGCGAGGTAGCCGGGTACGAGCGGCAAAATGCACGGGGAGGCGAACGACACCAGCCCGGCCAGGAGCGCGATGGGAATAGCGAAGAGCAACTGCCCGCTGAAGACGATCTCTCCGAAGGGATTGTTCACTCGCCGGTGCCGCTGTCAATGATCGGGCCAGTCTCCGCGATCGTGTCGCGAATCAGGGTTTCCAGAATGGAGGGCGAGGTGACCTGGCCGAGAATGCGGGCGGCAACCCGGCCTTCGGCGTCGAGTACGAGTGTGGTGGGCACCGCGTTCGGCGGGATGCTGCCGCTGAAGGCGAGCTGCATAGCGCCGGTGTCGACGTCGAGCACCGAGGGGTAGGTCACGCTGTAGGTCTCGTTGAACGCGATCGCGTTGGGCGCCTGGTCACGCACGTTGACGCCGAGAAAACTCGCGCCCTCATTTTCGAATTGCGCGTTGATGCTTTGCAGATCGGATGCCTCGGCCCGGCACGGCGCGCAGCTCGCGTACCAGAAATTGACGACCAGAACCTCGCCAAGCTTGTCGGCGCTGGTGACCGTTTCACCGGTCTCGGTCACGCCGGAGAACTCGATGGCCTCGCCGCGGCCTTCGAGGGGGATCTCGGTGACGCTGCCGTCGCCGGCGATGAAGCCCTTGCTCGAGCCCTCGCGGTACTGCTCGGCGAGCGGGTCAGAGGAGCAGCCAGCGAGCAACAATGCGGCTGCGGCGAGACCGGCCAACAGCGGGGTGACCCGGCGACTGTTCACGCAGCTCATACGGCACCCACGTCGTTGCTCGGATCGAGAAGTTCTGCGGCCGGGCTGGCATAACCGGTTTCAGCGAAGTGGTCGCCGCGCCAGGACAGCGTCGTGATGCTCGACAGATCGCACCGCCGGTTGCGCGGGTCGTGGGCGAGTCGTTTATGGGCGAGGGAGCGGTGCACCATCCAGATCGGCAGCTGGTGGCTGACCAACACGACATCGCCCTCGTCGACCGAGTTCCAGGCGTCATCGATCGCCGCGAGCATCCGCTTCGAGACAGCCCGAAACGGTTCGCCCCAGCTCGGCCGGAGCGGGTTGACCAGAGCCGGCCAGTTGCGGGGGTCGCGCAGCGCGCCGTCTGGACCGCGCATCCGCTTGCCTTCGAATGCGTTGGTCGGTTCGATAATGCGTTCCTCGCTGTCGACCGACAGCCCAAAGGCGGCGGCGATCGGTGCGGCCGATTCCTGCGCACGCTGCAGCGGCGAGGCGATCACGCGCACGACCGGGCGGCCGCGCTCGACCAGTTCGGCGGCGGCGGTGGCGGCCATGAGCACACCCTGCTCGGACAACCGGTAGTTCGGCAGCCGTCCATAGAGCACGCGTTCGGGGTTAAAGACCTCACCGTGACGCACGAGATGCACTTGACTGGCTACCACCCGACTAGTCTACGGAGGCCCCAGCCTTGAAACCGCCGTGAGAGCGCTCAGGCGTCAACGATGCTGATGCTCCGGGCGAGGTCATCCACGATCGGCAGCAACTTCAATACTTGTACACCGGGCTCCCCTCGGCGGGGACCCTGGGCGGCTCCGGCTAAGCTCGAACAGTGACTTCGCGCGTATTAATCAAGAACCTGTCCGCTCTCGACGACGGCCCCGTATCGGTGTCCGGTTGGGTCGATACCGTTCGAGACCAGAAAAAAGTGCAATTCGTCGTACTGCGCGACGAATCCGGCGCCGTGCAGCTGGTCAATCCCCGCACCACGGATGCCGATGGCCAGGTCGTCGCCGACGAGCCGGCGACCAGTATCTCGGGTCTCGCCCAGGGCACCTTCGTGACGGTGACCGGTGCGCTCAAGCACGACGAGCGGGTCAAGCTCGGCGGCATCGAAATCAAGCTGGCCACCCTCACCGTCGTGTCGGCCGCCATCCCCGAGACGCCGATCGCGGCCGACTCCAGCCTCGACAAGCGCATGGACTGGCGCTTCCTCGACCTGCGCAACCCGAAGCAGAATCTTATCTTCCGCATTCAGACCACGTTCGAGCACGCACTGCGCACGTACTGGATCGAGCACGGCTTCATCGAGTTGCACACCCCCAAGCTCATGGCGAGTGCGAGCGAGAGCCGCGCCGAGTTGTTCGAGGTCGGCTATTTCGACACCAAGGCGTACCTCGCGCAGAGCCCGCAGTTCTTCAAGCAGATGGCCCAGTCGGCCGGTTTTGGCAAGATCTTCGAGGTCGGGCCGGCGTTCCGTGCCGACCCGTCGTTCACAAGCCGGCACGCCACCGAGTTCACGAGCGTCGACAGTGAGATCAGCTGGATCACCAGCCACGACGACGTCATGACGCTGCACGAAGACCTGATGGTCGCCGGGTTCACGGCCGTGCAGAAAAAGCACGGCGACGAGGTCAAAGCCCTGTTCGACGTTGAAGTAACCGTTCCGAACACGCCGTTCCCGCGCATCCCGCTGGCCGAGGCCAAGGAGATCGTGAAGAGCCGCGGCTACGAGGTTCCCCGCGACGACGACGACATGGACCCGGAGGGCGAGCGCCAGATCGCCGCCTACGTGGCCGAGAAGTACGGACACGAATTCGTGTTCCTCACCGACTACGCCTCGAGCATTCGCCCGTTTTATCACATGCGTCACGAGGGCGACGCGTCGATTACCAAGAGCTACGACCTCATCTTCAACGGCACCGAGATCTCGACCGGAGCCCAGCGCGAGCACCGCATCGAGGTACTCGAAGCGCAGGCGATCGAGAAGGGCCTCGACCCGAAGGAGATTGAGGGCTACCTGGACTTCTTCCGCTACGGCGTGCCCTCGCACGGAGGGTTCGGCATGGGCCTCGCGCGCGTACTGATGCTCATGCTGCACCAGGCGTCGATTCGCGAGGTCACCTACCTGTTCCGCGGCCCGACCCGCCTCGAGCCGTAAGGATCGACTAGACCTCGAGGTCGACCGCCACGCGGTCGGCGACGACGGTACGGATGAACGCGCCAGCCTTCTTGTGCTCCGGGTGATTCTGGTAGCGGTCGAGGGCCTCGAGGTCGTCGAAGTCGGCGATCAGCGCGACGTCCCAGTTTTCGTTACCGGCAACATCCGGCCCCACGGTCAACGCGCGAATCTCGGGCACAACCCCGACGAGGGCGTTCAGGCCGGCAGCGATCTGGGCCGCGTCGTCGGCCTTCTTGCGCGGGGTGAGAGCGCTGAGTTTCCAGCAGACGATGTGACGAATGGTCATGAGACCTCCAGTAGGGCGGTGCGCAGGCGCACCGGATCGATGCGCCAGTAATTGTGCACCTGGCCGTTAATGAGGAGCACCGGGATGTCCTCCAGGTAGAGGTCGTGCAACTCGGCGTCATCGAGGATGGAACGTTCCTCGAGCGTGATAGTGAGGGCCGATGCGTCATCGGCGAGCTTGGCCACAACGCTGCCGACCACGTCGCGTGCGTCGTCGCAGAGGTGACAACCGGGCTTGCCGATCAGGGTGAGGTGTGCGGTGGGCATGGGTCTAGCCTACGAGGCCGCGGTTACTCGACTAGACCATGCTCTGCTAGATGGAACTGCCGGTTAGGAACGTCCAGGTTTTCGTTGCAAGGGGATTGCCGGCCGCATCCCGCACCGCACTGGTACCGCCCGTAATCGTCACCCGGTACAGCGTGTTGGACGCGAGCGTCACGGAGGGATTGATCGTGAGAACTTTCGTCGTCGAATTGAAGTTCCTCACTGCCGCAATCACCGTGCCGGTGGAGGAATTCGTCAGTTTCACCGTTGACGAACTCACGCCGATGATCGCTTCGCTGAAGGACGCCGTCGCGTTGGCGGTACGGCGAACGGATGTCGCCCCCGATGCCGGGCTGACGCTGGTAATAGCGGGTACCGGCCCCGACGTGAATGACCAGGAGGTGGGCACTAACGGGTTGCCGACGGCGTCCAGCAGGCCAGACACGTTGACCGAGAAGAGTCTGTCGGCGCCGAGGGTGACGGTGGGGTTGAGCGTCGCCGTGCGGGTTGTCGCGTCATACGTGACGGCCGCTGGCACGAGCGTCGTTCCCGTCTTCATCGTGATCGTGGTCGTCGAAGCCTTCGTCACCGGCTCGCTGAAGGTGACCGTGACGTTGGCGGTCCGGCTGATTGCGCGGGCATCCGTTCTGGGGACCGCCGCGATGATCGTGGGTGCCGGACCCGACTGAAACGACCAGCTCGTGCCGGCGATCACGTTGCCGGCAGTGTCACGCACACCGGTCACGGTCACGGTATAGAGCGTGTCCGCTGCGAGGGTCGACGACGGGTAGAGCGTGGCGACGTTTGTCCCCGAGGTGTAGGTCACGGCCGCAGCTACCGTTGCCGTTTTGGAGCGCAGTGAGAACGAGCTCGCCGTCACATCGATGACCGGTTCGCTAAACGTCGCCGAGATGTTCGCCGTCTGGCTGATCGACCGTGCATTGACGACCGGCACCCGGCTAGTCACGGTCGGCGGGGTGACGTCGCTGTCCCCCGGCGAGACGTAGAGCAGATAGTTGCTCGTTGACCGAGCGTCGAAGACCGCCCCCTGCGTTGCCGGTGCGGAAAGGAAGTCGTCGATTTGCGCGGGAGTTGACGACGAGTTGACCTGCAAATACCGCGCTACGGCACCAGCAACATGGGCGCTGCCATGGATGTGCCGCTCATCAGCGTACTGTCACTATCCGACCCGATGAAGCTGGAGCGAACCCCGCTACCGGGGGCAAACAGGTCAACGCACTCCCCGAAATTGGAGTAGCTCGCCCGGTAGTCGCCCTCGTCGGTTGCGCCGACGGTGATCGCCGCGGGCGTCTCGGCCGGAGAGGCGGTACCGCACGAGTCCTGCGCGCTGTTGCCCGCAGCGACGACGACCGGCACGCCGGCTGCCGAGGCGTTTTCCACTGCCTCGTCCAGCAGAGCATTGGACTCGCCGCCGCCGCTAGTGTTAATGACCGAGGGGCCTGACCGGTAGGTAACGACCCAGTCAACGGCAGCGATCAGGTCCGAGACGTAGCCGCTCCCTCCGCAGCCGAAGACGCGGAGAGCGACCATGCTCACGGACTTCGCAATACCGTGGGTCGAACCGCCAATCGTGCCGCTGACATGCGTGCCGTGGCCATTGCAGTCGCTGGCGTCGCTGTCATCATCGACGAAGTCATAGCCGCTCGTCGCCCGACCACCGAACTCGGTGTGGGTAAGCCGGATTCCCGAGTCGATCACATAGACCGTCACGCCACCCCTGACGTTCCGTAGTCGTAGGTGCCAGAAAGAGCCGAAGAACGCTGGTCGATGCGGTCTAGCCCCCATGGGGCATTCGGCTGCAACGTGTCGATATGAGTTGCGGTATCCAGCTCGACCCGCTCGACCAGGGGGCTGCTGGGCAAGTGCGCGATTTGGGCCGCGGTGAGCTTGGCCGAGAAACCAGCGAATGCCGCGCGGTAGCGGTTGTCAATCCTGACGCCCGCCCGGCTCTGAGCCTCGGCGAGGGCGACGCCGGCAGCGGATGACGCCGCCTGCACGATCACTGATTGGCGGGGATCAGCGGGATCAGCAGCCATGGCAGCGCCTTGCGCTCGCCGCGAGCGTGGCGGCCGCGCTGGCCGCTTGTGCCGTGAAAGTGCTGGTGGGCAGTACAATCCCAGCAAGCACCAGCAGGAGCAGGAGCAGGAGCAGGAGCAGGAGCAGGAGCAGGAGCAGGAGCAGGATGATTATGGCAGCAGCACATCGACGTAAGAGCGCCGAGGGAGCGTGGTTCACGGGTGTAGCCTCTCGGACGCTAACGCCCACGTATGCCATCAATAGTGATGCCGCGCACCATGGCACCGCCACCCCCATTCGGGGTAATGGCACATCGACGCTATGCTACCGGTGCAACGCGCAGGAACATCACTCCGCCCAGCCGTCTCTCAGGCAAGCAAAAAGCGCCAGTCCCGAAGGGCTAGCGCTTTGCTCACAGAACGACGAGGAGTCGTTCTACTTCTTATTACGACGCTGGTGGCGAGTCTTGCGAAGCAGCTTGCGGTGCTTCTTCTTCGCCATACGCTTGCGTCGCTTCTTAATTACAGAACCCACACGGACCTCACAAGTATTGGTTTAGTCGCGGGGCCCGCGACTGACACGAAAACACCATTCTATCGGACAAAACGCTCTCCAACTACTCAACCGTCGGATCGGGCCGGTAGCGGGAACGCGAAACGCCCGATTTCAACCGTTTCTGCGCCACTTCTTCGCGGTCGCATCCTTGACCACCTGGGACATCTGCGAGGCGTCGGCGAAAGCCTTGCCGATGGCCGAGGCGAAGGCTCGCTGCTCGTCTTTCAACCCGTCACCCTCCAGATCGGCGGTCTTGACGGCCTGATCGAAGTCGACGCTGAGGAACGGGATCAGCCAATCCTCGATCTCCTCGAGCGGCGAATATTCCAATCGGTAGAAGCGGTGTTGCCCATCTTCGCGCACGGTGACCAGACCGGCTTCACGCAGCACCTTGAGGTGCTTGGAGACCGTCGGCTGGCTCAGCCCGAGATGACCGACGATGTCGGACACGCTCAGTTCGCTGCGCCCCGCACTCCCGGGCTCGCCGGCGGGATCAGCCCGCTCCAAGAGGATGCGCAAAATGTCGCGTCGCGCCGAGTCTGCCACCACTGTGAAGATGTCTGCCATACCCTCAGGGTAGTCATTCGTACTGGGTAAAAACCACCGCTGGGTAGTACCATGTCAAACTGGCACAGGTCGCAGGTCAATCGGGGGTTCCAGGTGTTGTCGAGAACCGGGACAGGGCCGTCCCTCCCCCGCCCACTGAGCATTCTGGCGCATCTGCGCGACGGCGTGGACTCCCTCGCGCACAAGTCACCATCGCGGTTTGCCATTCTCATTTTCACGGCACTCATCATGGTGTTCACCCTGTTGTTCTCGCTGCCGGTCGCTTCGGCGGACCGCATCATGACGCCGCTGCACGACGCCCTGTTCACAGCGGTGTCGGTCATCTGCGTGACCGGCCTGACCACGGTCGACATGGCCACCCACTGGTCGCCGTTCGGCAATATTCTCGTCTTCGTCGGCGTCAACATCGGCGGCATCGGCGTGCTGACCCTGGCCTCGCTCATGGGTCTGGTCATCTCGCGTCGTCTGGGTCTGCGCGCCAAGCTCATGGCCGCGAGCGATTCCAACCCGTCGCGCATCCACGCTGGCCCGGTCAACGAGGGTCAGACCGTGCGGCTCGGCGAGGTCGGCAGCCTGTTGCTGACCGTGGCGATCAGCGCCCTGGTCATCGAAGTCGGCGTTGCCGCCCTGCTCTTTCCCCGCATGCTGGCCGACGGCGTCGCGATCGGTGAGGCCGTGTGGCACAGCTTCTACTACGCCGCGATGGCCTTCACCAATACCGGCTTCAACCCCAACATCGGCGGACTCGACCAGTTCGCCGGTGACTATTGGTTTCTCGGTGCGCTGATGATCGGCGTATTTTTGGGCAGCCTCGGCTTTCCGGTGATTTACGCCTTCGCCCGTGGCTGGCGCTCCCCCCGCCGCTGGTCGGTGCACGTGAAGCTGACCCTCGTGACCACGACCGCGCTCATGATCCTCGGCATGGTGTTCTACATCATTCTGGAATTCGACAATCCGAAGACGTTCGGCGCGCTCAATGCCGGTGACACCATTTTTCAGTCCCTATTCATGTCGGTAATGACCCGCTCGGGCGGCTTCGCGACGATCGACATCAGCGATCTGCACGGGTCAAGCCTGTTGCTGAGCGACATGCTCATGTTCATCGGCGGCGGGTCGGCGTCGACCGCTGGCGGTATCAAAGTGACGACCCTGGCCATCCTCTTTCTTGCGGCCTTTGCCGAGGCCAGGGGCAAGCAGGAGATGGAAGCCTTCGGCCGCCGGATTCCAAGCGACATTCTGCGCCTGTCGGTCAGCGTGGTGCTGTGGGGCGCGACCACCGTCGCCGTGGCGAGCATCCTGATTCTGCACATCTCCAAAGAGCCGTTCGACCTCGTGCTGTTTGACGTGATCAGCGCCTTTGCGACCTGCGGTCTGTCCACCGGCCTCACCGCCGACCTGCCGCCTGAGGGCGTGTACGTGATGGCTGCCACGATGTTCATGGGCCGGGTTGGTACAGTGACTCTCGCGGCAGCACTGGCCGCAAGCCAGAGCAGGCAACTGTTCAAACGCCCGGAAGAGAGGCCCATCGTTGGTTGATCGCATCAAACACGACGCCCCCGTACTCATCGTCGGGCTCGGGCGTTTCGGTGCTGCCACAGCCGGCCAGCTCGACCGTCTCGGCCGCGAAGTGCTCGTGGTCGACACGAGTGAGGCGCTGGTGCAGAAGTGGTCGGAGCGAGTCACCCACGCTGTGCAAGCGGATGCCCGCTCCCTCGAGGCCCTGCAGCAAATCGGTGCCCAGGACTTCTCCATCGCCGTCTGCGCAACCGGTTCCTCGGTCGAAGCGAGCGTGCTCATCGTGGCGAACCTGGTTGACCTGAAGATCCAGCAGATCTGGGCCAAGGCCATTTCCAAGTCGCACGGCAAAATTCTCGAACGCATTGGCGCCAACCACGTGATCTACCCCGAGGCCGAGGCCGGGGAACGCGTCGCCCACCTCGTGTCGGGTCGCATGCTCGACTTCATCGAGTTCGACGATGATTTCGCCCTCGTGAAGATGTACCCGCCTAAGCAGATCCGCGGCCTCAACCTAGTGGACTCCGGCGTGCGTCGCAAGTACAACGTCACGGTGGTCGGCGTGAAGAGTCCGGGAAAGCCGTTCACCTATGCCACCGCTGAGACGGTGGTCTCCAACCACGACCTCATCATCGTGTCGGGCGCCGAAGCCGACATCGAGCGGTTCGCGGCCCTCGGATCTTAGCCGATCAGCATCCGTTCTGGTGGAATGCACCCGGATTCGGTGAATAATCCTCCAATTCGTGGACGGCGACCGGCTATTCTCCTACTACGGACATAACTCGTCGCAGCTCGGCGAGGCTGCCTGTGGCGTCATGTCCGAGGACGGAAAGGCTCATCCATGTCACGAAACGTTCCCGCGCTCCCCGATACCGTTGCGCCCGAGGCCGGATTCACGGTGCCTGACACCACCGCTGACATCATCGCCGAAGTGCAAACCGATACGACGGGCGAGGTCACCATCAACGGCGCAACGCGCACGGTGACCGGCAACGATGAAGCCGGCGTGCGCGAGGAGATCATCGGTCTCGTCGTCGAGACCGCCCGCACCCGCGGGCAGTCTGTGCTACTGCAGGTCAGCGACGAGCAGGGCGACTGGCCGCTGACGGTGCACCCGAACGGACGCGTCGAGTCCGCCGGACCGGTCGTCGTCGGGCGGCATCCCAAGCCGGCGCACACCGTGCCGCTCCCCGTGCAGAACAGTTCGCCGCGACCTGCCGTGCCGATCGAAGCGGATGCGCCCACCCCGTTTGCTGCGCTGCTGCAGCCGCCCGCCGCAGACGCCGCCGATGAACCCGACGATGAACCCGTCAGCCTGTTCGATTCCCTGCTCGCTCCTTTGGCTGTTGCCGCGGAGCCGCGGGCATCCGTCAGCGGAGCAGAGCGGACACCGTCGCTGCCAGTCGCGTCAGCGCCGGTCATATCGGTGCCGGTCACATCGGTTCCGGTCACATCACGTCCAGCCACCTCGCCATTTGTTACCTCGCCCGCTGCCGCGGCCGCCGCGACATCGACCACCGTCCCGCCCAACCTCGCCGATTTTCTGAGCTCGCGGCCGCCGGCACCGACCGGTCCGGCCGAGCACGGCTGGCAGGGCGCCATCCGCCGCCTCACCGGCGGGCTGGTCTCGCTCGCGCCGAGTCCCTCCGAGCAGATGCAGCGCAGCGCCATCACCGCCGTGCAGCGCAGCCTGAACGGCCCCCGCACGATCGTGGTCCTCAACCCCAAGGGCGGGGCGCACAAAACAACCGCAACGCTGCTCATTGCGGCAACGTTCGGCATCTATCGCGGCGGCTATACCCTCGCCTGGGACAACAACGAGACCATGGGAACCCTGGGGGTACGCGCTCAGGCCGCTCGGCACACCAATACGGCCGTCGATCTGCTGCGCGACCTGGATCGCTTCGGTGATGCTCGCTCCCGGGTGGGCGACCTCGACAACTATGTACGGTCGCAGGGCGACGCCCAGTTCGATGCACTCGCCTCCGACCTCGATCCGGCGGGAGCGGCGAGCATCGACGATGTCGCATTCCGCAAACTGCATACAACGCTCAGCCGCTTCTACCGGGTGCTCGTCATCGACACCGGCAACAACATGCGGGCCAGTAACTGGGAGGCGGCCGTGGAGACCGCCGACCAGCTCGTGATCGTCTCGACCATCCGCGAGGACACCGGTTACGGTGCAGCCTCGCTGCTCGACGGCCTGCGCCAGAAGGGGAACGCCGACAAGGTCGCCCAGGCGGTGACCATACTCGCTTCACCGTCGAAGACCGCGGATGAGCAGTTGTCCGCGCGCCTGCACGACCACTTTCGCCAGCTCACCCGCACCGTCGTCGACGTTCCCTACGACGCTTCGCTGGTCGGCGGCGGACCGCTCAACGTCGACGCGCTGGCGCCCCGCACCCGCTCAGCCTGGCTGCAGGCGACGGCCGCCATCGCCGAGGGGCTGTAGGCGCTAGGAGGCGGCGAGTTCCTTCGCACGCGCCAGGGCGGCATCCGTTGCGGTGTCGAAGAGTTCCTTGAGGCCACCCTTTTCAAGCTCCCAGACGGCGCGCTCGGTGGTGCCGGCCGGACTCGTGACCAGGCGGCGCAGTTCGCTCGGCGACTTGTCCGAAACGGCGAGCAGCGAGCTCGCACCGAGGAATGTTCCGTTGACCATGATGGCCGCTTCTTCGGGCGTGAATCCCTTGGCGATGGCCGTTTCGGTGAGCTGCTCGATCAGGTAGAACACGTACGCGGGGCCGGAGCCGCTGATGGTGCTGAGGGCGTCGAGCTTGCTCTCGGGAACGACCAGAACGTCGCCGACGGTCGCGAACAGGGCACGCGTGAGTTCGAGGTCAGCGTCGCTCGATCGGGTGCCGGCACTGATGCCGGTGACGGCCATGCCGACGACGGCGGGCGTGTTCGGCATGGTGCGGATGACGTGCACGGTGCTCGGCAGGAGCGATTCGAAGGTGTCGATGGTAACGCCGGCCGCGACGCTCAGCACGAGCGTGCCGGGAGCGAGCGACGTGCCGATTTCCGCCAGCAGATCGGCGACCATGTACGGCTTGACGGCGATGATGACGATCTGGGCGCCGTCGATGGCTTTGAGGTTCGCGTCAGCGTCGATTTCGGTCGCGTAGGCGGTGACACCGTCGGTGTCGGCCAGCTCGGCGGCCTTGACCGCGGTGCGGTTGGTGACGCGAATGCTGCCCTCAACGGTGACGCCGGGCTTCAGCAGGCCGGCCAGAATGGCGCGAGCCATGGAGCCGGCGCCGAGGAAGGCGATCGTGGGCAGAGTCACATTCGGGGAAGAAGTCATCCGACCAGTCTACTTTTCCTGCCATCGAGGTGCCCAAAACGCCCCACCTGAGCGCAGCCTCCGCCAGCTGGCGCCGGTTCTAAGATGATCCCATGAGCGCATCGGGCGGAAACAAGGCAATCGTGGCGGCCTTCGCGGCCAATCTGGGCATTGCCATCACCAAGTTCGTGGCCTGGGCCTTTTCCGGCTCCTCCTCGATGCTGGCGGAGGCGGTGCACTCGGTAGCGGATGCCGGCAACCAGTTACTCCTGCTGCTCGGTGGTCGTAAGGCGAAAAAGCGGGCCGACCTGGAGCATCCGTTCGGCTATGGGCGCGAACGATACGTCTACGCCTTCGTGGTGTCGATCATCCTGTTCTCGATCGGCGGTGTGTTCTCGCTCTATGAGGGTTTCGACAAGCTGCAGCACCCGCATCCGCTCGAAAATGCCTGGCTACCGATTCTGGTGCTCACTATCGCTATGGTCCTCGAGGGCTATTCGCTGCGCACCGCGATTCGGGAATCGAACCATGTGCGCGGGAAGCAGAGCTGGGTGCAGTTCGTGCGGCACGCGAAGGCGCCCGAGCTGCCCGTCGTACTGCTCGAAGATGTCGCAGCGCTCACCGGCCTGGCCTTCGCCTTCGTGGGTGTCGGCCTGACCATCATCACCGACGAGCCGATCTGGGATGCGATCGGCACGCTCGCCATTGGCGCGCTGCTCGTGCTGGTCGCGATCATTCTCGGCATTGAGACCAAGAGCCTGCTGGTCGGCGAAGGCGCCAGCAGGAGAGACCTCGATGCCATCGAGGCGGCCATTCTCGATGGCCCGGAGACCAGGCGCATCATTCACCTCAAGACCCTCTATCTCGGCCCGGACGAGATTCTGGTCGGCGCCAAACTCGCCTTTGACGGCGACCACCGCTTTACCGACGTCGCCGCGGATATCAACGCCGTGGAGACCCGCATTCGAGCCGCCGTGCCGTTGGCCCGCACCATCTATCTCGAGCCGGACATTCACTTCGACCCGAACTTGGCCGACCCGCCGACCGACAGCTTCGTGATCAAGGGACTCGAGTAGGACTCAGCGCCGGCTTCTGCGCGCCGGATTCTCGAAGAATTCCCGCAGAATGGTGCCGCACTCGACCTCGTTGACGCCAGCGAAGACCTCGACCCGGTGGTTGAGCCGGCGGTCGCGCAGCACGTCGTAGACCGACCCGGCCGCTCCCGCTTTTTCATCCCAGGCGCCGAAGACGACCGTGGGCAGCCGGGCGGCGAGGATGGCGCCGGAGCACATGACGCAGGGTTCGAGCGTGACGATCAGGGTGCATTCGGTCAGGTGCCAGTCCCCGGTGTGCGCGGCGGCCTGGCGAATGGCGACGACCTCGGCGTGCAGGGTGGGGTCCTGGTGCAGTTCGCGCTCGTTGCGGCCCCGGCCGATCACCTGGCCCGCGCTGTCGACGATGATGGCGCCGACCGGCACGTCGTCGGAAGCCAGGGCGGCGCGCGCCTCGGTCAGGGCCAGCAGCATCCACTCATCGTGTTGGTCTCGTGCACCCATGTCTCACCTCAACCCGTCTAGTAGAATCGAGCCTATGCGAGTCCACGTTGCCGACCACCCGCTCATCACACACAAGCTCACCGTGCTCCGCGACAAGGACACGCCGTCGCCGCTGTTCCGATCGCTGGTCGAAGAGCTCATGACGCTGCTCGCCTATGAAGGTACGCGCGGCGTACGGGTGGAAGCCGTGACCGTGCAGACCCCCGTATCGGCCGCGCAGGGCGTGCGGATCAGCGACCCGAAGCCGCTCGTCGTGCCGATTCTGCGCGCCGGCCTGGGAATGCTGGAAGGTATGGTCAAGCTGCTGCCGACCGCCGAGGTCGGTTTTCTCGGAATGGCCCGCAACGAAGAGACGCTGCAGCCGGCGACCTACGCCGAACGCCTGCCCGACGACCTGTCGGATCGGCAGTGTTTCGTACTGGACCCGATGCTCGCCACCGGCGGCTCGCTCATCGCCGCGATCAACTTTCTATTCGACCGCGGCGCGGTCGATGTGACGGCGATCTGCATCCTGGCGGCCCCCGAAGGCCTCGCCGCCGTCGAGGCGGCACTAGCCGGCCGCGAAGTGACGATCGTGCTGGGCGCCGTCGACGAGAAGCTGAACGAGCTGGGCTACATCGTGCCCGGCCTCGGTGATGCGGGCGACCGCCTGTACGGCCTCGTCTGATCTCATGCAGGTCCTGCGACCGACGACACGCTAGCCCCGGGTCACATCAATAATCTTTGATCGATTCGCGTTTCATCATGCAATATTTCACAAAGACGTGATTTTGCACGGAATCGCCTAAACAGGCAGCACGCTGCGAACGTGTTGCACGTCATTCGGCGACTTGCCGCGACGCCAAATTGACACGCGGCGTCACATTCCGCTTTACTCACAGTTATGACAACCAGCGCACGCCCCCTGACCTCCCTCGAGGCCCCCGGGACTGCCGCCATGATGATGGTCGGCACCCCCGCCATCCGCTGTTGCCGAATGTGCCGCTAACCGCGACTTTCCCCCCCTCGCGTTCACTGCCTGACAGTTCAGGCTGACGCCCCGAATGCTTTTCGATGCATTCGCCTTCCGGCCCCACGGGCCACACCTCGAGTCTCAGTCACGGAATAGGCGCTTGGCGCATCCGTCGGGCTCCCGTCGATCGAACAGTCAAGGACCTCTCCCATGTCTCTCGCACACATCCACGCCACTCGCCCCACGTTCAACCGCCCCGACCTGACCCTGGCCCCGCCGGTGGCCACCCCCCGCATTCGCGCCGTGCCCAGCGGCACCGAGGCTCGCGGCTTCGTGCTCTACGTCGGCATCGATGAAGCCAAGGCGGCCGCGGCCGGCACAAGCCTGAACCGCATCGTCGAGGCGCTCAAGGCCCTCGCCGCCGACATCGCCCCCTCGGCCGAGACCTACGCCGCCGTCGCTTTGGCGCCCCAGGGCGCCGGCGGTCGCGACGTTGACGTCGTGCGCCTGGCCCTGCAGGATCCGGCCGCACTCGCCGCCCACCGCGCCGAGCCCGAAGAACTCGACCGAGCCCGCAGCGGTGTCGTCGTCGACATCTCCCGCAAGCGCGTCATTCTCGATAACGAGACGGCAGCACTGACCTACAAGGAGTTCGAGCTGCTGCAGTACCTCGTGCTGCGTGAGGGCCGCACCATTGACCGGGCCGAAATCATTTCGTCGCTGTGGAACTCCGCCGACGAGGAAGACACCCCGAACGAGCGCACCATCGACGTGCACGTTCGCCGTCTGCGCTCCAAGCTCGGCCGCTACGAAGACATCGTGCGCACGGTGCGCGGTGTCGGCTACCGCTTCGACCGCCACGCGGACGTCGCAATCCGCCAGTCGACCACGCCGAGCCCCGACCTGTTCTGAACGGCCGCTCACGTGCTGCCGGTTAAAAGGACTGAGGGCCAGTCGCAGAGGCTACGACTGACCCTCTTCCCTTGCACCAAGAGTGTCCTGCAATCACATTTCACGTCGTCCGCCACAGCAAACGGTTGACGCACCTAAAACATATAACGAATAGGTAACGGGCGCCACCTTTGGGCCAGAAAATCACCTGCGAGTTTCATGCACGGCATCCGTTTTTTCTCAGAAAGCGGATACTGCCGGCCCAGCCACCGACCCTGGCCCGGCCTGCCCCGCCGAGTCTCTATCCTTGATAGAACGAGGTTAGGAGCCGCAGGTGGTGGATCGAACGATCGCGGTGGGCGCGTGGGAATCGCTGTTTCGCGCCCAGGTGGCCATCATGCGCAGCCTGGCCGCGAATTTTCCGTCCAAGGAGATTTCGCTCAACGAGTACGACGTGATGTTCAACCTTTCTCGGCAGCCGGAGCGGCGCATCCGCTTACGTGATCTCAATCAGCACGTGCTGTTGACTCAGCCGAGCGTGAGTCGCCTCGTTGATCGGCTCGTGTCGCGCGGATATCTACACAAGCTCAGCGACCCGAGCGACGGGCGCGGCGCGATCATCGAGCTCACCGAGGCGGGCCTGGCCCTGTTTCGACGGGTCGCTGTTCTGCACATGGGCGCGATCACCGAGCGCATTGGCGAGTCCCTGACTCAGGCCGAACTGCTGCAGCTCGCCGCGCTGTGCGACAAGCTGCGCGTCGACTGCCCTGGCGAGCGTGACGAGGACCCAACACTCGACGTTTGACCCACGCCGGCCATCGAAAAGTCGGGCGATGGAACGAGGGCCCTACCCCTCGTCCCACCGAGGCAGTCCCTCGCAGGAATGCCTTCCTCACCGTGCGCCCGAACATTGCCCGGTGAGAAAATCGGGTGCAACCACGTACCGATCCCTGGGAACAAAACGAACGCAGATCAGTTGAGCAATGCTCGCTTTGGTCGATGCTATCCCAGCTTGGGGACGGAAACCCTAATCTTGCGCAAGCACTCAGCATCTCGTTTATCATGAAGCCATGGCTTCCCTCTCCGGTTCATCCGTTCTTATCGTCGGCGCTACCGGTGGCTTGGGCCGCGAAATTGCCCAGCTTCTAAGCGAAGAGGGCGCTCTGCTCACCCTGCACGGGCGCAACGCTGAGCGTCTCGCCGAACTCGGCATCTTTGGAGCGACGGTCACTGGCGACCTGAGTGATCCGAGCACGGCCGCACAGCTCGTGTCCGCCGCCCTAGCCGCACACGGCCGCCTCGACGGAATCATCAACGCCGCCGGAGTCGTAGCGTTCGGCCCCATAGCGGATGTCGCTGACGAAACAATAGATACCCTGATGGCGGTGAACGCGACGGCATCGATGCGCCTGCTCCGGGCAGCCCGTCCCGCTCTGACCGAATCATCCGGCGGGCATCGTGATCCGTTCTTTGTCACGCTCAGCGGCATTGTGAGCGAGCGCCCAACCGCGAACATGGCGGCATACTCGGCCTCGAAGGCAGCCCTCGCGGCCTTCGCGCAAGCGGCGGGCCGGGAGATGCGACGGGACGGCATCCGCTTTCTTGATGCACGACCCGGCCATACCGAAACGGGACTGGCCACCCGACCGATCCAGGGGTCAGCACCGCCACTACCTACCGGCTATCAGCCAGCGGATGTCGCCCGACGCGTCGTCGACGCGATCATCTCCGGCGAGCGCGACCTGCCGAGCACCGCCTTCGCCGGATAGGCCCTACCAGTCCGTGCGCGTGCGCTCCTGAGCCACAACCTCGTCGCGGTCCACAAGACGCCTCAGGCCGGCGAGCGGCTGGGCCATTCGGTGATTACCGCGGATGCGCGGCTCGACGCGATCCAGGAATGCCCAATATCCGGCCGTGAACGGGCAGGCCTCCGGACCCACCCGAATTTTCGGATTGAACCGACAGCCCCCGCAGAAATCGGTCATCTTCGAGATGTAGGCGCCACCGGCGGCGTATGGCTTCGTCGCGACAATGCCGCCGTCGGCGTGCTGTGACATGCCGACAACGTTGGCCGGCATGACCCACGGTGTTCCGTCGACGAAGGCATTGATAAACCAATCCGACAGTGCTGAAGGTTCGTAGCCTCGCTGCAATGACCAGTTGCCCAGAATCATGAGGCGCTGAATATGATGCGCATACCCGGTGCGGGAAACCTCATCGAGCACGTGGCTCAAGCACCGCGCTTCGACGGCGGCACCATTCAACTCCAGAAACGCCGGCGGAAGCGGCTCGTGGGCTCCAAGAAAATTGCTCTCCGCGACGTAGTTCTCGCCGAGGTGCCAGTACAGGTGCCAGACCCAGTCCCGCCAGCCCATGATTTGGCGCACCACGGCCTCGGCGCTGGGCAACGGAACCTGACCGGAGTGGTACGCCGAGACGACCGCGTCGATGACTTCCTGCGGATGCAGGAGGCCGAGGTTGAGTGGAACGCTCAACCTCGAGTGGGCCATCGTGCTGTCCCCGATCAGCGAGGCATCCTCGAAGGGCCCGAAGTCCGACAGTCGCGTTTCGATGAAATCATCCAGCGCCGCGAGCGCTTCCGCGCGGGTGGCCGCAAATCGGCGCGGGCCATCCGCTCCGATCAGGTGCACACGGCCCTCAGCGACGAGGCAGTCAAGGTCTCGGCGCACCTCCGCGTCGATGTCGTCTTCGACCGGGGCCCACGGGTCGGGCAGACCGAGACTGGCCGCACGTTTCGGGGGCGGCTGTCGATTATCCTGATCGAAGTTGAAGCGCCCGCCCTCCGGCTCAGGGCCACGCATAAGTGTGCCGGTGGTCGTGCGCACGTGGCGGTAGAACTGCTCCATCACAAGCCGGGATGCGGGCCGGCCGTCGGCCCAACTGGCGAAGTCCTGCTCGCTCGTCACGAAGCCTCGACTCGGCAGAACGGATGCGCCCAATTCTGCGACCAGCGCGCGTGCGCCCCACGAGGTGGGGTTGATCACCTCGAGATCACGGCCCTTGAGCACGTCCCGGTAGTGCTCGGCTCGCAGAAACTCTGCGCGATCACCCAACTCCCGCGCGCGGTGGCGAAGTGCGCTCAGGATGAGATGGGCTTTAGCCCGGTGATACGTGCGTCGCCCCAGAACGGCAGTCGCCTCGACCAGCACAATGGGCCCACCGTCGTCGTAGTGCGGACCGAGCTGATCAGCGAAAAGAAAGCGAGGCAGGGTCATAGCGCGATCTTACCGAAAACGGGCTTTGAGCTACCGGTCCAGCCGGTCGGGTACGGCGCAGACGGCGTCCGGCGACCCTGAAAAGAAAAGTCCCACTCGACGCACGGTCGAACGGGACTGATGCTGCGCGCCTGAAGCGATACGAATATCCACGCAGAGGCGGACGACTGCCTCAGCCGTTAGTAGGCATCGTGACCGCAGAAGGGCACTTGTAGGGACCTTGCGGGTGCATTTGGTCTTTGAACACGGTGTGGCCCTTTTCGCATGAAGCGTCGAGTTGCCAGTTACCTGTGCGAGTTTTGGAAGCAACTGTTCTAAACATTTCTGTCTAGCAAGGAAATGACCGGCTAAAGAAACTGACTCATAAAGGTTGACATCTTCCGCCGCCGCGCAACCAGAAGCGGTGGCACAATTGCTCGAGCACACCAGTGACGCCCTCACCAAACGGACCTATATTGCCCGGCCGGAGTCCGTGAAATGGGGCGTGACGCGCTGGCTCCGTTGTTCAAAGCGGGACAAAGCGGAACCTTGCCCAACGAGAAAACCCCATCTAACAGGCTAAAAGCCTGATGAGACGGGGTTTATCTGTGCGCCCGAAGGGATTCGAACCCCCAACCTTCTGATCCGTAGTCAGATGCTCTATCCGTTGAGCTACGAGCGCATGTCAATCCCACGAACTTTAACGACCGGAGACAACTTGAAAACTATACCAGCTATCGGGAGCTCTCCGCGCCGCCGCCCGGCTGCGGCGCGCCATCGACGGCAAAATCAACCCCTGTTGTCGGTCCCGGTCGAGTGATTTACTAACCGGGTGAACGAAACCAGCCGCGCCGATGCGGCAGCCTTTGACTACTCCGACCTGCGCGCCGTCTTCATCAATTGCACCCTGAAACGCAGTCCCGAGGTGAGCAACACCCAGGGCATCGTCGATCTCAGCGCTCGAATCATGCGGGAGCAGGGCGTGCAGGTCGACCTGATTCGCGCCATCGACCATGACATTGCCACCGGAGTTTACCCGGACATGACCGAACACGGCTGGCCAACGGATGCCTGGCCGTCGCTGTTCCCGACGGTGCAGGCCGCCGACATTCTCGTGCTGGCCGGGCCGATCTGGCTCGGCGACAACGGCTCGGTGACCAAACGCATCGTGGAGCGGCTCTACGCCCACTCGGGCGAATTCAACGAGAAAGGCCAGTACATCTTCTATGGCAAGGTCGGCGGCGCCATCATCACCGGCAACGAAGACGGTGTGAAACACTGCACGTCGAACCTGCTCTACAGCCTGCAGCACATTGGCTATTCGATTCCGCCCGCCGCCGATTCCGGCTGGATCGGCGAAATCGGTCCAGGCCCGAGTTACCTCGACGAGGGGTCTGGCGGTCCGCAGAACGACTTCACCAACCGCAACACAACGTTCATGAGCTGGAACCTCATGCACCTCGCCTCGATCCTAAAGCAGAACGGCGGCATCCCGGCGTACGGCAACCTGCGCCAGGACTGGGACCGCGGCGAACGCTTCGGGTTTGAGCCGAACCCGGAATATCGGTAGCCGTCAATTCGAAAACTCGATAGTTCCGGAAACCGGGTAGGTAAAATGAGGTCATGGTTGCCGCCCGCTCTCACCGGGGCCGCGGCAGCTATTTCGCGATTGCCGGCTTCGCGGTGGTCTGCCTGGGCGTCGGCTGGTACTGGTCGCTGCCGCTGTGGGTGGCCGGTCTGTATCTGGCGGCGAGCCTGATCTGTTTCGTGCTCTACCTCGTGGACAAACGCCGGTGCGGCACCGCACGCCGGCGGGTATCGGACCGAACGCTTCTGCTCTGGGGGTTGGTCGGCGGTTGGCCGGGCGCAATCTTGGCGCAGCAAACTGTGCGACACAAGACGCAGAAGACGCGTTTTCGCCGCGCGTTCTGGCTCACGGTCGTCGTCAACGTTGGGCTGCTCGTGGCATTGAGCTCACCGGCATTCGACGAAGTGCTCGGCCAGCTGTTCAGTATTCGTTGAATTCTTCCCCGGTTTCGGCCTCGTACTTGGCCTTCAAAATGGCCAGATTGATCAGCACAAACGCTTCCAGGCGCTCGTTACGATGCTCGGCGTAGTCGGGTTCACGTTGATCGACGGCCAGTTCGATGAGCTTCGACGAGACGGCCGAACTGACCTCTTCACTCGCCGACCGTTGCGCACTCGCAACGATGCGTCCCACCTGGTCGTCATCATCGGCCACGGCGTCGAGGGCCAGAGCCAGCCGCTCGTGCACCCGCAAGCGCAGGGCGAACTGCTTGAGGTCGTGTCGTTGGTCGTCGGTCAGGCTCAGCCGCCATTTCATTGACGCGAGGTCCTTGCTCATCCGGCTGACCCGCCGTGCGTACTCCTCGTTTTGCCGGGCCAGGTGGCGCAGCTCACTGCGGGCATCGGCGGCGTACCGCGCGGCGTCGTAGTCGTCGTGCTCGCGGAGCGCGCCAACGATGATGTCGTTCTTCACGGCCATGCGCACGGCCGACACCGCGATCAGCAGGCCCTCATCGACGGTGCGTTCGAGGTCGGGCAGCTCAGCGTTCACGTCGGGTTCTCTGACGTTCGCGTGAGCGTCAGCACGACGCCGGGACCGGTTCCAAATGATTGCGCCACCACTTCCTCGTGCAGGTCACTTCCATTTTATCGAAGGAACTGGTCCGTGCCGTGCACGGATTGTGTGAGTCCTGCCGTCCATCTGGTCGATGCCCTCGGTGCTGACGTGAGCCGCACCCCGATGGGTGGGGCCGTCATTCCCCTGGACGAAGGGGCGATGCGGGCGGTGGAGCACGAGGAGTGCGGTGAACGCATGGGAATCCGGTTAGGCATGAGTGTCGCCCTCAGCCTTGCAACGCTCCTCCTGGCCGGGTGCGCCAGCCCAACACCGCCGGACGGGGTTGAGGACGCGTGCAACATTCACGCGTCGTGGGTCTCGTCTGATCGGCCGCAGGCGGACGAGCAACGACTCGCGCGCTTATTGCGGAACGCCGTTCCGGCAGGTGCCGACGAAGCGGGCGAATTCGCCGGCGATCAGCTCCTCACAACATGCACGGAAGCAGGGTCGAAGGCGCCCGAAGGTTAGGGCGAGCCTCCCCCTGTATCGAACTTATCGCGGAGCCGGCCTTCCCGGGCTGGGTCGTTCCAGACGGTGTTGAGCAGGTCGATTCGCGAGAATCTCGAGCTCACGTCCAGCGGGTGAGCGCGGCACGCGCAAGCTGCCGTGCGGCATCCGTTTCGAGTCCGTGCGAGTCCGACCCGCTCGGCGGAAGCAGGCTGCCCGTTCCCGCCCAGCCGAGCACCCGTCGGGTGTCTGACGCGTCGCTCAGCGCGGAGTCGTTGCCGTAGCGCCCTCGCCCGCCAAAAGTCCAGCCCACCATTGAGGTGAGCAGATCGAGCGACTTGCGGAGGCGATCCCAAGAGCCGGCTTCACCGGCGGCCACGAGCATCAGGAGGAGCAATGCGCTGTCCCGGCCGTCATCACTGCGCTCGAGCGGAAGGCGGGCCGCGAGGTATTGCCACAGCTCCACCGGAGCATCGCGCAGCTGCGCACCCCGCTTGGTCAGCAGCAGGTCGCCCCGGAATTTGCGCACCAAGCCGAGCTGCGCAGCCGTCTCCCGCAGAAACAGCAGCGGGTAGGTTTGCGACTCCCGGTTCGCCTCGCCCCGCCAGATCTTCTCCGTGTCGAGCTCTTCCATCAGCGCCCGAACGCGCGCGGGAGGGAGATACCCGGCACTGGTCAAACGGATTCCGCCGCCCACGTTCCCCAGGAATGTCCGGATCACCGCGGTGGCCGTCGCGGCCTCGGCCTCATCGATCGGCGTCGGCTCCACCACGTCTGCGGACGCGAGGTAGCCAGCGAGGTGACGCTGCGCGTCCGGACTCACTCCCGCGAAGAGGATGACCAGCTTGGAAGGCGTGCCGCCCGAGGAATTGTGGCGGCGCAGCCAGCCGAGTGCGGCGTCCGACCCCGCCAGCCGTTCCAGACCCCGGTTGATTTCGGCGAGATCGATCTCGTCGACGAACCGGTGCAAGCCCATCTCGAAGGCGATCTCCCGTTGCTCCGGGTAGTCAGGTGGAGTCGTTCCCGCAGCCACGGCAAGAAGGTGTTCCCAGCCGTAAATCCCGCCCACGTCTTCGACCGGCCCCCGGCGGCGACCGTCGACACAGCGCACGGCGGCATCCGTCACCGCCTGCTGCTGCGGCAGTACGTCTTCAAGTTTGATGGTGTGGTCCCAGTCGTCACCGAAATCATAGGTGTAGCGGAGCCAGTCATTCTTCTTCGCCAAGAGCTGATCGAGACGCAGCTCGCTTTCCAGCACGCCCTCGTCACCCTCCTCAACGTCGTAAGGGGTGAGGATCCCCTGCGTCTCGTGACTGTAGCGGTCTGTGGCGAGCGCGAATCGGTGCAAGTGGCTGTTGGTCCAGCCGAACGCGGTCTGCAGCACGTCGTGCAGAACGTCGAGGGTCAGGTTCGACGGCAACGTGAGTCGCCGCCAGATCGGCGGGTGTGAATCGGCGAGGTCGACGCGGAGGCGGAACAGAACCGGAGTGTCAGGTGGTGTCAGCAGTGGGAGCGGCTTGAGCGGTGCATCCACGAACGCAAGGGCTGAGTCGTCGGGCGAACCCGAGCCGGCCGTCGAGGCGTCAAACCGCGCCTTGAAGTCAGCGAAGTCGGTCACGTTCTCGGAACTCGCGTCATGGTTGGGCGGTGTCGTCATACCGACAGGATATTTGAACTTGCTCAGGACCCTAGAACGGTTGGGGGTTGGTGTCGTCGGTGTTCCCGCTGGTGTTCCAGTCGCCACTCCACGGATCGCTGATCGGTTCGGCTGGCGGCAGCGGTGCGGGCGGGTCGGGCGGTGGTGGGGCTGGTGGTTCGGGTGGGGCTGCTGCCTGTGGTGCTGCTT
>NZ_SOGX01000003.1:0-57148 GCF_004403125.1 Cryobacterium sp. TMS1-13-1 | reverse complement strand
GTCGAGAGATTCTCAGATATGTTTGGATTTATGTGCGAATACGCATTCGGGCAGACCCCGCGTTCTCGAGACCGGCGCAGGCCAGTCCATGGCGGTCTCGGCAAGCTCAACCAACGGCAGTAGCCGGGGTCTCCAGACCGCTCGGAGCGGGAGTTGGCGGGCTCGACCAACGGCTAGGGTCGGTTCCGCAGACCGCCTTTCGTCAGTCGCCCGGATCTTGTCAGGCTCGATCGACGGAAATCAGCGGACCTTCTGTGCACCAGCTAGGTGACGTCCTTCTTCCAGCTCACGGCGTACCCGATGACGGTGGCCACGAGCGCGTAGCCGAGCAGCACGAGGCCGCCCTGCCACCAGTCCAGGGGCGCTGCGCCGGCCGGGTTCATAACCGTGAAGATGCTCGCGCCGACCAGGGCGTCGGAGGCGGCACCGGGTAGAAAGTTGCCGATCTTCGCGGTGACCTCGAGAAAAGAGGCCGCGAGCCGCAGCAGAGGTTCGACGAACTGGGTGAAGGCGAGCACGATCACGATCGAGGCGACCTGATTGGGCACGAGCACGCCGAGGCCAACGCCGATCGCCGCCCACAGGGCCATGGCGAGCACCGAACGAGCTACCAGCAGCCAGGTCTCCGAATCGAGGAGCAGCGCATCCACACCGAAAGTACTCATGACGCCGCCGCCGATACCAACGGATGCCGCCAGCGCGATGAGACCGAATGCCGCGCCGACCAAGAGGAGGGTGACCGTCTTGGCGCCGAGCACGACCCCGCGTCGCGGTGTCGCCAGAAACGTCGGGGTCATCGTCTGGTGGCGAAACTCGCCGGTGCTCGCGAGGGCACCGATCAGCACCGGAAAGACATAACCGATCGAGGAGGCGAAGCTATAGATGATGGGTGGGAGGCTCCCGAAACCGCTCAGGGCGCCGCCGCCGGTATTCACAGTATCGGGGCTGATCACACCGGTCTGAAGCCCGGAGAACAGAGCGGCGAGGCCGCCGGCCAGCAGCCCGATGTAGCCAAACAGCACGAGCGCGAGTATCCACCAGAGGCGAGTGGTGAAAATCTTGGCGAATTCGGCCGCAATGGACCGCAGGAACGAAGTCATAGTGAGTGGTCTCCGCCGACGAGGGCGAGAAACGAGTCTTCCAAGCCAGCTTTCTGCCGATGCAGCACGCTCAGTTCGACCCCCGCTTCGAAGGCGAGGTGGCCGAGCAGGGCCGGGTCGCTGGTTGCCGCGATGAGTCCGGTGCGGCCGGTCGTGAAGGTGACGCCGGCCGCCGTGAGTGCGGTGGCGAGGTTCTCGCGGTCGGGAGAATCCACGATCGTCTGGGCCGCGGCATCCGTGTCGAGGCTCGACAAGGGCCCGAGGTGCACGAGCTCGCCGCGGGCGATGATCACGACGTCGTCGACGCTCTGCTGCACCTCGGAGAGCAGGTGCGAACTGACCAGAACGGTGCGTCCTTCGGCGGCCATGTCGCGTAGAAAACCGCGAATCCAGCGGATGCCCTCCGGGTCGAGCCCGTTGATCGGCTCGTCGAGAACCAGTACGCCCGGGTCGCCGAGCAGGGCATAGGCGAGGCCGAGGCGCTGGCGCATGCCGAGCGAGTAACCGCCGACGCGTTGGGCGGCATGGGCGGCGAGGCCCACCAAGGTGAGCACCTCCAGCACCCGGGTGCGCGGCAGTCCGGCTGCGATGGCGTAGACGCCGAGGTGGTCGCGAGCAGAACGACCCGGGTGAAAACTCGCCGCTTCGAGGGCGGCCCCGACCGTTTTAAGCGGATGCGGCAGGTCGCGATAGCGCACGCCGCCGAAGGTGGCCGTTCCGCTGCTCGCGGCGACCAGCCCGAGCAGAATACGCAGGGAAGTGGTCTTTCCGGCGCCGTTCGGTCCGAGAAAACCGGTGACCCGGCCGGGTTCGACTGTGAAGGACAGATCGTTGACCGCGGTGACACCGCCAAAGCGTTTGCTGATGTTCGTGAACTCGATGAGCGCGCCGGTCGGCATCCGACTCCCCTCTGTGCTGCTTCAAGAAATAGTGCTCCCAGCCTATTCCCCGCGTGGCCGTTTTCGGCTGCCGACCGGGGGTTATTTGGTGAGGGCGTGCTGTTTGCTGGTCGGAGCAGCCAGCGCAACGCACTCGGGGCAGACCACGAGTTGCTCCCGGCAGGAGACGTCCCGGCAGTTGCGCATGTTCGTGGTCGGTGCCGCGCAGACCTGGCAGCTGCCGAGTACGGCAGCCTCTGGGGCGAAGTCGATGGACATCCGCTGGTCGAAGACGTAGAGCGAACCCGACCACAGGCCTTCGTTGCCGAAGGTCTCGCCGTAGCGCACGATGCCACCGTCGAGCTGGTACACCTCGCCGAATCCGCGCGATTTCATGAGACCGCTCAGCACCTCACAACGGATGCCGCCGGTGCAGTAGGTCACGACCGGCTTGCCCTTGAGATGGTCGTATTTACCGCTGTCGAGCTCGGCCACGAACTCGCGGGTGTTGGCCACATCCGGCACGACCGCGTCCCGAAAATGGCCGATCTCGGCCTCGAACTTATTGCGCCCGTCGAAGAAGACAACCTCATCGCCCCGCTCGGCGACGAGCGCATTGAGCTCGGCCGGTTGCAGCTTGGTTCCGCCGCCGATGACGCCGTTCGCGTCGACGCGCAGTTCGCCGGGGGCTCCGAAGCTCACGATTTCGTCGCGCACCTTGACCACGAGCTTGGGAAAGTCGAGGCTGTGGCCGTGCGAGTCGAGCCCGGTGCCCTCGCTGAACTTGAAATCGATGTTCTTGAACGCCGGGTAGTCGCGGGTCCTGCGAATGTACTTCTTGATCGCTGGCAGGTCGCCGCCGACCGTGCCGTTCAGGCCGTCATTGGAGATCAGGATGCGCCCGCGCAGGCCGAGCCCGGCGCACAGGTCGCGTTGCCAGAGCCGCACAGCGTCTGGATCGGCCAGGGGAGTGAAGATGTAATAGAGCAGAATCTTCGGAATGGCCATGAAGCCAGTTTACGAGTGCGCCCCCACGGCGGGCGCGTAGGCTAGCTGCACTGTCTGTACTGCAACAGAGCCACCGTATCAAGGAGACCAACCGTGACCCAGGATCCGCTCGCCCGCTTTGGTGAAGTGCCCCAGTTCTCTCTCTCGAGCACCGACATGACAGACGGCGGCCCGCTGCGGCCGGCTCAGTACGGCGTGGACGCCGGGGGAGCGGATGTTTCCCCCCAGCTGTCCTGGACCGGTTTCCCGCCCGAGACCCGGAGTTTCGCCCTGACCGTGTACGACCCCGACGCCCCGACCGGCTCCGGGTTTTGGCACTGGGCGGTAGCGAACCTGCCGGTATCGGTGACCGAGCTGCCCGCCGGAGTCGATGCCCTGCCGTCCGGCTCGCTCGTGTTGCCGAACGAGCAGCGCCTGACCTCCTTCTCCGGTGCCGGACCGCCGCCGGGAACGGGCACCCACCGCTACCAATTCATCGTGCACGCCGTCGACGTGCCGTTGCTCGACATCGACGCGCAGTCGACGCCGGCCGTTCTCGGCTTCAACCTGCACTTTCACACGCTCGCGCGTGCGGTGCTGGAGGCGACCGGGGTCGCGGGCGGGGCATCCGCTGCCTGATTTGAAACCGGGAGTTTACCCCATATGGGTTAGCTCTCAGCGGGGATTCGGGGGAGTCGACATAGCCTCAGGTAATGAGTTACACCAGTACCGCGTTCGACATCGTTCGCCCGACTCCCCTCGCAGCACATCCCTCGACTTCGGCGGGCACCGCCCGCGCTGACCGCCGCGCACCGGCCTGGCTGCACGGTATCCGTTTGCACGCGGACGGTGTCACCGTTGATCGGTCTACGCATCGGGAGACGGGCATCCGTCGGCTGCCGGTCTGGGCTTGGCGTGCACTCATGTTGCGGCGCGCGACACCGGTGCACAAGTTCAATCTGCACCCGATCGACTCCGTGGAGTACGACCTCGATATCGACTACATCGGCGACGGGCAGAAGATTCACCGGCTCGACGTCCTCGTGCCCAAGCGCACGGATGCCGTAGCGGCGCCCCTGCCGGTCTACGTGTACTTTCACGGTGGCGGCTGGACCTCGGGCGACAAGGATCCGCTGACCAAATATTGCGCGAGCCAGGCCGCTGAGGGCATGATCGTCATCAACGCCAACTACCGCATGGCGACGCGGTTTCAGCTGGGCCACATGATGCAGGACGGCAACGCGGTGCTCGACTGGGTCGCCCGCAACGTCGCGGCCTATGGCGGCGACCCGACGCGCATCGTGCTCGGTGGCGATTCCGCGGGCGGCCACATCGCCGCGCTGCTCACGGCCGCCGCCTATGCGCCCGAACTCGCCGAGCACTACGGCATTCGTCCCCCGGTCACTGCCCGCCATCTGCGCGGTCTGGTGCAGCACTGCAGCATTGCCGACTTTTCGGTGCTGTTCGAGCGCGGCTTCGTCTTGAGCCTCAATTTCGTGCGGATGCTGCTGCCCAAGCGGGGCCGCGGGCTGCACCTGCGCACGGCTGCCCGGTTCATGTCGCCGATCGAATGGCTCGACCGGGGCTTTCCGCCGGTGTTCGTCACGACCTCGGAGCGGGACTATTTCTATCGCGCCAACCTCAACTTCATCGAGGCGCTGCGGGCACGCAAGATCTGGGTGGACACCCTCATTTACGGACGTCGCAGCGTCAACACCAAGCACACCTGGCAGCAGGATGACTCGCATCCGGAATCGCAGGAGGTCTACCGTCGCCTGGGCGCCTTCGTGCGGGCGGTCGCGCCGCGCGCGGTGGTCGCTGTTTAGGACCGTGCGCCGGTCGCGGCGAGCACCCCGCCGAGCCCGATCATGATCACGCCGCCGGCCGAGGACAGATTCTCGACGCGCTTCGGTGATTTCGCGAACCAGGTCCGCGCCGTGCCGGCCGCGAGGGCCCAGGTGCTGTCGCCGAGCAGGGCAAGCACCACGAAGACCAACCCAAGCACTGCGAGCTGCAGCGGCACATCGCCAGCCCGGTAATTCACGAACTGCGGCAGTACCGCGATGAAGAACACGAGCGACTTCGGATTGCTGAGCCCCACGACGAACCCCTCGAACACGAGCCGCCACTTGGTTTTACGCGCCACGCGGGCCTCGCTCATCCGGGCCGCCTTATGCCGGTTTCGAATAGCCTGCACCCCGAGATAGATGATGTACGCGGCACCGGCGAACTTCACGATCGTGAACAGCAGCACGGACTGGGTCACGATCGCGCCGAGTCCGAGCGAAACCGCGATGATCACCGGAATCAGACCGAGAGCGTTGCCGAGAACGCTGAGAAAGCCACCGAGGCGTCCGAGAGCGAGCGAACGCCCGATCACAAACAGCACGGTCGGGCCGGGAATGACGATGAGCGCGATCGACGCGAGGGCGAACGTCAGCAGGGTGGGCAGGGAAACCATGTTTGAGCATATCGTGCAGGCAAGCCGGTCTGGAGAGACGGATGCTGGCGCTCACCCACAACGGATTGCCCGTCTGAGCCGCGGCCTCGCTAGCATCGGGGTCGTGCATATGTTCTTCAGAACCCTCCTCCACGCCCTGCTGTCGCAGTTCGGCCCCCGGCTCGGTCACTTCGACGTGGCGCGCACCAACTTCGTGACGCTGCCCACCGACCAGGACATTTTGCGGCACATGAACAACGGCGTCTACCTGTCGATCATGGACGTGGCCCGCTTCGACATGCTGCACCGCACCGGCGTCTGGGCGATCTTCAAACGGCAAGGCTGGTATCCGGTCGTCGTGTCGGAAACGATCAGTTTTCGAAAGTCGCTCAAGCTCGGCCAGAAGTTCACGGTCGAGTCGCGCATCATCGGGTTCGATGAGAAAGCCGTGTACGTCGAGCAGCGCTTCGTACGACCGGATGCCGATGGCACGCCCGAAATCTACGCCCACGGTCACATTCGTGGTCGCTTTCTCAAGCGCACCGGTGGAATCGTCACGATCGACGAACTGCTCGAGGCCATCGGCGTCGCCCCCGACAACGTGAGCGTGCCCGACTGGCTGCTGGAGTGGGCAGCCACCGCGGCGGTCCCGCCCACGCGCGCTCCCGCCCCCAGCATCTGGAACTAGCCCTTCCGCTTTCGCGGGGCAGATCAGGCGGTGCGAGCCGGAACGATCAGGTCCTTGTAGAACTGGGCGTGCGCGGGGTAGTAGTGCTCCCATTGCGGTAGCGGCAGACCGGCGCGCGAGGCCACCAGGCGATCGAGGTAGTAGTCCCAGCCGGGGCCAACCGTGGCGGCTTCCGACGGGCTCCGCAGGCGCTGCCCGAAGGTCAGGTTGGTCATGCCGTCGCCCTCGACCAGGTGGAACATGGCGCGCCAGGAGTCTTCGCCCTCGCCGAAATCACCGTTGAATCGGTGCGGAGCCAGGCACTCACGCACGCTCACGTACTCCCACTTGGCATCGGGTTCGGCGGTCATCTTGAACTTGACCGCTCCGGTGGCCGGCGAACCGGTAAAGGTGCCGATCCACTTCTCCAGCTCGGCCGGGCGGGTCAGGCTCGCCCAGACTTGTTCGATCGGCGCATTGAAGAGCCGATTGAGCATGAGATACAGACCGTCCTCGCGGTGAACGAGACGACCGGTGGGCTTGGCTGACATGGTGACCTCCACTATGAGTGAAACGCGAGTCTTCCCTCAGGCTAGGCCACTTTCAACCCGTCGGCTACACGCGCCGATCCGTCTACTACGCACCCTCGAGCACGGCCATCGCGGCGTTGTGGCCGCCGAGCCCGCTGACCCCGCCGCCGCGCCTCGCACCCGCCCCGCAGATCAATATGCGCGGATGCGAGGTGGCTACTCCCCAGCGCTCGGCTGGCGTGCCGCGCGGCTCGTCATCCTCGAGGAACGGCCAGGACAGCCCGCCGTGAAAAATATTGCCGCCGGGCAGGTTCAGGGCGTGCTCGAGGTCGAGCGTAGTCTTGGTTTCGATGCAGGGACGACCGGCAGCATCCGTCATTAAGAGGGGTTCGATCGGCTCGGCCAGCACCGAATTGAGCGAACGCAGCACTGCGGCCTGCAACTGCGCCCGCATCTCGTCGTTGTTGGCCTCGGTGAGCGCGCGATGGGGCGTGTGCAGGGCGAAAACGGTGAGCGTGTGCGCCCCGGCCTGGGCGAGTTCGGGCGAAAGAATGCTCGGATCGGTCAGCGAATGACAGTAGATCTCGCACGGCAAAACGGAGGGAATCTCCCCGGCCAGCGCCTGCTCATACGCGGCCTGCAATTGCTCGTACGATTCGTTGATATGAAAAGTGCCGCCGAACGCGGCCTCGGGCGACACGCTCGCGTCCAACAGTTGCGGCAACCGGGTCAGCAGCAGGTTGACCTTCACCTGCGCGCCCTCCGGCTTTCCTACGACAGCGGATGCCGTTCCTCCAGCGCCCAGCAGCCCCCGCAGCACCCAGGGCGCGACGTTCGCCAAAATCACCGCGCCGTGCGTCTTCTTGACGCGACCCTCCTGGAAGTACTCCACGGCTCCATCGGCGCTGACCGATGTGACTTCAGCCCCGACTTCAAGCCGCGCGCCGGCAGCGCGGGCCGCCCGCTTGAGCGCCCCGGTCACGGCGCCCATGCCGCCGATCGGCACGTCCCAGTCCCCGGTTCCATTGCCGATCACGTGGTATAGAAAGCAGCGGTTCGCGTCGAGACTGTGGTCGGCGAGGCTCGTGAACGTGCCGATCAGCCCGTCGGTGGCCACGACGCCGCGCACGAGGTCGTTCTCGAAGCGGTCGCTGATGGTCCGGCCGAGCGGCTGCTCGATCAGCGCGGCCCAGAGCTCGTCGTCGTCGACCAGCCGCCGGGCCTCCGAGCGGGTGAGCAGTGGTTCGCAGACCGTGGGGAACACGGCGCGCGCCAGCCGCGCGGTGTCCTCGTAGAACGCGTTCCACGCGTCGAAATCGGCCGCAGCCCCGATGCGCGCGAACGATTCCCTGGTCGCCGCGGCGTCGCCGTGATCGACCAGCAGCCCGGCTGCGCTGTCAGCCGACGCGCTGCCAGCCGACGCGCTGCCAGCCGACGCGCTGCCAGCCGACGCGCTGTCAGTAGACGCGACGCCCGGCATCGGCGTATATGACGAATACCGCCGCCGGGCGAGCTCAATGTCGAGGCCCAGCTCGTGAATGATTCTGGCCGGCAGCAGGCTCACCAGATAGGAGTAGCGCGACAGGCGCGCATCGACGCCGGCAAAGGCATCCGTTGAAATGGCGGCACCGCCGACCTGCGGCTCCCGTTCGAGCACGAGCACGCTGCGTCCGGCCTGGGCGAGGTAGGTGGCGGCGACCAGGCCGTTGTGGCCGCCTCCGATGATCACGACGTCGTGTGTGGGTTCGCTCATGCGCCGAGCCTACCGACCGGCTCCGTGTCACCCCGCGCCCACGTCTGCACGCGAAAGCGGGTAAACGGTTGCTTCGGGGGTGCTGAAGCAGCACTTGACCCGCTCGCAGCAGCAGCAGCAGCAGCAGCAGCAGCAGCAGCAGCAGCAGCAGCAGCAGGAGGAGGAGGAGGAGGAGGAGGAGGAGGAGGAGGGCGGCCCGCTAGACCGGCGCGAGGGGCTCGAACGGGCGCGGCGGCTCCAGCGGGTCGGATTCGGTGGGCTTGGCCACCTTGCTCACCGCCCGGTCGAGGGCGCCGCGCACCGCGACCACCCCCGGCCGCTGCGCGCTCGACCGGCGCGCGGCCGAAAACAGGGTGCGATGCGGGGTGCCCGGCAGATCGTGCAGCTGCACGGCCGGCATCCGCCCCGCCCAAACCAGGTCGGGCAGAATGCCCACCGCATTGCCCGATTCAATCAAGCGGATGTGCGCGATCAGGTCGGCGGTTTCAAACCGAACGTCCGGTTCGAACCCGACGGAGCGGCAGAGCTGCGTGGCCCATTGCCGCGATGCTGTGCCGACCGGTTCCATCACCCAAGGCAGCACGGCGGTCTCCTCCAGCGTCGCCGCACGCACGCGGCCCGAGCTGGCATCTTCGGGCGGCACCGCGAGCCGCAACGCATCCGTGGCCAGATTGACCCGGTCGAGGTCGGGCCAGTGCGCGCGAGTATGGCCGGGGTACTGCTCGGCGAGTACGAGGTCGAAGTCGCGCGCGGCGACCTCGAACAGGCCACGTTCCGGCTCGCGCTCGGTCACTTCGACGCGCAGCGCCGGATAGTCTTCCGCCAGAAAGGTGAGCGCCCGGGGAATCACCGCGAGGGCCGCCGACTGGAACACGGCCACCCGCACGGTGCCCGACACGGTCGTGGTGCTCGCGCGCAGGTCGGCTTCGGCGAGTTCGAGTCGCTCCAGCAGGTAGGTGGTGTGCTCGACCAGAATCTCGGCCTGCGGCGTGAGCTGCACCCGGCGGCCGACCTTCTTCAGCAGCACGACGCCCGCCTCCTTTTCGAGCAGCGCGAGCTGTTGCGACACCGCCGAAGGGCTGTAGGCGAGTGCCTCGGCGACCCCGGCGAGGGTGCCGCGAATCTTCAGTTCGCGCAGCAGTCGCAGCCGCCTGACGTCCAGCATCCACTGCCCCTTACACCCATCGACCCACCGAAAACCAAATCATTAGAAATTGTAACGAATATCATGCATAAACAATTGCTTTTGCTAAATATAGGCTGGCCTCAGACTTGAACCATCAGAGCCACCCACCGCGAACGAAAGACTAGTCTCGTGACCATGACCAACGCCTCCACCCGTCCCGCCAACGAGGATTTCAGTTCGGAGGTCGTCAAGCTTGTTAAGAAATGGCTTGACGAAAGTGCCACCATCCCAGCGGATGCCGCGGCCGAGCGGCTCGCCGGCGTGCTGAAGGACCCGAACGGTCTCGACTTCACGGTGGGCTTTGTGGACGGCGTCATGCGTCCCGAAGACAAGATGGTCGCCGGCTACAGCCTGCAAAAGGTCGCCAAGAAGGCGCCCGGTTTTCTGCCCGCACCGATGCGCGCGGCGATCGGCCTCGGCGGAATCCTCGGGCCGGTGCTGCCCTGGATCGTCATCCCGGCCGCCCGCACCGTGTTGCGCCAGATGGTCGGCCACCTCGTCGTCGACGCCACCCCCGACAAGCTCGGCCCGGCGCTCGTTCACCTGAAAGAGGGCGGCAACCGCCTCAACATCAATCTGCTCGGCGAATCCGTGCTCGGCGAGAAAGAAGCGCTCGAACGCCTCGAAGGCACCAAGCGCATCCTCGAACGCCCCGACGTCGACTACGTCTCGATCAAGGTGTCCTCGATCGCCAGTCAGCTCTCGATGTGGGCCTTCGACGAGACCGTCACCCGCGTGATCGAGCGCCTGACACCGCTGTTTGAGTTCGCAGCGGCATCCGCTACCCCGAAATTCATCAACCTCGACATGGAGGAGTACCGCGACCTCGACCTCACCATTGCGGTATTCGAGGGCCTGCTCGACCAGCCGCAGCTCGCCCAGCTCGAGGCCGGTATCGTGCTGCAGGCCTACCTGCCCGACGCCCTCAGCGCCATTCAGGGCCTCACCCGTTGGGCCCAGAACCGCCGCGCGGCCGGTGGGGCCCCGATCAAGGTGCGCCTGGTCAAGGGCGCCAACCTCGCCATGGAGCACGTCGATGCCGCCATGCACGACTGGCCGCTCGCGACCTTCGGCACCAAGCAAGACAGCGACACCAACTACAAGCGGGTGCTCAACTGGGCGCTCACCCCGCAGAACACGGATGCCGTCAAGCTCGGAATCGCCGGCCACAACCTGTTCGACGTAGCCTGGGCGCACCTGCTCAGCGTCGCCCGCGGCGTCGACGACAAGGTCGAGTTCGAGATGCTGCTCGGCATGGCGACCGGCCAGGCCCAGGCCGTGCGCAAGGACGTCGGCCAGCTGCTGCTCTACACACCGGTCGTCGACCCCTCGCAGTTCGACGTGGCCATTAGCTACCTCATTCGCCGGCTCGAAGAGAACGCGAGCTCGGAGAACTTCATGTCGGCCGTGTTCGAGCTGACCAGCAACCCCGAGCTGTTCGACCGCGAGAAGGCCCGTTTCCAGGCCTCGCTCGACGCGCTCGACGACCGCGTGCCCACCCCCAATCGAGTGCAGGACCGCTCGAGCAGCTACGACCGGGGTCGCCTCGCCGCCGCCACAACGGATGCCCGCAGCCACGACGCCGAGACCGTCGACGACGACCCGCAACTGACCGGCGCACTGCTCGGCATCACCCGCGGCTCGGTGCCCACCCACTCGACGTTCCACAACGAGCCGGACACCGACCCGTCGCTGCCCGCGAACCGCGCCTGGGGCCGACGGATTTTGGCCCGCGCCGACGCATCCGTTCTCGGTACCGAGACGACCGAGGCCGCCGCCGTTGCCGATGAGGCAGCGCTGAACACGATCATCGACGGTGTGCTCGAAGCCGGAAACGCCTGGGGCCAGAAGACCGGCGCCGAACGCGCCGCCGTGCTGCACCGCGCCGCCCTGGCGCTCGCCGCGAACCGTGACCGCCTGATCGAGGTCATGGCGAGCGAGTGCGGCAAGACCATCACCGAGGGTGACGCCGAGGTGAGCGAGGCCATCGACTTCGCCAACTACTACGCCGAACGAGCCAAAGACCTCGACCGGGTGCAGGGCGCCATCTTCGTGCCCTCGAAGCTCATCGTGGTCACCCCGCCGTGGAACTTCCCGACCGCCATTCCGGCCGGCGGCGTCCTCGCCGCCCTCGCCTCGGGTGCCGGCGTCGTGATCAAGCCCGCCGCGGTAGCCCAGCGCACCGGCGCCATCGTTGTCGAAGCGCTCTGGGAAGCCGGCATCCCGCGCGAGCTGCTCGCGCTGGTGAACCTGCCCGACCGCGATCTCGGCGCCAAGCTCATCGCGCACCCCGCGGTGAACCGGGTCATCCTCACCGGCGGCTATGAGACGGCCGAGCTGTTCCGCTCATTCCGCCACGACCTACCCCTGCTCGCCGAAACCAGCGGCAAGAACGCCATCATCGTCACCCCATCGGCCGACTTTGACCTGGCCGCCGCCGACGTGGTGAAGAGCGCCTTCGGCCACGCCGGCCAGAAGTGCTCGGCCGCGAGCCTGGTGATTCTGGTCGGATCGGTCGCGAAGTCGGAGCGGTTCCTCGGCCAGCTGGTCGACGCCGCGACCTCGATCAAGGTCGGCCCGGCGAGCGACCCGGTCACCCAGATGGGCCCGATCATGATGCCGGCCGACGGCAAACTGCTGCACGCCCTCACCACCCTCGGCGCCGAAGAACAGTGGCTGGTCGAGCCCCGGCAGCTCGATGAGACCGGCAAGCTGTGGTCGCCCGGCATCCGCACCGGCGTCACGCCCGGATCGTATTTCCACCTGACCGAATTCTTCGGACCGGTACTCGGCGTGATGCATGCACGCAATCTGGAAGAAGCCATCCGCTTTCAGAATGCCGTCGACTACGGGTTGACCACCGGACTGCACTCGCTCGATGCCGATGAGCTTGCTCTCTGGGTCGACACGATCGAAGCCGGCAACCTCTACGTCAACCGTGGCATCACCGGCGCCATCGTGCAGCGCCAGCCGTTCGGCGGCTGGAAGCGCTCCGCCGTGGGCGCTGGTACCAAGGCCGGCGGGCCCAACTACCTCTACGGCCTGGGCAGCTGGGTCAACGAACCCGGCCGCAACAGCTCGACGCTGCACCTGCGTGGCCTGGAGCAGCGCGTCACCGACATCATCGAAGCCAGCCAGCCGTTCCTGGACTACGCCGACTTCGACGTGCTGCGCCGCTCGGCGGTGAGCGACGCTCTGGCTTGGCGCGAGGAATTCAACGTCGTGCGCGACGCGACCGGCCTCGGGGTCGAACGCAACCTGTTCCGCTACCGTGCGCTGCCGGTCACCGTGCGCCTGACCGAAACCGGCACGCTCGCCCAGCTGCTGCGCGTGATTGCCGCTGCGACCCTGTCGACGTCGCGCTTTGACGTGTCGAGCACCATTCCGGTTCCGCCGGCCGTGCGCAATATCCTGGCCGAGCGCGAGATTCCGGTGTTCATCGAAAGCGACGACGAGTGGCTCGACCGGGCCCGCTCCGGTGGCATCACGGCCAGCCGGGTGCGCCTGATCGGCAGCGACCCGGTGCTCGGGGCGCGGGAGGCGGCATCCGCTCTCGCCGAAGCGCTGAACGGCAACCCCGACGTTGCCGTGTACTCGAACGCGGTCACCCAGGCCGGCCGCATCGAGGTGCTGCCGTTCCTGCGCGAACAGGCCATCTCGATCACCGCGCACCGGTTCGGTAACCCGAGCACGCTCTCGGACGGTGTGATCTAGCCCGTCTGCCTGTGTGCCCCGAGCGGGCACACAGGCCACGTGCGGTTTACATACAGTTTCGTGGGTCAAACTGTCAGGGGACGTATGATTACCGCTGTCCACAATTCGACAGGGGTTCACGCTTGAACGGAAACGCGACGACGACGCATCGAAACGTCGCCTTGTTGTCGGTCGCGAGTCTGATGGCGCCGCTGATCACGACGTCGGAAGAAATCGACCGACGGTTGAAGCCAGTATTGACGCGCCTCAAACTGCCGACCGGGCTGCTGCAGCGCGTCGCCGGTGTCTACGAGCGACGCAATTGGGGCCCGGACGAAACCTTCGATGACGCCGCGGTCAAGGCCGGCAAGATCGCGCTCAAAGAGGCTGGCATCAAGCCGAGCGACGTGGGCCTGCTCATCAATACCTCGGTCACCCGCAAGCACCTCGAACCCTCTGTTGCCGTGCGTATTCACCACGGCCTCGGCCTGCCGTCGTCGGCGATCAACTTCGACATTGCCAACGCCTGCCTCGGCTTCGTCAACGGCATGACCCTCGCCGCCCAGCTCATCGACAGCGGGCAGATCAAGTACGCCGTGATCATCGACGGTGAAGACGCCGACGAGATCCAGACCAACACGATTGACCGCCTCGGTCGCCCGGGCATCAAGCGCAAAGACTTCATGAGTGAGTTCGCGAGCCTCACCCTCGGCTCCGGCGCTGCCGCCGCCGTGCTCGGTCCAGCGGATGCCCACCCCGCCGGCCACCGCATCCTCGGTGGAGTCACCCGCGCGGCCACCCAGTTCAACGGACTCTGCGTCGGCAGCGTCGATGGCATGTTCACCGACGCGAAGGCGCTGCTCAAGGGCGGCATGGAACTGGTCGTATCGGCCTGGACCGACGCGAAGCGCGACTGGAGCTGGTCCAACATGGACCGCTATATCGTGCACCAGGTCTCGGACGTGCACACCAACGCCATCGTCAAGGCGACCGGCATGGACAAAACCAAGGTTCCGCTGACCTATCCGAAGCTTGGCAATGTCGGCCCGGCATCGATTCCGATCACCCTCTCCCAGGAGGCGTCGAAGCTGCAACCGGGCAACCGGGTGCTGCTGATGGGCGTCGGTTCCGGCCTCAACACCGCCATGATGGAGCTTGTCTGGTGACCTCTGTTCTGTAACCCTGCTCGAACTCGCTCAGAAATGGCCCTGTGACTGATACCCGCACCTCCCGTCGTCTGCCTCGCACCGTTTCGGCTCCGGCGGCACTGCCGCCGGTCGGGCTGGAGGGCCTCGACCCGGAGTGGTCCCAGCTGGTCGAGGTTGCCGAGAGCAATTCAACGGGTGAGGTGCGGCACGGCTGGCACCTGCTCGACAATGGTCCGCAGCTCGACGCGCTCGGCGTGATTCCGGTCGGAACGATTCTGTGCGTGCACGGCAACCCGACCTGGTCCTACCTCTGGCGCGGCCTGCTGTCGTCGGCAGCGGATGCAGCGGCGTCGGGTGCGCTCGCCTGGCGCGTGATCGCCGTCGACCAGCTCGACATGGGTTTCTCCGAGCGCACCGGAGGTGTTCGCCCACTGGCCCGCCGGGTGCAGGACCTCGGCGACCTCACCGACGCCCTCGACCTGGCCGGCCCGGTCGTCACCCTCGGCCATGACTGGGGAGGAGTCGTCTCGCTCGGCTGGGCCGTCGACCACCCCGAACTGCTGGCCGGAGTCATGCTGCTCAATACGGCGGTGCATCAGAGCGCTGGCGATCCGATTCCGGCGCCACTGCGGCTCGCCCTCGGTCGTGGAATCCTCGGCCCGGTAACCGTGGCGACGCCGGCGTTTCTGGCCACGACGCTGGCGCTGGCGCATCCGTCGCTATCAACCGAGGTCAAGCGCGGCTACCGAGCTCCGTATTTGACGCGCGCTCGACGCGGGGGAATCGGCGGGTTCGTCGTCGACATTCCGGTCGCACTGAGCCACGAAAGTCGTCCTGAACTCGACCGCATAGCGGAGGGCGCGCGCGCCCTCGCGGTGCCGACACTGCTGCTTTGGGGTCCCCGCGATCCAATCTTCAGCGACCGCTACCTCGACGACCTGGCCCGGCGGATGCCGCACGCCCGCGTGCACCGGTTCGAGGGCGCTGGGCATCTGCTGGCCGAGGATGCGGACTACGCTGCTGCCGCGCTGCTCTGGCTCGGCGACGCCGTCACGGCCACTCCCGACGATGCGGCTAATGCGGTCACGTCCCCCTCCCGGAACGGCGATCTCGGCAAGCTCGATCAGCGGATGGGAGCGTCCAGCACGCTGCTCACCGCCGTCTTGGGGAGCGAGGCCGCCTCGCTATCTCCGTTGGTCGAGCTTGCCGAGACCGCCATAGGGGGACCGCAAGCCGCGTGGGAAGCCGCGGGGACGCATCCACTTTGGTATTACCTCGACGAATTGCAAAACTCCGACGAGACCGCCCTCGTCGATATGCAGCCGGCCCCGCGCACCGTCAGCTGGCGCTTGCTGTCGCGGCGCGTACGCCAGATCGCGGCCGGTCTCGTCTTCATTGGCGTCAAGCCCGGCGACCGCGTCTCGCTGCTGGTTCCGCCGAGCGCCGACCTCACCGCGGTGCTTTACGCCTGCGTGCGCATCGGCGCGATCGTTGTCGTAGCGGATGCCGGCCTCGGCCTGGCCGGCCTCACTCGCGCCGTGCGCGGCGCCCGCCCCGACTTCGTCATCGGCGCAGCTCCCGGCCTCATGGCCGCCCGCGCCCTCGGCTGGCCCGGACGCAAAATCTCCACGGCGCGCTTCCCTGCCGCGATGGCCGCGCTCCTGAGCATCGAGCACACCCTCGCCGAGCTCGTGCAGTTGGGTGAGGCGCGCCTCGACGCCGACGATGCACTCCCGCCGAAGCCCGCACCGACCGACCCGGCCGCCGTGCTGTTCACCTCCGGATCGACCGGCCCGGCCAAGGGCGTCGTCTACACGCACGGCCAGCTGTCCGCCGTGAGCAATGCCCTCTACCTGCAGTACGGCGTCGGCGTCGGCACCGGTCTCGTCGCCGGATTCGCCCCGTTTGCCCTGCTCGGCCCGGCCCTCGGCGCCCGCTCGGTCACCCCCGACATGGACGTCACCGCCCCCAAAACGCTCACAGCCACCGCGGTTGCTGCCGCCGTAGCTTCCATCGACGCGACGGTTGTCTTTCTCTCGCCCGCCGCGCTCGTGAACGTCGTCGCGACCGCCGGCGCGCTCACCCCCGCCGATCACGCGGCCCTCGCCGGGGTGCAGCGTTTTCTTTCGGCCGGCGCGCCAATCTCCGAGAGCCTGCTCGCCCAGGCCGCAGCGCTCATGCCGCAAGCGACCGCGCACACGCCGTACGGCATGACCGAAGGCCTGCTCATGGCCGACATCACGCTCGAGGGCATCCGAGCTGCCGCTGCGAGTGTTTCCATGCCTCGCAGAGCGGATGCCGCAGCGCACGACGGCGAGTCGGACCCGTCCACTGCCTCACTGCCCGACACTGCGGTCTCGGCAAGCTCGACCGGCGGAGATGGTGAGGCCGCGCTCATTGCGACGTCGGCTGAAGTGAACCCGGCCGGGGGAGTCTGCGTCGGGGGGTCGACGCAGACCACGCGCATCCGGATCAGCGCGCTCGACGCGAGTGGGGCATCCGTTGGTGAGTTGTCGGAGCAGCCCGACGTGACCGGCGAGATCGTCGTGTCGGCGCCGCACGTCAAGGACCACTACGACCGGCTCTGGCTCACCGAGCGGGCCTCGCGGCGCGGCGGGGTGCCCGGCGAACGCTGGCATCGAACCGGCGACGTCGGTCACCTCGACAGCGCTGGCCGCCTCTGGGTCGAGGGCCGCATGCCGCATGTCATCGTGACCGCTGGCGGCGTCGTCACCCCGGTCGGTCCGGAGCAGCGCATCGAAACGCTGCCCGACGTTGCTCGTGCGGCCTTCGTCGGGGTCGGCCCGGTCGGTACCCAGCAGCAGGTCGCCGTGATCGAAACCGTGCCGCCGGCCCGCAGCGTGCACCGGGCATCCGCTCCGCTCGCCGCCGCCGTGCGCGCCGCTGTCGGCTCGCCGGTCGCCGCGGTGCTCGTCGTGCCCGGACTGCCCACCGATATTCGGCACAACTCCAAGATCGACCGCAGCCGGCTGTCGCGCTGGGCCACCGGCATCCTCGCTGGTGGTCGCTGGACTAAGCCATGAGGGGCGCGCCATGAGAGTGCTGGTCACCGGAGCCAGCGGATTTCTCGGTCGCGCCGTCGCTGAGCGCATCAGTGCGGCTGGGCACGAGGTGCGCACCTTTCAGCGGCGGCCATCCGGCCTGGCCGGCGTCGAGGACGTGCACGGCTCCATCACGACGCCGGCCGACACCCCGTACGCCGGTCTCGCCTATGCCGTCAGCGGCATGGACGCGGTCGTGCACCTCGCCGCGAAGGTCTCCCTCGCCGGCGACCCGGACGAGTTCGAGGCGGTGAATGTCGGCGGCACCCGCACGGTGCTGCAGGCTGCGGAGCAGGCCGGCGTCTCCCGGTTCGTCTACGTGTCCTCACCGTCGGTCGCTCATGCCGGCAGTTCAATCATGGGTTCGGACGCGCTGCCGGCCGCGCCGGAACACGCTCGCGGCGACTACGCCCGCACCAAGGCTCACGCCGAACTGCTCGCGCTGGCCGCCGATGCTCCCGGATTCAGCGTGGTCGCCGTGCGCCCGCACCTGGTCTGGGGTCCCGGCGATACCCAGCTGATCGAGCGCATCGTCGACCGGGCGCGCTCCGGTCGGCTGCCGCTGCTCGGCCACGGCGCTGCACTGATCGACACGACCTACGTCGATAACGCGGCTTCGGCCATTCATGCCGCACTCGACGCAGCTGTCACCGTGCATGGCCAGAGCTACGTGATCACCAACGGGGAACCGCGCCCGGTTGCGGACATCCTCGCCGGAATCTGCGGCGCGGCCAACGTGCCGGCGCCGACCTGGCGGGTGCCGGCATCCGCTGCCCGCGGTGTCGGCTCGCTCATCGAGGCCATCTGGCGGCGTCGCCCGGGTGTCGACGAGCCGCCAATGACCCGGTTTCTGGCCGAACAGCTCTCGACCGCGCACTGGTTCGACCAGCGCCGCACCCGCGCCGACCTTCACTGGACCCCCGCGGTCTCCCTCGACGAGGGCTTCGAGCGTCTCGCCGCGCACTATCGCGCTCGCCCCTAGCTGCGACCCGCTCCGCCCACCACTGTGCCCGGGCCCAGACCGCTTTGGTGTGGGCGGCAGGCGCTACGCGCGAAACCCGAGGGCCGCGCGCGCGAACGTCAGCGCCTCCTCGGGGGCCACGCCGAGCTTGCGCGCCCGGGCGGCGAACGCGGCGGCGGCGGCCTGCACCTGCTGCTGGGCGGCGTCCCCACTTGCGGCGATGAAGGAACCGTTGCGGCCGCGCGTCTCGATTACTTCGTCGCGCTCGAGCTCGCGGTAGGCGCGGGCCACGGTGTTGGCGGCGAGCCCCAGATCGTCCGCGAGTTTGCGCACGGTCGGCAGCTTGTCGCCGGGGGCCAGCGAACCCGCACGAACGGCGGCGAGTACCTGCACCCGCAACTGTTCGTAGGGCGGTGTGGCGGAGCGCGGATCGACCAGCAGCATCATGCCGAGGTCTTCTCTCGGCTGTCTTCGTCGGGCCAGTTGTCGGCGGCTGGTCCGCGCCGGCGCCGGTCGAGTTCCACGGCTGTCTCGGGCCACAGCCGACGCAGGTAGTGCGTGGTGCTGCGAGTGCGCAGGCTCGTCACACTCCAACCGATCAGGGCAAAGACCAGCACCGGTCCCATAATCGTGAACGATTTGACCAGAATCTCCCCGACCGAGCCGGGCTCCGGCCGATAGATCGAGTCGCTGAGTGACAGGAACAACACGCAGGTACTGCCGGCCGCAATGATGCCCGGGATCCCGACCAGGCTGCGCAGGGTGGTGCTGCGAAAGGCATCGCTCCAGGCCAGTTCGATGGATGTGCTGGCCGGCTGGCCGCGATCGAGCAGCGCCCCGACTGCCGCCCAGGTGAGCAGGCTCGCTGCGGCCGCGAGGGCCAGGAGCAGTCCGGCCGGCCAGAGAATAGTTCGCACCGAAACGTCATCGAACACCCGCTCCGGGTTGATCGCGATGACCCCGAGCACGGCAATGTAGCCGAGGGTGGCCAGCGCCAGAAATCCCAGCGAAAACGTGCGGTCGAGCGGCGTGACATAGTCGGCCAGCCGGGGCGACAGGCTGCGCGCGAGTCGCGGCGCCTCGGGAACCGGGGCGAAGGCCGCACGCGAATCGTTGAGGATCAGGGCGCTTGTCGACGCAACCGTCATCGTGACCCCGACCAGAAGTCCATTCCACGGGCTCTCGCTCCCGCCCATCGAGACAAGCGCCGCCGCTCCGACGGCGAGTCCGATCATCGATCCGACGACCTGGGCACGTTCCCGGCGATAGAGTCGGCGCGACAGCTCGGGAACGATCCCGGGAACCAACGCGAGCCCGACCTGCCGAGAGTAGGCGTGCAGCATCCGTCTGCGCGGTTCGGCAGTCGAGATATAGGCCAAACGGATGCCGAGACCCGCCATCACCAGCGCTGCCAGAATCACTAAGACCGGATTCACAAAACCCTCTTTTTGTGTTCGTTTTGTACCAGAGTAGCAATACAAACCGCTGTGGCAATAGGTGCTCGGCAGGAAAAGCTGTCCTGGCCGTGCCGAACCGCGGAAACTCAATGCACCCAGAAAGAGCACAGCACCAGCGGTTCAGGCGCTGGGACGCTCCAGAGCTTCGGTGACGAGAGCGAGCGCCTCCTCCCGGCTCACCCCGAGCTGCTGAATGCGAGCGGCGAACGACGCGGCGGCCGCCTGGGCCTGCCGCGCCGCCGCATCGCCATTGGGAGCGATGAATGACCCGAATCGGCCGCGGGTTTCAATGACGGCGTCACGCTCCAGCTCACGATAGGCGCGGGCGACCGTGTTCGTGGCGAGGCTGAGTTCAGCGGCGAGGGCGCGCACGGTCGGCAGGCGAGTGTCGTGGGCGAGCTCGCCGGAGCGCACGGCCGCAATCACCTGGCTGCGCAACTGTTCGAACGGCGGCGTACTCGACTGGGAATCAATGGCAACAAAGGAAGCGGGCACGGGACCCTCCGTTCAACGTTATGGACAATTTTGCCCCGCTACAACGGATGCTGCAACAGCATACCGTTGGTACGTTCCTCCAGAATGTCCGAGAGCGCGGGTGCCTGCCTGCCGCAACGCCCACGAAGCACCGTTCGTGAGGCCGCGGCGGCTCGGTAGGCTCGAACCCATGACTTTCCCGGCCGATCTGCCCGCCCAGCTGGCCGGGCTGCTGCCCACCCTGGTCGGTGTCCTGCTGCTTCTGGCCGTGGTCGTGACGGTGCTGCGCGGCTATCGCACGCAGCATCCGTTCGCGCCGGCGTTGGCCCTGCTGCGCGGTACCCTGCAGCTGGCCGCGATCAGCCTGATCCTCAGCGGAATCATCAACGATCCGCTCTGGGTCGGTGTTGGACTGCTCGTTATGTTCGCGGCGGCCGTTGGCACGGTGACCCGGAGGATCGGCTTCAACCGGCGCCACCTGGTGCGGGTTGCTGCGGCGATGGGGCTCGGTGTTGTCGTCACGCTGACGATCGTGTTCACGACCGGGGCGATTGAATTTTCGCCGCGCTACGTGCTCGCCATCGGCGGCATTATCATCGGCAATGCCATGTCGATCGCGACGCTGAGCGGTCGGCGCTTCACCGAAGCGGTCGGCGACCACTGGGACGAGGTCGAGGGCTGGCTCGCGCTCGGCGCCACACCGGGCCAGTCCACCCGGGAACTCGCCCGGCAAGCGGTCTATTTCGCCATCATCCCGTCCACGGATCAGACCAAAACCACCGGCCTCGTGACGTTGCCCGGGGCGTTCGTCGGCGCGCTCTTTGGCGGAGCATCGCCGCTTGAGGCCGGCCGGTTTCAGATCGTCGTGCTCGCCGGCATCCTCTGCGCCGGGTCGATCGCCGCGGTGACGCTGCTGCACCTGGTCGGCCCGGTGCGCCAAAAGCCCGTCCCCACGGTCTAGCCTTCGAAATTACTCGACCGAACGGTGAATCAGGCGGGACAAGACGATCGCGCTGCGGGTGTGGTCGACGTTGGGCGCGAGGCGCACCTTTTCGAGGGCCGCCTCGAGGCCGGGAATGTCCCGGGCGCGAATGTGCACCATGGCATCGGCGCTGCCGGTGATTGTTCCGGCATCGACCACCTCCGGCACGCCGGAGAGAATGCGCAGCAGTTCGTCGGGCGCCACCGTGCCGCGGCAGAACAGCTCGACGTAGGCTTCCGTGCTCATGCCGTCGACGGCCGGGTCGACCTGAATGGTGAAGCTGCGAATCACTTTGTCGGCCACCAGCCGATCAACGCGCCGTTTCACAGCGGATGCCGACAGCCCCACGACGGATCCGATATCGCCGTAGCCGGCACGCGCATTCTGGCGCAGCAGGTCGAGAATGCTGTGGTCTAGGTTGTCCATGGGCCGAGTCTAGGCGATCGCTGTGCGCAAACGTGCGTCCCGACGGTCATTCTCGAAGATTTATTGCGCAGATCAGCGTGAAACGTTGAATCGTGCTGTGTGAGACTAAGACTGGCGTCCCGGAACGATCATAAGACGATCGCGCCGGGCTCTCGTGAGCGACCTGGTCCGCCATTCACCCTACGTTTCGTGGGTTTTCAGGTCCGCGAAACGACGAAGGAGCCTCATGTCGATCGACTCAGCCACCCCCGTCCTCTCCGAAGAATCGGCCGTTCCGGTGCGCACCGCCACCCAGCGCACCATTCTCATGTGCAAGCCGCAGTTCTTCACGGTGGTCTACCGCATCAACCCCTGGATGGACCCGGCCCTGCCCACCGACACCTCGCTCGCCGTCGAGCAGTGGCAGACCCTGTACGACACCTACGTCGGCCTCGGCTACGACGTGCAGCTGATCGAGCCGATCGACGGCCTGCCCGACATGGTCTACGCGGCCAACGGCGGATTCGTCATCGACAACCAGGCCTACGGCGCCAAGTTCACCCACGTGCAGCGCCAGCCCGAAGGTCCCGCCTACATGGACTGGTTCGGCGCCAACGGCTTCGACGTACACGTGCCGATCGAAACCAACGAGGGCGAGGGCGACTTTTTGCTGGTCGGCGACGTTATTCTGGCCGGCACCGGCTTTCGCAGCGACTCGAACAGCCATGCAGAGCTCTCGATTATCGCCGGCCGCCCGGTCATCACCCTGCGCCTGATCAACCCGAGCTTTTACCACCTCGACACCGCCGTCGCCGTGCTTGATGACAGCAATATCGCGTACCTGCCGAGCGCGTTCGATGCTCCGAGCCTCGCGATTCTGCAGGAACGTTATCCCGACGCCATCATCGTCACCGAAGAGGATGCCTCCATCCTCGGACTCAACTCCTACTCCGACGGCTACAACGTCGTCATCGCTGCCCGCGCCAAGGACTTCGAACGCCAGCTGCGCGCCCGCGGCTACAACCCGATCGGCGTCGACCTGTCCGAGCTGCTGCTCGGCGGCGGCGGCGTCAAGTGCTGCACGCTCGAGCTGCGCCGATGACCGCGCCCAACCTGAAGGAGCACGATATGACCACGAACCTGACCGCCGAGACCGTGCCCGCAGCATCCGTTTCGCCTGAAGCCACCGCACTGATCGCCCAGGAAAGCGCGCACGCCGCGCACAATTACCACCCGCTCGAGGTCGTCGTCGCGACCGGTGACGGTGCCTGGGTAACGGATGTCGCGGGTCACCGCTATTTGGACTGTCTGGCCGCGTATTCCGCCGTGAACTTCGGGCACTCCAACCCGGTTCTGCTTGACGCCGCCCGCGCGCAGCTCGGCCGCATCACCCTTACCAGCCGCGCCTTCTACAACGACCAGCTCGGCCCGTTCGTGACCGCGCTCGCCGAACTCGCCGGAAAAGACATGGTGTTGCCGATGAACACCGGCGCTGAGGCCGTGGAATCCGGCATCAAGGTCGCCCGCGCCTGGGGTTACCGGGTCAAGGGCGTCGCGCCCGACCTGGCCAACATCATCGTCGCCGCCGGCAACTTTCACGGCCGCACCACCACCATCATCAGCTTCTCCGACGACGAATCGGCCCGCGCCGGTTTCGGACCGTTCACACCCGGTTTTCGCACCGTGCCCTACGGCGACGCCGCGGCGCTCGAGGCTGCTATCGATGAGAACACGGTCGCTGTGCTGCTCGAACCGATCCAGGGCGAGGCCGGCATCGTCGTGCCGCCGGCGTCCTATCTGCCGGCCGTGCGCGAGATTACGACGCGTCTGAACGTGCTGTTCATCGCCGATGAAATCCAGTCGGGGCTCGGCCGCACCGGCTCGACCTTCGCCTGCGACCTGGTTGGCGTCGTGCCCGACCTCTACCTGCTCGGCAAGGCTCTCGGCGGCGGAATCGTGCCGGTCTCGGCGGTCGTCGGCAACACCGACGTACTCGGAGTGCTGCACCCCGGCGAGCATGGCTCCACCTTCGGTGGTAACCCGCTCGCCGCCGCCGTGGGCCTGGCCGTCGTGAAAATGCTGGCCACGGGCGAATATCAGAAGCGAGCGACCGAACTCGGCGCGCGCCTGCACGCCGGGCTCGCCGCGTTGGTCGGCCACGGCGTGGTCGAGGTGCGTGGCGTCGGGCTCTGGGCCGGCATCGACATCGACCCCGCGCTGGCCCCGGGCCGCGTCGTCTGCGAGGCCCTGCTGGCCCGCGGAGTGCTCGCCAAAGACACCCACGGCTCGACCATTCGGCTCGCCCCGCCGATCGTCGTCTCGGCTGACGACGTGGACTGGGCTGTCGAGCAGTTGCGCCTGGTGCTGGCCGACCTCACCGCCGCGAAGTAGGCGCCCGGTCGGCTCGCGGTACCCCCGGCCGCGACCCACGAGATGCCTTGTTTGGCCCCATGAACCCTCGTGCGGCACGGCCGAAAGCGGATGCCCGGGCGGCACAATAGGCTGAAGGGCATGTACACCGACCTGCCCGAAGTCGAACTCCGCGCCTATCGCAGCGGCCAGGCCGACCCGTGCGACTTCGACGCGTTCTGGGCCGACACCCTCGCCGAGGCCGAGAGCCATCCGCTTAACGTCATCGTGACGCCGGTCGACGCCGGGCTCAGCACACTGGACGTGTTTGACCTGGCCTTCGCCGGCTTCAGCGGGCAGCCAATCAAGGCATGGTTGCGCGTTCCCGCCGGCGCCAGCGGTCCGCTGCCGACCATTGTGCAGTTTCATGGCTATGGCCGGGGACGCGGGCAGGCTTTCGAGAACCTGCTGTGGGCATCCGCCGGTTTCGCGCACTTCGAGATGGACCTGCGCGGGCAGGGCTACGGCGGCAGCACCGGCGACACTGCCGATGACGCCGGGAGCGGCCCACAGGTCCCAGGGTTCATGACTCGCGGCATTGACTCCCGCGAGACCTACTATTACCGCCGCCTCTTCACCGACGCCGTGCGCGCCGTCGCGGCGGCTCGCAGCCTGGCGCTCGTCGACGAAGCCCGCGTCGGCGTGATGGGCACCAGCCAGGGCGGCGGTATCGCGCTCGCCGTGGCCGGCCTCGTTCCTGATCTGGCCGCCGTGGTCGCTCGGGTGCCGTTTCTGTGCGACTTTCCGCGGGCATCCGTTATCACTGACGCGCAGCCGTACCGCGAGCTGGGCCAGTATCTCGCGACCCACCGGCTCAAGGCGGCTCGTGTGCACGACGTGCTGTCCTACTTCGACGGCGTCAACTTCGCCAAGCGGGCGAACGCGCCGGTGTCCATGACGGCGGCACTGATGGATCCGATTTGCCCGCCATCGACCGTCTTCGCGGCCTACAACAACTATGCCGGCCCGAAGCAGATCACGGTCTGGCCATACAACGGGCATGAGGGCGGCGCCTGGGAAGACGACGCCCTCGCACTGCGGGCGTTCCGCGAGCGCCTGGACTGAGGTTCGGCTCTTGCCGCCCAAAACCGGGTGTAGTACCATTTTGGTATGGCTATCAATGTGCGCATCCCGGAGGAACTCGATCGTCAGCTTGAGGAGCTCGCGACGGCACAACACGTCTCAAAGCACGCGCTGCTTCTGCAGGGCGCAACCCTGGTTGTCGACCGGTATTCGCGCCGAAATGAAATAGAGTCGGGCTTGCAGTTCGTGCTGACCCACGACGCTGAGCTCTTGCAGCGGCTCGAAGACGCATGACCAGGTACCTGGAGGTCGCAGACGCGCTTCAGGTGACCGAGCGGTACGGATTCTACGTGCGGGACGCCGGCCTGCTCGCGTCTGCACTCGCCCGGCCGTCGGCGTCCATGTTCGGAGCGGATGCCTACGCGACCTTTGATCGCAAAGCCGCAGCCTTGCTCGAATCGCTCGTGCGCAATCATCCGCTCGTCGATGGAAACAAGCGAACCGGCTGGACCCTCATGGTGCTCTTTCTGTGGATCAACGGATACTCTCACGATTTCACCGCCGACGAGGGTTTCGATTTCGTAATCGGCGTCGCGGAGGGAATTATCGACCTCGACGAATCTGAACGCCGCATCGCGGCGCATCGGGTCAAACGGCCATAAGCCGCGGCGCAACCCGGACCGGGCTGTGCCGCGGGGGCTACTCTGCCGAAGCCGCCTTCTTCGGCGCCCGCTTCACCGGCGTGCCCGTCACGGCAGCGGATGCACCGACGCTCTGTTTCGGCGCGGCGGCTGTGCCTACCGGAGCCTTGCGTACCGGAGCCTTCCGCGCGGGAACAGCCTCGGCCGCGGCGACCATGGGAGCGGCGACCGGCATCAGCCGGGACAGCTGCGTCACGTGCCCGGGGTTCAGCTCCTCAAGCGAGTTCACCCCGAGCAGCCGCATCGTGCGGCTGACCTGCTCCGACAGAATCTGAATCGTGCGGTCGACCCCGGCCTCACCGCCGGCCATCAGGCCGTACAGATAGGCGCGGCCGATCATGGTGAAGCGCGCGCCGAGGGCGATGGAGGCGACCACGTCGGCTCCGGACATGATGCCCGTGTCGAGGTGCACCTCGGTGTGCGCACCGACCTCACGCGCGACCTGCGGCAGCAGGTGGAACGGAATCGGCGCCCGGTCGAGCTGGCGACCGCCATGATTCGACAGCGTGATGCCGTCGACACCGAGATCCACGAGGCGCTTGGCATCCTCGAGGTTCTGCACGCCCTTGACGACGACCTTGCCGGGCCACTGCGCCTTGATCCAGGCGAGGTCCTCAAAGTCGACCGTGGGGTCGAACATCGTGTCGAGCAGGTCGGCGACCGTGCCGCTCCAGCGATCGAGGCTCGCAAAGGCGAGCGGCTCGGTGGTCAGAAAGTTGATCCACCACTCCGGCCGGGGCAGCGCGTTGACGACGGTGCCGAGGGTGAGCGCCGGCGGAATCGAGAAGCCATTGCGCTTGTCGCGCAGCCGGGCGCCGGCCACGGGCACGTCCACGGTCACCAGCAGCGTGTCGAAACCGGCCTTCGCGGCCCGGTCCACGAGGGCCATCGACCGGTCGCGGTCCTTCCACATGTACAGCTGAAACCAGTTGCGGCCGTTCGGGTTGGCGGCCTTCACGTCTTCGATCGAGGTCGTACCCATGGTCGACAGCGCGAAGGGGATACCGGCCCTGGCCGCCGCGTGCGCCCCGGCGGTCTCGCCCTCGGTCTGCATCATGCGGGTGAATCCGGTGGGCGCGATACCGAACGGCTGTGCCACCGGGGCACCGAGCACATCCCAGCCGGTCGTCACGTTCGACACGTCGCGCAGAATCGAGGGGTGAAACTCGATGTCCTCGAAGGCCTGGCGGGCCCGGCCGAGCGAGATTTCGGCCTCGGCCGCGCCCTCGGTGTAGTCGAAGGCCGCCTTGGGCGTTCGCTTCTTGGCGATGGCGCGCAAGTCCGCGATCGTGAGCGCGGCGGCCAGCCGGCGCTTCTTTGCGTTGAGCTCCGGGCTCTTGAATTTCATCAGCGGGGCGAGGTCTTTGATTTTGGGGATGCGTCGTTGAACCATGGTCGTCCTTCTCTAGTGATCGCGCAGGTGGGTTTCGGCGTAGTAGCCGGAGATGTGGGTGTGCATCGCGAGGCGGGCGGCATCCGCTTCACCGGCCAGAATGGCGGCCAGAATGCCGCGATGCTCCAGCATTAGGCGAGCGGATGTTGCCGGCCAGTTCGCGAGGCCCGCCGCGCCGGCCCGCGCGTACCCCTCGATCGCGCTGCGGAGGCCGGCCATCGTCGCCGTGACGACCTGGTTGCCGCTCGCTTCGGCGAGGGAGAGGTGGAACGCCGCGTCGAGGGCGAGAAATTCGGCTTCGGTGAGGGTCTGGTTTTCCATCGCGGTGAGGATCTGCGCGGAGGCGGCTAGGTCGGGGGAGCCTGCGGCCGCGAGGTCGGTGACGATCGAGCCCTCAAGCACGAGTCGGGTTTTGACCACGTCGGCCACCGCAAAGCCCTGGGCCGCGACCTGCAGGCGCATGAGCGCGGACATGCCGCCGCCGGGGCGGGCGACGATAATGGCGCCCGCCGAGGGACCGGAACCGACCGCGGTGCGGATCAGACCGAGCACTTCGAGCACGCGCAGGGCCTCGCGCACACTGGATCGGCCGACGCCCAGGTCGGCGGCAAGGGTGCGCTCGGGCGGCAGGTGGTCTCCCGGGCTGAGCCGACCGTCGAGCAGGTCGCGTTCAACAGCATCGAGCACGACCTGCCAGGCGCGTGGGGCGGTCATCGGGTCCTCTCGGGTGCAGTGACCATGTGGTCTGACCACAGGCTACATGATTGTGCCGCAGATTGGGGATATGGTTTCAGCCAACCCGGGAGAGACCATGACCGCTGCGCCCCAGCTCATCGACCTGAAACTTCCCGACCTGCCGGGCGGCAGCGCCGGCCTCAAAGCCATCCTCGCGATCCCGGCCGGCAATGGCCCGTGGCCGTGGCCCGGGGTCGTGCTCGTGCACGAGGCGTTCGGGCTGACGGATGTCATGCGTCGCCAGGCGGCGCGGTTGGCCGCGGCTGGTTACCTGGCGCTCATGCCCGACCTCTTCACCGAGGGCGGCACCCGCAAATGCCTCGTCGCGACCTTTCGCGCGTTGTCCGCGGGGGCTGGCCGAGCCTTCGTCGACATCGAATCGGCCCGAACTTTTCTCAGTGAGCGCAGCGACTGCAGCGGCCGCATCGGCGTGTTCGGTTTCTGCAGGGGGGCGGCTTCGCGCTCGCCACGGCCACGCGCGGTTTCGACGTCTCCTCGGTCAACTACGGTCGACTTCCGAAAGACCTCGACGACTACCTGCTCGGAGCCTGCCCGATCGTCGGCAGCTACGGCGGGGGTGATCCTTCCCTGATCGGCGCGGCGGCCACGCTTGATTCCGCGCTGGACCGGTTGCAGATCGAGCACGACGTCAAGGAATACCCGGGTGCCGGGCACGCCTATCTCAACGACGCCGAGACCGGACCGCGCGTGCTCCGCCCCGTTCTCCAGCGCATTCTCGGCGCCGGCCCAGACCCGGTGGCCGCCGCCGACGCCTGGACCCGGATCGAGGCCTTCTTCGGGGAGTATCTAGCCGAGCAGAACTGAGTCGGCGTTACCTGGAACGAGCCGAGAAGCGGATGCCTGCCCGCGCGGGCAGGCATCCGCTCTCTATGGTGTCAGCCGCTGCACGATCTCTACAGATCTGCTGGGTCAAGTGACCCGCGCAATCACGGTTCCTTGCGAGACCTCTGTTCCTTCCTCAACGAGCACCGATATTTTGCCGGACGTCTCGGGGTACACCTCTGCATCGACCTTGTCCATGGCGACCTCGGCGATGAGCGTCGCCGGACTGACGTCGTCACCGGAGTCCACGAACCAGGTCACCAGAATGCCCGTCGCCCCGGGGGTATCGGACATCTTGGGAAAACAGACATCGGTCACCGCGCAACGGCCTCACGCACGGCAGCTTCGATGCGAGCGGGAGTCGGGAGCACCGCATATTCCAGCTCGCGGGCGTAGGGAATCGGCACGTCGGGAACGCAGACTCGCGAGGCCGATTTGAGCAGAGTTGGATCGTGCTCGGCGACGACCGCAATGATCTCGCCGGACAATCCGAAGGACTGGTAGTCCTCGTCCACGACGATCAGACGACCGGTTTTCGTGACGGAGCGCAGGATCGCGTCGCGGTCGAGCGGAACCAGGCTGCGCAAGTCGATCACCTCGACGCTGATGCCCTCCGCTTCGAGTTTCTCAGCGACATCGAGGCTGTGCTGCACTGAAAGTGACAGCGTCACGATCGTGGCGTCGGAGCCCTCACGCGCGACCCGCGCTTTTCCGATCGGCACAACGTATTCCGCTTCCGGAACTGCGCCGATTGAACGCTTGTTCTTGGCCATCCAGCCGAGTCCCATGATTCCCTTGTGGAACATGAAAACCACCGGATCGTCACTCTCAATAGCAGCTGCCATCAGACCTTTTGCGTCGTAAGGATTGGACGGCACCACCACCTTCATTCCCGGCAGGTGCGCAAACGTGCCCCAGAGACATTGCGAGTGCTGCGCGCCATCGGAGTACCCACCCCCGGTTGCGGTCATGAGAACCATGGGCACTTTGACGTTTCCGCCAGACTCGAAGTGAATTTTGGCCATGTGGTTGTAAATCTGGTCCATACAGACGCCGAAGAAATCGGCGAACATGAGCTCGACCACGGGACGCATTCCCTCGACGGCCGCGCCGATGCCGAGCCCGATGAATGCGGTCTCGGAGATGGGTGTGTCGATTACGCGCTCTGGACCGAATTGGTCGAGCAGTCCCGTGGTGGAGGAGAAGATGCCGCCGTAGGGGCCAACATCTTCCCCCATCACGAAAACGGACTCATCGCGGGCCATCCGCTGGCTGATTGCCTCCTGGATTGCCTTAGCCGTGGAGAGCTTGCGTCGACCCGGTTCTGGTTCCACAGCCAATGCCTTCGACTGGTTGGTACTCGGGGGCACCAGAGTCATGAGTTCACTCCTTCGGAGAAGACGTACTTGAGATGTTCGCTCGCCTGCGGCACTGGCGAAGCCTTGGCGAATTGGATGGCGTCTTCAACCTGCTCGGTTGCACTGTCCTGCATCGCCTGATATTGCTCGGCACTGACACTCCCGGCCTGCAGCAACTCATCCCGGTACCGGGGAATCGGGTCGCGGTCGGGAACGCTCAGCAGGTCGGCTCGGTAGCCCTCGGCATCGCCCTCGAAGTGGCCCCAGAGCCGAAGAGTGTGCACCTCGATCAGGGTCGGGCCACCGCCGGAACGGGCGCGGTCAACCGCTTCGCCCACGGCCGCGTACACGGACTCAACCGAGTTGTCTTCAACGCGCAGGCCCGGCATTCCATAAGCGGCCGCGCGAACGGCGTTCGAAACGACGGATGTTGATTGGGAGCGGGGGACCGAGATTCCCCAATCGTTGTCCTCGACCACAAAGATCACCGGCAATTTCCAGAGCGCGGCCAGGTTGAGTGATTCGTGAAACGCGCCCTGATTGGCGGATCCTTCCCCAGTGACAGCTACGGCTACTCGGTTGTTGCCCTGTCGTTTGAAGGTGAAAGCCTGACCGAGTGCCGGTGGCAGCCCCTCGGCGATGATCCCGGAACAGGAAAAATGCGTACTCGGGTCGAAGAGGTGCATGTGCCCGCCACGCCCGTGACCGAGGCCATCCTCTCGGCCGAAGATCTCGGCAGTCATGGGGCGCAACGCTACCCCCTTCGCGATGGCCACATGGTGTGGCCGGTGGGTGGCGGTGAGGGCGTCATCCGCTGTCAAATGGGCGCAGATACCAGCGGCGACCGGCTCCTGACCGGCCGAGAGGTGCATCTCGCCTGGGACCAGTCCGGCCCCAATATCGAAGGCCGGTTTCTTGTCGGCATAGTATTCTCGCCGAATCGCCTCCTCATACGTCCTGATCAAGACCATTGTGTTCAAGAGGCTGCGTCGACGGTCGTCGGTGAGCTCTGGTGTAGTGGATAGCGGCATTGCTTCTCCTTAGCGGCGCACGACGACAATGTCGTACTCCGTAATCGGAGACTATGCCGTGGCATTTCGCGACGGCAGGGGGAACATTTCACATGGTGAACTGCCCGTACTTGGCCGCGCCCAATTGCAGGGACAGTCGACCAGCGGATGCTTGCAGCTGACGTATCGCCTCCTGCAAGTCACTGTCGTCTCGATCGCCGGGCAGGGAGATCGCCAGGGAGGCGATCACGCCGGGCGCGCGCACCCCGACAGCCACACAGGTGTAGCCGATTGCGTATTCCTGACGGTCGACGGAGGCTCCTCTGGTGTACTCGAGCTGGCGCAGCAGCGCACGCCGATCGCTGATGGTGTGCGGGGTCAGCCCGTCCGGTGGGTGTCTGGAGAGATAATCGACACGTTGCTCGGGGCTGAGCTCGGCCAGAATTTGCTTTCCGAGGGCGGTTGCGTGTGCGCTATCCACGATTCCGACCCAGAGATCCACGCGCGGTGACGCTACCGCGTCCACGATATCGATGATCTGCACCTCGCCGTCATCAAACTGCGACAAGTACGCGGTCGCGCCAAGCTCCGCGGTCACGCTGTGCAAAGTTTGACGGGCGCGGGCGACGAAAACGCCCGCGTCGTCGATCGGGAGCAGGCCGGGAAATTTCGCGCCGAGCACGAGGCCGTCGGGCTCGATCGCGAGGTATCCCTCATGGACGAGGGTGCGGGCGATGTTGTACGCGGTGCCGAGGCTCAACTCGGTCAGGCGCGCGATCGCCTTAACGGGCACCGGTCGGGTGGCGTTCGCGACGATATCGACCACCTTCAAGGCGCGCTGAATCGACGAGATGAGGGTTGGACTGTGCTCCTGCGTCATCGGTGACTCCCACGAACAGGATATTTGATTGCACAGTCGAAGTCGCACCCCATTCGGGCTTCGTGGCGTTCATGCCCTAATTACATCCGCAGACCGAGGGCGCTGATCATGTCGCGACCGTCGTCGGTGATCTTGTCGGGCGTCCACGGCGGCATCCAGACCCAGTTGATCCGATGGCGTTCGACCACGCCGACGAGGGCCTGCTCGGTTTGCTCCGTCAGTACCTCCTGCTCGGGGCAGCCGGCCGAGGTGAGGGTCATTTGGATGACGAGCGTGTCGGTGTCGTCGTCCCAGGCCAGGCCGTAGATCAGGCCGAGGTCGAAGACATTGATGCCGATCTCGATGTCCATCACGTTTTTGAGTGCTTCTTCGATGTCATCCTGGCGTGCCGGAGTGAGTGCTGAGACCATGGTCCCAGCCTACGGTCACGGCGGGGCGCGCAGTGCCCGACTAACTCGTCAACACGACGTTGACCGGGGTCTCGCCGCGCAGCATCCGTTCTATTTGCTGGCGAACGAGCAGGGCCATGCGTGGCAGCATCGCGCTCGAGGCGCCGCCCACGTGGGGGGAGATGATCACGTTGGGCAGCGCGAAAAGTGGATGCCCCGCCGGCAGCGGTTCCGGATCGGTCACGTCGAGCGCGAGCCGGATTCGGCCGCTGGTGGCGTGAGCGAGCAGCGCCTCCGTGTCGGCGACCGGGCCGCGGGCGATGTTCACCAGCAGGGTTCCGTCGCGCATCTGGCGTAGGAAGGCGTCGTCGACCAGGTGGGTGGTCGCGGCGCTCAGGGGCACGCCGACCACGACGATATCGGCCCTCGAAAGCAGTTCGGGCAGGGACTCGAAGCCGTAGATCGTGCCGCGTTCGTCGGTGCGGGCGGTGCGGGCGACGCGAATGACCGTGGTTTCGAAGGCGAGCAGCCGGGTTTCGATGGCGTGGCCGACGCCGCCGTAACCGAGCAGCAGCACGGTGCGGTCGGCGAGGCTCGCGTGCTGCGCTGGCGCCCACTCGCCCCGCTCGGCGGCGCGTACGAAGTCGTCGATGCCGCGCTGGGAGGCCAGAATCAGAGCGAGGGTGAGCTCGGCGGTCGAGGTCTCGTGCACGGAGGCGGCGTTGGCGAACACGTGCCCGGCGGGCAGGACCCGGTCGACGCCGTCGTAGCCGATGGACTGGCTCTGCACGAGCCGGGTGCGCACGCCCGCGAGGTGGGCGACCCGGTTGGCGGCGCCCATGTACGGTGTCACGACAAGGTCGATCTCGGGAATAGGTGCCGGGCCTTCCATCGCCCACTCGATGACCTCGACGCCATCGGGCAGCTCGCCAAGGGCGGCGCGCAGGTCGGGCTCGGGCAGGCTGACGCGCAGGGTTTCGGAGCTCATCGGTCAAGCCTAGACGGACACCGGTGCTCGGAGCCGAGGGTGGCGTGTAGAGCGGCGAGGTCGCCTGGACCATCCCACGCCCGTGTCGGGGGTTCCGACGGTGTGCCTCCTGCTTCGGCAGGAGCCGGTCGATGTTCTCTCCCGGGGCGATTGACAATATTGGCGCATGAGCAAAGTCGTCGACCACGCCGCTGCCCGCGATGACCGATCCTTCTTTGGACAGCCGCGTTCGCTCGCCAACATCTTCGGCGTCGAGATGTGGGAGCGGTTTTCCTTTTACGGCATGCCGGGCATGCTGTTGTTGTATTTATACTTCTCGGCGGCCGACGGCGGCCTGGGAATCCCGCAGACCCCTGCGGCCGGAATCGTCGGTGCATACGGCGGTGGCATCTACCTCTCAACGATCCTCAGCGCCTGGATCGCCGACCGTCTCCTCGGCTCGGAGCGGGTGCTGTTCTACAGCGCCATCGTCATTATGCTCGGCCACATCGCCCTGGCCGTCGTGCCCGGAATCGGTGGGCTCGCCGCTGGCCTCATCCTGGTGACTGTCGGCAGCCGTGGACTGAAGGCGAACGCAACAACCGTAGTCGGCACGCTCTACGTGCCGGACGGCCCCCGGCGAGACGCGGGTTTCTCGCTGATCTACCTCGGCATCAACCTGGGTGCGTTCGCCGGACCGATCCTCACCGGCCTGCTGCAGACGAAGGTCGGTTTCCACTACGGATTCGGTCTCGCGGCCGTGGGCCTGGCGATCGGGCTCACCCAGTATTCTCTCGGCCGCAAGCGCCTGCCGGATGCCGCCCGGCGGGTTCCCGATCTTCTGCCGCGTTCGCGATGGTCCCGGTACATCGTCATTGCGATCGCGACGCTCGGCGCCACTCCTGGCGATGATCGGAATTCTGCTGGTCTTTACGATTGCGGAGCTGCTGCTCTCACCGGTCGGACTCTCGGTCGCCACCAAGCTCGCGCCGGAGGTCTTCAAGACACAGATGGTGGCTCTGTTCTTTCTCTCGGTCGCGCTCGGCTCCGCCGTGTCGGGTGTGTTCGCCACCTGGCAGGCCACTGCGCCAGAGCGGGTCTACTTCAGCGTGCTCGGCAGCATCGCGATGGTGCTCGGGCTCATGCTCGTTCTGATCTCCCGCCCGGTGCTGCGCCTGATGGGCGGGGTTCGCTAGGCCGTCCTTCAGTGGACAACTTTGTCGGGTGCTGCGGGGTCGTAACCCATCGAAGTTGTCTACTCAGTGGCAACCGCCCGAAGTTATCGCGGAACCGTCGCCTCGACGATCGCGATCTCCCGCGTGGCGGTCTCACGGTTGCGTTCGGCGGCGCGCTCTCTGTCCGGGTCGGACCCGTCTTCAGAAGAATCCTCCCGCTCCAGCACGGCGGACCGGCCGCGGCCACGCGGCTGGGCCGCCTGCGCCTCCCGCCCGTCGCCGGCGTGCAGAACGCGCACCCGGGGCGCCGAGAACGGATGCACCTGCACCCGAAGCCGGCGATACCGCACCATCCAAAACAGCACCACGGCCGCCGCCAACAGGCCGGAGACCGCGGCGAGGCCGAGCGCCCAGCGGGGGCCGAAGAAATCCGCCACCCAGCCGACCAGCGGGGCGCCGAGGGGAGTGCCGCCGACGAAGATGGCCATATAGAGCGCCATGACGCGGCCGCGCATCTCGGGCCGGGTCGTGGTTTGCACGTAGGCGTTCGCGGTGGTCATCAGGGTGAGTGAGGACAAGCCGACGAGAGTGAGAGATATGGCGAAAGTGGCATACGTCGGCATGAGCGCCGACAGGGCGCAGGCCAGGCCGAACAGGGCGGCGCCGAGCACGATCAGGCGGAGCCTGGCGCGGCTGCGCCGGGCGGCGAGCAGAGCGCCGATGACCGCGCCGATGGCCATGATCGAGCTGAGCAGGCCGAACTCCGCGGCCCCCTGGCCGAACTCGATCGTCGCCATGGTCGAGGTGAAGATGGCGAAGTTGAGCCCGAAGGTGCCGATCAGGAACACTGCGATCATGACGACGACGATGTCGGAGCGACCCCGCACGTAGCGGAAGCCGGCGAGGAGTTGGCCGCGCTCCCGGCTTGCCTTCGGTTGGCGGCGCAGCTGGTGGGTGCGCAGCAGGGTCATGGCGAAGACGGTCGCGGCGAAGGTGACCGCGTTGATCATGAAGACCCACCCGGCGCCGACGGCGACCGTGAGCAGGCCGGCGGCGGCCGGACCGATGAGGCGTGCGCCGTGGAACGACGCCGAGTTCAGCGCGACCGCGTTCGACAGCTGGTCTTCGGCGACGAGCTCGGAGACGAAGGTCTGACGGGCCGGCGCGTCGATCGCGGCGACGACGCCGAGGCCGACGGCGAACAGGTACACGTGCCAGAGCTGGGCCACCTCGAGCACGGTCAGAATGCCGAGGCCGAGCGCCAGCAGGCCCATCAGGGTCTGGGTGAGAATGAGCAGCTTGCGCCGGTTGAACCGGTCGGCGATAAGGCCGGACCACGGCATGAGCACGAGCTGGGGGCCGAGCTGCAGCGCCATGGTGATACCGACCGCTGTCGCGTCGTAGTTGGTGAGCTGGGTGAGAACGATCCAGTCCTGGGCGGTGCGCTGCATCCAGGTGCCGATGTTCGACACCAAAGCCCCGGCGAACCAGATGCGGTAATTGACGACGCTCAGCGAGCGAAACATGGCACTCAACTGTCGGCGAGCTCCTTCATGATGGTGGTCGCGTCGGCGAGGGTGCTGCGCTGGGCGGGACTGAGCTGGGCGACGCGTTGCACCAGCCAGGCATCTCGACGCTTGCGGGTCTCGGTCATCATCGCGGCGGCGGCATCCGTTGTGCGCAGCACAATCTTGCGGCCGTCGAGGGTGGAATCGGTGCGGGCGACGAGGCCGGCATCGACGAGGCATTTGACCGTGCGGGTCATTGACGGCGGGGTGACTCGCTCGAACTCGCTGAGTTCGGTGAGCGTTAGCGGGCCGTGCACGTAAAGCACGCCGAGGGCTGAGAACTGGCCGCTGCCGAGTTCGTTCTCGGCCTTCTCCTGGCGCAGGCGGCGGGCGAGGCGGCCGTTGGCCAGACGAAATTCGTGGCTGAGCTCGGCCGTGTTGTTCGCAGCGGCGGGCTTGCTGTTCAGGGGCGGCTGCGCCTTGATGACGCCAAGGGCCGCGGTCTGGGGGTGCATTCGTGATTCCATATATCCTTAGCATAGCAAATTAGCTATGCTAAGGATATTGGCAGCAGGCCCGGAACAGGGCAGACTATCCTCGTGCCCACATATACGGATGCCTCTGGCCTAGTCGTCACCTACTACGTCTGGCCGATCGACGCCCCCAAAGCCGTGATCCAGCTCGCCCACGGCGTCGGCGAACACGCCCAGCGCTATGCGGCGCTCGCCGAGGACCTTAACCGAGCCGGCTACAGCGTCTACGCCGACGATCACCTGGGCCACGGCCAGACCGGGCTTGCCCAGCATGGCGGTGACCACACGAAACTTGGTCGGCTGGGCGCCGGCGGGCTGCGCGCGGCCGTGGCCGGCGTGCAGCAGCTGAGTGGAATCATCCGCTCAAAGAACCCAACGCTTCCCCTCGTGCTGCTCGGACACAGCTGGGGATCATTCATGGTGCAAATGATCGTGAACGAGCACGCCGCCGAGTACGACGCGATCGTGCTCTCCGGCAGCGCCTACCGCTGGCCGGGCTATCTCGACGGCGGCGACCTTAACCGCAAGCACAAAACACTCGGCACGACCGGAGTCGAGTGGCTCAGCCGGGACCCGGCCGTAGCTCAGGCGTTCGTGGCCGACCCGCTGACCACGGCGACGCCGCTCGCCAAGCTGTTCGGCCTGCGTGAGGCTGCCCGCCTGTTCGGCCGGCCAGCGAAAAATCTGCCCAGCGACTTGCCCATGCTCGTGCTGGTCGGCGGTGACGACACCGTCGGTGGCGAACGCAGCGCCCTCAAACTGGTGACCTCTTATGTCAAGCGGTCGGGGCTGCGCGATGTGCGCCTGATCGTGTACCCGGGTGCGCGCCACGAGGTCTTCAACGAGACCAACCGCGACGAGGTCATCGGCGACCTAGTCGCCTGGCTTGACGAACGATTCACGCCGTAGGCTGAAACCATGCATGGTGAATATAAGGTTCCGGGCGGCAAACTGGTCGTCGTTGATCTCGATGTCGTCGACGATGTCATTGCCAATTTTCGTCTGGCCGGGGACTTCTTTCTCGAACCCGACGATGCCCTCGAGGACATCAACGCGGCGGTGACCGGCCTGCCCGCCGGCAGTACGGCCGCTGCGATCGCGGACGCCGTGCGCGGCGCGCTGCCGGCCGGCGCGATTCTGCTCGGCTTCTCGCCGGAGGCCGTCGCGGTCGCCATCCGTCGGTCGCTCGCGCAGGCGAGCACCTGGCGCGACTACGACTGGCAGATCATCCACTCGCAGACGCCGGTCGCGCCCGTGCTGCAGATGGCCCTCGACGAGGTGCTCGCCACCGAGGTCGGCGAGGGACGACGCCAACCCACCCTGCGCATCTGGGAGTGGAACGAACCGGCCGTCGTCATCGGCAGTTTTCAGTCGCTCAAAAACGAGGTCGACCCCGAGAACGCCGCGAGGTACGGCTTCACCGTGGTTCGGCGCATCAGCGGCGGCGGCGCCATGTTCATGGAGGCCGGCTCGGTCATCACCTATTCGATCTACGCGCCGACCGACCTCGTGCAGGGCATGAGCTTCGCCGACTCCTACGCCTTTCTGGACGAGTGGGTCATCACCGCGCTCAAATCGCTCGGCATCGACGCGCACTATCAGCCGCTCAACGACATCACGAGCCCGACCGGCAAGATCGGCGGGGCCGCCCAGAAACGTCTCGGAAGTGGCGCCGTACTGCACCACGTCACCATGAGCTACGACATGGACGGCGAAAAAATGGTGCAGGTGCTGCGCATTGGCCGCGAAAAACTCAGCGACAAGGGCATTACGAGTGCCGCCAAGCGCGTCGATCCGTTGCGCAGCCAAACCGGCCTGAGCCGCGCCGAGATCATCGAACGCATGAAGGAGACCTTCACCGGCCTCTACGGTGCCTCCGAGGGCGACGTCACCGCCGAGGAATACGCCAAGGCCACCGAGCTCGTCGCGAACAAGTTCAGCACCGAGGAATGGCTGACCCGGGTTCCCTAGATAAGCGGATGCCGGCATCCGCTCACCCAGAATCGGCTACTGGCCGCGGGTCAGCAGGTCCTGGTACTCCGCGTGCGTGTCGATCCAATGCGCCACATACGAGCAGTCGGCCACCACGGCCAGGTCGGTGCGCACGCGCACGTCGTCGAGCGCCTGCTCGACCAGGATGTTCGCCAAACCGTGGGCGCGCCGGGTCGGGTGGACCTCGGTGTGCGTGAAATGCACCGCCGATTGCGTGGTGACGTAGTCGGCCAGGCCGACGCAGTCGTCGCCGAGCCAGACCGTGTACCGGTTCTGCTCGGGGTTGTGGCGCACCTGCAGAGTGCCGGCTTCAGCCAGATCCTGCGAGTGGATGGTAGCCGATTCAGCAGTCATCCCGACAGACTAAGCCGATAGACGGCACGGAGGCTGAAAGAATAGACAAATGCCTTTCTCGTGGACACCGACCAGTCCGAGCCGTGTCATCCACGCCAACAACCTCAAGGTGTTGCCGAGCCTGCCGGACGGTGCCTTCACCCTGATCTATCTCGACCCGCCGTTCAACACCGGCCGGTCACAGAAACGCCAGACCACCACGTCGGTGCGTTCGGTCGCCACCGATGGGTCCCACGCGACCGGAACGATCACCGGATTCAAGGGCCAGCGCTACGAGCGCATCAAGGGCGACCTGCTCGGCTACGATGACCAGTTTGAAGACTATTGGGCTTTTCTGGAGCCGCGCCTGATCGAGGCCTGGCGGCTGCTGGCCGACGACGGCACGCTCTACCTGCACCTCGATTACCGCGAAGCGCACTACGCCAAGGTGCTGCTCGACGCCCTGTTCGGCCGGGAATGCTTTCTCAACGAGCTCATCTGGGCTTACGACTACGGTGCCAAATCGAAGAACAAGTGGCCGACCAAACACGACACGATTCTGGTCTACGTGAAGAATCCGGCCAGCTACTACTTCGACTCCACGACCGTAGACCGGGAGCCGTATATGGCTCCTGGTCTGGTCACGCCCGAAAAAGTCGCCAAGGGCAAACTGCCGACGGATGTCTGGTGGCACACCATCGTCTCACCCACCGGTAAGGAGAAAACCGGCTACCCCACCCAGAAACCGGTCGGAATTCTGCGGCGCATCATCCAGGCGTCCAGTCGCGAGGGCGACTGGGTGCTCGACTTCTTCGCTGGCAGCGGCACCACCGGCGCCGTCGCGGCCGCCCTCGGCCGTCGCTTCGTGCTGATCGACCAGAACACCGAAGCGCTCGTCGTGATGCGTGCCCGGTTCGAGCTGGTGCCAGGTGTCGAATTTCTAGAACTAACTCAGGAGAACCCATGAAATTTCGCATTTTCACCGAGCCCCAGCAGGGTGCCAGCTACGACGACGTACTGGCCGTCGCGCAGGCCACCGAGCGGCTCGGCTTCGACGCATTCTTTCGCAGCGACCATTACCAGGTCATGGGTGACGGTGATGGCCTGCCCGGCCCGACGGATGCCTGGACCACCCTCGCCGGGTTGGCGCGCGAGACAAAACGCATTCGTTTGGGTACCCTGGTCTCCTCGGTCACCTACCGGCCGCCGGGAATTCTGGCCATCCAGGTCGCGCAGGTCGACCAGATGTCGGGTGGGCGCGTCGAGCTCGGCCTCGGCACCGGCTGGTTCGAGCAGGAGCACCTCGCCTACGGCATCCCGTTTCCGGACAAGCGGTTCGGCCTGCTCGAGGAACAGCTCGAGATCATCACCGGGCTGTGGAACACCCCGGTCGGGGCCCGCTACGACTTCGCCGGCGAGCACTACACCCTCGTCGATTCGCCGGCGCTGCCGAAGCCCACACAGGCGCGAGTGCCGGTGATCGTGGGTGGCGGCGGTGCCAAGCGCACCCCGAAACTCGCGGCTCGCTTCGCGACCGAGTTCAACCTGCCGTTTCCCGACTTCGCCGACATTGCGAGCAAGTTCGACGGCGTGCGGGCGGCCTGTGAGGCCATCGACCGCGACCCGGCCGAGCTCACCTATTCGGCCGCGCTGATCGCCGTCGGTGGCCGAGACGAGGCCGAATTCGCCCGTCGGGCTGCCGCGGTCGGTCGCGAGGCGGCCGAGCTGCGCGAGCACGGCCTGGCCGGCACGGCCTCGGAGATCGTCGACCGGCTGGGCACCCTCGCCGACTCCGGCGTCGAGTGCGTCTACCTGCAGATCATGGACCTGACCGACCTCGACCACCTGGAGTTTTGGGCCGCCGAGGTGGTTCCGCAGCTGCGCTGAGGCGCGCCGAGCGGATGCCGCGGCGCCGGTATCCGCCGGTGGCACGCGTTTGGGGAGCTCGCACGTGTTCAAACCAGTGCCAACCTCCCAAACACGTGCCGCGAGGCCCGGGCGGCGCCCGGCTCAGCCCCCGTATGCCGCCCGAATGTGCGCCGCGTACATGCGCCCGCTGTCCTTCACCGTGCGTTCGAGCGTCTTGTAGTCGACCCGCACGATGCCGAACCGTTTCTCGTAGCCGTACGACCACTCAAAGTTGTCGAGCAGCGACCAGACGAAGTACCCGCGCACGTCGGCGCCGGCCGCGATAGCCTCGCCCACCTTGTTGATGTGCGCCACGATGTACTCCGTGCGTTCCACGTCGTGCACGGCGCCGTCGGCGCTCACCGTGTCGTCGTAGGCGGCGCCGTTCTCGGTGACGTAGAGCGGCGGCAGCCGGTCGTACTCCTGGCCGAGCCGCACCAGCAGCAGGCGCAGGCCGTCGGGGTTGACCTCCCAGTCCATTGCGGTGCGGGGCAGTCCGCGGCTGGGGAAGGTGATGTACTCCGATCCGATCCACGGCGAACCGACGGGCCGGTCGGCGCCACCGGCGTGACCATCGGTCGCCGAGGCATCCGCATGGCCGCTCACGAGGTCGTCGTGATAGTGGTTGACCCCCAGAAAATCCAGCGGGGAGCTGATGATGGAAAGGTCATCGGAGTGGATAACCTCGGCGAGTCCGAACGGCTCGAGGTCGTGCAGGGTGTCGTCGGGGTAGGTGCCGCGCAGCAGTGGGTCGAGGAAGATGCGGTTGGCGAGCGAGTCGAGTCGACGGGTCGCTTCAATGTCGATCGGGTCGGCCGCATCGCGCGGTACGGCATTTGTGAGGTTCAGGGTGATCCCGAGGTTCTGCGCCCCGGCCGAGCGCAGCGCGTTCACCGCGAGCCCGTGCGCGAGGTGCTGGTGATGCACCGCAGCGACCGCAGCCCGGCCATCTTGCCGGCCCGGCGCGTGGGCGCCCGATCCGTAGCCGAGCAGTGAGGAGCAGAACGGCTCGTTGAAGGTGGTCCAGTGGGTGACCCGGTCGCCCAGCGCGGAGTAGACATCCCTTGCGTAGTCGACGAACCGGTAGGCGGTGTCGCGGTTCGCCCAGCCGCCCTCCTCCTCGAGGTCCTGCGGCAGGTCCCAGTGGTACAGGGTTAGCCAGGGCAGAATGCCGGCGCCGAGCAGCTCGTCGACCAGGCGGGAGTAGAAATCCAGCCCCTCGGGGTTCATTGCTCGATCGCCCGGGCGCACGCGGGCCCAGCTGGTCGAGAACCGGTAGGCGTCGAGGCCGAGCGAGGACATGAGCCGCACATCGGCGGGCATCCGGTGGTAGTGATCGGCCGCTGTCTCGAGGTCGTCGTCGCCCGCGATGGCGCCCTTCACCCGCGCGAACGCATCCCAGATCGAATCTTCCTTGCCACCGGCGTGGCCGGCGCCCTCGATCTGCGCGGCGGCCGTCGCCGACCCCCAGAGAAATCCGTGCGGCCAGGTGAACGGTGTGGGTGTGATCTGCGACATGACGAAACGGTACCCCTCGGCGAGACATTGGACCAGTGCTTTGACGATGGCTCGCGTAACTGCGGATATCAAGTCGAACCCTCCCCGCAATCGCCCAGAACGGGTCGTCGCGGCTGAGATCTCGGCAGGTATGCACGCGGCATTCGGGGCTCTCAGATTCGGCGCAGCTAAGCTCGAAACATGCTGCAGAACAACGAACCCACCGAGGCCGATCAGCGGCGCACCCGGCGCCGGTTTTTGATCGGTGTTCTCATCGTTGGAGTGGTCGTCGCGCTCGCGGCGATCGGCCTTTATCTGAGCGCCGAGCTCAGCGTTTAAACAATCAGAAGTGAGTACAACGTGCAGTTGACAAGGTGGCAGCGACTCGGCCTGACGATGGCCGTGGGTGCCGTGCTCGCGGTCGGCGCGACGGCGCTCGTCGTGCAGGCCCTCGAAGGACCGGCCGACCCCACGAAGACGGCGCAGACACCGGATGCCGCCACCCCGGCCACAACGCAGGAACCGGTCCGCGCCACCCCCACCGACACGGCCGCTGCGGCCCCGGTCGAGGCGGAGCCTGCCCTCAGCGCCCCCGTCGCCGCGCAGATCGATTACCTCCTCGCGCACTGGAGCCTGGGAAACTACAACACAGCCGAGTGGGGCGTGCTCGGCGAGAACGACTGCGTCAACTTCGCCAGCCAGGCCATGATCGCCCGCGGCTGGACCATGGACAGCGTCTGGTCGAGCCCGAAGAACGGCAACGCCTACGACGCCTCGGCCGCCTGGCGCAGTTCCACAGCATTCATGAACTACATCGCGCAGACCGGCAAGGCCACCGCCCTGACCGATCAGCAGCGTGACCAGGTCAAGGTCGGCGACATCGTGCAGTTCGACTGGGATAACTCCGGCGACCGCGACCACACCGGCATTGTCACCAGGGTCGAGAAGGTCGGCGACACGATCGAGATCTCGTTCGCCGGGCACACCCTCGATTCCGACTTCCGCTCGGTCGACACGGCAATCACCGTGGATCACCCGGGCGGCACGGCGTACTACTGGAGCGTTCCTTAGGCGATCGCGGCGTCGACGATGGCCTTGGCCTCCAGCTGAACCTGCGCCAGGTGGTCGTCACCCAGAAACGACTCGGCGTAGATCTTGTAGACGTCTTCTGTGCCACTCGGCCGGGCCGCAAACCAGGCGTTCTCGGTGGTGACCTTCACGCCGCCGATCGCGGCGCCGTTGCCGGGAGCAACGCTGAACTTGCCGGTGATCTTCTCGCCGGCCAGCGCGGTGGCCGTGATCATCGAGCCGTCGAGCTTGGCCAGGGCGGCCTTCTGCGCGGGCGTGGCCGCGGCATCCACTCTCGCATAGGACGGTGCGCCGAAGTGCTCGGTCAGTTCCGCATACCGCTGCGAGGGCGTCTTGCCGGTGACCGCGAGAATCTCGGCGGCCAGCAGGGCCAACAGAATGCCGTCCTTGTCGGTGGTCCAGACGGTGCCGTCGAAGCGCACGAAGCTCGCGCCGGCGCTCTCCTCGCCGCCGAACGCCACCGAGCCGTCGATGAGACCGGGCACGAACCACTTGAAGCCGACCGGCACCTCCCACAGGTCGCGGCCGAGAAAGCCGGTGACCCGGTCGATCATGGTCGACGAGACGAGAGTCTTGCCGACCGCGGCGTCGATCTTCCAGCCTTCGCGGTGGCTGTACAGGTAGTCGATCGCGACGGCCAGAAAGTGGTTCGGGTTCATCAGGCCAGCGTCGGGCGTGACGATGCCGTGCCGGTCGGCGTCGGCGTCGTTGCCGGTCAGAATGTCGTACTCGTCTTTGTGCGCGACAACGGATGCCATCACCGACGCGCTCGACGGATCCATCCGGATCTTCTCGTCCCAGTCCAGCGTCATGAATCGCCAGGTCGGGTCGACCTTCGGGTTGACCACGACGAGGTCGATTTCGTAGCGGTCGCGGATGGCGCCCCAGTAGCCGACGCTCGCGCCGCCGAGCGGGTCGGCGCCGATCCGGATTCCGCTGGTGCGGATGGCCTGCATGTCGATGATGTTTTCGAGGTCGTTGACGTAGTTGCCGCGAAAGTCGTAGGTTTCCACGGCGCTCGGCTCGCTCCGTAGCACGCCGTCGAGGCCGCCCGCGATGAGTTCGTTGGCGCGGCCCGCGATCCACGAGGTCGCGTCGCTGTCGGCCGGACCGCCGTGCGGCGGGTTGTACTTGAAGCCGCCGTCCATTGGCGGGTTGTGGCTCGGGGTCACGACGATGCCATCGGCCAGGTCACCGTGCTCGCCGCGGTTGTAGGCCAAAATTGCGTGCGACAACGACGGGGTGGGCACGTAGTCGTCGAACTCGTCGACCAGCACACGCACGCCGTTGGCGACGAGCACCTCAAGGGCGGTCGTGTAAGCCGGCCCGCTGAGGGCGTGCGGATCGGTGCCGATGAAGAGGGGCCCTGTGATGCCCTGGCCCGCGCGATATTCCACGATGGCCTGGGTGGTGGCGCTGATGTGGTCCTCGTTGAACGCGGTGTTCAGCGAACTGCCGCGATGCCCGGAGGTGCCGAAGACGACCCTCTGGGCTGGGACCCGGACATCCGGTTTCAAATCGTAATAGGCCTTGACCAGCCCATCGACGTCGATCAGGTCAGATTCCAGGGCTCGGGTGCCCGCGCGTTCGCTCATGAGCACAGTCTGGCACCACCGGTAGGCTGTCAGCCATGCCCGACGCGCCGAATCCAGCCCAGACCCGCACCTACAGCTATCTGGGCCCGGCCGGAACCTTTACCGAAGCGGCCCTCGCGCAGGTGCCCGAGGCGCGCGGCCAGATCTGGCGCCCGGTCAACAACGTGGGCGAGGCCTTCAACGATGTCGTCTCCGGCCGCAGCTTCGCGGCCATGATCGCCATTGAGAATTCCGTCGACGGCGGCGTCACCGCCACGCAGGACGCCCTGGCCAGCGTGCCAAACCTGCGCATTATCGGCGAATATCTGGTGCCGGTGAATTTCGTGCTCGTCGCCCGCCCAGGCACGACTCTGGCCGACGTGCGGGTCGTTAATGCGCATCCGGTCGCCTACGGGCAGTGCCGCATCTGGCTCGAACAGGCCCTGCCGAGCCACGGCCACATCCCCGCATCGAGCAACGTCGCCGCTGCCTCCGCCCTCTTAAACACCGATCAAGCGGATGCCGCGATCGCCCCGCCCGGAATTGACAAACACCATGACCTCGTCGTTCTCGCCTCGAATATCGGGGACAACCCCAACGCCGTCACTCGGTTCGTGCTGGTCGGCCGCACCGCCGAACTCACCTCACCGACCGGCGCCGACAAGACCAGCCTCATCATCGAGCTGCCAAGTGACCGCTCCGGTGCCTTGCTCGAAATGCTCGAGCAGTTCGCCACCCGCGGCGTGAACCTTAGCCTCATCCAGTCCCGGCCGATCGGCGATTCCCTCGGTCGCTACCGCTTCGTCGTCGATGCCGAGGGGCACATCCTCGATGAACGGGTCGCCGACGCGTTGCTGGGCCTGCGCCGATTCAGCCCCAAGGTGATCTTTCTCGGGTCGTATCCGCGGGCCGACAAGCGCCCGATCGAGTTCACCTCCCGCTACGACGACGGCATCTTCATCGAGGCCCGCGACTGGCTGCGCGGACTCATCGCCGGGGAGCCCGCCGAATAGGCGCAGCCAGCGGGAAACCCGTCGCTCAGCGGCGTGAGGGGTCGCGAATCGTCCTAAGACCGGCCGCGGGGGAGGAATATTTACGACCCCTCACAGCCGACGTGCTATTCGGCCGGCACGCGCACAATCAGCGCGCCGGCGTCGGCGTTCAGCCGCACCTTGCGCACCAGCCCGAACTCGTCGCCGTCGAGCTCGAAATCCTGCGGGTGCTCGAGCACGATGCGAATATCGGCCCCGCGCAGCGTCGTCATGACGCGTTCATTGGTGGATTCCGTGGTCTGAATCATGCGTCGACCCACCGCTGAACGGCGCAGCACGCCGTTCTCCCAGGTCACCCGTCGCCAGATGGTGAGCCAGCCGAGCACACCCTTGGGCTGCAGCACGGCAATGTCGAGAATGCCGTCGTCGAGGCGAGCGTGAGGCAGAAACTGAATATTTCCCGGCAGCAGCCCGCAGTTGGCGACGAGAATGGCGCTCACCTGCGCCGGACGGTCAGTGCGTCCGGCAACGCTGTAGCGGATGCGAAATGGCCGCGCCTTCGGCAGCGCCCGCGCAACCCCGTCCACGTAGGCGAGCCAGCCCACCTGCTTCTTCAGGTCGTCGCGGGTGTGGGCGATCATCTGCGCGTCGAGGCCGACACCGGCCATGACCAGAAATACGTGTTCCTCGACCGCCCCGGCCTCGGTGGTGACGCTGGCGACGCCGAGGTCGATGGGCTTGTCCTCGCCACTGAAGGCGATCGCGGTGGCCGCGTCGATGCTGCCGAGCGGCAGATCGAGGTTGCGGGCGAGCAGGTTGCCGGTGCCCGACGGCACGATGGCCATGCGCACGCCGGAATCACGCAGCGCCTCGGCCACGGCGCGAACGGTGCCGTCGCCGCCGGCCGAGACGACCATCGAGGCTCCGCCGTCGAGTGCCTGTTTGGTGGCGGCCTGGCCGACGTCGTCCTTGCTCGTTTCAAACCACTGCGTTTCGCCCCAGCCGGCAGACTGCTCGGCCGCGGCCACGCTGGCCCGCAGCTTGGCGAGGTCAACTTTCACCGGGTTGTAGACGACGGCGGCGTGCTGGTTACGGCGTTCGGAGGCGGTCACGAGGCCTAGGCTACTGGGTTGACTCCGCGTTTGCCCGTCAGTGCGCACTTGTAGACTGGCCGGGTGATTGATCCGGTGCTGTTACGCGAAAACCCTGACCTCTTCAAGCGTTCGCAGGAGGCCCGTGGTGACTCCGTGGAAGCGGTGGATGCCGCGCTCGCCGCCGACGCCGAACGGCGTTCCACGATCACAGCCTTCGAAGACCTGCGGGCAGCCCAGAACCTGTTCGGGAAGCGTGTCGCGGCCGCGCCCGGTGCGCAGAAGAAGGCCCTCGTCGCCGAAGCGCAGAGTCTTGCCGCCGAGGTGAAGGCAGCCGGGGTCATCGCCGGCGAGGCCGATGCCCGCTTCACGGCAATCGTGAAAACTATCGCCAACCCCATCATCGACGGCGTTCCGGCCGGTGATGAGGCCAACTTCGTGACCCTGCGCACCCACGGCGAGGCACCCGTGTTCGACTTCGAACCGCGCGACCACCTCGAACTCGGCGAATTGCTCGGTGCCATCGACATGCCCCGCGGCGCCAAAGTTTCCGGCACCCGCTTCTACTTTCTCAAAGGCATCGGCGCCCGCCTCGAAATCGCGCTCATGAACATGGCGCTCGACCGGGCACTCGAAGCGGGCTTCGTGCCGCTCATTACCCCCACCCTCGTGCGCCCCGAAATCATGGACGGTACCGGTTTTCTCGGCGAGCACAACGACGAGGTCTACTACCTGCCCGCCGACGACCTGTACCTCACCGGCACGAGCGAGGTCGCTCTGGCCGGGTACCACAAGGACGAGATCCTCGACCTGTCCGAGGAGCCGCTGCGCTACGCCGGCTGGAGCACGTGCTACCGCCGCGAGGCCGGTTCGGGCGGAAAAGACACCCGCGGCATCATTCGCGTGCACCAGTTCAATAAGCTCGAAATGTTCACCTACGTGCTGCCCGAAAATGCCGATGCCGAGCACGAGCGCCTCGTAGCCCTGCAGGAGGGCATGCTGCAGTCCCTCGGCCTGAGCTACCGGGTGATCGACGTGGCCGCCGGCGACCTCGGGTCGAGCGCCGCCCGCAAGTTCGACATCGAGGCGTGGGTTCCCACCCAAAACGCCTTCCGCGAGCTCACCAGCACGAGCAACTGCACCACCTACCAGGCGCGCCGGCTGGACATCCGTTATCGCACCGAATCGGGCAAGACTGCACCGGTCGCGACCCTCAACGGCACGCTCGCCACCACCCGCTGGCTCGTCGCCATGCTCGAAACGCACCAGCAAGCGGATGGCTCGGTGCGCGTCCCCGAGGCGCTGCGCCCCTACCTCGGCGGCCTCGAGTTGTTGACGCCGCTGGCCCTGAAAGGCGCGAAGTGACGTCGATCGTCAGCGAAGAGCCGTGGCTGGTCGCCCTCGACATCGACGGCACCACGATGCACGAAGACGGCTCGATCAGCCAGTCCGTGATCGACGAGGTCGCCCGACTCGCCTTGCAGGGCCACGAGGTCATGCTCGCCACCGGGCGCTCGGCCGCGGCCGCCCTGCCGGTGCTGGACCGGCTCGGAATCTCGCCGCGCTACGTGGTCTGCTCCAACGGGGCCATCACGATGCACCGCGACGCCACCGCCCCGCTCGGCTACCGCCGTGAATGGGTGGAAACCTTCGACCCGAGCGATGTGCTCACCTCGATTCGGGCGCACCTCGGCTCGGCCCGCTTTGCGGTCGAAGACGAGCATGGCTTTTACCGCTACACCGAACCGATTCCCGATGCCACGATCGGCATGGACAGTGAACGGGTCGACTTTGACGAGCTGCTGAAACACCAGGCGACCCGCGTGGTCGTCATTTCGCCCGACCACGACATGGAGGATTTTCTCCAGGTGGTCGAGCGCATGGGGCTGAACCGGGTGAGCTATGCGATCGGGTGGACCGCCTGGCTCGATATCGCCCCCGACGGCGTCAACAAGTCAACGGCGATGGAGCGGGTGCGCGTGGCCATGGGTGTGCCGCGCGAGCGCGTGATGGCCGTCGGCGACGGACGCAACGACATTGACATGCTGCAATGGGCCGCCGAATTCGGTCGCGGCGTGGCCATGGGCGAGTCGCCCGACGACGTTCTCGCTGCCGGGTCGGAGATCACCGGCACCGTGACCAGCGATGGCCTGGCCACGGTGTTGCGTACGCTCTGACTCGCATCCAGCCGTTTTTCAGGCCCCTCTGTCAGCCTGAGCAGTCTGCCATCGGCTAGAATCGGGCCAGTTCGCCCAATTCTTCCCGGCAGGGCATTTTCATGCTGGGAATGGGCAAACCGGGAGGGCTGTCCGAGCGGCCGATGGAGCCAGTCTTGAAAACTGGTGGGCAGAAATGTCTCGTGGGTTCGAATCCCACGCCCTCCGCAGCACCAGTGAAACGCACCACCACCGGCGCACAATGATCGTCGCCTCAGGCTGACCCAAGCCCACAACCCGATGAGAGGACATGAGTGAGCGACCAACTTCGCCCCCGCAGTGCCGGTTCCAAGAACCTCAAGACTGTTGCCCGTCACGGTCGACTCAAGAAGTCGAACGCCGCGGTTGCCGTTGCGAAATTCATTGCGGGCAGCGTGGCCGTCGTTCTGGTCAGCGGATTCTCCGTGGCCGCCATTGCCACCTACGACGTCGTTCAGAGCGCGCCACCGAGCGTGCACCTGGCCAATGAGAGCAACGGTCCGGTTCCGTCGATCGGCGCCATCGATGGGGGCGTGAATATGCTCGTCGTCGGCAGCGACAGTCGCGTCGGCCAGGAGGCCAGGTTCGGCCCGGAGGATTCCACCGGCGACCTCAACGACGTGACCATGCTGCTGCACATCTCCGAAGACCACAGCAACGCCTCGGTCATCAGTTTTCCCCGCGACATGTTCGTCGCCATCCCCTCCTGCCCAAAGGAAGACGGCAGCGGGTCGCACAGCTCAATGAGCAGCCAGAAGATCAACACCACGCTCACCTACGGCGGACTCGCCTGCACCGTGCTGACCGTCGAGAAGCTCACCGGCCTCTCCATCCCGTTTGCGGCCGAGGTGCAGTTCAGCGGCGTCATGGCCATGTCCTCCGCCGTCGGCGGCGTTCCGGTCTGCGTGGCCACCCGCATCGAAGACGAGTACACCGGAACCTTCCTCGACCCGGGAGAGCACACGCTCGAGGGCTACGAGGCTCTGCAGTTTCTGCGCACCCGCCACGGCCTCGGCGATGGTGGCGACCTCACCCGCATCAACAACCAGCAGTTGTTCATGTCGTCGCTCGTGCGCACGATCAAGAGCGCTGACACGCTCTCTGACCCGACCAAGGTGTACGCCCTGGCCAAGGCGGTAACGGCCAACATGCGCCTCTCCGACAGCCTGAGCAGTGTGACGACCCTCGCGTCCATTGCTATTGCGCTCAAGGACATCGACCTCAACCAGGTTGTCTTCGCGCAGGTGCCCACCGGCAGCACGACCGGCGGGGTGAAAGCCGTGCAGCCGGCCTTCGATAACCTGTTCGAGGCGGTTGCCGCCGACCAGCCGCTGACCCTGAGCGGAACCACCGGGCGCGGCACAGAGGCCGATCCGAACGCTCCCGTTGAAGCCGAGCCGGAACCGTCCGCGACCACCGATCCCGCGGCAACGGCCGATCCGACTGCGACCAAGGCTCCCGTCGCCACCGAAGACCCGGGCGTGGTGCTGTCGGAGTCGGTGACCGGCCAAACCGCTGGCGACTACACCTGCACCAGGGGCCGTACGCTCGAGAACCAGTAGCCGGGCCGGGCATCCGTTTTCGGGCCGTGATTTTTCATGGTCAGAACGGATGTCCGGGGTACGGCTAAGATAGGGGAGTGTGTTTGCGCAAGCGGACACCAAGGAGACGTCGCATAGTTCGGCTTAGTGCACCACCCTGCTAAGGTGGAGTACCCGCAAGGGTACCGAGGGTTCAAATCCCTCCGTCTCCGCATCGAGGAGTTTACGTAATTCCGGCGTTTAGTTTACGAAATTCCTGCGGCAACAAAAAACCGGCGATCGCATCGCCGGTTTTCTGCGTTAAGGCGCCGATTTCGAGAGTGCTAGCCCCAAGAAACGCTGTGATCGGCGCGCGGTCGGTGGTTAAACACCGCTTCGCCCTGTTTTTGGCAGGGCGAAGCGACTTTTACTGCAGGTAACGGAATTGTTGACGGCCGGGCGGCTAGCTGGGTGGTGGTGACGGCGCCGTGTCGGTGGGTGACGTCGCCGAAGTGATTTCAGCGCTGGAATAGTACGTGCTGGCGAAGGATTTGTTCTTCGAGGTGAGGGGCACTCGTGCGAGCTCGCTCTGAATGAACGTCAAAATCTTTCGGATGTTGGCTGAGACGAGTGCGAGTGTCACGGCCAGCGACGCAAAGGTATTGCCGCGTGCGCGCCGTTTCATGGGGGAGGCGATGTCTTCGGTTGCGGAGTCCTTGATGAATGCGTTCTGCGATTCGACGGTGTTGCGCAGGGCGTAGTAGCCCTTCCACACTGGACTTTTGTGGGGGTAGGTCTGCCCGTACTTGAGGGCTTTGTCCTTGGCGGGGTCTTTCCCGGCGGGTATCACGACGGTCTTTTTGCGGATGGGCTCGATGAGTTCGCCGGTCTTGTGGTCGAAGGCCAAATCGTCGTAGTTCTTGGGGTCAGGGTAGAGGTATTGGCGTGAGCCGTCGGGCCGGCGCTTGCCCTTGGGCTTGGCGCGGTACTTCTCACGTTCGGCGATTCGCTGGTCTCGCAGTTCTTTGGCTTGACGCACGGGGTTTGAGTCGCTGGAGAGGATGGCGTCGTCTTCGGGCATTTCCTCGTCAACGGGCACGCCGGTGTCAGCAGCCTTCCGGTCCTGTCGGTACAGGTCGAGGGCGTGAATCAGGTCCTGGGGCATGTAGTTCATGTACCACTGTGGCGAGTAGCGCTTGTCCGGACTACCGGTACCAATAAGGGCTACTCGCCATCGTGCGTATGACGCTCGGTCATCGGGCTTAATCTCGGGACAGACAAACGGGCACCGTCGCAATTCGGCACGGTCAGAACCGCCAGATTCCGGGGGAGTGCCCGTTAACCGTCCGCTCTTTGCGCCACCTTGGGCCGGGTCAGTTGGTGGTGAGCGGAATCCGATTTCGGCCACCTGATACACGCTGAACGCGAGCGTCACGCTCGTGCGCAGGCGATGCCTATTCAGGGGTGGTCGTCTCCGCGCATCCGCACGGCCACGACGATTCCGGATGCGGCAGTCAGGGCCGCAACCACGGCGACGGCGAACGGAATGCCGAAGGCGTCCGCGATCAGTCCGGACAGCAGCGCGCCGACCGCGAAGCCGCCGTCACGCCACAGGCGGTAGGCGCCCACCGAGCGGGCCCGCCATTCGGGGTGGGCGACGTCGCCGATCGCGGCGAGCAGTGTCGGGTAGACCATGGCGGTGCCTGCCCCGAGCAGCACGGCGGCTGCCAGCCAGACGCCGAAGCTGTCCCCGACGGCGACCATGCCTAAGGCGACCGCCTGCACGATCATTCCGCCGACGATCAGCCATTTGCGGCCGATCCGGTCGGAGAGCCCGCCGGTGATCAGCTGGCCGGCTCCCCAGACGGCCGGGTAGACGGCGGCCAGGATTCCGATGCGTTCGATGCTGAGTCCGGCGGCGGCGAACAGGATGGGGAACAGTCCCCAGGCCAGACCGTCGTTGAGGTTGTTGACCATCCCGGCCTGGCTGATCGACGACAGGGAGCGATCCCGGAAGCTCGTGAGGGTGAAGACCTGCCGGTCGCTGAGGGAGCCGGCATGGGCGTGCACGGACACATGGTTGGCCGCCTCGGCCTTCGCGTGGTGATGTGTTTCGCGCACGAAGAGCACGGAGAGTCCGAGCCCCAGGGCGATGAAGGCTGCCCCAAGCAGGAACGGGCCGGGGCGCAGCCCGTACTCGGCGGCGATGTATCCGGTGGCTAGGGCCGTGGCTGCGACACCGAGATAGCCGGCTGCCTCGTTGAAGCCCATGGCCAGGCCGCGCTGCTTCGGGCCGACGAGGTCCATTTTCATCATCACGGTGGTCGACCAGGTCAGTCCCTGGCTGATACCGAGGATCACATTGGCCGCGACAATCCAGCCCCAGGTCGGGCCGAGGATCAGAATAAGCGGCACAGGAATGGCGATCAGCCAGCCGGCGATCAGCACGGGCTTTCGGCCGTACTTGTCGGAGAGGGTGCCGGCGAAGTAGTTGGTGCCGGCCTTGGCCAGGCCGAAGGCCAGGATGTACGTCAGCGCGCCCGTGTACCGGTCGACGTGGAAGACCTCGTCCGCCAGCAGAGGCAGCACGGTGCGCTCTTGGCCGAGGGTGCCGCCGACGAGGGCGTTGACGGCGACGAGCAGCATGAACTGGGGGAAGTTCTGCCGCAGACCCAGCGTGATCACGCGGCCGACGCCCTTCCGTTGGTCCACACGGCCTGGCGTCCGGCTCATCGTCCGGTCTCCAGCGAGCGACCAGCTTCACGGGCCCAGTCCGCGGCGCCGCCGTTGAGCACGGCGACGGCGGTTCGACCGCCGCGCTCGAGGATGCTCGCCGCGCTCATGGCGCGTTCGCTGTGGCCGCACATGACGACGAAGGGTCCGGTGGGGAGCTCGCCGAGGCGCCCGGCGAGGTCGCCCAGTTCGATGTTCCAGGCGGCGGCGACGTGACCTGCCGCGTACTCCGAGGCTTGGCGGACGTCGAGCACGGTGGCTGAGGCTTCAGCGCCGGAGACCATGCTCCGGGCTTCGATCAGCGATCCCGTGGCGCCGGAGTTCTTCCACGCAGGGAATCCGCCGTCGAGTTCGCCGGCGAGGGTGTCGAAGCCGACCTGCGCGGCCGCCCAGACGATGTCCTCGGGATCCTGATCTGGATTCCGCACGATAATGACCAGCCGGTCTGGCTCGGCCAGCCAGCCGAGCCAGGTCGCGAACACCGGGCGCAGCGCGATGGACAGGGAGCCGGGGATGTGCCCGGCCGCGAAGTCCGCAGGCTGCCGAGCATCCACGATCTGGGCACCCTGCTCGCGCAACGCCATCACGCGGTCGACGGACAGGGCCGGCAGCGGCGGAGTGGTTCCGAGAACGACTGGGCCACGCCGGTTGACCTCGCCCAGGCGCAGGAAGTAGTCAGGGAAAGTGCCGAGGGAACCGAGGAGCGCATCAACGAAGGCGTCCTCACCGGCGACCTGGAGCAACGGGTTGGTGGCCCGTTCGCGGCCGATCGTGGTCATCCGTTCGCCACCGGCCGCGGCCGAGCAGAACGACCCGGCGCCGTGGGTGGGCCAGACCGGGGTGTCGTTGGGCAGTTCCATCAGCCGGTGCAGCGAGTGGTACTGGGCTCGGGCCAGCGGAACGGTCATTTCCGGGCTGACCAGGTCTGTGCGCCCGGCGGTTCCGACCATCAGCGACCCGCCGGTGAAAACGCCGGCGATGCGCCCGTGGTCGAGCAGTAGGTAGGAGAGATGTTCGGGTGAGTGGCCGGGGGTCGCCAGCGCCTGCAGGGTGAAATTACCCAGGTCCAGGGTATCGCCGTCGTTGAGCACGGTGTGGGCGAATCCGCGCGGGCCCACGTCTGGTGCAAGTACCGTGGCGCGTTCGGTTTCTTCCAGTTCGCGCACGCCGGAGATGAAGTCCGCGTGCAGGTGTGTTTCCGCGGCGTACACGATGGACAGTCCCAGGCGCAGCGCCTCCGCACGGACCTGGCGCAGGTCCCGTTCCGGGTCCACCACCAGAGCCCTCCCCCGGCCAATGTCCAGGAGGTAAGTGGAGTTACCCAGCCCCTCGTCGATAACAGGCACAAGATGCAGCATTTCCATGTGGCGCTCCTCAGGTCGCACGACCCGCCAGAAACGGGAAAGATCGATATTCCATAAAACCATGGATTACTAGAAGATACTAGTATGAAAGGAACCGGGAGGAAGCGCATGGGTGATCGTGAGAAGAAGTCCGCGCTGTTCGAGCAGTTCGCGCGCGTTGGCAAGGCGCTCGGCAGCGGTAAGCGCCTCGAACTGATCGACCTGCTGGCTCAGGGCGAACGCACAGTGGAATCGCTGGCGAACGCGGCCGGCCTAGGCCTGACCACCGCATCCGCTCACCTGCAAACCCTCAAGCACGCCGGTTTGGTCACCACCCGCCGGGAGGGCACCCGGATTCATTACCAACTTGCCGGGGATGACGTCGCCCGGCTCTACGACCTAGTTCGCGCTGTCGCCCAGACCCACTTGTCAGATGTTGAAGCGAAGCGCATCGCCTACCTCGGACTCGATGAACCTGGCTCAGGCGACGACGCGCAGGAGGAGATCACGCGGGAGGAACTTCTCGCGCGCGTGACGGCGGGGACCGTCACAGTGCTGGATGTCCGGCCACGGCAGGAATACCAGGCCGCGCATATCCCCGGAGCCCTCTCCATCCCGCTCGAGGAGCTCAGCGGCAGGCTCAGTGAGTTGCCGCTCGGCCGCGAGATTGTCGCCTACTGCCGTGGCGCGTATTGCGTGCTCGCATACGAGGCCGTCGGCGTGCTGCGCCAGAGCGGCCACCGGGCAACCCGGTTGCACGAGGGGATGCTGGAATGGCGACTGGCGAGCCTGCCGGTGTCCGCCGAGGCGGCCGCCTGATGAACATCCTCATCATCAACGGCGCCGCCTACGGCCAGGACACCACGTACAACGCGGTTCGACTTGCGAAGTCGTTGTCCAGACGGGACGAGGTCATCACGCAGGCCTTCCTGATAGGTGACGGAGTCACGGCGGCGATGGCTGGGTAGAAAACACCGGAAGGTTACTACAAGCTGGACCGGATGCTCCTGTCCATCACCCGGCGAGGTGGTGAGGTTCGCTCCTGCGGCACGTGTGTGTTTTGTCAACTTGGGGTCGGCCATTTGAGCGGTAAATATTCGGCCAGTGCGGCGTGGTTTCCGGCCAGTTGAGCACGGTGGTCAGGCCGGCCGGTTTTCGGGTCGTTTTCGTCCCCGGGCTGGTGTGCTGGCGGCTATTTCATGAGGGCGTGTTTGACCCTGTAGGACTCGCCACGAAACTGCAGGAGGCGGCCGTGGTGCACGATGCGGTCGATGACGGCCGCGGCCATGTTGTCGTCTCCGAATACGGTTCCCCAGCAGGAGAACTCGTGGTTTGTGGTGATGATCAGGCTTCTTTTTTCATAACCGTCCGCGATGACTTGGAACAGGAGCCGGGCGCCTTCGGTATCGATCGGCAAATACCCAAATTCGTCGATGGCGAGTAACCGGTTTTTCGCGATGGACGCCAGCTCCCGATCGAGCCGCCCTTCGTCCTGGGCGCGGCGCAGCTGCATGACCAGCGAGGACGTGGTGAAGAAGCGTGCCGGGATGCCTTGGCGGCAAGCGGCGGCGACCAGCGCGCTGGCGAGGTGGGTTTTGCCGGTGCCGACATCACCGTAGAGGACGAGGTCCTCGGCCCGGTTGATGAATTCCAGCGACGTCAGCTCGTCCCGGCCGTAGTCTCCAGGGAACTTGACGTTGAAATAGTCGAACCCGGTCAGCGATTTCAATGCCGGCAGCCGGGCGGCCGTGAGGAGTCTTTGGCGGCGGAAGGCCTGCCGGGATTCGTGCTCGGCCGTGAGCATGCCGTGCAGGTATTCGCGTTGCTTCGGGGTGCCCTTCTCCGCTCATTTAGCCAGCACGGTATGGGTCAGTGACGCCTGCCGGCCGGTCTCCATGATGTCTTGAACGGTGATGAAGGTTATGCGATCTCTCCAGTCACAGTGTTGACGATCGTGAACGTGTCGATGTCGATGTCGATGGTGGTGCCTGGGGTGGTGAAGATGTCATAGACGCTCAGATCCACGTTGTCCGCCGCTGGGGCGGTGCCGTCGGCCAGCCTGCGGGCGAGCATCCCCAGCGCGGCGAGGTCCGGGGCGTCTCCACGCTGAATCAGGATGTCGCGACAGTCGCTGCCATACCTGGTCAGCCCGTTCCGCGTGACCTTCGCACGGCTACCGTAACCGCTCGACGCGAGTTGATCTTCGCGATGGGCATGGGCGGGGATATGGGCAG
>NZ_SOGX01000013.1:0-14842 GCF_004403125.1 Cryobacterium sp. TMS1-13-1 | reverse complement strand
TCGGGGCGAAACTGCGACACGGGCCGCACCATGCGGCCCAAAAATCGACCAGCACGATGGGACTCTGGGCTATGGTCGCGTCAAAGGTGGTCTCGGTGAGATCGGTAGTAGCCATACACGCAGACTATACCCTTAGGGGTATCTTGCATACCTAGAGGGGTATGTGCGACACTGGGGCACATACCCACTACACGCCCCAACTCGTGTCGGCGTGGTGGGCCCCGATCTTTGGAGGCCACGATGATTTTGACCCAGTACTACCTCAACTGCCTGTCCCATGGCTCGTACCTCGTCGGTGATTCGACGAGCGGTCAAGCCGTCGTCGTGGACCCCCGCCGCGACATCGACGAATACCTCGCCGATGCGCAGGCGAACAACCTGACCATCATCGGCGTGATCAACACGCACTTCCACGCCGACTTCGTCGCCGGTCACCTCGAGCTGGCCGCAGCCACTGGCGCCTGGATCGGATACGGCGCCCGCGCCGAGGCGGAGTATGAGATCCGTCACCTCGCCAATGGCGAGAAGATCTCGCTCGGAGAGGTGGAACTAGAAATTCTAGACACCCCCGGGCACACCTGGGAGTCCATCAGTATCGTCGTTCGTGAACACGCCAGCGATGCCGTGCCCCATGCCGTCCTCACCGGCGATACCCTCTTCATCGGTGACGTGGGCCGTCCGGACCTGGCCGCATCCGTCGGCGCCGATCCCGACCAACTGGCCCGCGCCCTGTACGCGTCGATCCACACGACGCTTCTCGCCTTGCCCGATGCGGTGCGTGTTCTCCCCGCCCACGGCGCCGGTTCCGCCTGTGGCAAGAACCTCTCCGACGAGCTCGAATCCACCATCGGCACCCAGCGCCTCACGAACGCGTCCGTGCAGCCGATGAGTGAAGACGACTTCGTGACGATGATCCGCAGCGGCCAGCCCGCCATCCCCGGCTATTTCGCCGTGGACGCGATGATCAACCGCAGCGCGCACGAAATCATCGGTTCCACCCGTGCACTGGCACCGCTCACCTTGACGGATGTTCGCAGATCCGTTGAAAACGGAGCCCGCGTTCTCGACACCCGCAGCCCCGAGAACTTCGCCCTTGGGCACTTGGCCGGGTCCATTAACGTGGGACTGGACGGTCGCTTCTCCGAGACGGCCGGAATGGTCATCGAGCACGACGACAGCATCGTGATCATCGCGGACTCCGGCCGTGAAGCCGAGGCCGGAATGCGGCTGGCCCGCATCGGCTTCGACCGGGTCGCCGGATATCTGACAAACCCGGCGCAGGCGTTCACCGACCTCGGCCCGCTGGTGCAGGTCGGTGCGCGGGTCGAGCTTGAAGACTTCGAGGCGCTGCGCCGGGACACCGCCGCAACAATCCTCGACGTGCGCAACCCCGGCGAGGTCGAGCAGGGCGCGATCCCGGGCTCGCTGCGCATTCCCCTGGCCGAGCTGGGCCAGCGCCACGCCGAAGTGCCCGCCGGACCCGTGATCATCCACTGTGCCAGCGGCTGGCGTTCGAGCGTCGCCGCGAGTGCGCTGCGGGGCCTTGGCCATTCGGACGTCACCGACCTCATCGGCGGCTACAACGCATGGGCTGCCCAATATTCAGTAAAAGCCTGATGGAGATGACCCGCGGCTGAACACCTAACCAACGTTGGCTTCACGGCAGACACGATCGTTAGAGGCCTGCCTCAGTGGCAGGCCTCAGGGCTGCACGGCATTGCTCCGCTCCCGCACCAAACTGAAACGGATCCACTATCTCTGACACCACGCACACCGTCAACCCCTCCCCGTCACCAATTGGGGCAGACGAATTCCATCAGTGGGTTCTCCACCATGACGACCTGATGATCATCGATGTGAGGGACGGCTCGGAGTTTAAAACCCGGCATATCCGGGGTTCGTATCACGTGCCGCTCCACCTGCTCAAAGAACACACTGAAGAGTTTGCGGCGCAGCTGGCCCCCCGGGTCGTGTTGGTGTGCCAGTCGGGTCGACGCGCGGAAGAAGCGCGAAAGAATCTTGATGCAGCTGGCCTGAGCGGTGCTCGCGTGTTGACCGGTGGTGTGGCGAGCTATGCCGCCGCCGGCGGCGATATCACCAGCGGTCGCTCCACGTGGGCCATGGATCGACAGGTACGCATGACGGCCGGATCCCTGGTCTTGGCGAGCGTGCTGGCGGGAAGGTTCATCCATCCGCAGTTCCGTCTTCTCGCCGGCGTCATCGGGGCCGGTCTCACGGTGTCGGCCGCCACCAACAGTTGCACGCTGGGGCGAATTCTGTCCTGGATGCCCTGGAACCGCCCGGTTTCCGAACCCACGAAGAGTGACATCCTCGCGCAGCTGGCGCCGCACGCATGATCCTGGCCGCGCTGCTTCTGGGAGTGATCGTGGGTGCGCTGCTCGGCCTGGTCGGCGGAGGCGGGTCAATTCTGGCCGTTCCGGCATTGGTTTACGGTGTCGGGTTACCCCTCGAGGAGGCGATACCGACGTCGCTGATCGTCGTGGGAGCGGCGTCGGCGGTTGCTGTGCTTCCGCGGCTGCGCACCGGCGTGAACTGGCGTCTGGCCGGCATAATCGGCGCCGCCGGCATTCCCACCGCCTACCTCGGCACCCTCGTAAACCGACTGGTTGACCCTCAGCTTCTGCTCGGCGCTTTTAGCGCGATCATGGTCATCGCTGGCGTGCGAATGTTCTTTGCCACCCGCGCTGAAGCTGGCCCCTGCGCGCTGCCCGGCGGCGGGACCCGGTGGCGCAGCTGTCTGCCCCGTGCGCTGGCAACGGGCACCGTGGTCGGGTTCCTGACCGGGCTGCTCGGCGTCGGCGGCGGGTTCCTCATCGTTCCGGCACTGGCCCTCGTGCTCGGACTCCCCATGGGCGTCACGATCGGCACGTCCCTCGTGATCATCGTCATCAATTCGGTCGCCGGCTTCAGCGCCCACCTGAGCGACGTGCAGATCGACTGGGCCGTCACCAGCGCCTTCGCGGGCACCGCTATGCTGGCATCCCTAATTGCGGGCAGACTCAGCCGAAGACTCCCCGACCGCGTTCTCAAAACAAGCTTCGCGATCCTTGTGCTCTGCATCGCCGTGTACGTCGCGATTCGCGCCGTCGCTGGCTAGCTCTCGCGAGCGGGGTCAGGCGAGGGACAGGAAAAGTTTTTCAAGCTCATTGACACTGAGCTGCTTGGTTTCCCCATCCGCGCCGCTATCAATGAGGCACTCCTTCATCGCCGACGAGATGATCGTGAACCCCGCCCGGTCAATGGCACTCGAGACAGCAGCCAGCTGGGTGACCACGGCACGACAATCAGCGCCGGACTCAACGGCTGTGATGACGGCGCCGAGCTGCCCCTGCGCGCGCTTGAGCCGATTGAGGGTCTTGCGCAGGTCGTCGCTGGCGTGGGTCGCGGGTTCGGTAATCCCCATGAGGGTGTGCTCCTGTTCGTAGGCGGATGCGAGGCTGGTTTTGTCAAAGATCACGATACCCCTTAGGGTATCAGTATATTCAAATATGGCAGCAAGCGTTTCACGATGAAAAGTAAATGAGGGCTATTCGAATGCGTGACCAACGCACCAGCAGGGACGAATCATCACGGCGTGCCCCTTGGCGCGGCAAGCTGGCCGGGCTCGGCGGGGACCTGCGTCGCTGGCCCTCCCGCCGCTGGTGGGTTGCCCTGGCAACAGCACTATTTACGGTGGTCTTCATTGCCATTCCAACGGACTTGATTGACACGCCATTCTTTTCGCGACAGATCCCGCCGACCGCCTGGTCGTGGCCGGTGCTCATCCTCAGCGCGGTCTTGACGGGCATGGTCACCGCCACCTATGTGGCGCACCCGGAAGGTGCCCCGCCCAGTAGGGCGGCCGGACGATTGGGCATGGCCGGTTGGCTGGTAACGTTCTTCGCGGTGGGATGCCCTGTCTGCAACAAATTGGTTCTCCTCGCTCTCGGCGCAACCGGGGCGATGCAATTCTTCGAGCCGGTCCAGCCGTATCTGGCCGCCGCGTCGATCGTCTTGCTTGGCTGGGCTCTCTATGCGCGCATGACTCGAGAAAATTCTTGCGGTCTTCCCGCTCGGACCACTGCCGCGACAGAGATCCTTGATCGTGTTCTCTGACCTACAAACTTGGTCGACTCGACGCTGGATCATCACGGCCGCCGCAGCCGCAGCCGCGTTCATGGCTTTTGTAACCGGCTACGCGCCCCGGGCGGACGACGCAGACGGCGCCCTGTGGTGGACGGTCGCGGCCACCGCGCTCGGAGCGAGCTTGATCGGCTTGATCGTTGCCAGTTATGTCGGACCCCCCATCGGCGCCGACGCAACTCTCTGCGACACACGGTGGCCAGCTCTGGGTCTGATCGCGCTATATCTGACCACCGAAGTGCGCTCCCTCGACCCGATAGTGAGCGGTGCTGCGCGCCCGGCCCTGGCCGCCGCTGCCCTCGCCCTGTTGATCTGGGCCCTGCGCGAACGATTGGTCAGCGAACGCCGAGCCACCACCCGCCGCGAATCGTCAGAGTCCGCTGAGGGTGAGGTCTGCACTACCTGCACGCCTTTGTTCCCTCGCTCCCGGAAAGTCACCCCAGAGCCGATCACACTGCCACCCCCGTCACGCACCCGTCAGGACACCCAGCCATGAAGAAAGCACTCACCGCAATCACAATCGCCGTGGCGGCTCTGCTCAGCATGGCCGCCTGCGCGAGCCCCGCGCCGGCGCCCTCCATCGCTGTCACCTCCAGTACGGTCATCATCGATGTGCGCACCGCACCAGAGTATGTCGGTGGACACCTTCAGGACGCCATCAATATTGATGTGCAATCCCCGGACTTCGACACGCTGATCGCGGCGCTGCCAATCGACGGGGACTACATCATCTACTGCGCCACCGGAAACCGGTCGGCTGCAGCAGCCACCCGCATGGCCGACCTCGGGTTCACCACGCTGACCGATGCTGGTGGCATCACGGACGCGTCTGCCGCCACCGGACTGGCCATCGTCGTCGACAAATAAGTTTCCTCTGTTCGCATTTAACTTAATACCCCACGGGGTATACTGAGGACTTCAGCTCGGCCAACTAAGGAGTCACTATGTGCAGTCCCATGCGATGCGACAATTGCGGAAAAACCACTTGGACCGGATGCGGCATGCACGTCGATGAGGTTATGGCCGACGTCCCAACGAGTCAGCAGTGCACCTGCGCCACGCGCCCGAACTCCTAACCACCCGCGGGCGTCGCGAAGTTCTTCGCTAACTACCAATAGATCTTGTCGATCTCGAACCTTGCGAATACGACGCTCGGCTACGGTTCGCTGCCGCCACTAACGGGGTTCCTCTGCACAACACCCTCTTGAGGCAGGGTTCGATATTTGGTGAAGTATTATGACGGGGCCGGCGCTCCAGCGAGCGAGGTGTGCCGAACTCCGCACCGTCGCGCCAGCAAGCTGTGCACGGACGGACGGAACCGTGCCAGCGGTCGTCGGCGTGGCGCACGCTCGTTGGTCGGCCGAGCGGCTCATTTCGGCCCGAATTGGTCAGAGTTCTGGCTGGCGGCATCGATAACCTGCAAGATATTCAAGACGCTATCTAACGGACGTAAATTGGAAAGCGCCGTTCAGGCGCCCTGCGACCGCCGTGTCAAATGCGAACATAGGCCCACCCCTCGAGTTGAGACTGGGCCAGGAAGACGACGGCAGCAGGAGTGCTACTCACGCCGGTGCCAAGATCGTGAACGCTAAGATCCACGGACCGAAGACTGTTTTCACATGCCACCACCGACACGCCCGGCAAAGCAAGTGCCGTGTTGATTTCGTCACCGAGGCCGGAATTGGCCGCGAGAAACTGGACGGCTCGGCCTTGAATCACGAGGGCAATTGTGCTCGCGGTGGCGAATCCGTGATGGGCGTTGCGCACAACCTGCAAGCCCGCGGCAACGGAGGCTTCATCCGAACCAAGCACATGAAGAAGAAGTTGCGGAACGCTCTGGAGCGCCGACCCGTGAACGGCGTTCATGAATTGACCGAAAGTAGTGGCGGGGTCACCAGTGCTGCCGCCACGCCGAGGTAGGCCACCGCGACGACGCGTACGCGGCGGTAGTGACGTCGTCGCGTGGACTGTGGAGCCTTGCCCCACACCTCGGAGCGGAGTTGTAACCGAGGCGCTTCGTTCATGACGCGGCGGTAGGCCCGGGCATCATCGAGGTGGAGATGCCGCTCGCTGGCGAGGGCAACGATGCGGTCAGCCTTGAGGGCCATTAGTGGCGGGGCGATGGTTGCTTGGAGCATGACTGGACTCTTTTCAATCAGAAAACCGGGAATATTCCCAGACTCGGACGGGGAGGCGGCTATAACTGTCTTTTTTACCCTAATGTGCGTACATTTAAGATGGTGCCGACACAACAGAACTTCACAAAAAATAGGCCGATCCGACGAGTCAAGGTGCGGCGACCCACGCTCCTGATGCTTTTAGGAGCGGCGGTAGTTCTCGCAGTCGTCATCGTCGGAGTGGTTGCACAACAACCCGTCCAAGAATCCACTTCGACCCCCGCTGAACAATCCGGGGAAAAAAGCGGCGAGCAGACGCTCGATCTCGCCCGACGTGTCGATGGCGAGGTGACGGCACTCGGAGAGGTCGACGCGCCGGTCGTTTTGGTCGAATACGCCGATTTCCGGTGTCCGTTTTGTGGGGTTTTCGCGCGCGATACCCTCCCTGTCCTTGTCGAGGAGTATGTGGACAGCGGTCGAGTGCGCATCGAATGGCGGGATCTGCCGGTGTTCGGCGAGGAATCCACGGCTGCGGCTGTGGCTGCCCGCGCGGCGGGCGAGCAAGGTTTCTTCTGGGAGTTTGCTGAAGTCGTCTTCGCGGGTGCCCCGGAACGCGGACATGTGGCACTGCCCCCGGAACGTCTTTTGGAAATCGCGACAGAAATTGGTGTTCCCAACCTTGAGCAGTTCTTCTCCGACCTGGACAATGCTGAACTCTTGGAGAAAGTGAACATTGACGCGGCAGAGGCCAGATACCTCGGAATTTCCAGCACGCCCATGTTCGTGGTGAACGAAACGCCAATCTCCGGTGCGATGCCGGTAGAAGTGTTCCGCGACACGATCGACAGCGAACTGGCGAAGGCCGGACGCTAGACATGGATATTGGCTACGCCGGCGCCCTGATTGGCGGGATGCTGACACTTTTGAGCCCCTGCTCAGTCATGCTCCTTCCTGCGTTCTTCGCCTACGCGTTCGCAAAGCCGTCCGAGCTGCTTGCCCGTACTGGATTGTTTTATCTGGGTCTGATTACCACGTTGGTGCCGCTGGGAGTGCTGGCTGGCACGGTCGGGGTGTTCGTCACGCAAAATCGCACGGCCTTCGTCGGGATCGCCTCATTGCTCGTGGTGTTGATGGGTATCATCCAAATTTCTGGACTACGTTTTCCCGCCTTCACCCGCGGCAGCGCCGCCGAAGGGACCTCGGCGGTTTCGGTCTACCTCCTCGGCGCTGTCTACGGAGTAGCCGGAGTGTGTGCAGGCCCCATCCTCGGCTCGGTGCTTACCGTGGCAGCCCTCGGCAGTAACGCCGTCTACGGGGGAGTGCTCTTAGCGATCTACGCGCTCGGCATGGCAGCGCCCCTGATCGTGCTCGCCTTGTTGTGGGACCGACTTTCACTGGGGAAGAGTCGGTGGCTGCGCCCGCGGATGCTCACTATCGGACGATGGGAGAACTCGTGGTTGATGATCGTATCCGGGATCCTGTCAATCCTGATCGGAATCTTCCTGTTCCTCACCGACGGTACCGCGAGCCTCGGCGGAGTTTTGACCATCGGAGATCAGTTCGCCACCGAGGCCTGGGTACTCGATATGTCCTCGCTGGTGACCAATCTTGGATTCGGGATCGCCGCGATCGCCGTGCTAGGCCTCATCGCGCTGGCCTACGCGGCTCGGAACCGTCGCACGCGCCGGCAGCGAATACCTCAAAAGCAAGAATGAGACGCGCTGCCGGAGCCGCAGCCGCCACGCTCGTTAGCGTTGTGTTGCTGGCCGCGTGTTCCGGACCTTCGTCGCAGCTCGGCGCTCATCGCGTCTCCGACGCCGTAGATTTGATGGATTTAACTGCAACTTCCGCTATGCCCGCGTTGCCTGGCAATTATCTCGCCGCGGGCATTGTGCAATTCGACAGCCAACCCGCCGTGAGCGGTAACGTTTTTGTGTCGACGCTATTTCCGAATAGTGAGGTTGAAGGCTTGAACTTCATCGGTCTCTCGGAGGCAGGCATCCGGTGGCAGATCGAAACGAACCCGTCCTGCGTGGGGTTTGTACTGACTCGCGACGGTGATCGAGAGCTCATCGTGATTCTCGACTCGGATGCCACGGCAGAGGCGGGAAAGCTGGCCACGCGCACCGTCGCCACGGCATTCGAGTCCGAGTCCGGCGCGATTGCCTGGGGACCAGTAGATGTTCCGGGACCGGCTCGAGGTTCAGGTTTGATCTTCGCGGACACGCCCAAAGGGATCGTCTCCGACGACGTCTCGCCCGCGGTCATGCTCAGCGCGCACGACGGTACTGTCAGTGTTGCCGAAGACGCGACGGGAGCGTCAACGATCGAGTACGAAAGCAATGGCACCGGCCTCATCGAGACGGCAGGCTTACTCACGGCTGTCGACACCACCACCGGAGAAGTTCGCTGGGACGCGAACACACTCTCACGCCCCACGGACGTCGAATCTTCCTCAGCGGTCTCGGTTGCTGACGACGTATCGCAGGAAGATATCGTCTTTCTCAACTGGGTCGATAGCGCAGGTGACTCTGTTGTGAGCGCACACAACGTCAAAACGGGAGCTATGCTCGCAGAGTTTTCCGGGCACGTGACTGGACCGTCAATCATTGACGAGTCATCAGGGAACCTCGCCGTGTCCTCATTTCGTCCAACGGATGGGGCCACGATACTCACCGCGATTGATCCGGACTCCGGAACGCTCTGGGCGCAGGTTCTGGAGGGCGACACGACCCCGGTATCGGCCTCTGTCAAAGTGATCTACCTTCGTGTCAGGGTGGGAAACGTTACGATCACCTGGTCCGACGGACACCAGCAGCAACGCGGTCAGGAAAGAATTCCGATGGCTGTTCTCCCTAACGGAACCGGGCTTTTTCCCACCGGGGACCCCTACGAGTACGTCCTGGCAGGCCCTCAGCTCGACGGCCTTAAGACTGAGAACCGATAAAGACTAAAGCTCACCGGGGTGAGAATGATGTGGTGACCGCGAAACGGTCGCCACGGACGACAGTCTCCCGCCATTCCACCGGACGTCCCGCCGCACGACCACACCGTTCAATGAAGAAAGCGGCAGTGCCGACCGGGCAGTCAAGAACTCGCGCCTGTTCGGCGGTAACGGCAATCGCTGTCAGGGTTTCCTGTCCGCCGTCCAGCGTGATCCCACACCGGAGCGTCAGCTCCTGATAGAGAGCAGTATTGCTGAAATCGACGTCGAGAAGGCCGGCAGTGCGATCGGCAGGCAGCCAGGCGCTGTCAACGGCAAAGACATAGTCGTCAGCGAAACGACGGCGCTCAATATTGATCAGCGGAGCGTCGCCGGGCAGGTCGAGCCGGTCAGCAATCCGCGCGTCGAAACGGATCTCGCACCGGATCAACTCGCTGTGCTGCCTCATCCCAGAGGCCTCAACTGCTGCAAACAAGCTGTAAACCGGCCCAAAGCGATGTGCTTCGCCGTGGTTGACGTGCACCACCGGGCGTTTACCCCGACTTGATGAAACCAGCCCCTCTCGACGCAGAGGGGTCAGCGCAAGTCGAACGGTACTGCGGCTCACCTGATATTCCGCGGTTAGTTGAATTTCACCGGGGAACGTGTCCGCGAATTCGCCCGAGGTTATCCGGTTGAGAATGTCGTCATGGACGCGCAACCAGAGTGGCTGACCAGGCACTCTGGCCAGTCGTGCCCGGTCTGCTTCAGCCGAAGTTGACATGTGAGTTCCGCTTCTCCTCGGGCAATAAGTGCGCCAAAATGCAATTATCCCTTGCGTGCACTACGAGTGTGGGTCGGTAACATCTTTTCGACGTTGCTGCCACGAAATGCCGGTCAATGTCGTGGGATTGGGTGGGGCGCTGGATGGGTGGGCGTCGCGGGCTTCGGGCTCTGCGTCGATCTCGTGCGGATCGAAAACAGGGCCAGTGCCGTGCCGGGCCGCTGTCGCGGGTTGCCTGTTTTAGGGTCCGGTTTTGCAGCCCGCTGGTCGTCGGACTTTCCACAACCGGCATCGGGCGCTTCGGATGGCCGCGCCCGTGGAATTAATTCCGCGATGTGATGGAAAAGTGATCTGGCACGACCTCCGAGTCCCGCGCCAACAATGCGAATTAGGAATTACGTGAACGACCCGCAGTACAAGAAATCCTTGATCAGCGGCTTTTCGATGCGATCGGCCGCGCGTGGCCGATCGCATCTCGGGTTAGGGCGGCGCGACGCGGGCAGGTCGGTCGACTTGGTCGACGGTGAATTTGGTGAATTTGGTGAATTTGGGGACGTTGCTGCGGAAGGGGAGTACGCGCACTCGCCGGGGCCTGTCCCATGATGCCGATGCAGCCGATGCAGCCGATGCAGCCGATGCAGCCGATGCAGCCGATGCAGCCGATGCAGCCGGACTGATGCAACAGGGCGCCCGCCCCGAGCAGATCCAGGGTGGCCCCCATGATGGTCAGGTCCTGCAGAATCTGCCGGGAACTGGGATTGACGTCGAGGGACAGGCAGGGAAACGACTGACGCCCCTTCGTGATCGTCGCAACTATCGCGAAATCACGCAGGCTCGGGTTCGCGGAGGATCGAAGCCAGGTCAATCTCCTCGGTCACGTCGTAGGTTGCATCTTCGTCCGCGAGCAGTTCGGCGAGATCCCGCTCGCGCTGTTTCGCGCGCAGGAAGGTTCGCGATTGATCATCGGCAGGGAAAACGGTGGTGGTCGCGCCCAGTGCGGCGCCCATATTGGCGATCACGTGTCGATCCATCGCGGTCAGGGCGGCGAGGCCGGGGTCGTAGTACTCGACGATCCGATTGACGCCGCCCTTGACGCCGTGCCGGCGCAGCATTTCGAGGATGACGTCTTTGGCGCTGGTCCACGGCGGCAGTTGTCCGGTGAGCTTCACGCCCCAGATTTCGGGCATCCTGATGTACAAGGGCTCGCCGGCGATGGCCGGGGCTACCTCGGTGCCGCCGACGCCGATGGCCAGCATCCCGAGCGAGCCTGCGGCCGGGGTGTGGGTGTCGAAGCCGACCATCGTCTTGCCGGGGATGCCGAAGCGCTGCATGTGCGTGGGGTGTGACACCCCCTTGCCGGCCTTCGGAAACCAAAGGCCGAACCCTTGGTAGCCGGAGCGAAGAAAGTCGCGGTCCTCCGCGTCCCAACGCCTCCAACTCCAGCATGACCAAGGTCCCGGTCGCTCTGCAGGCCGATTTCGGTCCCCGGCACCATCTCCCCGGAGACCAGGTGCGATGCGATAAGTTTCTGTGCAACGTTGTATGCCACGGTAAGCGCCCTTCCTCGATAGCGGTGCCCACCGATATCCGTCGGTATGAATTGGCCTCCGGGGCATGCCACTGACCCGAGGTAGGCCAGTCGTGGCGCCGGGGCGAGCCTTCTCAGAGAGAATGGACGTCCGCCATACCGGAAAGATGGGCGACTCAAGCGGACTGCACAGCTACCCGCTTGAGCGGATTTGAGCAGGCCTGGCGATCTTGGTCATTCTGTCGACAGATGAGGTCCAGGACCGTGCGGCACTGTGCGCGCTCGCACGGCGCCTGGACCTCAGTTTTGAGCCGTTCGCTCGCAGCTAGTGCAGGACTCCGCAGGCAACCGGGTCAGTTGCCTCGGCGGGGAGGGTGGGGTCCAGCTCGCTTACACCCTCGGGAACGCTGACGTTGTACGTTCCGTTGCCGTCGTAGTCGATTCCGTGGATCACGACAACACCTTCACCGTCACGGATGGCCTCGGCAATTTGCGCGGCGGTGCCGAGCCCTTCGGCTCCCGGATAGCCTGTTCCCGCCACGTCCGTGAATCTGATGTTGGTCCGGAGGTAGTTATAGGAGCCATTTTTCGAGACAGGGAATCGGGAAACGTCCAGAAAACTGGCCGGCGTGGTGTCTCCACTGGTGTTCAAGGACACCACAACGGGGCCGTAGGCGGGAACACCCTCAACGGTGTTCAGTCGTCCGTCACCGTTGCTGTCCAACCGTAGGGTGGGGCACTCGTTCTGTGCCTGTTCCCCGTAGTGGATGTGCTGGGCGTGCGGAGCATCGGGCGTCAAACCCCTCGCGCGGATCCCGATCGCCCGGATCGTCTCGCCGCGAACGACCGCGACCGCGGTTCCAGACGCTCCTGAGCCGTTAAGCTCTGTGAGGTGGGCGGTCAGCACCACGTTGCCGCGCACCGATTTTGGGACATGCGCTGATGCCGGCGCAGTGCCCAGCGACATGGCGATGAGCGCAGCTGCACTGGCTCCGAGCACCAGTCTGATGTTCTTCTTCACGATTCACTCCTATGTGTCCTCGCCCATCGGGACGATCCCGACGGTAAATGCGACAGCGTTGATACGTAGCCCTCAGCCGAATGCATTGGCATTATTCGCACGCACGCACGCACGCCTGCGGCGAAGAGTATCCGCAAATCGGGGTTCCGGACAGTGGTGATTGCTGACTCTGTCCGCTGCTTGAGCATGCCCCTTGCCGCTCCGCGCCGCACGGGTCTTGCCCCACCCGGCTCCGTGTCGGCCCGCGGTATCTCTGTGTGACGTCGCTGTTTATCCAGATCTCGTCATCAGAGCACTCAGCGCTAACACAAAGCGCGCGATCGGCGGTGGGCGACCTCCCAGACGTTGCCGGCGTCGCGGCGCTTGGTGAACGGGTCGACCAAGCATTCCCAGCCTGATCGGTACCGCAAGCCAAGCGATCGTATGGAAAAACCCATCCCAAAGCGTGTTCATTTGCAGACCGGGGGCCGTATCCGCCGGGTAGGACCCGATATTAATGGTCTCGGTCTCGGTCTCGGTCGCGGCGCTGGGGAGCATGTGGTGCCACTGCAGGATCTGATGCAGCAGGCTCCCATCGACGAATTCACCCAATCCGATACCGAGGATGGTGCCGGGTAGACCGATCCCGCGGGGTTGTGCGCGCGTCCCCCCGATCGGGGTTGAGATGGTGACGAGCTTGGCGCTAACAATGGCCTTCCGATTCCAGCCGTTCGTCATGGCTTCACGCTATATCCCGCGACGCCGGGGCCGCGTTCGAAGCTGTCAAGTCCTCGCGTTGGGGCCTTGTTGTTGCGTGAGTTTCAGCGGGTTGCGCCGGTGTGTGAGGTACGTGCCGTTTCACGTGCGTGGACGATCTACTCAGCCACGACTTATACCTCTAGGGGTATGATGGAGATGCGGATCAGTAAACGGAAGGAAGTAACTCAGATGATGTGGGGTAACGGAAGTATGGGATGGTCCTGGGGGTTCGGCCTGCTAGCTATTGCCGGTGTCGCCGTGCTTATTTATGTCATTGTTCGTTTTTTGTCGAACAGATCCGGAAGCGATGACACGCGATCTGCTCCGAGGCAGGCTGATTCGGCCGGTGCCAGGCGGATTCTTGAGGAGCGGTTCGCTCGGGGGGAGCTCACTGCGGAGCAGTTGCGTGATCAGCTGCGGGTGCTCGAGGAGGGCCGGTAGTGCCCGGTCTTAGTCGTCGTAGCGCCCTGATTCTCGGCGGGGTGGGGATTGCGGCCACGGCTGTGGGTGGAACGGGTTTCTTCGTCAATCAACGGATCTCCTCGACGACGTCACCGGCGATACCGTCCGGGAGCGACCTCGTCGAGCCCCCGGAGCTACGAAGCGTCAGCGGTACTCTCACCGTCGATCTTGAGTCTTCCCCCCAGCAGGTGACCATTGCTGGTCGTGATGTGCGTGCGCTGAGTTACAACGGTGGCGTGCCTGGCCCCACACTGCGCGTTCGAGCGGGAGATACTCTCAGTGTCAGCCTTCGCAATGGGCTGGCAGATCCGAGCAACCTGCACGTGCACGGCCTGCACGTTTCGCCTGAGAACAACGGCGACAATATGTTCGTCACCGTCGCAGCCGGCGACTCTTTTGATTACCAGTATGAATTGCCCGCCAATCACCCGCCGGGCGTGTACTGGTATCACCCGCACCACCATGGTTTCGTGGCCGATCAGGTATTCGGCGGGCTTTACGGCGCCATCATTGTCGAAGACCCCGACCCCGACCCCGACCCTATCCCGGCCAGCCGGGAACGCGTCCTCGTCATTTCCGATATCACCCTCGATTCCGCGGGAACAATTCCAGCGGCCACAGCGATGGAGAAAATGTCCGGACGCGAGGGAGACCTCGTTCTGGTCAACGGTCAACTCACCCCCAGTATGACTTCCCGCCCTGGTGAGCGGGAACGATGGCGCATCGTTAATGCCTGCGTGTCCCGCTATCTGCGGCTGCGCCTCGACGGGCAGCAGTTGTCCCTTCTCGGAATCGACTCCGGACGGTTCGAAGCCGCGCACGAGGTCGACGAGGTCGTGCTGGCCCCGGGGAACCGGGCCGACCTTCTCGTCACCGGCACGATCGGCACCTCCGTGCTGCGTGCGCATACCTACGATCGAGGTAGGTCCGGCGGAATGATGATGGGAGGCGGAGGCTCCACTGGAGCCGACGATGTCGCGCTGGCCTCCTTTATAGTGACCGGTGACGATGTCGCGACAGTCGCTGCCATACCTGGTCAGCCCGTTCCGCGTGACCTTCGCACGGCTACCGTAACCGCTCGACGCGAGTTGATCTTCGCGATGGGCATGGGCGGGGATATGGGCAG
>NZ_SOGX01000020.1:0-8397 GCF_004403125.1 Cryobacterium sp. TMS1-13-1 | reverse complement strand
GGCCGGAAAGCACTGCGGCTTTCCGCACCTTTGGGGTACGTATAGATACATTACGGCCAGACCACCCACCCGTCAAAACGCCCCCCACCCGGGCGTGTCGCACCGCTCCGCACCCACTCCCCCACCCAGCCGCAGGGCCGGCAACGCAGACCAGCTCACGCCGGTCGTATGGCAATCTCGACAAGCTCGATCAACGAAAAGGGGCGCGTTCCGCAGACCGACCCGCGATGGCCGGGCAGCCGGGCCCACCGTATGAACGTGGACTCAGTTTCTAGACCGGGACCGGCCCCGTGCAGAAGTGAGTGCGCGGCCCGGCATACGGGGACGCTTATAGGAGGGCTGAAGCATGGGAGCGGAATTGGAACTGCGGATGTCGGGGGCTTGCGGGAGACTGGGGACGTGAACCGATCATCGAAGACGACGCAGCAGCATCCGTTTGAGCATCGCGCCTGGATTCTGCGTCTCGGGTTTCGGCGAAGCCTGCTGCGGCCGGAGGACACCGAGCGCAGCGAGCGCGTCACCTACATCGAGTTGTTTTTCGACCTCATTTTCGTCTTTGCGCTGACTCAACTCTCGCGCTATTTGTATGCCAACCAGTCCTGGGTGGGTGCACTGGAGTCGATCATTCTCGTGCTCGCCCTGTGGTGGCTGTGGGTGTATACGACCTGGGTGACCAACTGGCTCGATCCGGCCAGGCTGCCGGTGCGCGGTGTCGTCATCGGCCTCTCCCTCGTGGGTCTCGTGATCAGTACCTCGATCTACGATTCCTTCGGTGATCAGGGGCTGATCTTCGCCATCGCGTATGTGGCCTTGCAACTCGGGCGCACGGTGTTCATGGTGCTGGCCCTCGCCCGGCACGATCCGGCCCTGCACGCGACGTTTTTGCGCATTCTGCTCTGGCTGTCGGCAGCCGGCGCCTTCTGGATCGTCGGGGCGCTGCTGCCGCTGACCTATCGCCTGCCGGCCTGGCTCATCGCCCTCGCCATCGAGTACGGGTCCGCAAGCCTCGGGTTTCGCGTTCCCGGGCTGAAAGCACCCGGTGTCGACGACTGGGATGTCTCCGGCCCGCATATTGCCGAGCGCAGCGCCCTGTTCGTGATCATCGCGATCGGCGAGTCCTTTTTGGTGACCGGGTTTGCATTTGTCGACCAGGAGGCATCCGCTTTGGGGATTGCCGGTCTGTTTCTCGCCTTTGTGAACGGCGTGGCCATGTGGTGGCTCTATTTCGATCACGGGGAGCGTGCCGGGAGCAAGGCAATCGCCGCGTCGAGCGAGCCGGGCCGCATCGCTCGACTCGCCTATACCTACGTGCACGCGATCGTCATCGCCGGAATCGTGCTGACCTCGGTCGCGGACAAATCAGTGCTCGAGCATCCGGAGGATGTCATGACACTTCCGGTGGCCGTCACCCTGGTCGGTGGGCCGCTGTTCTACCTCGTCGGGCTGCTGCTGTTTCGCTGGATCGTCGCGCGCACCGTGCTTGTGTCGCACGTCGTCGGAATTGCCGCGCTCGCCGTGGCCGGTGCGGCCGCCGCCCTCGTGACTCCGCTCGGGCTGGGCGTCGCGACCTCGGTCATTCTGGTTGCCGTGGCAGCCTGGGAGACGATCGCGCGCGTTCGCGCCGGCACCACAGACGACGACGCCGGTTGAATCACGAGAGTGCTGAGCGGATGCCGGGCCCACCCTACGAACGCGGGCCCAGTTTCTAAGCTGGGCTCAGGTTCCGGGCCCAGGCCTCGGACGAACTGGAGCCCAACCCGGAACGAACTGGGGGTGCAAGTGAGGCCGTTGGCCTCTAGTGCTCTCCTGGCGCGGCCGAGATACTGAGACGAGGCGACATTGCTGATTTTGATTGGAAGGCACTCATGGGCTCTCTTACGTATGACCGAGTCATCGTGGAGATCGACGACCGCACCCTGGCCCACCTGCAATTGGTGATCGTTCAGAAGCTGCGCCGCGGCGAGAGCTTTCTGCTGTCCTGGCGCGATGCCGCTGAGGTGGGGTCCGGGCGCAGTTCGATCTGGCTCAATCCCGCTATTCCGCTCTACTTCAAGTTCGTGGGAGGTCAGGCGGCCACCCTCAACCGCCAGTGGATCGAAGACCTGAGCCGTTCGGCCAACAGCGCCCAGGGACTCGTCATAGTGAGCGAGGACGACTCCATGCCGGACACGCCTCTGTCGCCGCGACCCAGGACTACCGTCACCGCCCGTGCGTCCACGCGCGGAACCACCGTGCCCCTGCCCGTGTAGCGAGCGGGCTCAATCACGACCGAGGGGCGCGCCCGACCGCGGACCGAGCTCACGACTGCGGGCCCGCGCTCGATGCGCGGGCCCGCCCGAATTACCTGTTGGAAGTTAGTGCTTGGCAACCAGGGTGAGCACGTCGTAGGACGCGACCAGCTCGTCGTTCTGGTTGGTCAGCACGGCATCCCAGCGCACCTCGCCATACTCGTCGGTCTCGCGCGGAGTGATCTGCTTCGCGGTGAGCGCGACGCGGATACTGTCGCCGGGCGAAACCGGCGTGACAAACTTCAGGTTCTCGAGGCCGGAGTTGGCGAGTACCGGCCCGGGTGCCGGATCGACAAACAGGCCAGCGGCCCAAGAGACGAGCAGGTAGCCGTGCGCCACCCGGCCAGGGAAGAACGGGTTGGCTGCGGCCGCCTCCTCGTCCATGTGGGCGTAGAAGGTGTCGCCGGTGAACTGGGCGAAGGTCTCGATGTCCCCAAGGGTCACCGTGCGCGAGTCCGAGACGATCTGGTCGCCGATTACGAGTTCGGCCAGGCTCTTTCGAAACGGATGCGTGTCGCCGGCTCGCGCCGACGCGCCCTGGTGCCAGATCCCGGTGATGGCCGTCAACATCTCGGGTGAGCCCTGAATGGCGGTGCGCTGCATGTGGTGCAGCACCGCGCGGATGCCGCCGAGCTCTTCGCCGCCGCCGGCCCGGCCTGGGCCGCCGTGCACGAGCTGCGGCACCGGCGAACCGTGCCCGGTCGAGGTGCGGGCGTCATCGCGGTCGAGCACGAGCACCCGACCGTTGAAGGCCGAGATGCCGGTCATCAGGGCGACGGCCACTGACGGGTCGTGCGTGGCGATGCTGGTCACGAGTGATCCGCCGCCGCGCCGAACGAGGGCGATGGCCTCATCGATGGTGTCGTAGCCGAGCACGCTCGAGACCGGGCCAAAGGCCTCGACCTCGTGCACGGCGGCGGCCGACGCGTCGTCAAAGCGCAGCAGCAACGGCTCGACGAAGGCACCGTCGGGAGCGGGCGCGATCGTGCCATCCGCGTGCAGCACAGCGGGGGCATCCCTTTGGCCGACGACCAGCTTGCCGCCGGCCTCCTGCAGGCGAGCGACCTGCTTGAGCACCTCGAGGCGCTGGGCAGTGGAGGCGAGCGGGCCCATGGTGACGCCATCGGCCCGGGGGTCACCGAGCACGATGCGTTCGGTGATGCGCGCCTGGACGGCCGCGACGACGTCGTCCATGACCGCACGCGGCACGATGACGCGGCGGATGGCGGTGCACTTCTGGCCGGCCTTGACTGTCATTTCGGTGACGACCTGCTTGACGAACGCGTCGAATTCGGGGGTTCCGGCGGCGGCATCCGTTCCGAGAATCGAAGCGTTGATCGAGTCAGTCTCGTTGGTGAAGCGCACTCCGCCGGTCTGCACGGAGTCGCTCGCGCGCAGTTTCTCGGCGGTCGAGGCCGATCCGGTGAAGGCGACGAGGTCGCCGAGACGCACGTCGTCGAACAGGGTCGGCACGCTGCCGGAAACGAGCTGCAGCGAGCCCTCGGGCAGCAGGCCGGAGTCGGCGAGGATGCGCACGAAGGCCTCGGCCAGGTAGCCGGAGGGCGTCGCGGGCTTGACCACGGTGGGCACGCCGGCCAGGAAGGCCGGCGCGAACTTCTCGAGGGCGCCCCAGACCGGAAAGTTGAACGCGTTGATCTGCACGGCCACGCCGGGCAGGCGGGAGTAAATATGGCGGGCGATGAAGGAGCCGTCCTTGGAGAGCGGCTCGACCGGCCCGTCAACGTAGACGCGGGCATTCGGCAGCTCCCGGCGGCCCTTCGAGGAGTAGCTGAACAGCACGCCGATGCCGCCGTCGATGTCGACCCAGGAGTCGACCTTGGTGGCGCCGGTCCGGCTGGAGAGCGCGTAGAGCTCTTTCTTATGCTCGGTCAGCAGCAGCGCCATTTGCTTGAGCAGCACGGCACGCTGGTGAAAGGTGAGCTCGCCGAGGGATTTCTGGCCGACCGTGCGGGCGTACTCGAGCGCTGCGGTGAGGTCGAGGCCGTGGGTGCTGACCCGGGTGACGACGTCACCGGTGGAGGCGTCGCAGACATCGACCGCGTTATCTTCGGTATTGGGGGTCCACCAGGCGCCCTGGACGTAGCTGGGCAGAATGGTCGTCATGGGGTCTCCTCGGCGGGCGTACGGGGTGCGTTTTCGAGATTGGGTCGCGTTGTCGGAATGGCGGTCTCGATATTCAGGCCTTGGATCGAGCCTGTCGAGATTTCGACCAGCGGAATGGTGACGTTCCTAAGGTCGGGTTGCACTGTCGGGGCGGCGGGGTTGGCCATCAGGCTTCGTCCCAGCGGTAGAAGCCCTGGCCGGACTTGCGGCCAAGCTTGCCCTCGGCCACGAGTTTGCGCAGCAGCGCGGGCGGTTCGAAGCGGGCGCCGAGCTGTTTGTGCAGGTATTCGGCGATTCCGAGCCGCACGTCGAGCCCCACCAGGTCGGTCAGTTTCAACGGTCCAACCGGATGCTTGTAGCCGAGCATCATGGCGGCGTCGATATCCGAGGCGCTCGCGACTCCCTCTTCGAGCATGCGGATGGCCTCGAGTCCGAGGGCCACTCCGAGCCGGGAGGAGGCGAATCCGGGGGCATCGCTGACGGTGATCGGAGTCTTGCCGAGTGCGGAGACCCAGCTTTGGGCATCCGCTACCAATTCAGCCGAGGTCGCGCTGCCGGTGACCAGTTCGACCAAGTTCGAGGCGGGAACCGGGTTGAAGAAGTGCAGGCCGAGAAAGCGGGCCGGACGTTTCAGCTCGTAGGCGAGGTCGTCGATCGAGATCGAGGAGGTGTTGCTGGCGAGCGCGGCGTCATCGGGAAGCTCTGCTTCGACCCTTTGCAGGGCGTCGACCTTCAGCGCGCGTATCTCGGGGACGGCCTCCACGACAAGTTCCCGGTCGCTGAACAGACCGACGTCGGCGCCGACGGCGAGGCGGGCCTCGAGTTCGGGGCGGGTTTCGCCGGTGGCCCCGCGGGCGATGCTCGCGTCGACGGCGCGCAGCACACGCTCGCGCGCGGTATCCGCTTCGGTGTCGTTGCGTTCAACCAGTACCACGTGGGCACCGGCCAGCAGGAAAGCGTGGGCAATGCCGGCGCCCATGCGCCCGCCGCCGAGCACGCCAACCCGGTCGGGCACGCCGTATTCGCCGCGATCACCGAGCTCCAGTTCAGAAACAGACATCAGATATCCTCCACAGTGACGATTACGGCGGCCGTGCCTTTCGACACTAGACCCGCTCCAGAATGAGGGCCGAGCCCTGGCCGACGCCGATGCACATCGTGGCGAGGCCATGCCCGGCATTTTCCCGTTCCATGCGGGCCAGCAGGGTCACGACCAGGCGCGCTCCGCTTGATCCCAGCGGATGCCCGAGCGCGATCGCCCCGCCATCCCGGTTGACGATCTCCTCATCGAGGCCGAGGCGACGGATGCAGGCGATGGACTGGGTGGCGAAGGCTTCGTTGAGCTCGATCGCCCCGAGGTCGGCGATGTCGAGGCCGCTGCGCTCGAGGGCACGCTGGGTGGCGACGACCGGGCCGAGGCCCATGATCTCGGGGGCCAGGCCGACGCTCGCGCCGACGACGACGCGGGCGCGCGGCGTCAGGCCGTACTTTTTCACGGCCTCACCGCTCGCGACCAGAATCGCCGAGGAGCCGTCGTTGAGCGAGCTCGCGTTGCCGGCCGTGACGACGGAGCCGCCCGCGACGATGGGGCGCAGGGCGGCGAGGCCCTCGAGGGTGGTGTCCCGGCGCAGGCCCTCATCGACGAGCACCTCGCCCTTTTTGGTGGGCACGCCGACGATTTCGTCAACGAAGTGGCCAGCATCGATCGCGGCAGCGGCGCGCTGATGGCTGCGGAGGGCAAAGGCATCCGCTTCTAAGCGGGTAATGCCGTCGAGCCGGGCGACCTCCTCGGCCGTCTCCGACATGGAGAAGGTGGCCTTGTCGCGGGCGGCGAGTTTGGGGTTGACGAACCGCCAGCCGATGGAGGTGTCGAACTGGGCGCCGGGCTTGGCCCAGGGGCGCTCGGGCTTGGCCTGCACCCAGGGTGCGCGGGTCATTGATTCGACGCCGCCAGCGATCATGACGTCGGCGTCGCCGGCGCGGATCGCCTGGGCGGCCATCGTGATGGCGGACATTCCGGAGGCGCAGAGCCGGTTGACGGTAATTCCGGGTACGTGGTCGGGCAGCCCGGCGAGCAGCCCTGCCATGCGGGCGACGTTGCGGTTATCTTCGCCGGCCTGGGTGGCGGCGCCGAAGATGATCTCCTCGATCAGGCCGGGGTCGATGCCGGCGCGGCGTACGACCTCGCCGACGACGAGCGCGGCTAGGTCGTCGGGACGAACCGTGGCCAACGCTCCGCCGTAGCGGCCTACGGGGGTGCGTGCTCCTCCAACGAGGTAGGCCTCGGCCATATTCTCTCCTGACGACGGTGTCTGCGTGTGGCTGCGGGAACGATCGCTAACTTACCGATCGTTCGGAAAGTAATTCTGGCAGACGCGGCCGGGTTCGCACAACCCGCTGGGCGCCGGGCGCGAAAAAGGGGCACCCGCCGGTTGGCGAGTGCCCCTTTTAGTTCAAACGGATGCTAGATGTTGGCGAGTTCGCGTACAGCCGCGTCACCGGGGGTGGCGGAGGTGTAGCTCGCGTCAATCTCGGCACGGTCGAGCAGCTCGTCCATGCGGCGCTTGCGCTGCTTGGGGATGAGCGTCACGACGGTTCCGGTCTTGCCCGCGCGGCCGGTCCGGCCGGCACGGTGCAGGTACGTCTTGTACTCGTCGGGGGCGTCGGCCTGGATGACCAGGTCGATGTCGTCAACGTGGATTCCGCGAGCAGCGACATCCGTTGCGACGAGCACGTTGACCCGGCCACTCGTGAGCATCTGCAGGTTACGGGTACGACGGGCCTGGTTGAGGTCACCGTGCAGACTGGTGGCCTTGACCCCAGCGTCTTCGAGCTGGTCGGCGAGCTGCTCAGCGTAGGCCCGGGTGCGGCTGAAGATGAGCGTCTTGCCCTCACGGTTGACGAGCTCTTCGATGATGCGGCTCTTGTCGCGGTGTTCGATGACGAGCACGCGGTGGTCGATCGTGGAGGACGCCTGGTCTTCGCCGGCGACCTCGTGCACGGCCGGGTTGGTCAGGAATTCCTTGACCAGCGAGGCAACGCCCTTGTCGAGGGTGGCGGAGAAGAGCAACTTCTGGCCGCCGGCCTTGGTCTGACGCAGGATGCGCTGCACGGGCTCGAGGAATCCGAGGTCGCACATGTAGTCGGCCTCGTCGAGCACAGTGATAACGACTTCGCTCAGGTCAAGGCGACCCTGGTCAATGAGGTCTTCGATGCGTCCGGCGGTGCCAACGATGATGTCGACGCCGCGCTGGAGGGCGCTCACCTGACGGTACTGCGGAACTCCGCCGTAGATCTGGGTGGTGAAGAGGCCGACGCTGCGGGCGATGGGCTGCACGGTGCGGTCAATCTGCAGCGCGAGCTCACGGGTCGGGGCCAGGATGAGCGCGCGCGGCTTGCGGGCGTGCTTGCGGTCCTTGGCGCCGTTGTTCTCCATGAGCTTTTCAACCAGGGGAGCAGCGAAGGCGATGGTCTTGCCGGATCCGGTCTTGCCACGGCCGAGTACATCGCGACCGGCGAGAACGTCGGGGATGGTCGCGGCCTGGATCGGGAACGGGGCCGGAGCGCCGAGGGTGGCGAGCTCGCGAACGATGTTCTCGCCGAGGCCGAGGTCGCCGAAGGTTACGCCGACAACGTCGGACGCGGTCGTTGCAATGGCTTCGAGACGCTCGAGGACGACGTCTTCGCCACCGGCGAAGGTGGGCTTGACACCCTCTTCGCTGCGCTTCGGGTAGAACTTGCTGTCGCCGTCGCTGGGACGGTCGTTGCCGAAGTCGCGACGGGGCGGGCGGTCATCGTTGGAGCGGCGCGGGGCGCGGTCTTCGAAGCTGCGCGGGGCGCGGTCTCCATACGAGGGACGCTCGGCGCGGGGAGCGCTGTTGCGGTCACCATAGGACGGACGCTCGGTACGAGCCGGGCGGTCGTTGTTGTAGGCCGGACGGTCGGTGCGCGGCGCACGGTCACCATAGGACGGACGCTCGGTACG
>NZ_SOGX01000011.1:0-5825 GCF_004403125.1 Cryobacterium sp. TMS1-13-1 | reverse complement strand
TTGTTTCTAAGTTAAGTCCGGCGGTGTCTTACTCTCCCACAGGGTCCCCCCTGCAGTACCATCAGCGCTGAGAGTCTTAGCTTCCGGGTTCGGAATGTGACCGGGCGTTTCCCTCTCGCTATAGCCGCCGAAACACCTGGTGATGAACCACACCGAAGTGTGATCGTCAAGTCGTTTCGAACAATTATCGCTTCGCCACTCAAACACTCTGAGTGAACTATTCAATTATGTTACGTATCCCAATACTCTACAGTACTGGTGCTCTCAAAAGAGCGGTTGTTCTCGACCGTACATCGAGAACCACATAGTGGACGCTAAAGCAGCTTCTTCAAACTGAGTGTTATCAAATTATCGGCTTATTAGTACCGGTCAGCTCCATGGGTCTTTAGTCCCCACTTCCACATCCGGCCTATCAACGCAGTAGTCTAGCTGCGAGCCTCTCCCCCGAAGGGATGGAAATCTCATCTCGAAGCCGGCTTCCCGCTTAGATGCTTTCAGCGGTTATCCGTTCCGAACGTAGCTAATCAGCGGTGCTCCTGGCGGAACAACTGACACACCAGAGGTTCGTCCATCCCGGTCCTCTCGTACTAGGGATAGATCTTCTCAAATTTCCTGCGCGCGCAGCGGATAGGGACCGAACTGTCTCACGACGTTCTAAACCCAGCTCGCGTACCGCTTTAATGGGCGAACAGCCCAACCCTTGGGACCTACTCCAGCCCCAGGATGCGACGAGCCGACATCGAGGTGCCAAACCATGCCGTCGATATGGACTCTTGGGCAAGATCAGCCTGTTATCCCCGAGGTACCTTTTATCCGTTGAGCGACAGCGCTTCCACAAGCCACTGCCGGATCACTAGTCCCGACTTTCGTCCCTGCTCGACTTGTCAGTCTTACAGTCAAGCTCCCTTGTGCACTTACACTCGACACCTGATTACCAACCAGGTTGAGGGAACCTTTGGGCGCCTCCGTTACTTTTTAGGAGGCAACCGCCCCAGTTAAACTACCCACCAGGCACTGTCCCTGAACCGGATCACGGTTCGAAGTTAGGTATCCAATATGACCAGAGTGGTATTTCAACAATGACTCCACCTGAACTAGCGTCCAAGCTTCACAGTCTCCCACCTATCCTACACAAGCCACACCGAACACCAATACCAAGCTGTAGTAAAGGTCACGGGGTCTTTCCGTCCTGCTGCGCGTAACGAGCATCTTTACTCGTAATGCAATTTCGCCGAGTTCGCGGTTGAGACAGCTGGGAAGTCGTTACGCCATTCGTGCAGGTCGGAACTTACCCGACAAGGAATTTCGCTACCTTAGGATGGTTATAGTTACCACCGCCGTTTACTGGGGCTTAAATTCTCAGCTTCGCCTTGCGGCTAACCGTTCCTCTTAACCTTCCAGCACCGGGCAGGCGTCAGTCCGTATACATCGTCTTGCGACTTAGCACGGACCTGTGTTTTTAGTAAACAGTCGCTTCCCACTGGTCTCTGCGGCCTTCGAACGCTCCCGGAGCAAGTCCGTTCACGCCTCAGGCCCCCCTTCTCCCGAAGTTACGGGGGCATTTTGCCGAGTTCCTTAACCACGATTCTCTCGATCTCCTTAGTATTCTCTACCTGATCACCTGAGTCGGTTTGGGGTACGGGTGACTAAAACCTCGCGTCGATGCTTTTCTTGGCAGCATAGGATCACTGATTTCACCCTTACGGGCTACCCATCGGGTCTCAACCTTATATGAGAGACGGATTTGCCTATCTCTCGGCCTACATCCTTAGACCGGGTCAACCATCGCCCGGCTCAGCTACCTTCCTGCGTCACACCTGTTAATACGCTAACCGCACCAGCATAGGGTCGCACGCTAGGCCCCACGCTTCACCCCGAAGGGATCCATCTAGGGGATTCAGATGCTTAGCATTACTGGATTAGTTTGGGCGGTTTTTCGTCAGTACGGGAATATCAACCCGTTGTCCATCGACTACGCCTGTCGGCCTCGCCTTAGGTCCCGACTTACCCAGGGCGGATTAGCCTGGCCCTGGAACCCTTGATCTTTCGGAGGACGGGTTTCTCACCCGTCTTTCGCTACTCATGCCTGCATTCTCACTCGTGTAGCCTCCACGGCTGGTTTACACCGCCGCTTCGCTGGCCACACGACGCTCTCCTACCCATCAACACGGCTGAACCAACCACACAAGGTGGCGGCTTACCAAAAATATCAATGCCACAACTTCGGTGGCGTGCTTGAGCCCCGTTACATTGTCGGCGCGGAATCACTTGACCAGTGAGCTATTACGCACTCTTTCAAGGGTGGCTGCTTCTAAGCCAACCTCCTGGTTGTCTGTGCAACTCCACATCCTTTCCCACTTAGCACGCGCTTTGGGACCTTAGTTGGTGGTCTGGGTTGTTTCCCTCTCGACGATGAAGCTTATCCCCCACCGTCTCACTGCTGCGCTCTCACTTACCGGCATTCGGAGTTTGGCTGACGTCAGTAAGCTTTTGGGCCCCATCGGCCATCCAGTAGCTCTACCTCCGGCAAGAAACACGCAACGCTGCACCTAAATGCATTTCGGAGAGAACCAGCTATCACGAAGTTTGATTGGCCTTTCACCCCTATCCACAGCTCATCCCCTCCATTTTCAACTGAAGTGGGTTCGGTCCTCCACGACGTCTTACCGTCGCTTCAACCTGGCCATGGATAGATCACTTCGCTTCGGGTCTAGGACATGCGACTGAATCGCCCTATTCAGACTCGCTTTCGCTACGCATTCCCCTCTCGGGTTAAGCTCGCCACATATCACTAACTCGCAGGCTCATTCTTCAAAAGGCACGCTGTCACCAGAACAAAGCTGGCTCCAACGGTTTGTAAGCAAACGGTTTCAGGTACTATTTCACTCCCCTCCCGGGGTACTTTTCACCTTTCCCTCACGGTACTTGTTCACTATCGGTCATGTAGGAGTATTTAGGCTTATCAGGTGGTCCTGACGGATTCACACGGGATTTCTCGGGCCCCGTGCTACTTGGGATACTTCTCGGGCGATTGCTGCATTTCGACTACGGGGTTCGCACCCTCTATGACCAGGCTTTCAATCCTGTTCGTCTATACAACGTTCTAACCCTTACCATTCGGTAGAATAGGCAGAAAAGTCCCGCAACCCCGACCATGCAACGCCTACCGGCTATCACACATGATCGGTTTAGCCTCATCCGGGTTCGCTCGCCACTACTAACGGAATCACTGTTGTTTTCTCTTCCTGTGGGTACTGAGATGTTTCACTTCCCCACGTTCCCTCTACCCGCCCTATATATTCAGGCGGGAGTCACCAGGTCACCTTACGGGCCTGGCGGGGTTTCCCCATTCGGACATCCTCGGATCACAGTTCGTTTATCAACTCCCCGAGGCTTATCGCAGATTACTACGTCCTTCTTCGGCTCTACATGCCAAGGCATTCACCGTTTGCTCTTAAAAATTTGAAATCACATGAGTTTGAATCGATTAAGTATGCCGAATAAATTCGACATCGAAATTGACCAATGATCTAATTAATTAGATCTTTGTAATTGACCGCACCATCTAAAAGATGCTGCGGCAAATTTAAGATGCTCGCGTCCACTGTGTAGTTCTCAAAGTACGGGCGGTACCCCTCCACGCCGGCAAGTGATGCCAACGCACAGAAGTCCAGAAGAAACAGATCAACACCAGGACTTTCATCCCAGGTTGTTCCGGTCCCTCAGGACCCAACAGCGTGCATATACAAGTCTCTCCGACACCTACTTTTCCAACCTCGTTCTGACGAACCAGGCGTACCGAGTAGATCTCAGCCGTTCTTGCATCAATGTCAATGTTCCACCCATGAGCGCCATCCAAGATCGTGCAGTTCAGGAAGAACTGGCGTCTTGGTATGACTGGCACCGGAATTCTCGCTGTATACAGACGAGCGGTGCACGTGCTCCTTAGAAAGGAGGTGATCCAGCCGCACCTTCCGGTACGGCTACCTTGTTACGACTTAGTCCTAATCACCAATCCCACCTTCGACAGCTCCGTCCCTTACGGGTTCGGCCACTGGCTTCGGGTGTTACCGACTTTCATGACTTGACGGGCGGTGTGTACAAGGCCCGGGAACGTATTCACCGCAGCGTTGCTGATCTGCGATTACTAGCGACTCCGACTTCATGAGGTCGAGTTGCAGACCTCAATCCGAACTGAGACCGGCTTTTTGGGATTCGCTCCACCTTGCGGTATCGCAGCCCTTTGTACCGGCCATTGTAGCATGCGTGAAGCCCAAGACATAAGGGGCATGATGATTTGACGTCATCCCCACCTTCCTCCGAGTTGACCCCGGCAGTATCCCATGAGTTCCCACCATTACGTGCTGGCAACATAGGACGAGGGTTGCGCTCGTTGCGGGACTTAACCCAACATCTCACGACACGAGCTGACGACAACCATGCACCACCTGTATACCGACCTTGCGGGGCGACCATTTCTGGCCGTTTCCGGTATATGTCAAGCCTTGGTAAGGTTCTTCGCGTTGCATCGAATTAATCCGCATGCTCCGCCGCTTGTGCGGGCCCCCGTCAATTCCTTTGAGTTTTAGCCTTGCGGCCGTACTCCCCAGGCGGGGAACTTAATGCGTTAGCTGCGACACGGAGACCGTGGAATGGTCCCCACATCTAGTTCCCAACGTTTACGGCATGGACTACCAGGGTATCTAATCCTGTTCGCTCCCCATGCTTTCGCTCCTCAGCGTCAGTTACGGCCCAGAGATCTGCCTTCGCCATTGGTGTTCCTCCTGATATCTGCGCATTCCACCGCTACACCAGGAATTCCAATCTCCCCTACCGCACTCTAGTCTGCCCGTACCCACTGCAGGCCCGAGGTTGAGCCTCGGGTTTTCACAGCAGACGCGACAAACCGCCTACGAGCTCTTTACGCCCAATAATTCCGGACAACGCTTGCACCCTACGTATTACCGCGGCTGCTGGCACGTAGTTAGCCGGTGCTTTTTCTGCAGGTACCGTCACTCCCAGGAAAACCCAGTCGCTTCTTCCCTACTAAAAGAGGTTTACAACCCGAAGGCCTTCGTCCCTCACGCGGCGTTGCTGCATCAGGCTTGCGCCCATTGTGCAATATTCCCCACTGCTGCCTCCCGTAGGAGTCTGGGCCGTGTCTCAGTCCCAGTGTGGCCGGTCACCCTCTCAGGCCGGCTACCCGTCGTCGCCTTGGTGAGCCATTACCTCACCAACTAGCTGATAGGCCGCGAGCTCATCCTTGACCAAAATTCTTTCCACCCCAGAAGATGCCTTCCAAGGTAATATCCGGTATTAGCTACAGTTTCCCGCAGTTATCCCAGAGTCAAGGGCAGATTGCTCACGTGTTACTCACCCGTTCGCCACTGATCCAAGGAGCAAGCTCCTCTTCACCGTTCGACTTGCATGTGTTAAGCACGCCGCCAGCGTTCGTCCTGAGCCAGGATCAAACTCTCCGTAAATGTTTGAATAGCTACCCGCTCCATATAAATACAAAACGAACGCCCATCTAGTGCACCCACCAACCGGAATAGGCTGAGAAGATGCAAGTTTGAAACTGACAAGAACAAATCATTACTGACTTGCTTTGTTTAGTTGCCTAACCGAAGTCAGGACTTTTTCAATATTATTTCCAAAGGAATCTCCTAGCTGCACCCCGCTAGAAACGGGCCACAACCACGAGGTTTTTGGCATTTGACATTGTGCACGCTGTTGAGTTCTCAAGGATCGGACGCACCCGACTTCAGGCCCTGTTCTGGGCTGTCGCTCCGGGGCAACTTGTCTAACTTAGACCCTCCAGCCAG
>NZ_SOGX01000021.1:0-1755 GCF_004403125.1 Cryobacterium sp. TMS1-13-1 | reverse complement strand
GTGTATGGCTACTACCGATCTCACCGAGACCACCTTTGACGCGACCATAGCCCAGAGTCCCATCGTGCTGGTCGATTTTTGGGCCGCATGGTGCGGCCCGTGTCGCAGTTTCGCCCCGACATTCAGCGCGGCGTCTGAAAAGCACCCCGCAATCACCTTTGGAAAAGTTGACACCGAAGCGGAACAGGGATTGGCCGCAGCCGCCGGTATCCGTTCCATCCCCACGCTGATGGCGTTTCGGGACTCCGTACTCGTCTTTTCCCAGCCAGGCGCCCTAAACGCGGCCAGCCTGGAAGAGCTCATTGCCGGCGTCGAGAACCTCAACATGGACGACGTGCGCGCCAGTATCGCCGACCGCTAAACCTCGCGCCCTGTAAGAAACCGCAGGACCGCTTCGCAACAGGGTCACATGAACACCTGCCTGCCACCGCGTAGGTAGAATACTCCCCTGGGTATAATAGTATTTGCAGTTCACCTTATTGAATGGAGATCCTTATGTGTCGTGCCGTCACCTGCAAAGTGTGCCAAAAAACAACGTGGGCGGGCTGCGGTCAGCACGTTGATCAGGTCATGCGCGGCGTGCCACGCAACCAACAATGCGCCGGGCACGTGAAAGAAAAATCGACCGGCTCATTCTGGTCCCGGTTACTCGGACGCTAACGGCAGTACCCGCTCCTGCTCTCGAGGTTTGACAGCGCTGGCCAGATCGCCAATCGGACTACCGGCGCGGCTAACGCCTGACACGGCCACAAAATTCTGGCCGTGCTTCAGCGGGCTAGAGCGCGTATTACCTGCTGCTGTTTTCTCCTTGGAGAGCGGCTAGCGCGGCGAGAAGACGTTCATCGGCTTGATCAGCAACGTTCTGTATCCCCAGGGAGCTGCTCAGCTGGACCATGGTTTGTGGGTTGATAGCTTGCACCGTGGTGGTAGTCGCTGACGGGCTTCGTCGGATCACGACGTTACACGGAAGCAGCAAGCCCATGTCGGGCTCTGCAGTGAGTGCCTGTTCGGCGAGGGCGGGATTACACGCACCCAAGATCAGGTAGTCGCCCAGTGCCTGCGCACTTTCCACGCCGAGTTTCGTTTCGAAGGTCGCGTGGACGTCGATTTCGGTAAGAACGCCGAATCCTTGGTTGGCGAGTTCTTCCCGCACCCTGGAGACGGCCTCTTCGTAGGGCAGCGAGACGGTGATGGTGTGTGCGTAGTTCATTGATTTCTCCTAATCCATTTTTTTCGAATTGATGGTTGCGGCTACTGTCAGTTTGCGGTGATAACTCCCATCATTCCGCTGTCTTCATGGTCAAGAATGTGGCAGTGGTACACGGTACGTCCGCTAAAGTCGTCAAACGCGATACGCACGCGCACGGTACTGCGTGCCGGGATGTTCACGACGTCCTGCCACATGATGGTTTCGACGGGCCGGCCCGACTGTTCAATGATCTGCATCGGCCACACGTGCAGGTGCATAGGGTGATCGAGCGGGCTGGTATTTGTCAGCAACCAGTCCTCCACACTGTCGAATTGCACGGTCGTGTCGACCCGGGTGGCATCGAATACCTGGCCGTTGATCGTGGCTGACATCATGCCCCCACCCACTCCTCCGCCCATGCCGCCATCCATGTTTCCACCCATGCCACTGCCCATATCCCCGCCCATGCCCATCGCGAAGATCAACTCGCGTCGAGCGGTTACGGTAGCCGTGCGAAGGTCACGCGGAACGGGCTGACCAGGTATGGCAGCGACTGTCGCGACATC
>NZ_SOGX01000015.1:0-1142 GCF_004403125.1 Cryobacterium sp. TMS1-13-1 | reverse complement strand
TTCGCTGGTGATCTCGACCGCGGGCTCATTCCGCGAGAGGCTAGTCAGATGACTATTCCATCGGAGAAACGCACGGCGCTGGCGAAATTGCGTGCTGCGGAGCGCGAAGCGCAGGCGGCTGAGGTCGCACGTTTGAGTGGTCGTGTGCGCGAGTTGGAGGAGGCCAATACCGCGTTGGGAAAAGCTATCGGGCTCTTGCACGCGATGAGCGAGGAAGAGCCCGCAGCCACCCCGACGACACCCGATCCATCCAGTTCCTGACGTTGGAGAACGACCTCGTTGCGGAGCTGACGCGCGCGACGGGGTCGCAACGTCAAGCGTTGACCATCACGGGCGTGGCCCGCTCCACGTGGCAGTACCGGCAGACGCCCCGCGCGCGGGTGCTCAAACCGATACCGCAGAAGGAACGCGCGTATCTATCGCGTATCGACTCGGCCGATCGGGCCGTGATCGAGACGAAAATCACGGCCGGCTGGAAAAAGGGAAACGCGGTTGATCACACGTTCGCGTCCACCTGGGATGAGGGCGTCATGCTCGCCGGGCGCCGGTCCTGGTGGCGGATCGCGGCCGATATCGAGGACCAGACCGCCCGCCCCCTCGTGCCCACCCGGCGGGGATCTAAAACACCCCGCGACAAGCCGGTACTGATCGCGACGGGACCCATGCACGTGTGGTCGTGGGACATTACCGACCTGCACTCTCCGTGGCGGGGGAAAGCTTTCAAGGCGTACTCGATCATCGACATCTGGTCACGCAAAATCGTCGGCTTCCGGGTCGAGGACCGCGAGAGCGACCATCTCGCGGTGGACATGTTCGAGACCGCTTTCCGCGAGCACGGCACTCCGAAGTTCGTCCACGCCGACTCCGGCCCGTCGATGCGCTCGGATGCGCTGGCCGTTCTCCTCAGCGGGCTCGACGTTGCCAAGACCCACAATCGGCCCTATGTTTCCAATGACAATCCGTACTCAGAATCTGAGTTCCGCACGATGAAATACCGCCCCAATTACCCCGGAATATTCGACAGCCTTGAGTCCGCTCGCGACCACTTGAACGACTACGTGCCTTGGTATAACACCAGCCACAAACACTCCGGCATCGCGTTGTTCTCGCCGCAGGAAGTCCACGATGGCTCGTGGCGACGG